>NZ_JBVVOY010000021.1:0-119882 GCF_055807535.1 Bradyrhizobium sp. Kon37
AACTCCTTGGTCGCCTTGGTGACGACGGTGTAGCCGTTGTAGTCGAGCCAGTCGATCAGCGGCCGGATCGAGGAGTACTCCTGATCCTCGATTATCGCGGTGTAGTAGAACGCCCTAAGCAGCGTCCCGCGGCTCTGAAACTCCTTCAGCAGGCGCTTGTAATCGATGTCGAAGCCCAGAGTTTTCGCCGTCGCGTAGAGATTGGCTCCATCGATGAAGAGCGCGATCCTGTCGGTAGAGGAAGGTGACATTGTGGCTGAGCCTTTGGCCGCGCGTTGAGGGAGCGGAGCAGAGACTGCTCGAAACATTCGGGGAGCATTATGAGGTCCGCTAATTGTGATGGTGCGCAGCTGCTTCGTCGTCGACCACGCTGTGCTCTGGAACTCAGGCTGACACGGCAAATTAAGACGGGCAAGTCTGACATACTTTCTGCGTACTGAAATCCTGCCTCCTGTTTGGTGGGAATGATTTAGTTCAGGTCCGCGATGCATGTCATGAGGCCCGCAAAATTCGCTCGCTCTGATTGCGCAATCGCAGGCGTGGCCGCGCCTGGCGCTGTTCCGTTTCCGGCAAACTGGACCGTGCTTTTCGTGGGAGCGGCGCGAACCAAGCATGCCCCAGTACATGGCCAGACGAGCGATATTTCATCTGCGCTAATGACAATCTCACGTCGAAACCGTACGCGCTGGAGCTGAACCGGAGTCAATTTACTTCGGCTTCTTTTCCCTCTAGTCTCCGGCAAGTGGTAAAAGAAATTTTTGATTTCGGAGCGCTTATGCCGAGTGCAATCGAGTTGATCGTTGAGGGGTATGCACGTCTGAAAGACCGCGAGTCGCTCGAGCATCTGAGAATGCACCGCCAGCGCCTGGCCGTCGACCTGAAGGCAAGGGCGGGGTTTGACTGCCGCCCTTCGATCGCCCAGCTGGAAGAGGACATCGCTACTATTGAGGCGGGGCTCAGAACGCTTTCCGGCCCAGTCGCCGGGTAGATCGGCTAAGGCCTGCCGCAGACGGGATCAGCGAGAAGGCCGCCCGAAGGGAAGGTGGGGTGGCGCGAGACCAGGCGTAGGGCATCCTGCCGCGGATGGGAGTGTGCACCCTGACGTTTGCATTTCCCGCAGATGCGAAAAGTGCTGCACCAATCTTGCGCACGGTCCAAGTACATTCCGTCCCGCTGTCTGTAATCCCGGGCGAAGCTGGCAAGAGCGCTGGATGGAGCAAATTTGCCCGGCCGCAGCTTCTTGATCAGCACCGCGTAATTCCGGAGCGCCGCCCGGCACCATAATCCGAAGGGCGCAAGTCCACATATAGCGGTTCGGACTGTCGGCCGGGGGAATTAACACGGCAAACCGCGAAAAGACGCAACCGAGGCTTTGTCCTGCTAGCTCCAGATGGCTTCAATAACAGGCGCCTGTGGCGGGTTTTCCCGAAGAGGTGTAACGGGAATTGCGGGCTCGGGTCTCAGGAATTTGGAAGCGCCCATCGAGCGGAGTGCCGGTGCCTGCGCGGTTAAGCGTTTGGCTGGCAAATCCCTCGCGCAGGATGAGCTGCTAATTGAATTGGCTGTTCGTGATGGTTCCCGAACCAAGGTCGGGGCGTCGGGGATGAAACAGGATTGTCCAGAGGTTTTGGGGCAACACTCGTTGGCAGTCATTTTAGTCCTTAGACCGTCTCATTGAATATGGTCTCGGCGAAGGAGGGCCGAACATGGCTCCGCTGCAGCGTCGCTTCGGCGGTAAAACGGATTTTTCTGCATTTGCATCAAAGGCTTGATCGCGGCAATGGACGGCAAAAACGCGAGAGCCGATGATCCTGAATGGGGGCCGAAATCTAATGTTTGAGTCTACTGCCGCTTGTCTCGTGGGCAACAGTTCAAGCGTTAACTTTCATAAACCTTCTGCTTGCAGAGGGGCCGATGAATTGATACCACCAAAAAGCAATTTAAAAGAAAGGGATTCTCTTTATGTCGTTTTGGTCAAAGGGCCGTTTGGCCGCCCTCACGGTCGCTGCCGTTGTGGGTCTCGGGATGAGCGCAGCCAGCGCTTCGGTGACGCTCTTCAACACAGGTATTAATGGGCCAAACGACGGGGCGATCGATCCTAACTACTCCGTGGTCGGCGGTGGCGCTGCCGTCACCTACTATAACCCCGCTTATATTGCCGATAACGCCGGATCCCGCTGGGTGTCCGTAGATGGCGGCGGTGGTGCGGGCAACAGCACGGTGACGTTCACGACGACGTTCACGGCTGACAGTACCGCAACGGTTTCGGGCTTCTGGGGAGCCGATAACTTCGGTACGATTTTTCTGAACGGTGTTCCGATCGCATCCCTGTTCGGCACTGTTTACGAGAACTTCAATCAGCTCCACGCTTTCTCATTCAGCCCGCTGTTTGGTTCAAACACGCTCACAGTTGAGCTCACCGACACAGGCCCGCCCACCGCCTTCCGCATCGACGGTTTCGCGAGCGCCGTTCCCGAGCCCTCCACCTGGGCCATGATGATCCTTGGCTTCGCTGGCGTCGGCTTTATGGCCTACCGCCGCCGCAACCAGGCGTTGGCCCTGACTGCGGCCTGATACCAGCCACAATCAATCTGTTGAAAGACCGCCTTCGGGCGGTCTTTTTTTGTGCGGTCGGAAGATTGATTGAACGGACGATGGTCATGCTCGCCGTCGCCTACGGCGCCCTGCCAGATTTCGCGGGAACAGGTAAGCACCTCAGAGATCAGACCTGCCGGGAAAAGTCGGAATCTCGCGTTGAGAGACTACGGATCGGGGCCTTGAACAGGCTAAAGCCCTCAACAAGCATTCTAATCGAAATTTAATGAAATCAGGAACAAGTGGCAATGTCGGCTCTTAATGCCTGCGATCCGGCGCGCTGTGCGCCGCGTCACGATTGGAGACTGACATGAGGTTAATACTATCGGGAATTGCGGCTCTTGCCCTGACCGCAGCAATTCAGCCCGCGCAGGCAATGGTGGTGGGCAGCTTGGGGGGCGGCACCGGTCCCTTTCTCAGCCTGAGCAGCGCCGGCCTGAATGGTGGATCGGTCGCTACACTAAGCGGCGGCACAGTCTATACCAGCGACGAGCCGTTCGCTGACATCCCAAAGGGAGGGGTCTACGGCGGGACATTCCTCGCAGCCGGTCCGACCTCCGGTGAGCCTGCGGTGCTCACCTTCCAAAACCCGATCAACTATTTGAGCTTTCTCTGGGGATCTCCGGACACCTACAACCTGCTCCATGTCACCTCCACGAAGGGGACCTACGATTTTACTGCGAGCAGCCTGAATTTCGCCGTGACGAACGGAAATCAGGCATTCTCCCAGTATGTCCAGTTCAATGCGACGCCGGGAGACCAGATCCTCTCGGTCAGCTTCAACAACAGTCCCGCGCAGGACGCCTTCGAAACGGCGAACTTCAGCGTGTCTGCGGTCCCTGAAGCGTCTACCTGGGCGATGATGATCACCGGCTTCTTCGGCATCGGTTTCCTGGCCTATCGGGGTCGACGTCAGAGCGGCGCCGCGTTCCGGCTGGCTTAGCACCGGCTTTGAGAAAGGTGGGGCCGCGCTCCGCGGCCCCCCAACGTCTGTTGTTCCAAAACCAAATGTTTTGAAGTCACCGCAGTCTCAACTAAGCTTCGACTTTCCAAATTATACTTTTGAGGCGTTGTTTCATGCACACACGCTCCAAACGATACATGCGGCGTCATCGGGCCAAGCAAAGAGCATTGCGTCACCGTCCTCCTCCTGAGGGATCCGATCGTCTCGCTCTTCAAATCAAGCGAGCGATGGATCGGGCGATGCCCTTCTCAACATCATCGACCTGGTGGTTTCCGGCGAGCCGTTCTACGGGCAGCTTCGCGAGCGAGCGTGTTTCCGGATAGCACCCGAAGCTGCCGTTGCAGCTTGCCGAGCTCTCACCTTGAGCTTTCGGTCGCCGATGGCAGGTCTGCCTTGAACTGAGGCAGCTGCAAATGAACTGCGATTTGCAGTCATCCGGAGGACGGACGATTCTGCCTCGCTGCTTCCCCAAGCTACAACAGCACCCCGCAGGAATCTCTTGGGTGCGTGTGGCGTCCTGCTACCCCTTTCCGAACGTCTGGCGACTTGAAACTTCAACCGCGCCGGTCACGTCCAGATTTAAATTAAATGCCCGAATCTGAACAATTAACTATTCGTTAATTAGATATTGCGTTTTCTAAAGCATCTATTAAAATGGACGCGCCGAGGTCCAATTTTGCGAAAAGGGGTTTTTCATGAGAAAGAGCTTATATGCTGCGGCTTTTGCCGCGATGGTCGGATTTTCAGGCAGCGCGAATGCGGCCACGATCGCCTTCACAAACTACGGTCAATCTGACGGGATCACAGCAAATCTCGCTCAACCCGTTGTAGCTGGTCCAAATGCAGTTAATTGGACGGGTCAGCCGGCTGCTCCTGGTGGCTGCGGTCTGAGCAACTGCGGCTGGGATCCTTTCGGCTCTTCAGACACCACACATCATTGGATCGACATCGGCAATTCAGGGTCGTTGACCTTCAACATAGGCAGTTTGCTCAGCAGCATCAAAGACGATGTTCTGTACGTCGTCTGGGGCTCGCCGAATGGAGACAATAAGATCACGTTGAGCAACGGCTCTACTATGACCCTGGCCGATTTCCCCAATGTCAATCAGAAGGACAATCCAGCCGGATATCTGTTCGGCTTGAATCTTGCGGGCGCGTCCACCATCACCTTCGGTACTACTGAGACTGCGTTCGAGTTCGCCTTCACCTCACCGGTCCCCGAGGCGTCCACCTGGGCCATGATGATGCTTGGCTTCGCTGGCCTCGGCTTTATGGCCTATCGCCGCCGTAACCAGGCGTCAGCTCTCACCGCGGCCTGATCGCCAGCTACATGAGTATGCAGAAAGACCGCCTCCGGGCGGTCTTTTTTTGTGCCGCGGTCTTTTGGTACCAATCGGATTGATGAACAGCAGAATTATGACCGCGTACACCGGTCGTGCGGGGAAGCTTCCATGCTCCCAGTCGCGTGATATCGGTTTCACAACGGAGCCACTCGGCGCGGATGTTCTTGTTGGGCGCCAGCGCACAATGCGCGGCACCTGGCGATTAAGGTTGACGCACCAATTGGGATGCAATCGAACGTCGCGCCAGTTAGGACAGGGCATGCCTGAGAGAGTGCGCCTCGTTGCCTATGTTGCGGCTATCACCGTTGCCACGGCGGGGTGGCTGTTCTTCTTATATGAAGTAGCCGAACACCTTGTCAGCGGGTAGTTCAGCTTCATCTGCAAAGGCGGCCGCTGCGAACGTGCCTTGCTTACCGCGCCGAAGGTCATCCAAGCCATAAGCTCTGATTGACGGGCGGCGTTCCCCGGTTACACTCCTTTCCTTTCATTGAAAGATAGCGCCATGTTTTTCTCACGCGCCAATACTCCAGCAAAGAAGCCAAAATTGACGCTCAGGGCATTCTCGAAGATGTTGCGGGCGGAGGCCCAGAAGAGCGATACGCCGACGATCGCTCCTGCTCCAGTCCCAATCCTCGCAAAGAAGATCGTCTCCGCAATGCGGAACTGCGAGCAAGAAGACTCTACGGGTGCAGCAAACTGATCTCGGCCACACCGTGCCTCCACCCAATTGATTTCAGTACTACCTGTAAGAGGGCACGTTTTTCATGCTCCGGGTCGTTATCACTTTGGTGGTCATTTGGATTGCGATCAATCTCCTGTTTGTGGTGTTGGTCATTCCGCCGCGCAAGCCCGAGTCCAAATCTGATCCGTTATACCCTGTTGAGAGTGATAGAGCCCTCGGGCAACGCGGCCCGCGACAGGATCATCCTCGGACGCCGTGGCAAACCGCGATCTCCCTCGTCTCGGGTGCATGCTTCTCACTCGTCCCTGTCTTCGTTGCGGCGATTGACGTGATCAGGCGATTTTTCGGGAAGAACAGGCGCTAAAAATCTCATCAAAGAAAGGCCTCGGCGACGTTTCCAAGCTGGTAGTGGCTAGCGTTTGAAGTCGCGCCGTTCGTTCCTCCTCTCGCCTGCAGTAGCAACGGCGAACCGTAATCTTACCGTATCGAATAAGCGGCTGCTTTCGGCAACCGAAGAGGGCCAATCAGTACGGAAACGGAAAAGACCGCCCAGAGGGCGGTCTTTCTGATCTCAACCAGTTTGTCCAAGCGCCTAAGCGGGGAGCGAGGCGCTATGGGCTCGGCGGCGATACCCCAAGAAGCCTAGGCCTGCAAAGCCCAGGATCATGAGCGCCCATGTGGAGGGTTCGGGGATTGCTGTAATAGCGATATTGTCGAGGCCGCTGGCGTGGTCGCCATCAATACGCGTCGCCGAGAAGACCAGGTTCTGGCCGGCGACGGCCATGAAGCTCCACGTCGACGAAGCCCATGACAAACCTGGATCGATCGTCTTCGAGAGACCATTATATCTTACAGTGAACGGGTCCGCACCGGTCCCCGGGCGCGCAACGCTGTCGAATGCGACGGTGTAGCTCTGGCCAACCACGAGGGTGCCGGTATCGATGGTGATGACGCCGAGGTTCGAGCTGGAGTAACTCTGAAGAAAGGCGGCATTCGTGCCCGGACCCGGTGCTGCCGGGAAGCCCCACGCCTGAGCATTATTCTGGACTCCCGAGGTGCCCGAGAAACCGACGCCGGGAACCGATACCGAATTTCCCGAGGGCTGAGAGTACCCAGCGCTATCGGCGGCGTAGGAATACTGGCCGGCGCTCACGTTCGAATTCTCGAAATCAACGACGAGCACGGAAGCGGAAGCGGCGCTGGATGCCATCGCAATAGCGGCGGCGGCCAGAAAGAGAGCTTTCATAAATTCCTCAACGTTAACGAATCGATGTGATGTGTTGCCGGTGTTGCATGTTGTTCCTGCCCTATCAAGACCGGGTCTCCCCGGGGCACCACATCTTTGCTCTTGGCTGACAGCGCCGTGATCGAGAAGGCCTTTTGCTCAGCCAAGAATTATCCTGCGGTCCTTGGCTGTTGCTGCGGTCCTCCTGACAGAGCGCCCCGACAGACGCATGCCGCCTCTGAGCAACTCCAAGCTGAAAGATCACAGGCCAAGCCGCGGCGACCAAGAAGCTACACTCGAGCTGACGCGGCAAGGTCACCGGCACCTTGTTCTCGCTCTCTCTCCGCGCTGCGGAAATCGGCCAGGAGGCGATCGCTGCAGCCGGGAGCGCCAACCCTGGAGCTGAGCGCGGTGACCGCTAATGCTCACCTACGCTATTAGCCAGAACTGTACGGAGATGGACAGGAACTCTGGAGCGCTGGGCCGAATGAGGAAAGCCGGCGAGCCCCGAGACCGACATGCGGTCGCAGGGATGGTTCGGCTCAAATATGTTTGACGACAGCGATTCTACGGCATAAATAAGCGATAGCGACGTCGATCAACACCCGTCGCGATGCTTAGAACCCGAGCAAAAATGAAATGCTAACGAGCTGCGCAAGCGATGCGCCTCGGAGCTTGCTGGTTTCTGGGCCTGTTTCATCACCCAAAACTCCTGCTCTGTGCGCGCATGCCGCCGATGGAGTGGAGATGGTAAAGCAGGATGTGTCCCATCGGGGACCCGTCTCGAAGACGGAAACTTACGAGGTAGGCTACGGCAAGCCGCCCAAGGAAACCCGTTTCGGTGCACGACCCCAGCCTCAGCGAGCTGGGCGAGCTCCCGCGAGCGCATCCCAGCACGCGGGAACAGACATTGCTGAGCTGCTCGATCGACCGATCGAGATCAGACGCAATGGCAAGCGCCACAAGGTGCATCCTCACGAAGCGATGCTGGAGGCCCTGTTCCTAGGTGCCATGGCCGGCAAAATTGGTGCGCTGAAACAGTTCCTAGCGGAATGCATGCGAGCAGGCTTGCTGGAGCCGTCGCTCGCCCTTGCCTGCGGGGCGGTGCAGGCTCCTCGTGACGTGCCGCTCGACCTCGCAGGCTATATTATTTGCAATGAGGGGCTACCGCCTTGGGACGACCGAATCCTCAAGCACTATCGCGCTGAATATGAGGCTGATCTTGCCAGGATCGCAGAATTGAAAAGGGAGGCGTTGGCGAAAGCCCGGGCTGATGGCGAAAATGTCTACTAAATCGGACGATAGTGACGCGGTCTCTGCACCTGGGCGGACCCCTCCACCGGTGGAAAGTCGCTTCAAAAAAGGACAATCCGGCAATGCGCGCGGTCGGCCCAAAGGCGCTGTCAGCGTGCACGCCCGCACCAAACAGTTTGCACACAAGACGATCATTGCCCGAGTGTCCGGTAAACAACAAAGACTTAGCCGACTTCAGCTCGTTATCCTCAAGCTTCAAGCGCTGGCGGCCGAAGGAAAGCCTGCTGCCGCGGCGCTGATGAGCAAGGTTCGAGATCGCGCGGCACCAACGCCAATTCCCGACTCAGGGATTCTCCTGGTCCCAGCCGCGGTGTCACTGGATGAATTTATCACGCGAGAGCTCGAGCGAACCAAGGACGCTATTCAGCCCGGCACGGCCATCAACCTAGAGGCCGAAGAGTTCATAAGAGCCGCGCGCGGCGAACCTACGGCCTTGGGCGAGGCCTTACTTCAATTTCACAGGAAGTACGGGGGCTAGCCAAGATGCCTGAGCAGACTTCCGCAAGCCTGTACGAGCTGTTTGATGAACTAGACCTGCGATACTGGGAGAGGCTCATCAAAAGCGGCACCTACCCGAACAAGGAGCAGCTTGCTGCCCTAATCGAGGCCAATTTTGCGAAGCCGCTGCCAGCGTGGCTCAATCCCTTGATCTTGAAAGGTCTCAAAGGGGAGCTGAAAGGAAAGCCAGGGCGCCCCAAAAAATCGGCCTTGGACAACCTCCGATTTGACATTGCAGTCGACGAATACAAGCGCCTGCTGAGCGATTTGGCAATCCGAGAAGGCGTGGAACCTGGCGGCGCAAAGAAGCGTGTGCGATTGTCGGAGCCACCGCATCAACGCGCAGCAAAAATCGTCATCAAAAGCTGGGGCTTGCGGATGGACTGGCAGTCTTTCCTGAATCAGATCTCTTCAAAAAAATAGCCCCGAAATTATTATGAATGCCAAGGGCGATGGCCGTTCCTAGAAGCTCTGTTGTGACAAACAAGGGAGCTACTCAGATGAGCCATCAACGACCACAGCGTCAACTTTCGATTGTCTATCAAGCTATCAACGACCTCAAACTTCGTGACGGCAATGCCCGGACGCACTCGAGGAAGCAAGTTCAGCAAATTGCCGATGCGATCAAAAGGTTCGGCTTCATAAATCCGATACTGACGGACGAAAAAAACGGCGTCATCGCCGGTCATGGCCGGCTCGAAGCTGCCAAATTAATCGGCCTCAAGCACGTTCCAGCGGTTCGGCTATCCGACATGACCGAGCCGGAAATCCGGGCGTACGTCATCGCGGATAACAAGCTTGCCGAAAATGCCGGCTGGGACGAGAATCTGCTCGCGCTAGAATTCAAGTATCTCTCGGAGATCGAGATTGATTTTGACTTGACGATAACAGGCTTCGAGGTCCCCGAGATCGACATTCTGATCGGTACCGCGGCTCGCATGTCGTCGGACAGCGCGATAGATGGAACCGTTGAACCGGCTGCCGGTCGGGCCATCAGCCAAGCTGGTGACGTATGGCGGATCGGCGAGCACCGTTTGCTCTGCGGAGACTCAACGAGGTCTGAGAGCTACCAGGCTTTGCTCGGGGACAAACGTGCTCAAATGATCTTCTCGGATCCGCCCTACAATGTGCAAATCCAGGGGAATGTCTCAGGTAAGGGCGAAATCGTTCACGCCGAGTTCGCCATGGCATCGGGCGAAATGTCCAAGGCAGACTTTACGGGCTTCCTTGCTTCGGTTTTACGAAACCTCACAGCCAACGCCGTCGATGGCGCGATCCATTTTCAGTGCATAGACTGGCGGCATATTGAGGAAATGCTCGCTGCCGCTAACGGCGTTTATAGCGAACTTAAAAACGTTTGCGTATGGGCGAAAAACAACGCCGGCATGGGATCGTTCTACCGCTCTCAACATGAGCTTGTCTGTGTCTTCAAATCCGGCTCCGCACCACACATCAACAATATCGATCTTGGTCGCTTCGGTCGCAACCGGACGAACGTGTGGAACTATCCAGGCGTAAGCGCTTTTGGTGAAGGCCGCTCGGATCTTCGATTGCACCCGACCGTCAAGCCGGTTGCTATGGTTGAAGACGCGATCCTTGACTGTTCGCGGCGTAAGGGAATCATCCTCGATCCGTTTTTGGGATCGGGGACGACTCTGATCGCGGCGGAGCGGACCGGACGTATCGGGTGCGGCATTGAGATCGATCCGCACTACTGCGATGTCGCGCTACGCCGTCTCAAGGCGGTATGCGGATTGGACGCAATAATGGAAACCACCGGCGAAAGCTTCGAAGACGTCGAGATCCGAAGGGAAGAGGAAAACGCCCGCGGATTGGCGCAAGCTGCTGAATAGCCTCACGACGGCCGGCAGCCATCTCGCGTGCCGGCCCGTCTGTGCGCAATCTGCACATTCGCTCCGGGATTCAGCCGAAATGCCCCGTCGATAATGGCGGTGGCGTTTTTGC
This sequence comes from Bradyrhizobium sp. Kon37, assembly GCF_055807535.1. Classification (NCBI taxonomy): domain Bacteria; kingdom Pseudomonadati; phylum Pseudomonadota; class Alphaproteobacteria; order Hyphomicrobiales; family Nitrobacteraceae; genus Bradyrhizobium; species Bradyrhizobium sp. Kon37. The sequence goes on from NZ_JBVVOY010000021.1 coordinate 10,587, forward strand.
GCTCACCGAACATGAAGTTCTATCGGCGTATCCTGATGCAGAGCCCGTGCAAAGGCAGCAAAGGGCTGCGCAAAAACTTTCTATGATGCGGGGACATGTCGCTCATCATCTTTATTGCTCGGTCGGTTGTTTGAAAAGCTCAGTCTCGGGTCGTTCTTCCACCTTCGTTGCCGGCAGTCGCCCTCAGGCGCTTCAGTCCTCGTCGTTGTCGTGCTCGAGCTGCTTTCTCGTAGCGATGCAGACCTGCGACCTGCTTCATTTGGAGGGGTTCTGTGCAATCCATCAGATCGATAAGCATCCTGAACCGAACCCGGCGGATGTCAGCCAGCCAGTGTCGGGCTCGTGCAAGATCCTTGGCTGCGTCCGCCCGCGACTTGTCTGCCGCTTCAGCTGTGAGCGTCATGCTAAGCGCCTCCAGCCTCGGTCTTTCGTTATCGCCCTCGCTCGATAGTCCGTGTCGATATGCGTTGCGGCTCGATCGCGCTTTTCCCTTGATTGTCCTGGGGCCTGTGCTCTTCGTCGCATTTGCCCGATTGGCTTCGATTTGTCGTTTCGACGTCATTTGACTCACCTCATCGTTGCGCGGCGATGCTGGCCGTGTCCCCTCCGCGCCGCAACCTGATCAAGATTCTGAGGTGAAAAATAGCAAGAATCTTGCTCCAGAAAGGACTGGCAATCTTCGGCGACTGGAGCGTTACTGAGTCGGCCGGGCGCGATCCCGGCACCGGTATCTGACCTCGCGGACGCGGGGCTTAAGGCAGTGCGGCGGACAACGTCGCAATCGCCTTCAGCGTCGCGTAAACAGGAGATACCATTGCGTACCATCGTGACTGAATCTGTGGCAGGTCCACGGACCCCCATCGTCAAATTCAACCCCAACGACCGGCGCCATTTCATCGGTGGCTCGGACGCGCGCATCATTATGGGCGACGACCCGGATGCGCTCATTCGGCTGTGGCAGGAGAAGCGTGGGGACGTCGCACCGGAAGACCTCACCGGTAATCTCATCGTTCAGCTAGGTACTGTGACTGAGGTGCTGAACCGGGCCTGGTATCAACGATGCTCTGGCCAAACCATCAAGGACATCCAGAAGCGCGTCCGTCACCCGGTGCACAAATGGATGGGAGCCACCCTGGACGGCGTCGTCGAACAGACTGGCGCGGTCTTTGAAGCGAAGTTCATGTTGCCTTGGTCCTTCAATGAGGAAGCAGCAGCCGAAAAGCATATGGCGCAGCTACAGCACAACATGTGGGTGACGGCGGCGCGGAACGCGGTACTCTCGATCATCACCGGAGGCGGCAAGTGGGTCGAGATCACGGTTCACGCTGATCCGCTCTATCAACATCTCCTGCTCACGGCGGAAAAGAAATTCTGGCGTTGCGTTCAGAGCGGGGAGTCGCCCATTCTCTTCAACATCGAGACACCCCGTCCGAGGCTCGAGGCCGTCAAGGTCGTCGACATGTCCGGCTCGAACCTGTGGGCAGATCTCGCAGCCGTTTACCTTCGGACCCGAGAAGCCCACGGTGAGCACGAAGCAGCCAAGGCGGATCTGAAAAAGCTCGTACCGGAGGATGCGAGGGAGGCGGCCGGTCATGGCATCAGGGCCAAACGCTCCAAGTCAGGCGCTGTCAGTTTTGAGGGCCAAGCTGTCGCAGAGGTGGCCCATGCACCAATCCAGTGAGCGCATCGGGACCATCGCTGCGGCCCTTGCGCGGGCCCAGGCCGAGTTAATGAACCCGGAGAAGACGCTGACCGCGGTCATTCGGTCACCGGTCCCTCGGGAGGACGAGCGGACATTTCGTTATGCCTCGCTGGCAAGCGGCCTCGACATCGTCCGCAAGACCCTGAGCCAGCAGGAAATCGCCACCATCCAGACCACTCGGGTTGAGCAGCCTACCGGGCACATCCATCTCACGACCCTGCTGGCCCATGCATCCGGCGAGTGGATCTCGTCGGACTGGCCGGTCTGTGCCTCCAAGGACGTCGAGGCCCCGCACCGGATGGGGGCGGCGCTGACCTACGCCCGGCGCTATGCCCTGTTCGCTCTGGTCGGAATTGCCGGAGAGGACGATTTGGACGCGCCCGACACCCAGGCAGGACCTTTAGTGGCGGCCGAGCCACACACCGCCTCAGGGACGAAAGGAAAGCCTCCCAAGAGCGTCTTGAACCGACCCCCGGTCCTGCCTCCTGAGCGCTCGGCGGAATTGCTGAACCGGCTACTGGCCGAGCTCGCCACCGAGGTGGACGGGGAGGGCCAGGGCGGCCTCCTTGCTTGGGCCAAAGCAACCCTCCCCCTCAAGAACAGGCTTCGGGAAGCGGATGCGAGAGCTTTGGAGGCCGCTTATGCGGGCAAGCTTGCGGAGCCAACCGGGGCGGGCGCCGATCTCCAGGTCCATCTAACTTCGCCAGCGGAGAAGGCTGATTCCGACCCGCCAATGCCGCCGGATCTGAGGCTGCGTGCCACCGAACCACATCACCGGTTTGCGGATCCAGGCGGCAGCCTTGCTTTCCCAAAGGAGCCGCCTCGGAAACGAAGCAAGGCACATCTCGCTTTCGTCCGGGGATTGCCCTGTCTCATTTGTAAGCGGACGCCGGTCGATGCGCACCATCTCAAGTTCGCGCAACGGCGTGCGTTCGGGCGCAAGGTCAGCGACGAGTTTACCGTTCCCTTGTGTCGGGACCACCATCAGGCCCTGCACGGGCAAGGTAATGAAAAGGCGTGGTGGGCCGACATGCAGGTCGATCCGGTGCCTGCTGCGAGGGATCTCTGGGCCGCCAGCCCGGTTCATGCAATCGGGAACGCATCGCCATCATACTCAGAACCACGGAGTGCACTGGAGACGCCGGCAAGATGAACGCACCGTTCCAAATTGTACCACGCCCGAATTACGTTGTGCCAGAGGAGCTGGAAGTCCTGCGACCTGATCCTCTACTGTTGCCTGGGGAAAGCCGCGAACAGTACGACGCGCTCCAGCGCATCGTTCTCGGCGATATCGCGCCGAGATCCGCCATCGAGTGCTTGCTGGCGTTCGACGTAGCAGAGCTGTCCTGGGAAATTCGCCGCTACCGTTCGCTGCGTCACCAGCTGCTCGAGGCCTTTCGGCATCGAGCGGTCCAAAGGGCGTTGAGCCAAATTGATCTTGTCGGCATCGACGACCGCACAAAGGAGGTCGCAAGAGCGCATATCGCAAAGAATGTGCTGGACTGGCGAGTCAATCCTAAAGCTACGGGTGAAATCGACCGTCGCCTCCTGGCATACGGCTTCGATCAAACATCCATCAGTATGGAAGTCTATTTGCAGGTCCGCGAGCAGTACGCCTTCTTTGAGGGGTTGATCAATTCAGCCTCTCTCCATCGGTTCAACCTGCTCCGCGAAATTACTCGGGGGCGATTTGCCAAGTCAGCAAACCTGACGCAATGACGGAACCTCGCTAGAGGATTGGAAAGTCAACCCCAGCGCTGGCGCAAGAGACTTTGTCGCGGCTTCTTCGCGTTCTGAGGCTACAAGCCCGGTGAGTGCGCCCGGTGGCGATAGGTCATGAAGCCTACGCCGCAGAAGCGGAGGATCATCATTGCCCATCTCGATATTTCCGGAAACGCCCGATACGGCGGCTTCGAGCAAGCGGAAGTCATATTGAGCCTCAAGCAACTTCCCAGCTGACGAGAAATGCTGGTCATCGGAGAAGAAGCTCGTCAGCTCTGAGTTGGCAGACCTCAGGTGAGCAAAATCTGGGTGCGGAATCGTTGTGTTGCCGCACCATTGACCCCAACCGGAACCACCGCCGACGCAGGCGGAGCCAGTCGCACTGCCCGGAGCGCCTGATCCGATGTGCGCCAAAAATCGCAGCAGGTGAGTGCCTGAGTTCGCTTTTCCAGCTGTGTTCACGATGAACAAGGCTGGTGGTGTTCGCCGAACAGCTTTCACGTCTCACACAAGTGCGGGCGGGGATCTGTTTTGCTACGCAAGAATACCGGCACCGTGGCTTCATGCTCGTTCCGTTCTGCTGCGCTACAATTCTTAATCATCGTCGCACTTTTCTGGAGTGCGGCGGCATTGGAACGACAGTTAGACTGTCCGACCAAGTTGCGCCTTTCTTGAGCGCGAAGGGGTCGAGTGTCGACCGCTCCGTCCAAGAGCGGAGCGGCTTTGGAACGGCCCTCTTTCCATTGACACATCTCGGAACATGCCTGACATTGGCCGATATGGAGTAGCGTGAAGTATTTATTATCCCGAAGTCTTTTAGTCCTGCTTGCCGGCTTGGCCTCGCCAACGATTGCGTTGGCTCTCCCAATCGTAGCGGTCGGAGATACGTTCACCGGAACGATATCGATCTATCCTTCGGCTTCTCGTTCGTCCTGCATCGTTTCCGGCTCGACTGTGTATGAAACGTTCAGCAACGCGGGATCTATCTCCATTGTTCTGGCAGGCACCCACTTTGCGGGTAGCTCGCTTTACATCGAAGTCTCCTACGAGGATGCTCCCAATGGGCAACTTGGCCAATGGGCGGGATATACGCCAACGCTTAGCGGCGGGATTCAGGTTTTGCTAGACGGGGCATATCGTTCCACTTCGATCCTGCCTTTGGACCTATTGCAGTATCAGCCGCTGCCTCCCATCAACCAGATATCTTTCAACGAGGCGGACTCGACAGGCGCGCACTATAGCTATGCTGGTAATTTTACGTCACTGACGAAGCTCGACGGGCTAGGCAACTTCGCCTTCGAAGGCACCGTCACCCAATTCGAAGTCTTCTCCTCGGCAGTTCCGGAGGCTTCCACTTGGGTGATGATGATTATTGGTTTCCCAGGCATTGGCTTCCTTGCCCTTCGCCGCCGGGTCTTAATGACGTCTGACGCTACCTGACCCTTGCAGACCTCAATTCTGGCGACAAGCTCGTGGCGCGCCTTGTCGCCCGAGGATTGAAGCATCATTCCGCTGGTACAACGGTCTTATCGGGCGCATGCGACCGCCGCAGCCGGTCGATCAAGAGATAGATCACCGGCGTCGTGTAGAGGGTGAGGATCTGAGAGACGAACAGCCCGCCGATGATGGTGATGCCGAGCGGGCGGCGAAGCTCGGTGCCGGGTCCGGTCGCGACCACCAGCGGAATGCCGGCGAACAATGCCGCCATCGTCGTCATCAGGATCGGCCGGAAACGCGCCTGGCAGGCCTCGAAGATCGCCTCCGCCGAAGACAGGCCGCGCTGGCGCTCGGCATCGAGCGCGAAATCCACCATCATGATGCCGTTCTTCTTGACGATGCCGATCAACAGGATGATGCCGACGAAGGCGATCACCGTCAGCGGCGTGTTGGTGAGCTGCAAGGCCAGCAGCGCGCCGAGACCCGCCGAGGGCAGCGTCGAGATGATCGTGAGCGGATGGGCGAGGCTCTCGTAGAGCACGCCGAGCACAATATACATCGCCACCAGCGCGCCGAGGATCAGGAGCGGCTGGCGGCCGCTGGTCTTGGCGAAGTCGCCGGCATTTCCGTCAAAGCTACCGCGAATACCCTCCGGCATGTGCAATTCCTCGACCGCGCGCTGGATGTTTTGCGTGGCGGCCTGGAGCGGCACGTCGGGCAACAGGTTAAACGACACCGTGGTCGATGGGAACGATTGCGAATGGTGGACGGCGAGTGCTGCGAGCCCGCGTGTCGCATGCACCACGGCAGACAGCGGCACCTGTACGCCGCCCGAACCGGCGACATAGATGCGGTCGAGGTTGGTGGGATCGACCTGAAACTTCGGGTCGATCTCGAGCACGATCATGTACTGGTTGCGCTGGGTGTAGATGGTCGAGATCTGCCGCTGCGAAAACGCGTTGTTCAACGCGTTGTCGATGTCCTGGACGCGAACGCCGAGCATCGATGCCTTTTTGCGGTCAATAGAGAGTGTCAGCTGTAAACCGTTCGGATCGCGATCGCTGGAGATGTCCGTAATCCCCTCGACAGTTTCCAAACGCTTCGCCACGATGGGAGCCCATTGCTGCAACAAGCCGAGATCTGTGCTGGTGAGTGTATATTGGTAATTAGAATCGCTTTGCCGTCCGCCGGCTCGCACATCCTGGGCGGCAAACATGAACAGGCGGATGCCGGCGACCGGATAGAGAGCGCGGCGCAATCGATCGATGACGCTTTCCGTGGAGACAAACCCGCGATGCTCAGGTGGTTTCAAGTTGATGAACATGGTGCCGCGGTTTGCGCCTTGGCCTCCAGGGCCCCCGCCGCTTCCGACAACTGAGCCGAGGCCGGCCACGGCCGGATCGGCGAGAACAATGTCGGCGAGCTGTTGCTGCAAGCCCAGCATCGATTGGAACGAGGTGTCCGCGGAGGCGCGCGTTGCACCGATGACGAAACCGGAATCGTCAGTCGGAAAATAGCCTTTCGGGACCTTGATATAGAGAGTAACCGTCAAAGCAATGGTTGCGAAAAACACCAGCAATGTCAGGAATGGGTATTCGAGCGCGGCGCCCAAAGTGCGGGCGTAGAATGAGACCGTACGCGACAAGAAGCCCTCGACGAGGCGGTCGAATAGTGTCGCGCTTCTGGAAGTGGTCTGCCGGATGTAATGGGCGCAGATCATCGGCGTGACGGTCAGCGATACCAGAGTGGAGACGAGAATCGCGAACGTCAGCGTCAGTGAGAATTCTCGCAGCAGGCGGCCGACAATTCCATCCATAAAGATCAGTGGAGTGAAGGCAGCGACCAGCGAAAGGCTGATGGAGACTACAGTAAACCCGATCTGCCGGGCGCCTTCCTGCGCTGCCTGGAATGGGTGCATACCTATCTCTAGATTGCGGTGCATGTTTTCGATCATGACGATGGCATCGTCGACCACAAAGCCAACAGAGATCGCAAGTGCCATCAGCGATAGATTGTCGATCGAGAAGCCTGCGACCCACATACCGGCACATGTTCCAGCAAGGGCGAGCGGCACCGAGACGCCGGCGGCGATCGTCGGCGGGAGCCGGCGCAGGAACACGAACACGACGATCATGACAAGCAACGCGGTTGCCAGCAGCGTCCATTGCATGTCCACCACGCTGGCACGGATTGTGCCGGTGCGATCGACGAGAGTGGAAACCTCGACCGCGGCCGGGATCCACTGTTTCAGAGCCGGGATAAGCGCTTTCACGCGGTCAACCGTGTCAATGACGTTGGCGTCGCCTTGTTTTCTGATCTCGATGAGGACGGCCGGCTGCTTGTTGAACCAGGCAACCGAACGAACGTTCTTCACGGAATCTTCGATTTCGGCGACGTCGGAGAGACGCACGAGATTGCCGTTGGAGCTCTTGATGACGATGTTACGGAATTCTGTCGCCGTGCGCATCTGGCGATTGAGCGACAAAGTCTCGCCTTGGCGCTCGCCATCGAAGATCCCGACGGGCCCAAGCGGATTGGCATTGATCACCGCGGTTCTGACGTTGTCGGTTGCGATTCCAGCGTTCGATAACGCTATGGGGTTGAGCTGAATCCGCACCGCCGGCTGATCCGCCCCGCTGACCGTAACATTTCCAACGCCGGGTACCTGCGCGATCCGCTGTAGCAGGACGGTGTCGGCGACGTCGTAGAGAGCGCTGGTCGAGAGTGTTTTGGAAGTGAGCGCGAGAACGTAAACCGGAGCGCCGGAGGTATTGGCCTTCCCAAAACGTGGCAGGGAAGGAAGGTCGCTCGGTAAATCGGGGAGCGAGGCGTTAATTGCGGCTTGTACGTCCCTCGCCGCGCGATCGAGGCTCCGGTTGATGTCGAACTGGAGAAGCACGCTGGTTAGACCGAGCGTGCTGGTAGAGGTGATCTGGTTGACACCCGCGATTTCGCCGAGGCGTCGCTCGAGCGGCGCGGCCACGGTGCTTGCCATGATCGAAGGATCTGCACCCGGCCGAAATGCGTAAACGAAAATAGTGGGGAAGTCGACGTTGGGAACGGACGCCACCGGTAAGAAGCGGTAGGCTACGATACCAAGGAGAAGTAGCCCGATAGAAAGCAGTGTGGTGCCGACGGGACGTCGAATGAACGGTTGTGAGATCGAGAACATGCGTCTCCTGTCGGTCTTTCGAACGTTGATCGCCCCAATTTCGTTGTGTCCCCGAGCGGATCTAGGGGCGCCGGCGTAGTGCGATACCCGATTTTGTCCAATGACGATTTTACTGTAATGAGCGGGCTTTAGAAGCACCCCGCACGACAGATCCAGCGGCCCTGCAAGTGGCTTATGTCTGGGGCTCTGCCCCTATTGCGTGCAGGACATTGAAGCCATTTTCGGGGAGGCTGTCGCGAACCTGATTGATCGGGAAGCCGTCGAGGTGGAGGACAGATGTGTTACTATCTAGCCAGTCATGGTTTCGAAGGTAAACCCTGCTCAGTGCCGTTCGTCCATTCTGTCATACAGAACGGAGCTGACGCGAATGAGAAATGCGGCCGATGCTGAAGCCAAGCCGAGAAAGATGAAGAGTACAAGGTGGACATAGTCATTCAAGCTTTCAAGTTTGAACGAATATTCTGGTGGCAGCTCCAAGAAATACACCACGCCGGAAGCGACGGGCCATACGAGCAGGGAGTTGCGAAATCCGAAGCAAAGTGAGTGTATGAAAATGGCAGAGAAATAAAGATTGAACACTTTTCCCAAGAGGAGGCCGCCAACCTGATAATCGAGCATTTCGATCAGGACAAACACGCCGAGCGCAGATGCGATCTGCGCCCAGGTCGGAAGAGAATAAAGGCGGCCAAGGTAGGACGCCAACGTCAGCCTTATGCGGAGAGCGTCCTTCGACGCCGGCAGCATCACAAATGTAATGATGGTCAAGCCGATCGAAACAAAAATTGCGGTCCATGTCCCGCCAAGCAGCTTATCGGAGCCAGCGCATATCAAAACGAGCAATAACGCCAGAGCACGAGAAGCTCCCCAACTTGGCCGCTCTTCGAGCATCTTCATTAGGAAGTAATGGGACGACGTTTGCATAATCCGATCCGATACGGCGTTAGTCCTTTTCCGATCGATCGGTTCGGATCCACGAACCCGCCTTCCGCCCGAAATACACCCTGCCGTAGAAAATAAGGCGCTTCATCAGAGAAACGAGAGCAGATCCCACCTGGCGTGCTGGAAGGATCTCTCGACCGAACTTTAGCCAGCTCAAGAACAGCGCTAAGGTCACGATGACTACGTTCGCTCCGCAGATAATGACAGGCGCGATGAAGCCAAGCAACAGCAATGCAAGGCTCGCGACGAGCGATAGGGCCAAAAGTGGCAAGAACAGCGAGAATGGGGGAACCAGGACATCCAGCGCGAGGGCAAGCAGACCAACATTACGGGTCAGTAGTGCTCGGAGGAGGTACTTCGGGATGACCCCTACAATTACTGATAGGTGTCCTTGGATCCAGCGCTGACGCTGCGAATCGCTTCCCTTTTTTGTCATAGGGAATTCACTCGTGCCCACCACGAATGGATAGAAAGCGGGAGGATGTCCGTCGGCGGCCAGATCGAGGCCGAGTTTGAGATCTTCAACTAGATTCCCGTGAGCAAGCGGGGCCTTCAAGATCACGTGCCAAGGAAAAATCATGCCGGTGCCCATGAGTTGTACGGGAAAGCCTAGACCCGCGAGCCCCAAGGGACGCACCCAATTCCGTATGAGCCAGAAAAACTCAGCGATATGGTGATCGACGGCCGCCTTGCTCGGAGCTACCATCAAAAAGCAAGCCTGGATTGGCCGGTTTGTTAGCGCGCACATTTGCTTTAGACGCGATACCATGTCCTTCTGAATGCGACAATCGGCGTCGATGAACAGCACGAAGTCGGGCGAAGCGTTCCTAAGGTGAGTGACTGCGTGCGCAAGCGCGTAGCCCTTTCCGATCTTTGAGAGATCGTTTCGAACCAGAACTTCCGCACCTGCATGCGCTGCTACAGCCGCCGTATCGTCGGTGCAGTTATCGGCAACGACGAGCAGGCGATCACCTTCCTTTAGTTGAGGCTCGAGATCGGATAGGGTTGGGAGCACACCTGCGCTCTCATTGTGTGCTGGAATGACGATCGCAACCTTTTGCTCCTTTTGACAGACGGACGACGCTTCTGTTTGAAGCTGATCCCGATAAGGATTAAGAGACGCCAGAGTCTCGATAAACAGAATAATCGCAGGCACGCAGAGTGCGCTGGCAAATATGACAAATATAATGACGAGCCACATGTCAGGCTCGCCGGCCGGAAAGAGCGAGTTGTAGCTTGCGATAGAGAATTCCTGCGCCGGCACATCGGGCGCGGAATTCATAGTCCGGCATTGCGCGATCTGGCATCGAGATGCGCGGCAGAGCAAGACGATCGCTTTTCGACGTTGCCAGGTCGGAGTGTGTCAGGAACGCGAAGTCGAAGCCAGCGTCGCCCAGGACACCTCGGGTAGCTTGGTTGTGCGTGCTCTCCATTCCGTACGGATAGGCAAAAGCGCTGACCTGCCCCACGGTCTTAGTCAGGATGCGCCTCGTGGCACTGATCTCGTACTCCTGCCGTACGGGGCTGGCTTTCGCGAGATTGATATGGCTGACGGAATGGCCGCCGATTGCGACCTGCTCGCTCGCAATGTCCGCCAATTCCGCGAAAGTGCACGAAACCCGCGGGGGAGTAGAACGCAGCGAAGGCAGCTCGAACGAGTTCAGGCCAGTAACCTTAAGATGCTGCAGGAAGCGATCGAGTTCGACTGCGGTTTGTTGTTCGCCTTTCCCAAGTTCGAGTTCAAACCCGCCAATATCGAGCTTGCGGACTGGCCCTCGGTACCAATTGATATCGGCGACCAGTCTAGCAATCGAAATGTCCTCGTCGGCTCTTCCGTTCTCTTCTTGGGCACACCAGCCGGCGCAGGCGAATATCACGATTGGGATCGAGAAAGACCGGAAAATTTCAAGTACCTGAAGGATCTCGATCTTGGCATCATCGATCGTGACCAGGAGCGAGCTTGCTGGCAGTTGCCCGTCGATCAAGCCCTCCGTTGCCTGTTTGAGGCTCAGCGACCGGAACGACCGCGACAGCCAGTCGCACTGTCTCTTCAGCCGCTCGCGCCCGGACTCGGTCGTTTCGCCTTCAAAAAAGAAGCGGTGGAACAGGATGGTCCTGAGTCCTTGCCCCAGAGTGTAGATTGAGTGAGCCAAAATTATCATTCCGAATTGGCGAGCGCGACAGCTGATGAATAGCCGAATTCCAATCTCTGATTGGTCTTATGTGAACTCAAGACCGCATTGCTTCGTATGGCCACAAAAACTCCCTGGTAGCCGCGTTTACCAAGGTCAAATGCGCATACAAGATGGGCTCCTGCCGATCATCGGATAGTATAATCACGATGTCCGATTTGCTGGCTGACCCCTCCAGAATTCAATAGCATCAGCGATTCCGTTGGCGAGATCAAAACGCGGCTTAACCCCAAGCTCAGTGTAAAGCCTTCTCGTATCAGGAATCAAAACCGGGGGATCTTCGGGGCGCGATGGCAAAGCTCCTAACTGTACCAATTCGAGGCGACCAAGCTGTTTCCCAATCTCAAGTCCCACGCTCGAAAGGGAGATCGGTTGACCGCTCCCTATATTAACGCCACCCGAAACGTTACTGGCGGCAAGGGCGGCTATGGCGCTGCCCGCATCCTCCACATGCATCAGGTCGCGGATTTGGTCGCCTTTGGTACAGGGAGCCGCCCGACCCGATAGAAGGGCGTTCACGATCGATGGTACCAACCGCTGGGGTCGCTCGTGGGGGCCGTACAGCAGGAATATTCGAGCCCACGCCATCGAGATATTATGACTTTTGGCGTACGCCTCACAGAGATGGAACAGCGACGCCTTGCAAAGCCCGTAAGGCAGAGCAGGATTTAGCGGGGTGGTGTCTTCTGAGCAAAATCCAAAGCGCCAGTCATACTCGGCGCATGAGCCCACTACGACCAACCGCTGTCCTCCCACAGCCTGAAATGCCTGAATCAGCTCCAAACTTGCACAGACCCAAGCGTAATTCGCATCTGAGGTCCAGAATGCTCCGTGCGTCGTGTCCCAGGCGGCGTGCACGAGATGAGTAGGCCTTATTGTCTTCAGGAGTGCTCGCGTCGATGACTTGTCCATCAGGTCTCCCTGATGCCATGCATAAGCTGGAATCGACAAATCGGCTTCCGTAGACGAGAGCGCGTGCGTCTCTACACCCAGCGCAACAAGCCCTTTCGCAATTTGACGCCCGACGAAGCCGCGCGCACCGGTCAACAGAACTACTGTCATGGCTGGAAATCCGGATAGTTCGCGTCGCGTGGTGAGATGATCCGCTTGGCCGCGTCTGGCCAAGTGACGCCGAACGTCGGGTCGTTCCATCTGACCCCGCGACCGGCTTCGGCCACGAAGACCGGATGGATATGATAGGTGACCTCGCTATCGTCAGTAAGTGTCTGGAAGCCGTGTGCGATCCCGACGGGTATGTAGATCGCTTGTCCGACGTGGGCATCCAGTGTCACCGCAAACCATCGGCAATAAGTTGGGGAGGTCTTGCGCAGATCGATGAGGACATCATAGACCTTGCCTCGCGTCGCTCGCACGAGCTTCGTTTCTGCGTGGTCCCCGACCGAATAATGCAAGCCGCGCAGGGTGTTCGTTAGAGTATTGCGCGACACGCTCCATTGCGGAAAATTTGTCTTTAGTCCAAGCGAACCGAACTCCTGCTCGCAGAAGATTCGAGCAAATGCGCCGCGTTCGTCGTACATCGGCTCTGGTTCTATGACAAAAGCGCCGGAGACCGGAGTTTCCATGAATCTCACGGTATGATCTCGATTGTCGGGATGGGGACAACGAACGCTCCGCCCCATTCCCGGATATGCGAGTTGCTCGCAATGATCTCGTCACGAATATTCCAGGGGAGGATCAGGAGGTAGTCGGGCTTCGCCTGGCTGATCGCCTCTGGTGACAGCACTGGAATTCGCGTCCCCGGCAAAAGTCGGCCCTGCTTCGAAGCTGCTCGATCTACCACGAAGTCGATAAAGTCGGTGCGGACGCCACAGTAATTGAGAAGCGTATTGCCTTTGGCGGCGGCGCCGTAAGCCGCGATGCTTTTCCCGCTTCGTTTGGCCTGAATGAGGAACTCAAGCAAATCGCGCTTGCTTCGCTTCACGCGTTCTGAAAATTCGGCGAAGCGGTTCACGTCGGTAAGTCCGGCAACCTTCTCGCGTGCAAGAAGTTGGGGCACACTTGGATTGATTGTCGCGCGTATCGCGCCTTGATGAGCTGCGAAAATGCGCAGCGAGCCGCCATGGGTCGGTAATTCCTCGACGTCGAAGACGACAAGGTTATGTGCGGCAAAAATGCGTTGCACAGACGTCAGCGACAAGTACGAGAAGTGCTCGTGATAGATAGTGTCGAATTGTACGCCTTCGACCAGCCGCAACAGATGCGGAAATTCCATCGTGATGACGCCCTCGGGCTTCACGGCGATGGAAAGACCCGCAACGAAATCGTTGATGTCGGGTACGTGAGCCAGAACGTTGTTTCCGAGCAGCAGATCGGCCTGTCTGCTGGATCGCTTCAATTCGTTGGCGAGAGCGACGCCGAAGAAGCGCACCAGCGTCTCGACGCCCTTTTTGCGGGCCGCCTCAGCCACGTTTCCGGAAGGCTCGACGCCAAGTACCGGAATTCCCATGCCGTGGAAGTATTGCAGCAGATAGCCGTCATTGCTGGCAACCTCCACGACGAGGCTGGTTGACGCCAGCGCGAGGCGCTCTCGCATTTTCTGGCAGTACGCCTTGCTGTGCGCCAGCCAGCTGTCGGACATCGAGGAAAAGTAGACGTAATCGTCGGTAAAAATTTCGCCCGCCGATTTATGCTCGGGCAGCTGGACCAGAAAGCACTGGCTGCATGCGTAGACGTGGAGCGGATAAAACGGCTCGGCCGCCTGGGCATTCTCCGGCCTGATGAACGAGTTCGATACCGGCGAAGTGCCGAGATCGCAAAACGTCTTTGTCAGCGGTGATTTGCAGAAATTGCAGATGAAATGCATCGATCGCCTGTTCAAAGAGCTTGGTAGTGTTTGATCTGGTGGAGTGTGAAATCCCTCATGTCGGCGTGCGCCATGTGGGCGCGGTGCCATTTCACAATCCAGTCCAGTGCTTCCTCGATTTCGAGCTTGGGCCGCCACGACAGCTGGGTTCGTGCTTTTGTCGAGTCCAGTTTCAGCAGGTGAGCCTCATGGACGCCAGCCTCTTTGTCGCGGCGCCATCCGGCGCCATCGCCCCATTTTGCCGCGAGTGTATCTGCGATAATTCCCACCGGAACAGCGCCGGCATTATCAGGTCCGAAGTTCCACCCCTCGGCGAAGGTCGCCGGATCATTCCAGAGCCGTTCGGTCAGGGCAAGGTAGCCATGGATGGCCTCGAGCACGTGCTGCCAGGGCCGGATGGCATCCGGCTGCCGGATCATCGTGGGCTTGCCATCCATGAAGCCTCGGATCAGATCCGGAACCAGTCGATCCTCGGACCAGTCGCCGCCGCCGATGACGTTGCCGGCACGCGCGCTTGCCAACCCCATGCCGGCCTGCTCGAAATAGGACGCGCGGTAGGCGCTGACGACGAGCTCCGCGCAGCCCTTGCTGTTCGAGTAGGGGTCGCGCCCTCCCATCCGCTCACTCTCGCGATAGGGCCATAGCCATTCCCGGTTTTCATAGCATTTGTCGCTGGTGACGACGAGGCAGGCGCGCGTCTTCGACAAGCGCCGGACCGCGTCGAGCACGTGCACCGTGCCCAGCACGTTGGTCGCATAGGTCTCGACCGGCTCACGATAGCTGCGGCGAACCAGCGCCTGTGCGGCCATGTGGATGACGATCTCCGGCTGGGCATCCGCGACGACGCGTTCGACCGTCGGAAGATCGCGGATGTCGCCGATGATCGAGCGGACCCCGTTCTCGATCGCTGCGGCTTTGAACAGGTTGGGATCCTGCTCGGGGGCCAGCGCGAGGCCTGTGACCTCCGCTCCCAGCGACTCCAGGTAAAGCGAGAGCCATGCGCCTTTGAAGCCGGTATGCCCGGTCAGCAGAACGCGCTTGTTGTTCCAGAAACCGCCGGTCATCACCAGGTCTTCCACGGCGCGTTGCCGTGATTCCACAGGTCTTCCAGATACAGCTTGTCCCGCAATGTATCCATTGGGTGCCAGAAGCCGGCGTGCAAATAGGCGGAAAGTTGACCTTCCGCCGCGAGCCGCTCCAGCGGCTCGCTTTCCCAGACCGTGGCGTCGTCCGCGACATATTCGATGGTCTTGGGCGACAACACGAAGAAGCCGCCATTGATCCAGTTGCCGTCACCGCGCGGTTTCTCGATAAAGCGATTGACGCGCGTGCCGGTGAGATCCACGGCGCCGAAGCGGCCCGGTGGTTGGGTGGCGGTCATGGTGGCCAGACGCTTCTCGTTGCGGTGGAATTCGAGAAGTCTGGTAATATCTACGTTCGAAACGCCGTCGCCGTAGGTAAAGCAGAAATCGTCGTCGCCGACGAAGTCGCGGACCCGCTTCAGGCGTCCGCCGGTCTTGGTGTCCTCGCCGGTATTGACCAGCGTGACCCGCCAGGGTTCGGCCTTGGCCTCGTGAACCGTCATGGCATTCGCCGCCATGTCGAACGTCACGTCCGACATGTGCAGAAAATAGTTCGCGAAGTACTCCTTGATGACGTAGCCCTTGTAGCCGAGGCAGATGATGAAGTCGTTGATGCCGTGGCTCGAGTAGATCTTCATGATGTGCCACAGGATCGGCTTACCGCCGATCTCGATCATCGGCTTGGGCCGGACGTCGGTTTCTTCCGCAAAGCGGGTTCCCAGACCGCCGGCCAACAAGACTGCTTTCATCGTATCTCACCGCTTAATGATTGGGCAATATCGCCTTGCTGCAACTGGTCAGATTGGACGCTTTCGACTACACCAGCCTCGGGTTTCTAGCGAGAGCTATGAGCCATTATCATGACACGATGGTTTATTTTACAAGCCTTGCGCGCTCCCGGCATTCGCTCGCATGGCGCGGCCCTGACCGCGCCGTGAACGGCGGGGCGCCCTCGGGAAGGCCGTCCCGGTTAATCACCGAAGAGCCCCAAGCCCCCGAGAGACAGCCTCGTGGAAGGCTGCGAGCCGATCACGGCCATGACCGGCCTGTCGCCGCAATTTGGCTCTGCCAGCCCCTCTGTTGGCGCGTTAAGGTTGTCGCGCGAGCGGCGCCGGCGGCGTTCCGGAAGAGCCGGTCTCGCCTATCGTG
Source organism: Bradyrhizobium sp. Kon37 (assembly GCF_055807535.1). Lineage (NCBI taxonomy): Bacteria > Pseudomonadati > Pseudomonadota > Alphaproteobacteria > Hyphomicrobiales > Nitrobacteraceae > Bradyrhizobium > Bradyrhizobium sp. Kon37. The sequence goes on from NZ_JBVVOY010000021.1 coordinate 26,806, forward strand.
AGCGGCCGTTGCGGGCTAGACTGGAGACGCACGGGAGCATGTCGCCGCCTTGATAATCACCCCTAACTATTTTGCCTACGCCGCGCTGGCGCTGTGGCCGCTCGTCGCGATTGTCCTGTTCGCGACGCGGCCGCTCAACCAGGCGCTGATCTGGACCATCCTGGGCGGATACCTGCTGCTGCCGGTCGGCACCGAGATCAAGTTCCCGGGCGTGCCGGCCTTCGACAAACACTCGATTCCGGCAACGATATCGGTAGTGGGATGTCTCGTCATTGCGGGCAGGCGGCCTCGTCGGATCGCGACGAGGATCGGCCTTCCTGAACTCCTGCTGGCTGCGCTTCTCATTGGTCCCTTCATCACCTCCGAGTTCAATGGGGATGCATTGCAAGTCGGAGGCCGCTACGGGTCTTTCGTCATTCCTGGTGTCGGCCATTACGAGGCTCTTTCGGCGAGCGTGGCCCAACTGATCCTACTGCTGCCGTTTCTCCTCGGCCGCCGCTATCTCGTCGGTCTCGAAGACCATCGAATGATCCTTGGTGCCCTTACGCTGGCGGGGCTGGTCTATACCCTGCCCATGCTGCTTGAGGTCCGGCTTAGCCCGCAGCTTCACGCCTGGATCTATGGCTACTTCCCGCATTCCTTCGAGCAGCAGATTCGCGACGGCGGGTTTCGGCCTGTGGTCTTCCTCGGCCATGGGCTGAAGGTCGCTTTCTTTGCCATGATCACAATCCTGGCCTCCGCGGCGCTGTGGCGTTGCCGCGTGCGGGTAGTGCCGGCTGCCCCCGCGTTGGTCACCGGATGGCTCGGCCTGACGCTGCTGCTGTGCAAGTCGCTCGGCTCCTTCGTTTATGCGATGGTGCTGACCCCTGTCATCCTGTTCCTGACGCCGCGCACGCAGGTGAAGATTGCCGCCGTACTGGTCTCCCTCGCGCTGGCCTATCCGATGTTGCGCGCCACCGATCTGCTTCCCACCCAGTTCCTGCTCGATGTCGCCGGCGCCGTCAGCGTTGAGCGCGAGGCTTCGCTGAAAATTCGATTTGACCAGGAGAAAGCGCTGCTGGATCGCGCCTCGGAGCGGCCCTGGTTCGGCTGGGGCAGGTTTGGGCGAGGGCGGATCTATGACGAGACCGGAAAGGACGTCACTCTCTCGGACGGCCACTGGGTCATCACGATGGGAAGCTTCGGTCTGTTCGGATTCCTTGCCGAATTCGGATTGCTGGCGCTGACGGTGTTTCGGGCCATTCGTGCGATCCGGCAAGCAAGCTCAGCTCGTGATCAGGTATTTCTTGCGGTGCTAGCGCTCATCGTTGCTGTTGGGCTCGTGGACCTGCTTCCCAATGCGACGATCAATCCGACAAGTTGGTTGTTCGCCGGTGCACTGCTGGGGCGGACTGAGGCGCTAAGAACCTCGCGAGTGGGAAGGCGCGCCAACCCACCCTTAATAAAACAGTCGATGGCTGGGACGGCTGGACAAGGAGTGACCGGATAGTTCTACCTTTCTTGAGTCGCCGCTTTGATGAGATCCAGCTGTTGGTGAACAGAGCCATAAGGAGTGAATGGAACTCGCACCTTCCGGATCAACTCGAAATCAATTCGGGAGGGGTAAGTTTTCCTGCAGTGTTGCTTGTTCGCTCAACGCTTACTCGGCTGCCCGTGATCTTGGGCAGCTGTGCCGGCGCTGAATGTCGCTCCTCTCTAGTGGATTGAGATCCGAAAAATGAAGCTGCCCTCGCGAAAGTTTCTTTGCGCTGCACTCTTAGCCACTATTCCGGCTCCGTGTTTTGCGGCACCTGCACCCTTGCTAGCCCCGGCAGCAGGTGCTACAGCGGCGACCCCTTCCCGACCGATGGTAATGAATCTTTCATCAATCACGGGCGGCGAGGGTGCGTTTCTCAATAACTTCAAAAACTGCGGAGGTTACACTTCCAGTGCGGGTTATGCGTTTCCTGCAATTCTAAATGCTGATGGCTATCCCACGTCTACTCCGGCAAGCACAATCACCTGCACCATACCGGCGATGCCCAAAGTCGATAACCCGGAATGGACCGTGGGGTGGTCCGGGAGCCTAAGGGTCACTTTGATTGGACCTTCCGGTGCAATCATTGTGAATGGAGACAAGCGTTGCGTCGTATCGCAAGCGAGCGGGACTATAACGCTTGCCGGGGCCAATTGTAGCACCCGGATCGTATTTGCTTCAGCGGCATCGAGCTTGACCGTTCAATTTCCGAACAGCGGCGCGTATAGCAATCCAAGTAACCTCTATATGGTGCGCTCGGATGAGAAAGTGCTGTTCGACGCCGGCGAAATCTTTAGGCCAGCATCGGCAGGCATGTTGCTCGCGAAGCTGACCGATCTGGGCGTCAAAACACTCCGCTTCCTCGATTGGAACGAAGTCGCCACGAACAACAATGTGTCTCAATGGGACTATCTGTCTCGACCGAGTTCGTTCAGCTATGGTGCGGCCCGATGGGAGCCTACCGTGTTTCCGGGCGCTCCGGGGTCCGGAGTGGCATCTTCTCCGATAAGTGGAGTCAATACTTATCAAGGCATCGCCACTTTGAGTTCGACCAAAACCTATGTGGACGGCCAAGTTTACCAGAATCTCATTACAAATGCGAATACCAGTACCACTCCGACGTTGAGTGTCGGCGGTGGGCCGGCCGTCACTATCGTCGACTTGTCAGGTGCCCCGTTGAGGGTAGGGGCCATCGCCAGTAACCAACTCGCCACGTTTGTCTACAGCGCCAAGCTCAACAAGTGGTTCTATCGGTCTGGCGGGATGACCACGCGCGTGCCTGTGCAAATCATCACGGCGCTATGCAACAAGCTCATGATGAACTGCTGGTATCAATTCCCATTGATGTTTACCAAGGCGTCGATAGCTTCGTACGCTGCTTACGTTCGCGAGAATCTTTCGCCTTCGCTTACGGCGTATTTCGAATGGAGCAATGAGATATTTAATCCATCAGCGTCGCCTTTTGCGTTGGCGCAAGGATTGGGCACGGCTCGAAGATTCCCTGATGGCGGCGGCAACTTCAAGGATGAGTTCGCGCTAAATCATCGGATAGCAATGGGTATCGTTACAGACAATTGGGCGCCGAGGTCGATGTCGACACTGGTTCGGGTCATGTCATGGGCGATTTTTGAAGCGCCGGGACAGTTGATCGCTCAAGGTCAGCATTTGACGCTGGATAGCTCAAACAACTACTGCAACAAGAGCGGCTGCTCGATCGTCGTGCGGTACGACACTGCGGGTGCGTGCTCCGCCACGAACACGACGAGTGGCAGGCCTGTCGACTGCGTAGATGCGTTTGCCTATGCGCCCTACTACAACGGGGCACAGATTACCTACATCGCTGACAGCTACCAGAACGGAATTGCCGATGCATTGAAGGCGGCTGACGACTATGCCAGTGGCAATCCAGTTCGCATGGCGGCCGCTCTGGACTTTGTGGATTGTGATGTGCGTGGCACGCCAACCGTAACTTATCCGAACTGCGGATATCGAAATGGAGCACTCGGTGGCCTCACGCTGGCAAGCTACGCTAAGCCTGGAGGTACTTACGAAAACTACAACGCTCTTGCAGCGACATATGGCAAGTACATCATCAACTATGAGGGCGGCTATCAAGCTGTTCCGCCGTCTGCGTCCCGTCTCGCGGCCTTAGCTACCGCTGGGGGGTACACGACCTGCCAAGGTGGAGATGCGACGGCGTGCAGCGCGGCGTTTGCTAAGCTGATAACGGCATACAAGAATGATTTGCGCTTCTCTCGCCTCGTATATGATCATCTGAAGCAATTCCGGTCTTACTCGAAGTCCCTTATGCCTGCCTGGTACTCACTTGGACCTGCTAGCGGTCAATGGGGCGTCTATAACGGGGTTGGTCTAAATACGGTGCCCTGGAAGAGCTATGATGCAATCAAGACCTTCTCCGCGGGTCGGTAGGCGGTCCGCTGGAGTGAAGCTCACCATTTCTTGCCCAATTCCAGATCCCAGGATTTGGGCTTGAAATCGAGCTGCCCAATAACAGGTGTGAATGTAAGCTCGCCCGCGTAGATCTTGCCTCGTACGTTGTAAAGATCTACGCGGACGAAGTCGAAGTCGCGCGAGAGCTTCTTCGCTACCGATATCATCTCGTCGAAATTCTCGGGCCGATCTACCGTGCGGGGATTGAAGTTGCGACGATACGAAAGATCAAGCGGGCTCCAATCCTTCGCGTAGAATGGATTTATGCTGTGATCATTATTGTCGACCTGAATGACCTCCGGATTTCCATGGAAACACCAAAATCTGTAGTCTAACGGGCCGTCCTTGTGTCCATCATGGAGGAAGCTCTCGACCAGCAAGCGCGGCTCGATTGAGAAGTACTGAAACTCGCGCGTCTGCCAATAGTAGTTCGTCGCTAGCCACTTCTTAAAAAGGGTGACCGCTCTCTCACGGTCGACCGGTTTTCGAAGAACCATCGTCATGGCCGAGCCATGGTTCGATTTAGCTATGCAAACATCCGGAAAGTCATCAAACGGTACGGCGTCGGGATCACCTCCATGCCACAGAAGGTCGACGAGATAGTCTTCTCCGATTCTCTCTCGGATGAAGTCTCGAGCCAAATACTTGTCACTAAGTCTGGTGAATTCTGGGTTTCCTTTCCGATGCACGTCGATCATTCTGGCGAAAAGCTTCTGCGTGAAAGTTTCGGGGGTCGCTGGAAGCTCAAGGCCATGAAATCGCTTGTATTCAGCCCTGAGCGCTCTCGGGCCGTCAATTGATTTGAAGACTCTTCGTTTAAGGGCTCTAATGCGATTTACCACTTGCATAGCGTCTTCCAGGTCCAATGTTTTGGTACAGATAGCCTAAGAAGGCTTTTTCGCATAGCTATTGCTACGTTGTACTAGATCTGAGAACGATGCGAACTCGTAGATTCGTCCCGTAGCGTTATCGGTCTGCATAGAGGATCAGGGTCTGCGTAGTTTGTTCTTAACGCGACGCGCCAAGGTCAACATGTTTGAGCTGAAGCGATGACGGTCAAATCTTCCGGGCGTTATGTCTGAACGAGATGATCGCTGATAGCCCAGAGGAGGCCAATGGAAAAATGTGCGAACCGAGGGAAGCTCGGCCCGTATCGTGTTGTAGGCTCCATCGACATGCATTGGCCGATTGGCCAGAATCGCATGCAGTCGATCCACTAGGGTGGGAATGGCGCTGCCATTCACCAGTACAAAATGGGTGCACGGAATTGGCGTCGTTGGCTCGGCCTCAACGAGGCCATCTGGCGTCGGCTTTACTGGGGCCGGGTAGAACATCGACCATTCCTTCTGATCGAGCTCGGACTTAATCGACGGCCATCGTGCCGCGAAGTTGAGGTCGAAATTCAGGTCATCCTCGAGCAGGAAGAGTTCAGGAGCGTTCAATCTCTGTGCTCTTTCCAGCGCTTCGAGGTGGCTTAGGAAACAGCCGCGTGCGCCAATGGAAGGGAACGTGCCCGCGTTCGGCGGTTTCACGGCAGGCAAGAAGATTGCCTCCCAGCCAATTCTAGAAAGCTCCTTTTGTATTTCCTTCCTGCGGTCGTTTCGCTCCGGCAGATTGATAACAAGCTTCATAACGAGAATATCCATTTAAAATCGGCCAACTTCGATGGCGGCGGAACCCGTCAGACAAAGCTGCTATGTCGCACATATGTCAGGACCTCACCTCCAAGAAAGAGCTCGAAATCGTAATTCGCCATGGCCTTTTGAAACGACAGACTGGTGCCTTTGCCAGGCAGCATCCAGTCGTGTGGCTCGATGTGAACCATAGCGAGATCCGCCAGCCACTCGGTGTTCTTTGAGAACAATTCCTGCTCAAACCCCTCGATATCTACCTTGGCAATGAACGGGGCTCCGTTGGGGACGCTAGCAAAAGCCTGCCGCATGGTGACGATAGGAAGCCCTGTTGACGCGCGCTCGACGCGCGTGGCCCAGCCCAGATCTCCTGCCTGGATCGTAACGAAGCCGGGCTCGGACCCGATTGCAGCTTGAATGGGAAATATCGATTGAGCCAGAGCCGCATTTCTCGAAAGAACGCCAAAATTGCCCGGTTCAGGCTCGACCGCGACGACGGCAGATCGGGGGTAGTTTGCCTTGAACCAAAGCGAGGCGGCGCCGATATTGGCTCCTGCATCCACAATGACCGGGATACGGCCCGATGAGAGGATCGACTCATACCGATCGTTCACTCGTTTCTTGAGCTCCGGTAGCAGGAGTTCGTACTGCCGCGTGCTGAAGACGCCGCGGACGGCGGCCGTGTCGGATTCGCCGGCCCTGACATGGATTGCTTGAGGTCCAGCGCGAATGACTGCTGTCTCTGCCCCCGTAATTCGTGGCAAATGTCGCTTCAGGAATTGCGGTCCATATCGGCGTACGTCGTCAAGATTGTTCTGCAATCGTCGAAAGAATGACATGGGAAATTCCTCAACGCTGCTCTAATGGGTCAGTGGAGCACCGCGCGCTTCTTGAACTCATCGACTCGTTTCTTTCGGGCCCACCTGAGCAAAGCCCTGTGAATTCTTGCCGGGTACGACGCGCTCGCGGTGAGGGGTACGTATTTTTCGATCAGTTCTCGGCGGTCCTGAGGAAGCTGGCGGGTATAGAGCTTAGCCCAGTCGAGACCTTCACGATAGAACGCGTTGTGATAATGCAGAACCCTCACCTCCGACATGGGTATGAGATCTGCATTTTCCTTGGCTAGCGTATTGACGTTGAAGTTCAATCGCGCGTCGTACTCCGAATGTCTAAGCGCCAGTTTCTGAACCGCCAGCGAAATCGAAACTTGATCCTGATGGTAAATTCCAGCTTCGCGCGATCCGATGCTGCTTGAAAGTAACTTCTTGATCGTGTCGTAGTGCGCCTCGCCGAGCCGCGTGGCGGTGGCATAAGTATAGATTCCGGTTTGCCAATAGGCGCGAATGCGGCGCCCTTCGGGAAATGAGTTGATTTCAGGAAAGCGATCGAAGTCAATTCCGATTAGTTCACACAGTTTACGCCAATAGGGAGCATTCTTGTCCGTGCCGTCCGACCCCAGATATCCTTCGCCTGCACGGGCTATAAATTGAGTGCCCTCGGTCGGAGATAGCTCGTCGAGGGACTGAAGCACCACCATGTCGCCATCCATCCAAGTGATGTTGGGCGTCGACACCCGGGTTTCGAGCTTTGACATCACGCAGCTCTTGTTGGCGTTGTTCCACCAGTCCAGTTCGACGTTCAGTCGTTCGTCGATGAATTCGACCTGGAGGCGTCTGAATTCCTTCAGAGTTGCCGAGCTTATTCTAGGCCCTCGACGGGGTTTAACGGCGATGAAATTGGCGTTCGCTGCCGCGCCGCCGAAGGTTCTGAGAGACTCGGCGAGCATTAGCACTTGGGCTTCAATTGGGCCGGCCTCGACACATGTCACGATAGTCGTATTTGTCATCGGTCGAGTGTCTCTGTATGAGTGAACTGCTCTAACTGCTTTGGCTTTTTGATCATGGTCATTCCCAAAACAATAGAATTAGCTTACCCGCCAAAAAGCCGACGGCTATCGCGGGGCAGGCGACGAGCTCTCGCCGCCAATCTAGAAAACGTAGCCTCTTGCTCAAAATACTTATTGCAAAGATGCAGATGAGACTGCTGATCACGAGACCCACGAGCGCACCTGAAAGCCCTGCCACTGCGAAGCCGATTGGCATCGCGCATAGTAATGTTACAAGGCGCAGCAGATTAATGGCGGTATTTAGTTCTGGTCTATTGAGAGCGATAAAGGTTTGTAGAGCCAGTTGCGAGGGAATCAATAGGAGACCCACACAAAGGATCTGCAGCATCCAACCAGCGTCGGCATATCGCGCGTCATATAGTATGGCGATCAGGCGCGGCGCGAACTCGCTCAAGAATCCGAAGCTGGAATACGTCAGAAGCGCGATGACAAAATGGAGTTTGTAGTAGGCCGCCTGGAGGTTGGAAGGTCTATTTCGAATAACTTCGCTGATTGCAGGATATCCGACCCCAACGACGACCCTCATGAGAAGTTGCTCAGTCACGAGGAACATATTGAAGGCAATTGCATATATTCCGAGCGTCGGTGGATCGACCATGCCGGCCAAGAGAAGACGGTCTGAATTTGCGACTAGCGCTCCTAAGACTGAACTTGCCAAAATCCATTTGCCGAATTGGAGCACTTCTCGGGCTGCGGCTGTCTCCCATTTAATCCGGTTATGGTGTCCAGGCAGCGCCGTATGGCTCAGCACTGCCGAGGCAGCGGCGGATGCGATTCCGCCGATCACAAGGGCCCAAATAGAGCGATCGACCATGACCCAAGCCAACATTGTTGTAAGACCAACAATTTGCGCCGCGATTTCGATCAGAACAATTCTTTGAATATGCAGGCGTCTGTTTGCCTCGAAGATCTTGGTCGACGTCATTGCTGAAACAATCGCCGATAGCGAGACGATCGCGATCACATATGGCAGGCGATGGTCGGCATAAACACTGTCAATCGGTGTCCACGCGTGCTGCTGGGCAATCGCAAGCCCCCCCCCGATGGCAAGTCCGGTGAAAGCGAGTTGACCTCCTCTGAGGATCTGGATTGTCCAGACTGTGTTGAGGAAAGTTGGGTCAACGCCTCGTTTGCTTTGGATGACACTCTTGCTCAGGCCGAGATCGCTGAGCACTGCAAGAGTTGCCATAATCACGGTCGCGACGGCAGTAATTCCGTACATCTCAGGCGCAAGAAGCCTCGTCATGACGAGATTTCCACCAAATCGGATGGCTTGGCTTATGCCAAACCCTCCGAGGCTCCAAATGCTCGCACGGATAACGCGTCTACGGAGAGGCGCATGACTGTCGATATTAGCTTCCTCGCTGCTACTCATTGACTAAAAAACGGCATTTTGACACGTGCGTCTGTTGTCGCATGCTCCGGATTGATCGGAGCAGTCGTCTTTGTATCCTGCGCCGCATGCCACCCTGTCGGAATGCCAGGGGCAGTCGCGTCCTGAGCCAGTCGGCTACGTCTGGCCTGAAGTGCTCAAACTCGCTAAGGAACCAGGACGAGCCATCCTGCGAGTTGAGAGTATGGTGATAGTGGATCACCTTCGCTTCGTGTGCCTGGCCCCTTTGGTAACTCGATGACGAAGGCGTCATGTGAAAATTGCAATAGTGTGAGAGATTGCGCCATCTCAGCTTCAGTTGCACCACGGAGAAGGCCAGCGCGACGTCATCACCCGGCTGTGGCAGGCGGGGCGTGTACGCAATGTGGCTGTCCAACATAATTTCCAGATCTCGGACGAATTGCCGGCCGAGCCCGAGTGTTCTTCGGAAAGAATAAACTCCGGAATGTAATCTGAGCCGCACCCTTAGTTGATCCTTTTGACCGATCGCCCAAGGCAGACTGTCTATCGGAACGCCATAGGTGTCCGCCAAAGCCTGCCAGTACGGCTCGTGTGGGTCCCCTGGCCCGGTTGATCCGACATTTCTGCTGATTGCTGCGCAGGCAAAATCCTCGTCCGGCTGCAACAACAGTTGTTCAGGCTCCGAGACCACCAGCACGTCCGAGTCGAGCCAGATCACCTGCTCGGTTTCCGCCAGTTCGTCCGCGAGTTGGGCCGCCAGCCCCTTGTTCATGTAGACAAACCAGTCGCGCCGGTTTCGCAGGTTTCGTCGCACATAGATGGCGCCGAGTTCGTCCAGCTTGCGCAGCGTGCTCCGGTCCAGGGACGGGCCCATACGCGGCGTCACGACGAGGACGGGGGCCTCGGCCATGCTTCCGCCGAAGCGCCGCAGGGACTCGACGGCCAGCACAGTCTGGCCTTCCAAGACGCCGGATTCAGCGCAAAAAAGAAAGGAGTATCTCGGTTTCATCGAGCGCTTTCGCTTCCACGCGCCATGGACACGACGAGGTCCTATGGAAAATGGTTAAAACTGGTCTAGGAGCGAGGTCCCATGCCGACTGTCTAGTTCGATTGGCGGAGAAACGTCAATGTTTCTGTCCGTCGACCGCGGTCCAAGGTAAACCGGTCGAGCGATGACCTGCGACCTGCGGCTTGCCGCCTCCGGGGAGGGACGCGAGCAGCGCGGCGCAAGTGGCTGTTTTGCCCGACGTGGCCAACGACACCGTGGCATACACCGTTCACCGCCATTGACGGCTACTTTGCATGGGGTTGTTTTCGCGATTTTGCTGGGACGGTTGCGAGGCCGTCAGTTCGCGGTTCGCGGTGGCTCGCTCGGCGCCCCGCCGTCCGGCGGGTCGCCGTAGATGCGGCCCCAATCGCTCGTCTCGCCGTGGGCAGGAAACAGCTCCGACAGCATTCGCGCGACGGCGGCCGGATAGCTTTGCGTCCGGTCGAAGAACTGTGCTGAGAGAGCCGTCGTGGCTGAGCGGAGCCGGCCGTAGAACACAGGCTCGGAGGCGAGGCGGCGGATCTGCTCGGCGTAGCTCGCCGGGTTGTTGGTTTCCGCTTCGGCGATGGCCGGCCCCAGCACGTCGAGCGCATTGGTGACCTTGCTGGCCACGATCGGCAGGCCGGCGATCACCGCCTCGGCGCAGACCTGCGGCATACCTTCGGGGAACGTGCTGGTGGTCGGGACGATGACGGCGTGGCAGGAATGGTAGAGCTCCAGAAGGCGCTCCCGCGGGAGATGACCGTGCAGGAAGATGGCCTCGTCCAGTTGCTTCTCTCGCACCAGCTCGCGCAAGGCGGGCAGCGCGCCGCCGTCGCCGCAGACGTGGATCACGACGGGGACGGTGCACCGCGTCTTGAGGATATCCGATATCGCGACGAGGTCGAACACGCCCTTGTCGGCCTCGACCCGTCCGGCAAACATAAGATGGAACGGTCCGTCACGATAGCCTTGCGTCGGATTGAATCCGTCGCGGTTGAACTGGCAGCGATACTGGAAGAAGGGGATCGCATCCCGGGCCTCGGACAGCACCTGCCTCTCGCATTCCGGCGATACCCCGATGGCGCCGGCGGCGATGCGGCGGAAGAACTGCTGGTTCAGCTTTCGGACGACGCGGCCGGACAGCGAGGTCGGAGGAAAGCCCTGCGGCCAAAGCACATTGTGCAGGTTCGGAACGACGCGAATGCCGACGAGGCGAAACAGCGTCAGCGCGAAGTAGTGGCTTGTTCCGGAATCGATGAAGGCAACGTCGGCGCCGAAGCGCGAGGCGCGGTAGGCGAGATAGCAGGCCCATTTGAGCTGGAGCAGGTGGAAGGCAAGTCCCGACCGCTGGACGTCGCCGGGCTGCTTCCGCCGGTTCTCGGCAACGATAACTCCGTCCTCAATGCTGTCGACGCGCGGATGGGACGAGATCGCCAGAATGGGGTATCCGGCGGCCTTGCAGTAGTTGAACAGCTGTTCCGAAAACGCCAGGCTGGTGGTCGATGCAGTGCCACGCGCCATGGCCTCGCGATGAGCGCGGACCTGATCGCCCGGCGCGAATGCCGCGAACAGCCGGATTGGCCGCAATTGTGCGCTGCTGTTTCCCAAGATTGGCATTCCTCACTTGTACTCGATGATGGTGGGCCCGCGCCCTAGCAACCGATCCAAGACAAAGCGGACCATTCCGGTCGTCTCCGCAAATCGCCCCAGCAGCTCCAGCAACGCGAACTTCACCCGGTCGGGCCAGGTACCCGGCTGGCGCAGGATCCGGCGCAGCACCTGGAGCGGATAGATCAGCAGCAGGGTCAGCCCCGGCAGGCCCACGATCGCGATGCCCGCGGCGGCCGCCAGGGGAAGCCCGGCGCCCCAGAGCCAAGCCCGCCGGGATTCCCACACCCAAAGCCGCTCGGGCGGGGTGCCATGCACGTGGCTGCACAAAGCGAAAGCATAGCCGCTGCGCACGTTTCTGCTCCACCACTGGCTGAACCGTGTGATCGCCGCGTCATGGAGCGTCATCTCCGCATCGATCCGCCAGATTGCCCATCCGGCCCGGCGTAGCCGGACGCAAAGTTCGGGCTCTTCGCCGGCAATGAAATCGTCGCGATAGCCTCCGACGCCCAGCAGGGCGTTTGTCCGCATCATCACGTCGCCGCCGCAGGCGCGCGCCGGGCCGCACGGCACGTTCCATTCGGCGTCGCAGATGCGATTGTAGATCGAACGTTCCGGATAGCGCTCGCGGCGGCGGCCGAAGACGGCACAGGCATGGGGGTGCTGTTCGAGAAATTCGAGCGCCTGCTGCGGCCAGGCTTGTCCGAGTTCGCAATCGCCGTCGACGAACTGGACGAATGGCAGGTTCGGCTCGAGCTCCATGAGCCTGCGAAATCCCGCATTGCGCGCGCGAGCCGCGGTAAAGCCGCGGCTCATATCGAGCACGACCACCTCGGCGCCGTGGCTGCGGGCCCATGCGATCGAGCCGTCGGTCGATCCGGAATCGACATAGACGACGCGCGCTGCACCGCTGGCGGGGCGCAGGCAGCCTTTCAGGCGTTCGCCTTCGTTGCGTCCGATTGCAACAACGCCGTAGGGCGGTGAAACCTTTGCCTCGCTCACCGTTGCTCAGTCTCTGCTGCGGCGGGTTGTCGCGATTTCACAATCGCTGGTACACCGACTGCGATCGAATTGGCCGGGACATCTTGCAGCACGACCGCGTTGGCGCCGATCACCACATTGTCGCCCACCTTAATCGGTCCAAGAAGTTTCGCCCCCGCGCCAATGTCGACGTTGTCGCCGATCACCGGGGCGATCGGCTCCTCGACGCGACGCAAACCGACGGTCACTCCATTGCGTATCCGACAATTGTCGCCAAAGCGAGCATACCCACTGATGATGATGCCGCCAAAATGGTCAATGACAAAATTTCGACCGACGACGGCCTCACACGGAAGCTCGACGCCGGTGATGATCTGCATCAGCTTGTAGAGGATCTTGTAGAGCAACGAGAGCGCCTTGCGGAGCGGTGCTGGGCGTACACCATAGCGCCAGCGTCCGAAGCGGTAGACAATCATGACCCAAAAGCCTTGCGCACCGCAGTCACGACCGTGGGCTTCGAAATCGGCTTTTATATTCTCGAACATTGTGAACGCCCGTCACCGTGTCTTCGTCTGCCATCGTAACTACGCCGCGCTATGTTCCGAGCCCTCTGGCAGCATGCTCGCGACCCGACGGACAGGCGTCCGAGCGGCATTCCATTCTATACGGTAAATCAGTGGTATCTCTTTGGGTGGCCGTCCCAACGCAAGAGTCTGGTGCCCTCATTGCAAAGTGTCTACCTGAACGCGGGCAAACCCCGACGCGAGCGCTGGGTTAGGCACGTTCTTGAGCTTGAAACCAGTCGAAAATACACTGTGTTTGATAGAATCGCTAAGGAGGCAAGGAGCCATGTTGTCCGATCGCCCGGTGAGCGCCACACGAAGCTTCCATAGCGTCATGCCCAGGATCAATCCCGCGTCCGCCATAGCGGCGTAAAGTGGACCGTGATTCTTCAAGAAATAGCGCCTACGTGCCTCGAAGGAATAAGATGGCTGGCGCTTGGGGACTTTGACAGTGACGCCGGTCGATTGTCCCACCAGATGCACCACCCGGCTCTCTGGAACGTACCAGATCGACCACCCGGCCTTTCGTGCGTTGAAGCAAAGGTCAACATCTTCAAAATATGTATAATATCCCTCGTCTAGGAGGCCAATGCTGCGAAATACATCTGTGCGCACGATCATGCTCGCGCCTGCCGCCCAGTCAGTCTCGATAGGATGATCTACGACGGGGGGGGCTACGACCCATCTTTGAAGTAATCGGCTCACTATCCCCAGCTTGAGATTACCCTCAAACTCACTGATTGGAGAGGGAAAGCGAAACGCTGATCGTTGCGGCGTGCCGTCAGGATCTTCTAGGCGACTCGCGGCGATGCCAATGTGCGGGTCGCGCTCCATGAAGTCGATGAGCTTTTTCAGGGCACCGGGTCGGACGATGGTATCGGCGTTGAGCAGCAGTATATAATCCGGTGGGTCGGTGGACTGAAGGGCAGGTTGAAGTATGACATTATTTCCGCCTGTGAAGCCAAGGTTGGGATTGACGGCTGTCAGCGAGCACCAGCCTCCCCAACCATTATCCCGGATTGCCTGCTGTAGTCGTTGGACGGCATCGCCGCCTGACCCATTCTCGCAAACGGCGACATGTGTCGATGGTAGCTGATCTATCTCTGCCGACAGAGATCTGAGGCAATCGACCGTTAGATGAGTGACCTTATAATTGGCGATGACAACTAGCAGCTTCAACGGAGGCTCGCTTTATTTCCATTTGAAATTATGGTCGGCCTGCAAGGGTACCCCGTTCATCCTATTTGTCTCTGCACAAGATTGCTAGTTCTATTAAAATTGCTCGCCGGAAAACGTGAAAACTAGGTTAAATTCGAGGGGCTAATCGCCAACGCCTGGTGGCGTAGAAGCGCCTTCAGCGCTGCAGTAGCGTTTGGGTTGCACGCCGCGCCAGAATGTCTAAGGGGCTTCGACGGAATGTCGGAGAGTTCCCTCGCTGAAACAGCGGCTATCTTGTTTCTTTGAGTCTTTAGGCCGCACGGAGGGAACATGCCTTGGCCCATATTAATCACCTTTATTTAAATGCGCTTCCCGCCGTCGATATTCGCATGCTATGCAAGGACGCATTCGGTTGTGCTTATTTTGACCGTAGGTCGAGAACGAGTTCAGTTCGCGAGAATTTTGGTCTTGAATACCTCAGGGACGGCGCGCCTCAGCTCACTTAGCCCTTCTGCTGGCGGCGAGCACATGGGGTCGGCCAAAACGATTGATTTCAAGAGCGACGGCGCGCGCAACGTGTACGGCTTGCTAGGCCTACCCGTCGATGCAATAGACTTGAGGACACTCATCGCCACGATGGATGAGGCGGCGGCGAAACGTGAGCCATTTTTGATTTCAACGCCCAATGTCAATTTCCTGATCAAGAGTCACAGTAACGCCTCCTTTCGCTCGAGCATTCTAATGAGCGATCTGTGCCTTGCGGATGGGATGCCTCTGATCTGGATCGCTAAACTTCTCCGCGTGCCTATCCGCGAAAGGGTGGCGGGTTCCGACCTTTTTGGCCGCCTGAAGGCGAGGACAGGCACCCGACTGCGCGTTTTCTTGCTTGGCGGGACTGCAGACCTTGTTGAAAGAGTTGGAGAGAAGCTGAACGCCGAGCGATGCGGGCTGGACTGCGTGGGGGTGTTAAATCCGGGGTTCGGATCTGTCGAAGAGCTGAGTTCGCCGAACATCATTGCCCAGATCAATGAAAGCGGGGCAGACCTGCTCGCCGTTTTTCTTAGCGCCGAAAAGGCGCAAGCTTGGCTCATGCTTAACCATCACCGGTTGACCGTTCCGATCCGCGCGCAGTTCGGTGCGACGATCAATTTCGAAGCGGGGGCGATCCAACGGGCGCCTCCGCTACTTCGAAGCACTGGGTTCGAGTGGCTTTGGCGTATCAAGGAAGAGCCCTACCTTTGGCGCAGGTATTGGGCGGACGGCAAAGCGCTAATTCAGATTCTCTTCAACGGCGTCCTGCCCCTCTCGATTGCTGCCAGGCTTACTCGTCAACGGACCAAATTCGCGGTCCATCGGCGCGATCAAGATGGGGCAGTGACGCTAGAGCTTTCAGGTTCGGCCACCGCCGATGAAGTGGAAGCTCTGCTTCCCTACATTCAGCAAGCTATCGAGGACAACAAGCCGATTATCTTTGACCTCAGTACTGTTGACTATACGGATGGCCGCTTTTTTGGCGTGTTGATCGAAGCCAAGAAGCAACTAGTGCGGCGCGATCTATCGTTGGTCATTACCGGCGTTTCTCCGCGCCTGCGGCGAATTTTCAGGCTAAACAGGTTTGAATTCCTGCTGTCCGATAGGTAATGGACGAAGTAGACCTTTCCCGGTTCGACCGCAGGCAACAATTTGGATATCAAAGATGAGAGCTGTCCTTGATTCGAAATCAACCTTTGTCCGGATGACGGTCTGGAAGCCCTTTGGGTTTGGATTGATAGCCGTCCTGCTCGCTGGCTGTGGTTCTCCTGAGCAGCGTGCCCAGGAGTACTATGACAGCGGCATGGCCCTGATCTCCAAGAAAGATGACCTCGGCGCAAGGCTCGAGCTTCTCAAGGCCGTGAAATACAAAAGCGACAAGGTTGAGGTCTGGAAGGCCCTGGCCGGGATTGATGAGCGTACGAAGGCGAACTCGTTGTTTCTCGATCTGCGAAGGATTGTCGAACTCGATCCGAAAGACACCGACGCGAGAGTGAAACTCGCGAGGATCATGGTAGCCGGTGGAGGTGCAGAGCCGGCAATCAAGATTTTAGATGCTGCCAACGAAGGTGATAAGCCGAATGCCGGGCTACACGCGGTAAGGGCTTTGGCCCTCGTCAGGATGAACGATTCTGCCGGAGCCGTCCGTGAGGCCCAACGCGCCTACGATATCGATCCCACCAACATTGATGCCGTAACCTTGCTCGCCTCCAAGAAGCTCGCTGACGGCGATAGCGGCGCCGCGATCAAGATGCTTGATGCGGTTCCGTCACAGGCTCAGGACGCTGACCGATTGCGCGCCACACGCTTGCGGATCGACATTCTCCTCAGGAAGGGCGATCTTGCGGAAGCGGAAAAGCTGGTGCGCCAGCTGGTAGCTGACCATCCGCAAGAAACCTCAACTCGCCTTCAGCTGATCCAGATTCTTACGGCCGAGCGGAAATTCGATGATGCCGAGAAGGAATTGCGGGCACGCGTCGCATCCAGTCCGACGGATAGCAAGCTGGAGCTTGACCTTGTTCGCTTCTTGAACACGTTCAAAGGCGCGGACGCGGCACGGGCCGAACTGGAGTCTCGGATCAACGCCGGCGGCGATATATTCGACTACAGATTTGCTTTGGCCGAGCTCAATTTTATCGGGAACCGCCAAGGTGATGCGATCTCCGATTTGCAGAAGCTGGTGTCAGAGACGGGTAACGCCGACCAGAAACTGAAGGCACAGGTCAGGCTTGCCGAGATGTTGACCGCTAAGGGCGACAAGGCCGCGGCAGAGCCCTTGATCTCGGAAATTCTCACGAAGGACCGCCGCAATTCCGGCGCGCTTCGCCTGCGCGCGGCTTACAGCCTCGACAAGGGACAGACGGACAGTGCCATTGCGGATCTGCGCGAAGCGCTTGCAGACCAGCCAAAATCGCCCGAATTGCTGATTGCCCTTGCGCTGGCGTATGAGCAAGGCGGAAAGCCTGAGCTAGCGGACCGTCAATACGCGGAAGCCCTGAAGAACTCGAACACCAATATCGAGGTCGCCCTAAGATACGTTGCCTTCCTGCAGCGCCGGAGCGATGCCGCGCGAGCTGAGGACATCTTGACGGAGGTTATTGCTCGATACCCGGGCAACCTGCAGGCGCTTTCGTCGCTCGCACAGGTCAAGCTCAGTCGACAGAACTGGGAAGGTGCCCTCGCGATTGCGCAGACGATTTCTGCCAACAAGGACGGTCGTGTCGTTTCTGACCAGATCAAGGCCGCAGCATTTGCTGGCCAACAGCGAATCGGCGAGAGCATTGCCGCGCTTGAAGACGCCCACAAGGCCGCGCCAGATGCGATCCAGCCGGCGGTTGCGCTGGCATCTTCCTATATCCGAGCCGACCGTGCTGCCGATGCGGCGACCGTCTTGCAGGAAATGAACAAGCGCTTTCCTGACAACGCAGAGCTTTGGGTCATTCTTGGCCAGACGAGACTGGCACAAAAGAAAGACCAGGAAGCAATCACCAGTTTCCAGGAAGCGATCAAGCGGAAGCCAAAGGACGCGTCCGGCTATAGCGCTCTGTCGGATTACTACATCCGTATCAAAAATTACGATGCCGCCGGAACGGTCTTGCAAGGTGGATTGCAGGAGAATCCGCAAAACATGGCTCTGCGGATGTCATCCGCGAGCCTGCAGATCTTGAAGAATGACAATGCCGGAGCGATTTCGCAGTACGAGTCGATTCTGAAGGACCAGCCGCAGGCGCAGTATCTGATCGTGATCAACAATCTTGCCAGTCTGCTCCTCGATACCCGGTCCGATAAGGAAGGTCTGGAGCGAGCTGCTGCTCTGGCGGAAAGGCTGAAAGCATCGAACGTACCTCAGTTCCAGGATACGGTTGGATGGGCACGCTTCAAGCTTGGTGACATCAAGTCGGCGATCGCGATCCTCGAGCCAGCAGCGGCGAAGTCGCCGACCCTCTCTGCCGTGCACTATCACCTTGGTCTAGCCTATGCCGCGGATGGCCAGGCTCTGAAAGCCAAAGAAGCACTGGAGACCGCCGCCAAACTCGAGTCGGATGGGACCGAGCTCAAGAAGAGCATCCAGGATGCGTTGAAGACGACCCTTTAGTTTCCGTGCGGGAGTACGAGGAAATTGTGCGTGGCAACGAACATCAGACTGTGTGAATCGGCCGGGCCCGTTCCGGACACTGTGGGGGTGCCGGTCAGCGGGTCGAAGATCGTTGTGCCGGTGCTTGCGAACCGGTGCTGATACCGGTAGGTGAATTGCAACGATACATCGCGCATCGGAGTGTAGCCATAGGTTGCGGCAACTGAGGCGTAGTCGGTTGTTGCTCCGGCAATTTGCCGGTTGCCGGTTGCCGAGATGGTCAGGTTCTCACGGCTATTGATCAAATAGTTCAAGCTGGCAGTGACAACATCACGCTTAATCAGCGACCCCACGATGCTTGGTCCAACGGACTGGCTAGCAATTACCGACAGCGTCGCGCTCTTCATGAACTTGTAGGTCAATATGGCATCGCCGATCCAGTCGAGTGCCGTACTTCCGATTGGAAGATTCGAATTCAGTCCGCCGATTGCAGACGTTGAGACGCCGCGATCGGTCACCAGATAGGCTGCGCCGATGTTGCCCCTGAACGACAACAGCGACGACAGGGCGGTGTCGATGCCGACCTGATTGCGGAAGATGCTTATCTGCGTGCTGAATGCATTGTCATAGGCGAGCAACTCTGCTTCCGACGACAGGCTGACGCCCGTAGTGGAGCCGATACCGTGCCGCCAAGACCCCCGCGCGAGCGTGTCGGTGAATGCAGTGCCTCCGCTCGAGGGCTCGTAGTAGGTGCGAGTTGATGACGCGAACAAGCTGGCGGTGTCTCGCGCGTTGAAAGAACGATCGATGCCGCCGGTTGCGGTGAATCGATCGAGGGAGCCACTGACCGGCGCGACGATGCCGAGGTCATTCAAGAGCGCTAGCGACGTGCTCTGCTGCCTCCAGACAGCCTCGACATATTCCCGGTCGGATCTATTCTTCCCGAATTGTTCATAGTGTGCTTTCGCCCCATAGGTGAGACCCTCTGGTATTCCGTCAGCGCCTGGACCCCACCATTTCCTGTAGGAGCCATCGCCGTCGAGGACGAGCTTGGATGCCGGTGTCAGACCCTCAGCAGTGCCCGTTATTGTGGAGTAAGAACCGAGCGAACCGGCCGGATAGGATCTCAAAAATTGGTTGCTGTTGAGTTCGACAGTCTGGCTTTCGGAGGTTCGGAGCGACCAATCCCATGCAAAAGCGGTCCCCGGTGTAAGCCCGAGCGACATCGAGACCGCGATCGCAATCCTCTTCACAGTTAGGCCCGCCCCGGGTGCACTTTAGCTTGTCTAGTCGAAGAACCCTCGTTCTGGCACCATGATGACGTCGCCGGCTCGCAACGCAACGTTACCTTCGAGATCTTCGCCGGCCTCATAAGCCCTGTAGTTGAATACGAAGATTGTCTCGTCGCCACCCGGGGCGCGCCGGCGCACCTGTATCCGCTTCTTCGAAGCGTAGGGGCCCAATCCGCCGGCAAGGGAGATGGCCTGCATCAGTCTCGTGGGCTGCCTGATGACGTAAGGGCCTGGCCGCAAAACCTCGCCTGTGATGAAGATCTTGGGCTTGAGGTCCTCTTCCGGAATATCCTTAGGCGCGTTGGCCAATGCGACTGTCACGTCCAGGGCGTCATCTTTGTAGTTTGGCTTCAGCTTCGCTCTGAGCACGTTTTCGAGCGCAAGGGGGGTGAGGCCGCGGGCCCGGATATGGCCGGCCAGCGGAAAGGCGATCTCTCCGAGGGGGTCAACGACCACAGTCCGGTCGAGCTTCGGATCCTGCAGCACGGTGATCGAGAGGGTGTCTCCCGGCTTCAGCGTCTGGGAAAAGGCGGAAGTGGCAAAGATTGCCATGAACACTGCCAGCAAAATCGTCCGCATGCTTTTTTCCTCTTCGCGAAGGCTCAGATGTGCGAAGTTAAAGTATTAACCCTAATCTTTGCTGAAGAACTCAAGCGAAGACCCTGCCGGAGCCGGCAACATCGGGAAACTAATGGATTTCAGCTACTTAAGGAACCCGGGAGAGCTGCTTCACGGGAAAAATGCTGTACTGTTGCTTGTCTGCAATAACGTCCCGAACCAATTGATCGCTCACGACCTTTTGGTCATTGGCGAACCCGTACACCAGAGCGGTGTCGCACAGGACATTGATCATTCGGGGAATTCCGCCGCTGGCGTCTCCGATCAATGCGCAGGCCTCCTGGGTAAATAGCGGGCGAGGGGCGCCGACGGCCTGAAGGCGAAAGGCGATGTAGTTGGCAACCTCGCGGGCGTCCAGCGGTCGCAAGTGGAAATCGGACGAAATCCGCTGGGCGAATTGGTGCAGCTTCGGCAACAGGAGCAAATCCCGCAATTGGGGCTGTCCTACAAGAATAAGTTGCAGGACCTGGAACTTGTCCGCATTGATATTGGAAAGCATCCTCAGATGCTCCAGCGCTTCCGGCTCAAGATTTTGCGCTTCGTCAATGATCAGGACCGTTCGCCGACCGGTTGCAAATTGGCCATGGAGAAAGTCTTGCAAGTTCTTGAAAAGATGAGGATAATTTCCGTCGAACGGCTGCCCTAACGCCATCAGGATCCACTGCAGAAGCTCCTCGCGTCCTTGCGGCGACGTCGAGATCAACCCCAGGGTCAGCGTTGGGCTGAGCTTCTTGAGCAGATGTCGAACAAGGGTTGTCTTGCCGGAGCCGATCTCGCCGGTGATGACGGTAAACCCGGCGTTGTTCATGATGCCAAACTCCAGCATCGTGAACGCCATCGAGTGCATCTTGCCCCAATAGATCAGATCCGGATCGGGCAGAATCGAGAAGGGCTTCTCGCGCAGCTGGTAAAATGACTCGTACATCCTGCCGTTCTCTAGCCTACCTCGGCCGCCTTATAGCTCAACCATCGGAAAGCTTCCTATCGATTGCCAGTCTTGAACGAAATTGCCTAAACAAACGACCAAAGATCATCATTAAGGCTGACGATTTAAAAGCTGTCGCGACGCAATAATTTATGAGCTACTATGCAATTTCGATGCTAAAATCGTTTGAAAGTTTCATATCGCGCACGGACTGGGCCCACTGAGAGACGTTTCGACGCTTTGCAGGTCGTGAGCAACCGGGTTCCATAAGACCATGCTGCAGAAGATTGATTTCGAAGACAGTTTTGACGCTCCGGTGGAACAGGACCGGTCCCATCTGTTGAGACCGTCCTACTATTTGGACATTATCAAACGACGTTGGATCGTTTTCCTGGTTCCGTTTTTCTTGATTGCAGCGGCAGGAACCGCGGCCGTGCTGATCTGGCCGCCGACCTACCTTTCCGAAGGCAAGATCCTCGTCCAGTCACAGCAGATTCCCACGGAACTCGTGCGGCCGACGGTGACAAGCGCCGCGCAAGAGCGAATCCAGGTTATCCAGCAGCGCACGATGACGCGCGACAATCTCATTGCGATTGCTGACAAATTCCAGCTTTTTCCTGAGAAGCGCACACTGATGTCGGTCACCGAGTTGGTCGACCTGATGAAGAAATCCACGAAGATCGCGCCAGTCGATCCGATCCTGGATTTCAAGCGACAGACGCGGGCGGCTTTAGAGAATCCGACGATCGTCTTTTCGGTTGGTTTTGAATATGGGGATCCAGCCGTTGCGGCTCGTGTTGCCAACGAGCTGATGACGCGAATTTTGAATGAAGACCTTCGCGACCGAACCAGCCGTGCGACCGATACATCGCGCTTTCTGTCTCGAGAGGTCCAACGTCTGCAGACCGAGAATACGGCGCTAGATGCGAAGATTGCTCAGATTCGGATTGCTCAGGGCAAACCTGCAACGGGGTCCGGTCAGGATCAGCCGCCCAGCACGCTTGCGCAAATGAAGGCGGAGCTAGTCCAGAAGAGCGCGCTTTATTCGGACAAGCATCCGATGATCCAAACGTTAAAGCGCCAAATCAAGGCGATGGAGAATGTGGCTCAACCGCCGGCAGCGAATGGAAACGACGCTGCGGCGGCTGCAAGCCTGGATGCCCTTGTTGCACAGCAGGAGGGTCTACAAAAGAACCTCGAAGCTGCCACGGCCAAGCTGATGGCCGCGAGGCTTGGCGAAACTCTCGAGAAGGACCAGCAGTCCGAAAAGCTCGAGGTGATCGAGCAGCCCACCGCTCCTCAGGAACCCATCAAGCCGCATCGCCCGAAGCTGCTAGCCCTCACCATTGCGTTCGCGTTGGCAGCCGGCGCGGGCCTCTCCTTTGTCCTTGAACTGACCGACAAGGCTGTCAGGCGCAGCAGCGATTTGTTCACCATTGTTGACAACCGTCTTATCGTCCCGATTCCTTATATCGCAACGAAGGCCGAGTTGCGCCGCGCGAAGCGCCGCAAGATCGCGGCAATCGTGCTGGCGGTCGTGATTGTGGTCAGCCTCATTGGCGGCGCTTACGTCTTCCTGCCACCACTCGATCTCATGCTCGCCAAGGCGCGGGCAGGGCTCTTCCGGTAACTCAGAGGTTCCCATGGACTCGATCAAGCAGGCCGTGGAGCTGGCGCGCTCCGGTGACAGTCTGGCACATCAGGAGTTCATCGGTGGATCGAAGCCGATTGCAACGGGGCAAGAGGCTGCGTCCACGCGCGAAGTTCGCCTCGATGTGGATCATCTCGAGGCCAATCGCATTGTGGCGTTCGCGACCGGCAGCGAAAGCGTTCGCTACTACGACATGCTGCGGACCCAAGTGCTTCAGGAGATGGACAAGAAGAACTGGCAATTCCTAGCCATTACCTCGCCAACAGCTGGATGCGGAAAAACCGTGACCGCATGCAATCTGGCGATGAGTATTGCGAGGCTTCCTGAACGTTCTGCGGTGGTTGTGGATCTCGATCTACGAAAGCCAATGGTTGCAAACTACCTCGGCTTGCCGCCGAGCGGCGGGGTGCTGAGTGTGCTGGACGGGCAGGTGCCGATTTCGTCCGCTGTCATCAAAGCGGGAGTGGGACCTAACAGCCTGTTCCTATTGCCCGGCTCGGTACCGACGTCCGGTTCCTCTGAATGGATGTCCTCACAGACGATGACGACGTTGCTTCAGGCAATCAAGCGGGAGTTTCGGTCCCATACCGTGATCTTCGATCTGCCCCCAATGCTGCTCGGCGATGATGTAATTTCCATACTGCCTCGCATGGATGCAGTATTGCTCGTGACCGGCGTGGGAAGCTCATCCGTGGCTGACGTCAAAGAATGTCAGAAACACCTAGAACGCGTCCCGGTCGTGCGCGTGGTCGTGAACAAGGTGTCGGAAGATGTGGATACCTACTACGGGTCTTATTATTAGAGGGATAGACTAAGCGGGTCGACGCTTCCTCTCATTGTGCATCAAACGTTCCCGGGGGAACGAAGGCCGCAATCTCTGCCGCAGGTACGAAGTACTTCGCGACGTCGTAGTTTTCTTCTTTTTTCGTTACCTGATTGATCCGCTTTTGGCTGATCTTGCGGCTCATAATGCCAAGCAGGCACTTCTCCTTCACGTCAAAAACGCCTGATCCCGAGTTGCCCGTCTTAGCCACGTCCACAATGGCTGTGCTGAAGCGCCGCGCTCCCAGCGGAATTCGGTCAGGGGCAATGATGTGAGAGCGAACGACGGCTTCAGGGATGACAGTGACGACCTCCTGGCCTGGTCGAGGCGGAGCGTCACACAGACGCAGGCGCCGTAGCCTCAACCGCATGGGCAAGAGGTTTTCTTCTACGGCCAGCAAAGTGAGGTCCGTTCCCTCGAGCTTGCCCTCCTTGACGACCTGGGTGGGGTACTCATGATCGGCGATCGTGACTTTTGGCCGTGTGAACCAGGTTCGCCCCCCCACGTGAGCCGCCGTCAGGAATTTGCCTTTTCCAAGAAAAATGCCGTAGCCAGGCCCCCATGTCTGCATGGGGGTCTGGTGGATATTCACCGCATAAGCAAGCAGAGTATCTTCCGGCATCTGTGCGGTAGCCGCTCCAGCCGTCGGGAGCTGCAACGTCAGGTACACCAAGAGCCCAACAAAGGAACCAGCTGCTCTGCGACCTGCGGAGGGAGAATGATCACCTGTGTTGTACCTGCCTACCGAGCGCATCGTGATCCAGGGCAATCAGGATTTTCCCAGGAAGAAGCCTCTTTCCTGGGCAGGCAGCGCAACCAGCAAATCCTTGATGAATTGATCCTGCAATTTGAACGAAGCTTCCTTGCTCAGGCCGATCGTCGATATTCTGAACAAGGACCCGTCGGGAAGGATGCCGCGTAAGCCGTATTTCAAACGGCTGATCTGATTGTCGACGACCCCGTTTGAGATGTCATCGCCGATCTTCATCCAGTAGGTGATAGGCTCGAAGCGCGACTCGCGCTCTGCAATCAACCTGGTGACTTTCAGTGACCCGCCGGAATAGTCCAGGCTGGAGCTGTTCTTGTCGGACACGCGAAATCCGTTAGCCGTATAGCAGATCTCGGGGCGGTGCGCCTTGAGCTTATAATTTTGCACGGGGCCGTATGCGACCAGCAGCATGACGATGTGACCGGCACCATCCGTGTAGCCCCGTGCCACTTCCTGGCTGTAAACTTTCGCGGAGAGGGGATCCGGGGGCTGCACAAAGGCTTCGGGGTCCACCGGCTTGACCGGGCTGATCTCGGGGACAAGCTTCCAGTTAGCGAACTGTTTCGGAATGACCGTTTCCAGGCTTTGGGAAGCCGTGGTACGGGCCATCAATTGCCGTGGCGCAAACATCTCGGCAGCTATAGCGGTCCCCGCAATTGCAATTGCCGCGAGAACAACCCCAACTCGGTTGGACTTCATTGTGTAGCTCCTATTCAAACAATCGATAGCCGTCCACCGGCTCAAAATATAGGGGCGATAGCCCTGAATTACCTCACGAAATCGTCACAAGGGGTTCATTGTCCATAAATCCCGGAATTAATCTAAATATCTGAATTTCAGCCCGGCTCAACCTCGTGTCTCGACGGCTGCGCTCTAGCCACTTAATGATTGAGCTTACATTTCCTGTTCCGAGCAAGTCTCTCACTCGGCGCGTATCATTACCAACTGCAAACACGGAGCGTCAGGTGAAAAGGCTTGCCAATTTGCGCACTTGGAGTCTGGCTCTGATCCTAACCGCGTCCGGTCTTGCCTTGGCCTCATGCGGTCAACAAAGCGGGGAAAAGGCAGCTGCCACAAAAGGGCAGGTGGTTGCTCGAGTAGGCAACGAGGTCATTACGACGCAGGAGCTTGACAATGAGTTCAGGCTGGCCGGCATCACACCGGACAAACAGAAAGATCCAGAGGTTCTGAAGCGCGTCCTCGGTGAGATCGTTGTTCGCAAGTATTTGCTGCAGCAGGCCATGAACGCGAAACTGGACCGCGAGCCGGGAGTCCTGTTGGATTTATTGCGCGTGCGTGAGCAGGTTCTTGGCAACGCGGTGCTGAACCGCGCAGCATCAGCCAAAGCGCCGACCAAAGCCGATATCGACCGCTACGTCGCGAAAAACACATGGAAGTTCGCCGATCGCAAGCTGTTCAGCGTCGACGAAGTCGTCATTCCGCTCACGCCTGCCACCCAGAATTTTGTAAACGCCAACAAGGACGCCAAATCGCTGGACGAACTTCTTCAGCAACTGACAACAAGCGGAATTCCACATGGTCGCCAGCTCGGCGTCCTCTCGAGCAGCGACCTGCCTGAGGAGCTTGTCGGATTAATTCAAAAGCGGAAGGACGACGACATCTTCTTCACCAGGGTCGGTTCAAACGGGCTCTTCTTCAAGGTCAGGGCCGAAGAACCTCGTCCGATCGAAGGAGATGCCGCTGTCAATCTGGCGCGGCAGATGATCCGCTCGGACGCCCTCGCAGCAGAATTGGGCCTTGCGGCCTATTCGGCGAAACTCGAAGCCAAGTACGAGGGCGAGTACGCCGACCTCATGAAGCAGGGGGAGCCCAAGTCGCAATGACCGGCATTCAGGTTCATCCGCCCAGCCATTCTCTTTTCACCAGCGTGGAACATGGCAACACTATTTGACGTCGTCACCGTTACGAGCTTTGTCGGACTGGTCATCGCGTTCTTTCAGTTCTCCGACCGCGAGATCCGGACTCTGGTGTATTTTATGCTGTCCGGTATCGTGTTTGCCGTCGCCAATCAGGTCGGCAATGCCGGACAATATATCCTCGGCGGGGTCTTGATCCTGGCGGGAATTGGGTTTGCCGCTCTTGTCATCAAGAGATAGCCGATTGTTGGCGCACGCAAGGGATGCTAGTTTCTACGCCCATGTGGATTATATTTAATCACAGAGCTTGAATTGATGACCGATATCCATATTCGCAAGTCGCTTGGAACTGGTCTGTCCGCTTCCCTTCTCGGTCCTGTACTGATGGGGGTGGCCATCCTCGGCGCCTACATGCCCACCATTCGAGGCTTGATTAACGGCCCATGGCAGACGGAACAGGAGGGCCACGGTCCCCTTATCATCGCGGCGACGCTGTGGCTGATTTGGCAATCGCGCGACCGCGTGATGCGCGCCAAGGTCGCACCTGCACCGCTCATGGGTTGGGCCATCTTGGCCATCGGATTGGTGTTTTTGTACCTTTCGCGGTTGCAGCAAGGGCTGCTGACCGTCGAAATGGGGTCGATCTTGCCGGTGATCGTTGGATCGATCCTGATCTGCGCGGGTTGGCCTACGCTTCGGGCCTTGGCCTTTCCGCTCAGCTTTCTGGTCTTCGCGGTGCCGATGCCTGACTGGCTCGTCGACGCAATGACGGTCCCGTTGAAGGTCTTCATTTCCGATACGGTGACCCGAGTCCTTTACGCTGCGGGCTTCCCTGTCGCGCAGAACGGCGTCATGATCATGATCGGATCCTATCAGCTCCTGGTCAAGGATGCTTGCTCCGGCATGAACTCGATTTTCGCCTTGTCCGCGATCGGGGTGTTTTACGTCTACGCATTCAGATGGAAAGAAAAGCTCCGCAGCTTCATGCTCATATTGGGGATCATTCCTATTACGATCCTCGCCAACTTTTTCCGCGTGTTTGCGCTGGTGCTGATGGCCTACTATGGCGGCCCTGATCTCATCGAGGGCACCGTTCATGATCTGACAGGAATCAGCCTGTTTGTGGTGGCGCTTCTCCTCCTGTTCGCTTTCGACGGTGTTCTCGGAATTGTCGGTAGCCTCGTCACGAGATCGCGGGGCAAAGTGGCTGCTACGTGACACGCCCGCCGGTGATCTTGAGCTCCGTTATCCAAGACTAAGTGGGGTAGGGGCGCCGACAAAGGTTCTAGCCTAATGTCGGGCCCAATTGATGCGGTTCTCTCAGGAAATCCGCCGCGACACGGTGGCTCTCTTAAGGGCTGACCATGAGTCTTACCTATGCCATTCCTGACCTCCACGGCCGGCTCGATTTACTCGAGCGGGCGCTGTCGCGGATTCTCGAGCATGTCGGTCATCAGACGGCGCGTGTCATCACCCTGGGCGACTACGTTGATCGAGGACCGAACAGCCGCGAAGTGATCGAATTCCTGATGCGGTGGTCGTTTCCGAATTTGCAGCTAACGGCCTTGAAGGGGAATCACGAGGCGATGATGTGGGAGGCTTGCAACAATCTTGTCGAAGCTACGTGGTGGATCGAGAACGGGGGCAACGAGACATTGGCTTCCTACGGCGAATTCCTTCCCGGCATGCCGCTTCGGACTGTGGTTCCACCGCATCACCTGGCATGGATTGCTGAGCTTCCGACCCTGTTTGCCGACTCGAAGCGCGTATTTGTGCATGCAGGATTGGATTCACGGCTTCCTCTCAGCCAGCAAAGCGAACGGACGCTGCTATGGAAGCGCTATCCTAAGCGAGGGGCGTCGGGGTATGGCAGCCGGCATGTTGTCCACGGACATGACGCGGACGAACGGGCACCTTTAGTGTCAAGTGGCAAGACAAACTTGGATGCAATGGCCTGGAAGACGGGGCGTCTCGTCGTGGGAGTGTTTGCAGAAGAGCATCCTGGGGGAGCGGTCGAGTTTCTGGAGGTAGTCGAAAGTCGGCTCTGATTACGACCGCTCACGAAAGAGCTAGGCCTGTTTCAACTACGCTGCCTGAAACAGTTCGGCTAAACGCAGGGACTCACGATCGATGTCGTGAAGATCGATGACTTTTGTTCGAGCGCTCTCTCCCATGCTTTCGATCTCCTCATCGGAGCATTGGAGGCAAGCCTGCATGGCGGTCGCAAGGCTGTCCACATCTCCCGCGGGAACAAGCCAGCCGTGCTTGCCCGGCTCGACCAATTCAGGAATACCCGCGACGAAAGTGCTGATCACGGGACGTCGCAGCGCCATGGCTTCCATGAGTACGACGGGAAGGCCCTCTGCGAAGCTTGGTAAGACCAGGGCCCTGGAGGCCAGGATGTGCCCCCGGACCTGATCGCTTGTGATCCAGCCCGTAATTCGCACGACCGCCTGCAATTGGAGTTGCGCGATGCTGTGCTCCAGCTCTGCTCTCATCTCGCCATCGCCGGCAAGAACAAGCTCGAATTTGACACCGGCGTCTAGAAGCCGTCTTGCAGCCTGCAGCAGCAATAGCTGCCCTTTCTGCTCAGAGAGTCTTCCGACACAAACAAGTCGGGGTATCTCCGTCGGCTGCCTCGTTGTGTCATGCTCGTAGAAGCCGGGCTCAAGGCCGCACCTCACAACCCTTACTTTTTTCCATTGTTCATAGCCGACTTGACGGAAAAGTTGACTGCGTCCAAACGAGCTGATTGCAACAACAAAGCTTGCGGACCGAATCTTTTCTGCCAAGCCAATGAAACCGGCCTTGTCGAATTCCTCCGGACCGTGGGCTGTGAAGCTCCAAGGTGGCCCGCCCAACGCGTGGGTCAACATCGCAACTTCAGCGGAGTTGGTGCCGAAATGCGCGTGAAGATGCTGCGCGTTTTCGGCTCGCAACAAAAGATAGATCAGGCACGCCTCCATCAGATAAACAAGGTGGACCGGAAGCGGTCGTTCCGCCCGTCGCCCCAGCTTCCATACCAAGGCCAGAGCGTTAACCATGTGAACTGGTCGCGCCGTAAGCACACGAAAGAATGCGAGCAGAAGGCTCCTGCCGCCCCGATGAAGGACGAAATGTGTGCGCTGCGCTTCGATCTTATCTTCTGGGCTGAGAGGGTCCTCGTTGCCACCTCGGATTGAGATGCGCAAGATCTCGTGCCCTTGACGTTCGAGCGCGAGGACCTCTCTTCGGATAAAGCTGTGGCTGACTGCCGGGTAGCGATTAACTAGATAGGCGATTTTCATTGGTTCGATCTTGAGGTGTCTTCGAACTGGGCAATGGGAATTTGACTGTTGGATCGTCCTGTTTGTAGCTTCGTAAGCTTAGTACAGCGACCAGACTGTTATTGCTGGAGGATTGTTGGCTCCAATGAGTATCCTCGGCTCTGCGGAAAGCAATGGATGTTGGTATTTCTTATAGCATTAAATTGCCCTGGCGTTAATTCCTACGCTGGTGCTCTTTGTTGAAGTGGTGGGAGCGGTCGTGGCGCGCCATAAGGAATATTTGCAAATCCCCCAAACGCCCGGCCCCGTGGTCATTGTCGTACCGGCTCACAACGAAAGTTGCAGCATCCTTCCCACCTTGATGGACCTCATCCCTCAATTAAGAGAGTGCGATCGTCTGCTCGTGGTGGCCGACAATTGCAACGACGATACGGCAGCAGTTTCGGCCGCACAAGGCGCGGAGGTGCTCCTGCGCAATGAGCCTGATCGACGCGGGAAGGGTTACGCACTGGCATGGGCCATCGCGCCTTTAAGAGACGATCCGCCTGAATTCGTTCTCTTCGTGGATGCGGATTGTAGGCTGCAGCCGGACTTCGGCCCAAAGACGCTGGACCATTGTGCACAAACGGGCCAGCCTGTTCAGACGCTTCATCTCATGACGGGTGCGGAGGGCTTTCAGGTCAACCAGCTTGTCGTAGAGTTAGCTTGGCGGCTGAAGAATTGGATAAGGCCACTGGGGCTCCATCATTTTGGCCGACCGGTACAACTGATGGGCGCCGGAATGATGTTCCCCTGGGGGGTGATTGAGTTAGCGCCGCTTGCCAGCGGCAACCTCGTCGAGGATTTGAAGTTGGGATTGGACCTCGCTTTAAGCGGCACACCAGTTCGCTTCCTGCCGACAGTCCGACTAACCAGCGCGTTTGCAGCAACAGAGCGAGGTGCTGAAAGTCAGCGGAAACGTTGGATCGAGGGGCACTTGCGCATGATCGGGGGTTACGTCCCCCGGCTGGTGGCGGCGTCGATCGCGACGCGCAATTTGGACGCGCTGGTTCTCGCGTGTGATCTCCTCGTGCCCCCATTGTCGCTTCTCATATTGATAGCGTTGGGCATGGTGGCGCTGGGAGGCATCTATGCGTGGCTCGGAGGGGCGTTGCTTCCCACAGTGTTGGCCTTTTTGAACTTCTCGTTGCTTGCCGGCGCGCTGGCCTTCGCTTGGCTGAAATTCGGCCGGGACATTTTGCCGGCGTCGCAAATTCCTTTCGTGCTGGGGCAAGTCTTGCAAAGGTTCCGTCTCTTGGGACGTCTTGTGCGTCGGAGCTCTTCCGAGTGGGTACGCACTGATCGCAGTAGACCGGAATAGCCCCAGCGCTGTGCCATGCCAACCAAGGCCAATGTTAAACCAGATCTCGGCGGTTTTGATATTAACCGACTCAGCTGAGGCCTACTCAGCCGAGTGACTCGAGTGGGGTCCCCTACATCTCCAACTGCATGGAAATTGTGCAAGGCCGCAACGTTTGTGTGCACCGCAACATTTATGATTGACAGGGAGTTATCGGCCAGTGATACCAAGCTTGGTAAATTGCAAGGGGCGAATCAAATGTCATCTTTAAAGCTTCTTCTCGCGGCCATCGTGGGATTTGTCGTGTCTGTGGGGGCGGCACAAGCGTCAGTGATCATCAATATCTCGCCCGAGCCGGTTCATGCCGGAACGCCGGAAACTATTACAGCTACAATCAGCGGGACGTTTTTCGGAGGTGGTTGGTCGTTTACGGATGGTGTGCATTCCACCGGCGGAGCGTACTCTCTCAACGTACCGGTCACGAATCCCGTGATTCAAATCGGGACCTTCACATACGCGAATGGTGTCTATAACTATTCCTTCACATACAATGGCCTCACTACCGCGGGGCAATTTGACGGCGGCACGATCACCGGCGTCATCACCGCCGTTCCGGAGCCGGCCACCTGGGCCATGATGACACTTGGCTTCTTTGGTCTCGGTTTCATCGCTTACCGTCGTCGGACTGGCGCATCGCTTCGGCTTGCCTAATAACCGGTTGAGCTGCGCAAAATCGAGAAAGCCGCCGGATGGCGGCTTTTTTTTCTGACTCATCTCGTCGGATGTCTTGGGGGAGGTGCTCGCAGAGCTGGCCAGTCGCCGCTCTTGTCGGCCCAGGTTGCACGTTCACTTTGGTGGAGAACACCGCGAGGCACTTATCGAACCAGCGTCTGCTTCGAATCCCGACGAGAGTCGGCCGTGCCTCTGGAAACTGTCAACCCGGGCAGCCTGACGCGGCAGTCAATTATCGCTCGCAAGATGCGGGATTGAATCCTGCCAGCCAGCTTCTGCAGAGTTCTTCCTTCCGGCTGTCGACTGAGTACTTGCCGCTGCTGCAGAAATGTCACGGTGTGGCAAGATATTCCTTAAGCAAGCGCTTGCTGCTTCAAGACTCAGAGCACTCGATGTAAGTGGGCATGCCGGCTCTGTAGAGGTTCCGAAAGAGATGTCGAACCAGATGCCCGATTCGATCACGCGAGTCTTGCTTGCGGCGCTTAATGCGGCCGACGATATGGTCGAGCGTAGCTCGAATTTGTCTGGGCCAACCGAAGTTGTTTGCGTAGCCCAAGCTTTGGCAGAGCTAACTAAACTCGAGTTCCTGGATAGCGCCGACAGGCGTCAAAATCGTTTTGCGGCAACGATATCCCTAAGCATGGATAAGTTCAGGTCGGCATCCTGACGACACGGGGGGATAGTGAGAAGCCGAATTGTGGCTCCAAAAAGAAATTTGGCGAGCGCGCAAGGAAGTGCGTTCCGCTATAATAAACGTTCCGAATCAGTAGCGTTCGCGTCAGTAGCCCAACAGTTCAGACCCGACGTGCACGAGAGATATCTCGTGTCGATTACGCATGCATTGCGTGCTCGCGATCAAGCGAAGCTCTAAAATTCGGATGGGGAAAACAACAATGAGGATTACCAGGCTCTTTGGGGCTGCGATTGTAGGCGCTTCGCTGATCGTCATGCCGGCTAGGGCGAGCACCTATTTGACGGAAAGCTTCACCTTTAGCACTTCGGGCCACAGCGTTGCGGGCAAATTTACTTACGATCAGTCGAATGGTCAGCTGCAGTCGATAACGGGGAACGTTGTAACAGGTGCTGTAACGGAAGGGATTAACGGTCTCGTGCCGGCCGACTACACTTTAGGTACGAACTACTTTTATCCCGCGCCCGGGGATCCATACAGATACTTCTCCTACGACAATCTGTTCCTCGCGGGGGCGTTCACGTTCGATGGCGTTCTGTTTTCATTCGGCACAGGTGGTAATTATGGCGGCCTGTATTTCAATCCTGGAGCGTTCTTCGTAACGTGGCTGCCCGACGGCCCGAATACACCGGCTTCTGACGCTGGGCTGGAGTGTCCTCAAAACCTATATTGTCCAGGCGTCGCGGGGACCTTGAATTTCTCAGCTGTAAGTCCTGTACCCGAGCTTTCAAGCTGGGCCATGATGCTGATTGGCTTCCTCGGGGTTGGCATCTTGGGGCAGGCCGTTCGTCGGTCGTCCCGAGCCTAGTCAGAAGCGTCTCGCTAGGCTCCGCTGAGCCGAGACATTGGATGAGCGCGAGTTGGATTGTTTAAATTCAGCTCGCCGCAATTAAATTACCTTTTGACAGCCTTTTGTCTGCTTCTCTATTGATGGTCAATAATTTGATAATAGGAGACGTCGCGTGAAGCGCCTTTTGCCCGGTTTGGTTGTTATTTCCGCGCTCGCCTGTTCGCAGGCTTCTCAAGCAGCGATTCTGGTCTTTCAAGACGACTTTAATGCCGCAACCACGCAATCGCTCAACCAAACGTTGTTTACGAACTGGACGGTCACGTCAGGGTCAGTCGACGTGATTGGCGACGGCGGACCTTACGCTTTCCTGCCTACCGGCAATGGCAATTATGTTCGACCGGCCAGCCAGGTCAGCTGACGACTAAGATGAATTTTGGTTCCGGGACTTATCTGGTCAGTTTCCAGCTCGCGGGCAGCCAAGGTGGTGCGGGCAACGTCGATCCCGACCAGCACACGACGCAGATCCTGTTCTCGCTCGGTGGGACGTCGGAGTCGATCACGCTCGATCTTACCGACGCTCTCGCAACTTATTCGTTCTATTTTACCACGGCGGGCGGAAAGCTGAGTTTTACCGATCTCGCTGGCGGCAATCCGAACGTCGGCAACCTTCTTGACAATGTTTCGGTGTCGGCCGTTCCCGAGCCGTCCACTTGGGCAATGATGATTTTCGGCTTCCTCGGAGTAGGCGCTCTGGCTTATCGGCGCCGGTCGCAGACTCTCGCGGTCTGAATTCCCAGCGAGTCGACAATGAAGGGGGCGCTCCGTGGGGCGCCTCTTCTAGTGTCAAACTCGCGCCATTACCAAATACCGAGATTTCGGCCTGATTGCGAAGGGCCCAGCCAGCACTAGGATGCTGCTTATTATTAAATCAATTAATTTTATTTTTAAAGTTCCCTTTAATTTTGCTTGACGCGGAGCTGCATCGCTCTTAGTGAATATTTGGTTACGTAAAACTACCTGAATTGTGTTTCTCCATGGAGGCTTTGAGATGACTAAATTGCTCCCCGCGCTCGCATTTGCTGTCGGCATGGCCGTGGCAGGCAGCGCAAACGCCGCTGTCGTGACGTTGGGTGGTGTCGCTGCTGGAGACGGCTCTGGCACGACTTCGGCCTTCGGAACGACCTACGATTTCAATTCAAGCTCCCCGTTTGCTGCTGGCGGCAATGTCGTGAATGGCTCATCTAGCGGGCAGTATGCTGCCCCGTCCGGTGATACTACCAACTATTTCACGGTCGGCTCGTTTATCTCTCCGCAGACTGCTTCGCTTACGCTGTCCGGTGGTTCAAGCTACGTTGGACTGCTTTGGGGGTCCATTGATAAATATAATTCGATCACGCTAAACTATGTCGGCGGCACTTCTGAAGTAATCGATGCCGCTCACTTCGCCATACTCGACCCGGCCAACGGCAATCAGGGGCCGGGTGGAACTTCGTACGTTAACATCTTTGGTTCGAAGAACATCGCGAGCCTCGATTTTACGTCGGGTCAGGCCGCATTCGAATTTGACAACCTGACTGTTGCCGCGGTTCCCGAGCCGGCTACCTGGGCCATGATGCTCCTCGGATTCTTGGGCCTTGGCTTCCTCGGCTATCGCAAGAGCAGCAAGACGGGCGGCGCTTCGTTCCGTCTCGCGTAAATGCAAAGATACGTTGACTAACGAAGGGCCGCCATTTTTGGCGGCCTTTCTCGTTTCGGGGTGGTGTTTCGGCTTTAAAGCGGTGGGCGGGCGCCTGTGCCTAACAAGGATAAGCGCGATGGACGTTATTGGTACTTGCATCAATTGCTTTCCGGCATCCGGCAGCTTTCTCCTCACGTGTGGAGTCGCGACGGCCGCCCTCGGATTGGCGATCTATCGGTCGATGGCGGGGCAAGCGACCGGCACAAGCTGGGGAGCTTGATTGAACGGAAAAAGACAACGCCGCGCCGTAGCTTTCGCGAAGCGGCTCTCGTCCGGCTTGGCTGGGGCGGAGTCGATGTCCGACCTTCTTCGGAGGCGCGGCCTTGTCGTCTATTTGTCGCGTACATCCTGAGCAGGTTTCATCCGTGGCCAATTCAAATGCGCGGCCGTCCTATTTAATCGTCGGCCTCGCGATGCTTCTCCTGGATTGGGTCGGGTGTGCCGCGGCGGAAGCGACGCGCATCAAGCGGCCCGCGCCGAGCGCGGAAGAAGCCCAGAACATCGCTGTCGACATCGCCAAGAACGACGGGCTTCTTCGTGAGGGCGATATCATCGTGACCCCGCGGGGATTTCTGGTGTTCAAGGGTGTTGCCTCGGATGGCTACACCTATGAATTCGAGCCCGTGCCAAATCCTTTGAACCAGAATCGTGGTCGGAAGAACTAAGGCCGCAGAGCCGGTGGGCATCAGAGCCTTAACGTTACAGTTGGTATTTAAAAAAAAGCTGTCCGGTTGCCGCCAAATTAACGACATGGGGTCGGGAACAGGCTAAACAACGGGTTAAAGGGTCCGCGTTCGGGCACTGCTGGAGATTTGGAATGCTGTCTCGCTCGTTTTCGTTCGCTGCGTTTCTGGCCGCTGGTCTGGCGTCGTCGTCCGCGCTTGCGGGCGTTGTGACGGTGACCAGCTATGACATGGTCAATGGAAATGGCGCCAACCAATACACGACGCCAACCGGCGGTCAGAATTATTTCGACTTCTCCTACACCAAGACCGGCAAGCCGACCCCCGATCCCATGGCGGGAGTGAATGGATCGTCCAGCTCCATTCCAAACAATTCGAATGCGACCAACGTTCTAACCGGCGGCAAGGGGATGCTGGCGGATGGGGTTATCGCAACCGACAACTATTCGCTCGTTAGCGGCTCTAACGGCACGATCTCAAATGGTTGGACGACGGCGGCGTCACCCTACTACGGCTCACTCAACGGCCAGCCGAGCCAGTATGTCGGTTGGAAATATCAAGACCCGACGATTGCTTTCCATCTGGCGAGCGGATCTTTGGTCAGCCAGATCAACCTTTATGTCGCTGCCAATAATTCTCTGGGATTGGTTGGAGCTCCCGGCAACGTGGCCGTGACGATCGGTTCGACCGTCCTCGACCCGTCCCAGTACACCGAAACCCTTTCGCCCTATAAGGGCAGCAATCCTTTCGGCTCGTACACGGACGTCATTACGATCAGCTTGAACCAGGCGATCTCTTCGAGCGACCTTTTTACGCTTCAACTCTTCCGAGGCATGCTTGAAAAGGATGGATACGATTATGAGAACACATATTGGAATGCGAGCACCAAGACATTCAACGATCCGCTAAGTGGCTTCCAGGAGAATGCATGGGATCCGAAGCTTGAGCCATGGATCATGTTGAGCGAGGTTCAGTTTCTCGCCGCCGTCCCTGAGCCCTCCACCTGGATCATGATGATCGCGGGCTTCTTCGGAGTGGGGTTCATCTCTTATCGGCGCCGTAGCAACAACATCCAATTGGTTCTCCAGTGACGTTCATCGGCGCCTGCCTCGACTGATTTCACCTTCCGACAGCTTTCTCTTCAACAGCGCTTTCGGTCTTGCAGCATTTGAGTTTGCCTAGCCTGCCCACTTAACGGGCCTCACGTCACCGCTGTGTGCGGCAACGCCACCCGTCAGCGATTACTCTGTCCTGCCTTCTGGAGGAGCGGGGACCGTCCTCATCAGCTCGGACTGGCCAACAGGTGGACATCTGCCGAAGTTTTGCAAGACTCGAAAGGCATGACTCTCACGATACACACGGTCAGCGCACAACGTCGGCGCAAGCCGTAGCGCGTGGGTGAGGAACGGATTGTCTCGGCGATGGTCGGTTCCTGCGTGCACTATTGCACAAGCGCGAAATTTTTGACTCTTTCACCCGTGAGTGTAGTCTTCAGAGATAGCCGGTATCACTGATTACTTTTTTTGGTTGGATAGGTCAGGAGATTTCGATGCGCTTTGGATCTGCCTTTTCAATTGCGTCACTTACCGCATGCTTGGCTGCTTCTAGTTTCGCCACGGTTGCCCAGGCAAACACCCTAGTGTTTTCGGACGGTTTCGAGACACAGGTGGTGAACCACTCCGGGCCGAGCGGAAGCTCGGGAGGATACGACAACTACGGTACCGGCGCCGCGATCGGGCCGTGGACTGTCGTTGCTCCCCCAAACAGGCCTGATGCCGTTTCTGTCGTAACAACAAACTTTACGCAGAACGGAATTCACTTTCCTGCTCAGTCGGGCAACCAATGGGCAGACTTGGCAGGCCAAGATGCCAACGGCAACGAAGGCGTCAAGGTAACGGTTTCTGGCCTCTTAGGGAAAACGTATCTCGTTTCCTTTTGGGTTGGAAACGTTATTGATCCTGAAGGGGTGTTCGGATCGACGACCACTGTCAATCTGCTCGTCGATAACGTGCAGAAGTTCTCCGCTGTCAACTCTGACAGCTCAGTCACGAACGGCAGCATCACGCAAGTCTGGAATAATTACGTCTACCAGGGTTTTGGTGTCTCTGATTCCGCTACTTTCACCTTCCTGAGTGGCGATCCACGTGAGGATTTCAGTTCTGCATTCGACAACGTCACTGTTACCACGGTGAGCGCGGTGCCAGAACCTTCCACCTGGGCAATGATGATCCTTGGCTTCTGCGGTGTTGGTTTCATGACTTATCGTCGCCGCGACCAGACCGCACTCACCAGGGTCTGATAACCGGGCTTTCAGAACATCAGGAAGACCGCCTGGGGGCGGTCTTTTTGTTTCTCATCCTTCGGCTTGCCATGCGATGCTGATGGGAAGTCCGTGCATTTGAACTCCGGTGATCCAGCCCGGCGCATGGTAAGCCGAGGGCCACGAATTACTTGGCTCGAGAGCTAGGGGTGCTCGACTTGCCAAAGAAAAGAGCCGCCCAAAAGGGCGGCTCTTCCGATTAATAGTTGTGCGCCTCGGCTGTTAGGCGCGTGCCGCGACTGTCGAAGCCTGCTTGCGCCGGTAGGCCATAAAGCCGAGGCCAGCGAAGCCAAGGACCATCATGGCCCACGTGGAGGGCTCGGGGACAGCAGAGATGGTCGCCGAGAAGAAAGCTTCGCCCGTGTTGCTTGCCGAAGTATTCGCCCAGACCCACTCAGCGCTTGTGCTAATGCCCGGGATCGGTCCGCCGTAAGCGCCGGTCCAAATGTTGGACCCTCCGTTGTTATTACCCGATGCATATTGATTCGCGGGTGCTCCGGAGGGAGCAGTCCATGATGCGCCCGCAGCTACTTCCTGCGCCCGCCAGACCGGATCCGTCGAAGTGAGCAGGGTTGTTGAACCATTTCCAAACAAGCCTCCTGTCAGCCCAAACTGCCCAAGGATCGCGTTCGGGTTTCCGCCCGGGTTGGCCGGGGTGGTGGTATGATCGGCGTCGGAAGCGAAATTCTCCGCAACGATGTGGAGATACCAGGTGCCAGCCCCAAGATTCACATTAAACGACTGCGGGCTACGCCAGTCCGAACCGGTCCCACCAGGCGTAATCAAGTTCCCCAGTGTTGAGTCGCTGTTGCTGATATAAGCCTGAAATGCATTGTCTGACGTCAGTGTCCCTGTAAGGGTCGCAGCGCCCGCGGGTGACACGGCCCAGATCGCGCCAGCCAAGGCTCCCAACATCAATCGACGAAACATAGCGTCCTCGCTTTAAAATTAGATTAGATTTTACTTGTTATCTGAAACCGCACTGCCGTCAAACAAAAATAACGGATTCTTAGCATTCGGGCGGTGTTGGTTAAGCCAAGAGGACCGACGGGGAGCCTGCTTGTCATAGCGGCGCAGAGGACAAGCCTTTTGCTCCAATCATGTTTGCGAGGGAACGCTGGTGATCAGTACCCAGTAACCCCTTCTTCAAACAAAAACCCCAGCACCGGGTTGAGACGGGGCTGGGGTCTAAGCTTACCAAAAGGCCTGTCCGGGATTGGGCCGGGCAGATTGAGATCCTAGTCGCTGAAGGGTTAACTTTAGGTTGCCTAACCCGACTTCTATTTCTTTTCCGCCAAAGCGGCATCGGCGCACGATCGTCAGCTAATGGCGCTTGCCGCTGCAGGCCGGATGTGTTCATATTAACTAATTTTTAAATAAAATTTTTGGAGGTTCCATGACGCGTTCGAGTGCCTTGGTTCTTGCGCTGGCTCTTTCAGCCGCTCTGTTATTTCCGAAGGTGGCAACTGCCGCAATTCTTTTCCAGGATGGGTTCGAGCTTCCAACAGTTGTTCATACGGGACCGGCCCGACTGAGCGGCGATTCCGGTGGATACGACAATTATGCGACCAATGCGAAGATTGGTCCTTGGACAGTAGTTGGATCTTCTCCCCGATCGGACGCAATTTCAGTTGTCACTACGGACTTCAGTCAGCGGGGCTTTAATTTCATTGCTCAGGGCGGCTCCGCACAGTGGGCGGATCTTGCCGGTCAAGATACAAACGGTGCCAATGGTGTTGAAGTGACAGTGACGGGTCTCCTCAACAAGGGCTACGCCGTCTCGTTCTGGGTAGGAACAGTGTTTGATCCCCCCATTTTCGGGACTTCGACGACTGTCAATCTGCTCGTCAATGGCGACCAAGCCTTCCAAGCGACGACGATCGGGGTGCCCGATGAGGCAACCCAGAAGTGGGAGCAGTTTACATACAACGGCTTCTCATTGAAGGATTCCTTGACCTTCAGGTTCATTAGTGGAGATCCGGGGAGTGACTTCAATTCCGCCTTTGACAGCGTTGTTATCAGCACGGTGGATGCCGTTCCCGAGCCCTCGACCTGGGCGATGATGATCCTGGGCTTCGCTGGTCTGGGCTTCATGGGCTATCGACAGAAGAACAAGCCTTCGTTCCGCCGAGTCTGAACTCAGCCTCAAAGCGACAACCAAAGCCGCCTCAGTTGGGCGGCTTTTTCTTGAGCTCGACATGGACGGGGTGGCGGCCGGTGGTTCAAGGAAGGTTAGCAATATCCTCGAAGACAACCGGTTATTTTCGATCCGCACGATCGCGAGCGATCAGCAACCCGACCTCACAGCGCTCCCGATCGTCTCTCAGAAGGCGCGCGGTATCGAATGCCAGACGGCGCCTAGATGAGAGGCGAGGTGCTGATCTACAAACAGGCCGAATGACGGCCACTGAATGAGAGCTGCCCCAAACAGGAGGATGGCGGTAGAGCCGGCCAACATCTCTTTAACTTCGCGGTGCATGCCCGAAAACGTAGCAGCATAGCGATCCATTGTCGACTTGCAGCTTGCAGAGGGACACCCGGCCGCTCCTCCCCAGTCAGGAGCGCGCCTCGACGCGCTTTGGTCCTGCTCTCCGCTGGAGCACTTCGTCAACGAATAGGCAGCGCAACAAAAAGACCGCCAGAAGGCGGTCTTCGTGCAAGTCCGAACAGGATTGCTTATGCCGCAAGGCGAGCAGAGCTTTGATTGCGACGACGGTGCGCCATGAAGCCGAGGCCGGCAAAGCCCAGGACCATCATGGCCCAGGTTGATGGCTCGGGAACGGCCGAATTGATCGCGAACGTTCCGTTCAGGTGATCGATGTCGGTCCGATAGCGGATGGTCGTGCCGAGCAGAACGTCATCAAGGGTCAGCGTGTACTGGTTACCACCGAAATTCAGGCTCTGAGGCTGAAAGTCGATATAGACCAGGCCGCCGAGAACTGTGATGAGGCCGGTGACGCTTGCGGGGAAGTTCAGCCCCGTCGTCACAGGAGAGGTGAGCGAGACAGTCAGATTGAATGCATCCCCGAGAAACGCGTAAGGGTTAAAAAGCCCGGTGTTCTTCAGCGTGAAAGAGCCAAGATCGACCGTGGCGCCAGCGGCCACGTTCGTGAAGGTCGTCCCCTGGAACGAAAGGGTATGATCCGTGGCGGTGCAGGACGAGCCGAAGCACCCCGTGGTCGAACCTGTGAATGTGGATGCGCTTGCGCTCGTCGCGCTCAATCCAAGCGCAAGAACCGCAGCAAATCCCAAATCCCGAAACAGTCTCATAGAGGCCTCCGGCCCGCAAACGATGGAAATTCTGGCGTAGTCACCAGACTATGCGAATAAATCAGGAATCGGGCTCGAGTCAATATATATCAATTAAATCTGCGAAATTTAAATGTTAATAACTAACCGGGTTGGCGCTGACCTGCGAAAGACCGCCCTCACGGGCGGTCTTTCGGCTCGCGAGAGCTGGACGATACTCAAGCCGCAGTCACCGGAGCCCCACCCTGCTTCCGACGACAGGCAATGAAGCCGATGCCCGCGAAGCCCAAGATGAACATCGCCCAGGTCGAGGGCTCGGGGACTGCGCTCGTGAATGTCGCCGAGAATGTGAGGTCTGAAAAATTGTTGATCGCCGAATTCCATGCCGTCTGGGTCAGATTGGGTGTGGGAAGGGGCACGGTGTCGGAATAGATCGTGCTCCATACCAACGTGCCGAGATTGGAAACGGAGTTGGCGGTGCAGCCCCCGAAGTTCAAGCAGGATCCAACAGTCGCCGAGCCGCTATTGTTGGCAATTCCGTAGGTGCTGAGGAACGCCACATAGCTCTGGCCGAGCGTTACGTTGGCACCCACCGGCGAGAAGTCGAGAATGCCGGCACTCCCGGCCACCACCGGGCTCTG
Organism: Bradyrhizobium sp. Kon37; assembly: GCF_055807535.1. Classification (NCBI taxonomy): domain Bacteria; kingdom Pseudomonadati; phylum Pseudomonadota; class Alphaproteobacteria; order Hyphomicrobiales; family Nitrobacteraceae; genus Bradyrhizobium; species Bradyrhizobium sp. Kon37. The sequence goes on from NZ_JBVVOY010000021.1 coordinate 68,513, forward strand.
CCAAAGCAAGGCGGTCGGCTTGGAGCCGTCCCAAGCGTAGACGGCAGCGTACAGTGAGGTAAGGCTCGAGCTATTGAGCGTGAACTTGAAGTCCGTGAGCGAGCCGGTCACCGGAGCGGTGAACGTCTCCCCAACGAATTGCGTTTGCTGGCCGCCGGTCAACGAGCCCGATAACGAGCCGAAGCTATAAGTGTTGGTCGGATTGCTGATCACATCAGCTGAAGCGGGTACTGCATGGGCCAGAACTGCTGCGACGGACAGCGCAGCTACTTTACGAAACATCAGAAACAACTCCCTTGCTTTGTGGTGCAGGGAGAAGTCGCACACCGGTTCCGACGTCCTGATGACAGTGAGGCGACAGTGTCCGGGCAATTTGCCGCAGTAAACCCGCTAGTCCTGGAACGCGCGCTTTATGCCAGAGCCGACATCTCGGCTTCAACTTTGGTAGCAGTCCAGCTGGGTCCTCGCGCCTTCTTGTGAACCCGCACAGGGTAGGCGGGTTCACGTTTCCGAACGGGCCATGAGGGCCGTTCATCTGGAACTGCTCACGCTCCCGGCGTAATCAAAATTGACGAAAACCGAGCTCCGGCGGTAGGCTACGACCATTCTTGTGACAGACCGCGCTCGTGCGGATTTTCTCGCCGTACGACTGCCAGCGGAATGGCGCGCTGGCTTATTCAGCTCCGTCGGGATTGCGGTCATCACGGGACCTTGATTGAACGAGCTCGCGCACAGGCGCGACCAAACTTCGCTCCGGTGGGGCATGTCGGCTTTGTTGGTATGTCGGCTTTGTTGGTATGTGTTTTGCTTTTCGTTGGTTTTGGAGATTGCCATGAAGGACGCATTGCACAAGGGGCGCAAACCTCGCGAGCTGAAGAAGGTCCAGCGGATGTCGAAGAGGGCTGCCGCCCCCGAGACTATCGCGAGCCGCTACCTGGAAGTATTGCGGCTAAGACAGCGTGTGCTCGAGGCTGATTCTTCCCGCGCTGTACGCCACTAGGGATAGTTAAATGCTCTCGATTTACGTGACGTCGCTGGTAGTCGGGACGGTGGCCTGGCTTTGGGCCTTGACCACGGGTATCGCCTGGATGTTCGGGGCATAACGATCGTCCGCTGAAAGGCGACTGGATCGCCTGCCTTTCGCACGACGGAAGGCTTTACAGCACGGGCTGCCCAGCTGCTTCGGCGTGATGGAGCACCTTCTAGCCGCTACTGTTTGGACGCCCTGTAGCTCATGTTTATGCAGGGAATGCTATCAAGGGCGGCGGGATGATGCAGGTCTCACCCGATTTCTGCCTTTTGATTACGTCCGTCTTAACTTTTCTGCGCTTGCCTTGAGCATTCAAAGGGAGTGCCTGATGGCTAAGGAGAGGAAGTCGATCCGAGAACTCTCGGAGATGATCAGCGGAGTGGTCGGGGTGCCAGGGCTCAGCCTCACCATCCGGCCTGACCACGCTTACGGCTGGCAACCGGTAGTGTTGTCAGCGCCGGGCAATCCCATCGGCTTTCAGAGGAGGGTGGAGGAGATCGCCCATCGCATGCGAATGCAATACGATCTGGCTATCTAGTCTGCCAGCGTCTACGCGATGGTTGCTCGACTTGTTTGTTGAGCCGTGGCGGGGCCTGATCCGGGAATTCGTACCCTTCCCCGTTGAGAAGCCGCTGCATTTTGGTCAGCAGGGCGAGCCGCTTCTCGGCTTCGATGATTGATTTTTGATTATCATTTCCGAACAAAATCTGAGACGACTTCTTCATCCCCGGGTCCTCCAAAAAGAAGCAAAATGCCGATAGTCTCCGGGGCTGTCTGTAACCTAAATTACTAAGTCTCTCTTTTTGTGTTCATTCAAACCGGCCTGGCTGGAACTCTGCGCGCGGAGTTCCGGCGCGCCTCCACGGGATGGAGCTAGTGTTGGTCGCCAAGCAGTTTAGCCCGGGGCAAGGCCGTAAGGCAGCCGACTTCATGATGTCGCCATAAAGCCGGTTCGCACTGACGTCACCTCTCACCCGGTCTCCTGGCGCGGGGATACGCCTACTGCCCTTAGCAACATGTGCGGTGCTCGCTCGCGATAGCCCTCACAGCCTTGTGGCACCGCTTTGCAGATATGGTGACACGGGCCGGCAGTGGGTGAACAGAAGCAGCCCGTCACCATCAGCGTATCCATTCGGCGTAGGCCGCAGGATTAGCGCCTGAGCAGTCCAAGGTTCTCTTTGTAGAACCTGATCAGCTCGATGAGGTTTTCGATTCCGAAGTCTGTGAACGCCTGGATGCCGTCTTCTCCGAGGCCATAGACCCAGATGTAGCCGTCCTCGATCTCCATTTCGTTGGCGATGTCCCACAGCCAATCTTCGTCTTTTCGCCGACGTCTTTCGCGACCTGGATGATGGTGGTGACGTGATGGATCTTGACGTGCGTGATCATGCCCTCGAGCAGAGACTGATGACGTCGGCGTCTAATTCAAGGGCAGAAGTTCGTCCAGCCGATGAGCCGGATGGGCGGGATGCGGGCGAGGATATTGGTGAGCCAGGCCTGTGGGTCGATGCCGTTCATTTCGCTGTGGCGATGAGGCTGTACATTGCTGCGGCGCGCCGCCCTCCGCGATCAGATCCGCAGAACAGCCAGGACTTCCGTTCAAGAGCGATGCCTCGCAAGCCCGTTCGGCGGTATTGTTGGAGAGGCGCGTCCATCTTCCAGGAACAGCGTGAAGCTCGGCCGTCGCTTCAGGATGTGGTTGAACGCCTTGGCCGGGTTTTGGCGGCGGGACAATTTGGCGAGCTGTTCGCGCATTTTGGACCCGTAGTTCTTCGACCATGGGCCGGCTCAGCATCCGTCGCACCTGAAGGCGCTCCTCGGCGCTCGTGCCGTTGAGGAACCGTTCGATCTCGAACAACGCATCGATCCTTCGCACGACCTCGATCGCGACCGGAGAGAGTGGGATTTCCTTTTTGCCGGCGGCCTTGCGCCGGGCATTCTCTTCGATGTCAGCCATGGCAAAGAATGGGTGCCTTGCATGCGACCAGCAGGCAGCTTCCCGGATCGGTCCGGGCTGGCGCCCGGCCAGACAGAGCTGGTCGTACCCGTCATAGGCGTCGGCCTGCAGGATGCCGGCATACCGGGCCAAATGCCCCGCGGATGCTCACCCTTGCGGTCGCGGGAGCAGTAGAACACCGCTGCTGGTGGGTCCGCGCCCGCAAACGGCCGGCTTGCTTATCGCAGCTTCTTCAATGCGTTAGCGGGAGAGCCTCAGCTAATCGGTCCACCTTGGACTGAAATGCGGGGATCATCACGGCGGTTGCTGAACTTCAGGGGGCGGCACCGTGACTCCGTCGTCGAGCGTCGTCGCGATAGAAGCTCTGAGCCCAGGCTTCCTTGAGCCTGCTTCTCGCTGGAGCCGCCATTTGTACGCCTTTCGACCTTGGGAAATTTCCCAGGTGTCCGGCGGGTAGGTCGCCGCTAAACAGCTCTTGGAACGTAGGGGAGTAGAAGAGCGAGAATGGAAGAGCTTATTGCTCAACTTGATAAGTTTCGACCGGAGGCAGGCTATTGTGCTCGGTTGGCGAGAACTGCACCCGATAGGCAGACGCGAGCGCTGTTCGAACGGCTTGCAGAACGGGTACGAGAGATGGTTCAGGAAATCGAGACGACGATCGCCGCGCGAACGAAACCGAGTGGTCGGTGGCAATGATCGTCCAGTGGCCAATTCCACAGCCTTACGAGCATGTGGCGCGTCCCACTGGAGGCGTGCCTTCGGCAAAGCGGCATCGTAAGTACATCACAAAGCATGCATTCTAGGTAAGTCCGGCCGCGCTCCCGCCACTAGCTCACGCGGGTGAGGAAACGCAGTGGACATTGAGACATTCACGGTCGAGCCTGCCTGCCGGTTCTGCTGGCGATCTTGGTGATCTGCAAGGCCGGCGCTGACGTATCAAAAGTGTGGATCGCGGTGCACGCAGGGGTAAATTCGGAGTGTCGTATCGGGAATGGGCGAAACAATAGTGGCGTCCATCCTCATCACGCTTGCCCTTGATGCTTTGGGCTAGCGATCTTGTGGTACTTGATGAAGTAACGCCGCTTCAGGGGGCTGCGTCGCAGCTCGCCGTGCTCAGTGCAGCGTCACCTGAGCGGGCGCGCTCGGTAGACGTAGCTGAGCATAACATGCGTCGATCTCGGACGGACGGGGCGAGGGAAGCTCATTGATCCTGTCCAGCGCTTGGACCAAATCCGATAGCCAAGGAGCGCTGCTCGCGGGGGCGCTTGATTGTGCCGCTCCCTGGCTCTTCATGCCGGGAATGGAGGCCGAAATGACGCCGCCGTAAATCGCGTCCAGAAGCACGTTCAACATGACCGCCATCCCCTTGTTGATTGGCAACGACGCTAGACACCAATTGTTTCGGGGGTACTTCGCGGCCCAGCGGAATGGCTTCATCGGCCAACAAGCATCATTATTTGACCCGCGACCGGCTCAAGGGCTCAAGGACGGTCAGTCGCTTGAGGATTTGAGGATGCACCACGGGCTTCTAGCCGTGCACCTGAACGTGCAGAACGGACTTCGCGATCGCTCAGATCGAGTTGCGGCGAAAGAGAACGAGCTTGAGGGCTTGTCGGGAAGGTGGCCGGTCGACGAACGCTCCAAACGCTCAGGCGCCGGGTGAGCCTTCTGTATCAAGCCCAGCCGGGCAGGGATGCCTCACCCCCCCATTTCGCTCGGCGTACCCATTCGGCTAGTCAATGTTCTCATGTGGCTTTGCGGGCCCACAGCTACCCTACCACAGAAGTCGCGTGGAGCCCGGCCAACTACTGCTGGGGGACAGACACGTCTCGTCCACGAGAGCGTTCTACATAACCTCGAATCGCGCCCGGTTGGGATTTGAGTGGCCGATTTGGGGCAGATCAGCTCGAGGAGATACAAGCTAGCTGCTGGCGGGTCCTAATGCGGGTCCAGCATTTTCGCGTTCCGAACGAAAAGCGAGGAGTTGCAGCCCCTTGAATTATGCGGGCACCGGTTTGCACATCCGCTAGCCTGTGGTCGCGGACCAACACTAGATAGACGCCGGCTGGCCCCGCAATGGATGGCGCTAGCAGACTTCAACGTTATTGACCGGTATTGGAGTTGATCTCGCCGGCGGGGGACCACTCGAAAATCCGCGAAAACGCGCGTCGGTGCTGAGTCCATTAGCAGCGGATTGGAAATCGGGACCGAGCTGCTGCGGAGCGAGTGTGGACAAGCGAAAAAAAAGTGCGCCCCCTGAATAATTTCCGTGGATATAGGACTATTTGGGGGTAGCTCCCGACGCAGAGCAAACCAGCCTCGATAATATAAGGACTTTACGCAATATATTTGATCCAGCCCGGCGATCCTCATGACGCTCAGGCAGCTGCCGCACGAAGATGTTGAACGTGGTGACCCATGAAGAAACCAGTTTGACATAGACCAACAAGCGCCTTAGTGGCCGCGATCATCAATTGTTGTTTGCATCGCCCGGTGATTGATCTCACGCGAAGGGTCGAACGAAGTCAGACGTGCGGCACTCGCCAGTATCGAGGCGAAGACCCATATAGCCCAACACGTGATCAGCATTGGTGATCTCAGACTTGCCATGGGGGCTCATGGCCGCTCGCAAGTGTTGCAATCTTTGTTGCTGAGCTCAATTGCGAACTGATGGTAATCTAACTTCTCAACCTTAACGCGGGCGACTGGCAGGCAATGCTGCACTCGAATTCGCACCACCTTGGCTGATCCTCCATTCGACGGCGCGTAAAACAAACCCAGCAGGTTAGCCGCCACATTCCGCGAAGCTGTCTGCCGGGCGGCGCGAGCTTCGGGAGACGACCGGCAGCCAGAGCGATGTTCAGTAGTTGATGGATGTCTGCGCGAAAATGCCCTCGGCACGTTTGTCGCCTGCCAGCCTGAAACGGTATTGCAGCGTCAATTCCCAATATGAGGGGGGCGCAACATATCTGGTCTCACCGAACCAGTACCGGATCGAGCCGCCGACGCCGGCCGAGTAGGCGTCATGAACCGCGAACGAATCATCATAGCTGGCCGCGATCACAGCGTGCGGAAAGAGCACGAGATTCCTGCTGACAGGATCCAGCCGGAAGCTGTGACCAAACCGCCCTTCGAACAGTCCGACCAGCTGCGTCTTCTCAAAGAAGCGGTCGATTTCCGTGTAGATGTACCAGGTCGGCCAGTGCGTATCGATCGCCCGCAAGTCAGTGCCGACCGTATAGGAATAGGCTCCCCTGAGGAGCGTATCGTTGCGCGCCGCGTCGCCCAGCCTGAACAGCTTGTCGACCTCGAGGACAAGATTGTGCTCCGAGAACGGCTTCCACCGCGCGCCGGCCATGCCTTGTGTGGTGGGCAGTCCGGTCGGCCCGCCCGCCTGATCATAAAGCGTCTCGAACACGCGGCCGAAGACTTCGAACAGGGCGCCGTTGCGGTTTCCGAACGCTTCGGGACGGTAGTAGAGCTCGGATCCGAATTGCGATGTATAGCTGCTTCCCGGCGAGTTAATCGTCAGGAAGGGATTGGGAGCCGATCCAACCTTGCCGTAGGAGATTGAGCTGTTGATACCCCACGTCCGTGTGAGATCGGCGACCGTTCGCCGGGTCTCGAACAGCTTCTGGTCATCGATGTTGACGCGCCCATCAGCTTTCGCATCGATGCCTTCCTTGAGATACGCGATAGCTTTCGGATTTTGAAACCGCCGCATGGCCGTGTAGCCGGCATCGATGGTCGCACGAGGCGGAAGTGCGCCGCTGGCTTTCGCGCGATCGAACAGCTCGAGAGCCACTTCGTCATTGCCGACGGCCACCCCGATGTAGGCCAGGTCCGGTTCCCTGATCGAGCCAAGTTGGCCGCGAGCAATTGCCGCATCAAAGATCGCGCCTGCTTCGGGCTTCCGGCCCAGCTCCAGGAGAGTATTGATCTCGGCCTGGATGGCACCATCTCGCTGGGCGTTGCTGGTCGATAACCGCTCCGCAGACTTGAAGTCGCGCAAGGCTTCTTCCTTGTGTCCCAGGCTTTGGTTCGCGTAAGCGCGCCTGATCGTGAATTCATAGTCGAGGCCGGTGCGCGGAATAGCCCGGATCGCCCGTTGGGGTTCCCTGGCCTTGAGCGCGGTGTCGACCAGCGCGAGACGGACATTCCGGACTTGCTCGACTGGAAGCCCTCGCGCCAGCGAGGTTTCCCAATCTGCCATCGCACCCCTGTCCTTGCCAATGCGGACACGCGCGAACCCCCGTTGGGCATAGATCTCGGCGGTCGCCAAACCTTCCGCGATCGCACGGCTCGCGGTGGCTTCCGCCTCAGCCGACCGACCAGCACTGAGCTGCAGGTTGATCAGTAGCAAGCGCGTGCTGGCGATCTCGGGCATGCCCGCAACCGCTTTCCTGGCTTCCTCGATGGCTACCCCGTAATTCCTTGCCCGGCTGGCCTCATAGGCTCGTCCTGCCGCCTCGATGCCTTCGGCCTTCCTGTCGATCGGAGTGGCGATACTCTGAACGTAGGGCGCTTGCAGACTGCATACGGAGCCGTACGGCGTGTCGCGGCAATCCTGCACTGGCATGGGTAAGAGTTTGCCGTCGCCTTTCAGCGTCGCCTTGCCTTCGGCAACCGCATCAGCGTCGCCGATCCGTGCAACAACCAGCGGATCCGTTTTTGGATACGGCTGAAGCAGGGTTTGAACTGCGCGGTAGTCACCGGACGCAAGTGCTGCATCGGCCGCAATCAGCCGAATCTGCTTTTTCTCAGCGTCGGTGAGGTCGGGAAGGGCGAGTGCCGCGTTCAGGTCGGCCAGGGCGAGGGTCCGGTTCCCAAGCCTCTGGTAGATGTAGGCCCGCCAGACGACCGGCACATAATTGCCTGGATCGAGCCTGATCGCCTCCGCTGCGGTTTCGGCAGCCGCCGAAAGGCTGTTGTCAGCGAGCTGGGCTGCGAGCAATAGCAGGCGGTAGGACATCACGTCCGGCCCGTACTCCACGGCCCGGCGGGCGGCGCGAATGGCGGCTTTGGTATCGCCGCGTTCCAGCGCCTTGTAGCCCTCCCCAGCCGGTTGCTGCGCGAGGCGCTGGCGAATGCTGGACTGCCGGGACTGCAGTTCCTGGTTGGCGGAAAAGGTTGAAAGCGCCGCCGCTGTCGCCTGCTCGGCTGCTGCGAGATTTCCTGCGGCGATAGTTGAGTCAATCAGCAGCAATCGCAGGCGAAGGATATCGGGACGCAAGTTCACCGATGTTGCAGCCTGGTTTGCTGCCGCTTGATAGTTGCCCTGTTCAAACGCCTTATAGGCCGCTTCAGCAGAGGTGTAGGCTTCCCCTTCGAGCGGGCGATCCGGATCAGCCGTTTGGGCAGCTACCGGGCAGACCAGGACAAGCGAAAGCACCAGGCCGCCGATGACAGCCTGCAGCTTACGTCGTCCTGGACGTTCTGCGCGCCAGATAATCATAGCCCCCACAGGCATGTGAAACCGAGGAGACCAGCCTAGCTGAGCTACGGATTTGGCGGAACCGGAATCCGGCGAACGATTAGAGCAACGTCTTCAAAATTCATGCTTTTTCCGGGCGTGTTGCTGAATTGCTGCTGTATTTCTTCAGCAATTTCAGGCACAAAATTATACGTCAGACAAAATTAAGCTTTTCATCGATTTGACAAGGCATCACTAACCCTGGCGCGCCAGTCATTGGGGCTGGAAATACTTTGCGGTGCCCATTCGCCAAGGGCGTCAGGTCCGTTCTGTATCTGTGCTTCGTTGAGCTGCCAGACCAGATATCTGATTGGCGCGGCCGTGAATTCAGGGGACCGGAGATATTGCAGGAGCGTAGCCCAGGGCCCGACGTCTCCGGGATTCCACTTCAGCGCGACCGGGCGGTCAATCCTGTTGGACAGTCGCTGCGGAAAGCCGAAGTAAGGCTGCACGAAACTGTTGCCGACCACGGCGACCGGAGATGGGTCCGGGTCGAGCAGTCCGGCGGCCGGCGCAGCGGTCGCCCGTATGACATAGACATCCGGCCCGATGGCCCGCTTCCGGTCCGGAGGCAGGAAGTTGGCCGCGAGGTCGCCAAGATGCCGATCGCTCATCCATTCGCCCAACCGGGTTCCGCCGCCGGGCTTCCCCGGCAAAGGCGCCCCGGCGGCGATTACACCAGCGACAAGATCCGCTGTCGCTTCGGCAGCGAACGTCGTCCAATGAAAATCGGTGCGGTAAAATACTTCCTTGCCATCGGCCGTGACTGTCTTGAAGGCATCCCGGAGGTCGGGCGCATTGACTCCAGCAGCACGGAGTCCGGTGAGCTCCCGGTCATAGCGCCCGCGAACAGCGTCGGACATCGCTGATCCGTCGGGTAGCAAGCTCTCATAGAATCGGGGCTTGAGCGGGACAATTGCCACAATCAATTTGACGTTTTTCTGAGCGAGCAGGCGTTCGACGTCTGAAATAAGCTGGATGGACGTGCGCTCTGCCTCAGGGCGGGTCACGGTGAGGCTCTCCCAACCGGCAAAGAGCCAGTTGGACTTCCCCTCGATGACAGCGTCGTGTGCCACTGCAGACGACGCGAGTGCAAGCCACGCGGTTGCAACAGCCACCATTAATCTTGTCGGGCGAGGGTTCACTGAATCACCTGATCTACCGCATGAACATCTTCTCGCCCTCACTAAGAGGGACGACGAGGGATCGCATAGGCCACTCCCATATCACCACCTTGTTCTTGTCCAGGCTCCCAGCTCTTTTCTCGAGGGTTTCAAGCAGCGCGCCGGCGAAGCCGCCGCCGGGCTGGCTGACCTGGGCCACTTCTCTGGTGAGAGCAGCCTGAAGATACTCGAAGAATCCCGAGTTCAAAGAAAACGAAGATCCAGCCAGAATGATTGACGGTTCGGCTGCGTCGTCGAGCAGTCCGCGCGCGTGCGAAATCTCGGCTTTGACCTCCTGCTCCTGCTCGGGAGCCGGGGCCAGCGCACGTGGCGCATGGGTCAGCCCGGATTGTCTTAACAAATCACCGGTACGCTCGCGTAGTGGCCCCTCGATCAGTTTGATTGCGTCTTGTCCGGGAGCGAGCGTGCCAGAAACGGCCTGCCTGATCCGCTCGACGGCAAAGCGTGCGCCAGCCTGATCCCAATGCGTATCGGTCCTCCAATAGCCAGGTCTGGGCCAGGTGTCGCGGAGATCGACGACAAACGCGCCGTCGACGCGTGCCAGTTCACTCCAGAATCGGTCTCGCAAGCGTGATTGTACAGCCGTGATGCCGCAGAGCTTGTCTTCCACCTGGTCTGCCTTGTCCGGTACAGGGACAATAACGAGGCGCGCGCCCGATTGTTTGATTGCCCGGACCAGCCGTTGCAGCATCTCCGCGCGGAGAGCCATCCTTTCGCGATCATTGCGTTCGGCCCGCACTTCTTCGATGCTGTAGAGCCAATCACCGCACCCGGCGCGGACCTGTGGCCCGGCGTCGCCCAGTAACCGATACTCCAGCCCTGTCACCAGGCCGTCCAGCGTGACGCTTCGCGGCACCGCTCCAAAGATTGCTTTGTCGATTTTCTGCGCGAAGCCGCCGTAGGCTAAATCGTTTACTGTCGTCGTTTTCAACACCTGGCCGAGTGCTTCGTGACCTCTGGTCAGCACGGCGACGAGGCCCGAGAAGATAACTGCGAGTACGAGCAAAGGCCGGATCATCCCGCGTCCCTCAGAACTGGAAATACAGGAAGGGAATCACGGTACGGCTTTGCATCGTCCATAACGCGCAGAGCCATAGCAAGAGCGCCAGTTCAAACCGTGGACGATCGATGTAACGTCGCAGCGGGTATTCAGGCAGTGCCGGGGCGTACACTACGAAGAGGCTCACCCCGAGCGTGAGCAGTTCGACAGGTCTTGCCGCCGCGGTCATTGGTGATGAAAGGGACAGCCCGTTAAGCCCCAGCAGTGCCGTCATCATTGTCTGGACAACATGCCAGTCCTGGGCCCGAAATAGCAGCCAACCGATCATCACAAAAATCAAGGTCAGAAAGTGGGCGGCTACTGAAGGGATCGCCGGTCCGCCAGCTGCATGCCACAGCCGTGCAACCATCAATCCAACTCCATGCCAAATGCCCCAGACCAGAAATGTCCAGCTCGCTCCGTGCCAGAGCCCGCCGAGCGCCATGGTCAGCAAGAGGTTGAAATAGGAGCGAGCCTTGCCAGCGCGGTTTCCGCCAAGGGGTATGTAAATGTAGTCGCGGAGCCAGCTTGACAGGCTGATATGCCAGCGGCGCCAGAACTCGGTGATGGATCTGCTCAGATAGGGATTGTCGAAATTTTCCGGGAATTTCAGGCCGACCATCAGTCCCAGCCCGATGGCCATGCTACTGTAACCGGCAAAATCAAAATACAGGTGCAGCGTGTAGGCTGCGGCCGTCAAGGCCACATCGGCCGTGCTCGGGTTTGGCAGCGCATACCCGGCGTCGACAAGTGGTGCGAGCGTATCCCCGAGCAGCACCTTTTGTGCAAAGCCGAGCATGAAACGGCGCCAGCCTTCCGTGAATTCCGCGAGGTCGAAGGAGCGTGACGACAGCCGTTCCGCGACGGACTGATAGCGGACCACAGGACCTGCGACCAGGTGGCCAAACATGGCCTGGTAGGTTGCGTAATTCACGAAGCTGGTCTCGGCGGCGACCGTCTTCCTGAAGACGTCAACTGAGTAGGATATCGCGCCAAACACGAAGAATGAGAGGCCGATTGGCAAAGGAATCGCGGTCCAATGTCCCGCTGAAGCACCAAGGGCCAGCGCGCTTTCAGCGAGAAGGTTGGCGTATTTGAACCAGATCAGACTCGCAATAGGCGCAAGGATAGCAGCGAGCAGGGCAAATTGGCGCTCGCCGCCATCGCTTCGGACGATCCAAAGGCCCGTCGCCCACGACCAGCAGGCAATCGCAACGAGGAGAGGCAGAAAATCGAATCGCCACCAGCCGTAAAAGATCAAGCTGAACACGAGGATCGTGAAGTTACGGAATCTTGCAGGGGCGATCGCATAGGCGAGCAAAAACAGAGGCAAAAAAACAAAAATGAAGGAATCGCTGACAAACACCATCGATGCGTGGCCTAGCGCTCTCGATAGGCTTCGATCTCATCCAATTGTCCGGTGAGACGAAGCCGCCCGGAGCCCTTGCGAAGGAATAGGCTGTAGTAATCGCCGGTGCGGAGTTGGGGAAGCGTCAGGAGCGCGTTGTCTTCGCCGCAGGACCCTTCGAGTTTGGCGATCACAGGGTTGATCGTTCTGGACTGGACGGAGGCGAACGAAGTTTGTTCAAAGATCGTTGGGCCGCCCGCAATTTTCAGCATCGCTGTGCACCCGGGTACGAGATTGAAAAAGCGCAGCCTGGCTTTCAGGCCGTCGCTGGAGCTTTGCGCCTCGTCAATCGACTGCAGGGTCCAGTCCGAGTTGGTCTTCGAGATCACGAGGGTGAGATACCTCTCGGCGCCTGGCACTATATCTTTCGAAGAGCCGTCGATGGAGAGGTTTAGCGGCTGATTGCCTGGAACGGCGCGGTAGGAGCTCGCCCCCGTAGCCTCGCTCATCGGCAAATCCAGGAAGTTGACCTGAATCCGAGGGACATGTCCGTCGGACGCCATGACAATTCTTACGAAGGCATATCCCGGCGGGGGTCTCGTCGCATACAACCGACCGATCTCCTGCCCAAGACTTTGACCGGGCCGGACGATCGAGAGTGCCAGGAGCAGCACGGCAAAGCCGAACAGCCTCCGAGGAAGGCGATCACAGGGAAGAAGAGGTGCCATCTTTGGATTCAGGGCCTGGTTGAACAACGCGCCGGCTGCTTAACAGCCAGCCATGAGAACGGCATCCGGCCAATACCTCTGGTCGCATGGGAAACAGATTTCCGACGGTCCCGGCGAAGACGGCCAGCACTCGGTTGCGATCCTGCCATCCTGACCAGCCGGGCCGAATGTGGCAGATACATCGCAGCGAGGATGCCGCGGACAGCAAATCCTCTGGAGATGGCTCTGTAGCCTTGTCCTGTGAATGAGAGGCCATTAAGACTATTCATCCCTGTTAACATGAATCGGACGGGTCAGAGGGGCCATACAATGCTGAAACTGGCTGGAGCGGTCACCGGTCTCTCGATGATGCTGGCGGGAGGCGTATCGGCCTCGCCGCTTGTTGTCCAGGCCAGCGCAGCTCAGGCCGACGGTGCGCTTGAGCAGGTGAAGGTGATCTGTGACGAAAGCGGCCGCTGTCACCGTCCGCCGGTCCGCCGGCCTGTGGCGCGCTGGGTCTATGGCGATGGCAATTTTTACGGTCCTTACGACGGACCGGGCCATTATGGCAATCCGAGGCTTCGCTACCGGGTGTTTCCTTACTTCTGGTGGTAACACGCCGGATGGTCGTACGACGACATAAACACTGCTCTGGTGGTCCGTTTTCGGGAGTTTACCCGTAGGCTTGCCGGGACTGACTGTCTTTCCTCAGTCAACGGGTAGCGTGTGCGCGATCGGATCGGCGCTTCTTGCCCGCAACTGCGCTTACGTCCCCGGCCTGCAACAAAAGTGCTCCTTCGCCGCGGCTGCCGGACGTACGCAGCCTGCTCGGCCACGCGACCACCAGCAAGGCATTTTTCAACATGCGCGCGAGCCGCGAACTGTGCTCTCTACCCGAAATCGGCAGCTCGGAAGGGCGAGGTTACCTGGTCGGAACCGCATGATCACGGCCGGTGGCCGCACCATTGATAAGACGTGAAGCTCAACGTCAGAAACAGGTAATCACCTCGTTGTCACCGTGTCTTCAGGCCATTCGATAAGGGGACAGTACAGTCCCCGACTTTCGATCTCACGACGCAATTCCTCTGCACGCTCTTTCGCCGGGCCGCGGAGCAGCCGAATGCCTGACCGGGCATCCGCGCGCACCTCGTCGCGGATGCTCTCGTACATGCGGAAGATGAAATGGTCCGAGAGATTTTCGAAGGGCATCTGCGCACCAATTCTGCAAAAGTGGGTGGGTAGCCAGACTGGGGCGAAAAGTCTGGCGGCCCTGCCAGACTACCAATCCGTGGTCTTTGGCATCAACTCAGACCCACTCTGTCCACCGCGGCCAAGCGTTAGAGAAGCGCGCGCCCGGTCTCAAGGCGAACTTCGGATTAACCTCACTTCTCAAGGTTAAAATGTCTGCCTGGAATGTGCTTCTCAGCCCTGGTCGCGATTTCACAGCCTGCTGCGGCTCAACCAGATCCGGCGCATTCGCGGCGGTTGCAGGCTGTCGATATGAAAGCGTCCATCAAGGGGCTGAAGGAGCTGGCTGGCTTTGCCGGCCGGCTCACCGACGGGGGAGAACGCGACGATCTCGCGGTCAAGGGGCAGCGCCGGGATTTGCCGCGCTGACCGACAGCACGCCGCGCGGAGGCGGATGTCACCCGCCTGCGCCGAGTGAGCGTGTCATCGGTTGGATGGCCGCGAGCAGTGCCGGCCCAAACGGTGATCGACCCGGGAGAGCGGCTCCTTCTGGTCGGGCAGGGCTTTCGAGGAGGCCACCTGGAGGCCGCCGGCCCCGGGGGCGAAACTTGGGGTTTGCGCGGGGCCGGCGGTCTTTTGGGCGGGACTGGGGGTCACGCCCCGGAAGCCTAGCCGACCCTTGCGGGCCTTTAAAGTGCGACCTTGGATGCAGGACATGACCTCTGGGCCGAGGCCCTGGATGGACTGTCAGCGGCAACAGCGGCGGGCATGTGCTCGTCCGCGGCCATGCTGGCAGGGGCGTCGCGTGGCTGTCGGCGGCGAGCCGGGTCTCGCCAACTTGAGGCCGCGCAGAACAAGATCATCATCAGCCAGTGGTCTGCTCGCCTTGAAGGCGGTGTTGCTGGCCGCACATCGCGTCGTCAGATCGCCAGACACTTCGCGAGCGAGCCACGTCGGCTCAAAATCTGCCCTTGGCCGCGTTGGGTGTTGGAGTGGCGCCCGCCCGCAAGGCTATGGGCCGCCGCCTTAGAGGCAGAGCCAAGGGAGCCGGTTCGAATGATCGTGCGTGACGCTTACGTTTTCACCAAATAGGTGACCGCCTCGCCTGCATCCCGTTCGCTGAGGGTGATGTGGTGCAGTCGCCCGGAAAAGAGCCGAAGGATTGGCGAACGGAGTTCACCGGCGCCAGGCTGCCCGCACCGAATATGCTCATCGAGAGGCTCCCCACGGAAGATGGACCAGACAAACCAGAAATCTGACCGGCCTTTCTTTCCAATCTTTACAGTTTCTCTGTCCACGAATATCCTGAAGCAATTATTTGATTTTTCAGGTGATGTTATGAAAGCTGTTGCCGCCGCTCTCCTGCCCGTGACTTATTACGCACAAGCGCAGACCTGAGCTCGTCAGCTACCACAAAGAACGCTCAGCAGCCGCTGACCAAACGTGCACCAAGTTGCACACGTGCCATGCAGATGTCAGGCAAACCCTGGCAGGGTGGCTATCATCAAATATGAGATCCTCGCCGATAAGTCTGGTGAGGTTTTCTCTTTCTCGTGGCACGCAACTTCGGTCTGCGGGCCCTTTTGCAGGTCCTGATAGAAACAGCCATTGTGGATGCATACAGATGCAGGTGCCGTGCCCAAAATGCAGAGTGATCGTCGCCATTGGCGCCACCAAATGGTTCTTTGACGGAGGCGAATGCAGGGAGCTTCGCGGGACCGCTGCGGGCCGGGCTGAACAGTATGAAAAGTGTCCCGCCCTGATCGAAGCGGTGTCGAAGGCAGGGAAGAATGCTAGTAGCTAGCCGAAAGCCATTGATCATCTCACCGAAAAGCAGAACAGGTTCAAGCGGCCTCTGGCACCATTTGGAGGGCGCGATGAATCTGATTGTACTCGAGCCTGGTCGGCTATAGGGGCCCACGATGAAGGCGCGATATCATGTGAGCTCGGCGCGGATGTTGTAGTGGCGGATCGACGAGCTCCGTCTCCAACGTATGGCAGAAGAAACCGGGCGGGCTGGATCCAGGAGGAAATCGATCAGCAACGCAAACTGAATTGAGGTCTCCGCCACAATCCACCGGAGGATCAATGCTGGTTGCTCGATCGGGTCAGACAATCGCAAGCTGGGCTGAATCCAGCACGCGCATCAGCACCTCTTCAACCAAAAGACCGGCCCGAGGCGGTCTCGAGGTCAGCGGTGAGGAGGCTGGAGATCAGACTGCACGCAAGCCGACGTTGATACGCCTGTGGCCAAGCCAGTGGCTGCTGAAAGATCAATTAAAGAGCTTCTTTGATTGCTATTGACGGCCACCAAAAAATGCGAATAATCTATTATATATTTAACTTTGGGGTATTTATTGGTTCGCTGCGAGTAACCAGTTGGAGCTATCTAATGGGCCGGGCAGGACTGCAAATGTCTCATTTGCGACGCCTCCAGGCGGCGCTCGAGAAGATTGCGGCTGATCTTGACGAGATCGAGGGACGTTCCCACGCGCGGCTGCGTTACATCGCCCAGGATCTGAGCGAACCAGGTTCGGCTCGCAGCCTCGAATCGTTCGTTTCCAACTTCGAAATTGCGGTAAGGGGCCGATTGCTCAATTGAGCAATTGAATACAGGAATTATGCGGCGAGGCGGTACGTCGCTCGCGCTTCGGCATGCCGCGCAAGACAGTACTTTTCAGGCAGGCGAGGGTGCCTCCTGTTTTGGTTGATCCAAGCGAGGCGAAAGCGGCGCGGAAGGTCTGGGCGTCTCAGTGGACGCTCGCGCCTGTCACGCAGTCGTTCTTGAGCCATAAAAGAATCAGCGGTCTGCGGCCGCATGTCATTCCAGGTCATTCTAATGGACCTACCCGATCTCAAAAGTCGGCTTGGTCTTTTGGACTCGGATCAGGAAAGGTTGTCTGGGTGCTCAGTCAATGGGCAAGGATCTCGACGCTCGCGGTACGCGCAATGTCGCCACGCCAACTAGGCGGGCTTGGTCACAAAAACCGGCGCGGTCGCTGAATCGCAAGCAGCGTCCCAGGCTCCATCAAGAAAGAATGCCCGCGCTTGCGAATCGGAAAGGCCAGGATCGCAAGCCCAGACTTGCAGTAGCAAGAGATCTCATCTGCTCCACTGTTTGCTTTCAAATGGCATGTGCCAGCAGGACGGCAACGTTGGGGTCAACACCGGAGCAGTTCAACCTTAGTGGCGTTTATCGCAGCGACCTGCATCGTATAGCCTCGTGCGCAATTGACATGCATGATTACTCTCATAAGTTGGCCCGATGCCAAGCTATTCGACTGCCGCAGCACTTGTCTTCCTGTTTTCCTTCGCGCCATGTTTTGCTCAATCCCGTCAGGAGGAGGGGATTTTGAGCTCCTCATCCGACGACGGACCGATGCCTTTTATCGACCTGCTGGCGTCGATGTCAGGGCATTGCAAGACGTTGACGGTCGCCGGCCGCAGCTTCAACTGCA
Organism: Bradyrhizobium sp. Kon37; assembly: GCF_055807535.1. Lineage (NCBI taxonomy): Bacteria > Pseudomonadati > Pseudomonadota > Alphaproteobacteria > Hyphomicrobiales > Nitrobacteraceae > Bradyrhizobium > Bradyrhizobium sp. Kon37. Next base: position 85,897 of record NZ_JBVVOY010000021.1, read on the forward strand.
AGACCATTGCTTACGCCCATGGGGACAAGGGCCGGGTGAATTTTGCAGTCGCTGTCGACGATCCCGACGATGAGAATCACGTGGTGTCGTTCTCCGGCGAGAACGGCAAGCGGGCCGACGACAATTCCTATGAGCTGCCGATCGACCGCATGCTGCTCAATTCCAGGGACCGCCCTAAGATCGATGGCCTGCCTGTACCCAGTAAACAGGCCTCAACGGGCGTCTGCCGCCAAACCGGCAATTTCGCGGCAAGGAAGGTGAACGACGTCACCTGCTTTGCCATCGACAGCGAGGGCCGCCGCTACGAACTGCTGTTCGTTTCTGACGGCACGCCCGTAAGCGTGCGTCGTATCAGGCAGTCGGCGCCGTCAATCCAGGATCCGTTCAAGTGAGAGCTGCGAATGTGGACACAGGAATCACAACGCAGATAAAAAGATCGCCTGTTCAGCCTTGCGGTGTAGGGTCCTCAAACCACGTCTGGCGCGCCCAGATGGCCGCCGGGCGGGAGAAAGCCTGGGTAACCTAGCGCGTCGCAGCGGCTGGACTTTCCTGAACAGCCGTCTCCCGGCATCGCTCTCGTTGATCAGAACGGGTCGGTTCGGCCTGAGGGTAATGCTGATCACGCAATTCCGGCTCTCGGCTGCACGGCTTGCCGTCCGAAAATCTCTTCATCCACCATCGAGCGGGGCGACAGCCTCGACACTATCTGTCCAGGCCAAGGTGCTTCCGTTCTTCCTTTTGATCCCGGCTTCGCCGTTCAGGGCTCTTGAGAGTGGCCGGCACCGCTCCGGCAGCTCGGCGGCAGCTTTAACCTTGGACCAAGTTCCATATTCCTTTCCCGGAGTAACGGCCGCATAGTTTACTGGTTTTCAGCTCGAGATTTTCCGATGAGGTCTCTGCCATGTCCCAAGGCGTCGAAGATCTGCAGATGTTGCGTCTCATCAGGGCTTTTCAAAAGATCACTGATCAGGACTCTCGGCGCATGGTTGTGATGTTCGTCGAGGAGCAGCTTGACAAGCAAGTGGCGCGAACCCGACAAAAGCTTGGGCGGACCGAGCACTAGCGCGAGATCAAACCATTTTCCTCGTGCGGCGTGATGGCGCTACGGGCTGAAGATCGCCGGTCGGACGCAGTCCGATCAGATCGGGCCGGCGCACCTGCCGAGAGGGCGCTCGCCGAGACTGCCGCGCAAGATGTTTCACATCGGCAACCCGCCGCTCACGAGGCTGCACGACCAGTCCGGGCTCGATTATCTCGGCGTGTTTAATACAGTGCTCCAGCTCAACGACCGCAGGCCTGTCTTGCAAGGGCGCAGTCGAGGACGAGCGTTGGCGCGGCATCCGAGGGGGGCTCCATGAATCAGGAGACCACCAGACCCAATCGCGGGGATGCGGGACCGACGCCCAAAGGAAACTGTAAGGCAGTGATTCGCGGCGAGCCGCATGGAAGTACTGCGGGCAACGTTCTCCAATACGCGCATCTGCCGTGGCTTGACGATCAGTGAGCGTCCGGTTGCGCAAAGCGCGGGGCCTGGAAGGCTCGCTCCCCCGTCATCAGTTGAGCGGGAGACTCGCGGATGGCGAGTGAAAGGACCGACACACCAACCTTCAGAGAATTCCGTCGCTCAGAACAATCGCGTCCCAATGACAGCTGGCCGGAACTTGCTCACCAGAGGGAGACCATCACGGCCCCGGCAACTGGATATCGCACGCAGGCCATCGCCGGAATGAAACCTGCATCATCGAGGTGTTAGATAGAAGGCATTTTGATGCTTATACCGCGAGCAAGCGGGTGCCTTGGATGCTCATGAGCGTGAGATTTCCAGTTGCATACGCCCCTGTATCGATGTTGGCCCGGTTGGCACGTAGCTCGGCGCTGCGCACCGGAGTATGACCGTGCACGATATACTTGCTGAAGTGCTCGTCGCTCTTCAAGAACTCGTCGCGAATCGACAGCAAGTCGTCTTCGTGCTGTTCGGACAGGGGCAGACCGGGTCGAATGCCGGCGTGTACGAAGAAGAAGTCTCCGCAGGTAAAGGACAGTCTCAAATTGCGCAAGAACTCGACGTGACTACGCGGAATAGCTCGGGCAAGCTCCCGCAGCAGGTTGGTCGGGTCTCCCCTCAAATCCGCCGATGAAACTCCATAAGAGGCGAGCGTCTGTGCTCCGCCAATCCGAAGCCAATTGTTCAGAAGATGGGGCTCACGCAGGACCCTGACCAGGAATGACTCGTGGTTCCCCTTCAAAAAAACGGTGTTATTTCGCCGGCTGCGTTCAATTAAGATATCCAGGGTCGATCGTGTGTCGGGGCCACGATCGATATAGTCGCCCATGAACACCTCAATCGCGTGTGAAGGCCGACTATGAGCCAGATCGGCATCGATCACGCGCAGCATCGGCATCAACAAATGCGCACAGCCGTGGATATCGGACATTGCATAAACCCGAACCCCCTCCGGCAGCTGGGGTTTCGGCTTTGAAAGGCGTGATCGGAAGAAAGGAAGCATTCTGAAGCTGGCGCTTGAAACCTGTTGGTCGAGCAAGGTAGTTCGTGAGACATCGTTGGAAGTTACCAGGTACAAAGTCAAACGGGGCTTTCGTGCTGAAGAACCGAGCTGACGAATACGACAGCTTTGTGTGCGGAATTGACGAGACATCAGAACGCGTCGATCTGGTCATGACCATATTTATTCGTACGTTTAACGAGCGCAGCGGGGTATCTGCGGCTGATAGAGAAATCCGGACCTGGAAGGCCGGACTCAACGCGCCTCATTCCAAAACAGAGCAACCCTGCTGGTTGAGCGATTTCGTTCTTCTCGTGCTGATTTGAAAAGGGATGAGGACTCTGCCTTGGCTCATATAACCAGGGTGTGACGCCGTCATGTTGTCAATGCCACGAGCAGATTAAAATACACGCATCGCGGGAACACTATCCAAATTCAGAGCCCAGCTCTGCGATGCAAGAAAAACGCGTGCGGTGCCACATTGTCGCTGCGATCTGTTAACACCCTGTGTCGCGAACACCGCAAATCATCTGCGTTGCGATGAGTGCACGAGCGCTCGGCACTTAGGGGTATCGAATGGTTGTTGCAACTTACGGCTCTGATGACGGTCATTCGCTTTCTGCCGCGCGCGGGACCGCACTTCAAAGACCATTCCAGGTTTTCGTCATCGCCGCTGATCTCTTGCTGATCTTGATCTGCTACGCAGCGGCATCCCGGTTTTACAGCGCAGCGACGGCCTCAGTCCCGGAAGGCACCTCGGTTGGCGCGGGCCTTATTGTTGGCGTGCTGTTTATTTCAATCGCCTACTTTCAGGGCGTGTACGACACACATCGCTTGCTGAAGCTCGCCTGGCAGTTGCGCAAAGCCATCGTCATCTGGGCGGCATCCTTGATGATACTGGCCGTTTCGGCGTTCCTGCTGAAGTCGACGGACAATCTGTCGCGAGGCACGGTCATCATTTTCGCCGGTGCCGGCGGCGTCGGACTGATGAGCCTTCGGTTCGTCTGGCAAGTGGCCCTGGGATCGAGCTTTGCAAAAGGACGTCTGGTCGATCGCAAGGTCGTTCTGCTCAGTCTGAAGCCGCTCGACTTCACTTCGAACCGCTTCAAGGATTTGAGGAAGAACGGATTTGATGTCGTTCGTCATTTTGTCATCGGTGCGGATGGCGAAGAGGGGTGGGAAAGACTGATCCGCGACGTCATTCGGCAGTCGCGGGCGGCTGACGTTGATGAGTATCTGCTGGCGATTGACTGGAACGAACTGCCGCTGTTGCAAAAGATTGGACAGCATCTGCGGGCGGTCTCGCAGCCAGTTCGGCTGTTACCGGACAACTCGATTGCTGATCTGGTCTCGCGTCCGTTCCTTCCGGTCAGCGGGACCGTGGCAATCGAGCTCCAGCGCCCTCCACTGACCATATTCGAGCGGTTGCAAAAACGCAGCCTCGATGTGGGCCTGGCGTCGTTCGGCCTGATTGCATTGGCGCCGTTGTTGATGACGATCTCGGTTCTGATCAAGCTTGACTCGAGCGGAAACGTGCTCTTCCGGCAAATGCGCCGCGGATGTAACGGCAAGCCGTTCCAGATTTTGAAGTTCCGGACCATGACGGTTGCCGAGAACGGCGATACGGTTGCGCAGGCGACGAAGGGCGATACGCGCGTAACCAGGTTGGGGCGGTTCCTTCGCATGACAAGTATGGACGAGTTGCCCCAGCTCTGGAATGTACTGCGGGGTGACATGTCGCTCGTCGGCCCACGCCCGCACGCGTTGGCGCACGACAACTACTATGACGAGCTGATCCGCAACTACATCTATCGCCATCACATGAAACCTGGCTTGACGGGCTGGGCCCAGGTCAATGGTTTCCGTGGCGAGACGCCGACGATCGACCTGATGGAGAAGCGGGTGGATTACGACGTCTGGTACGTCAGCAATTGGAGTATCTGGCTCGATCTGAAGATCATGGCGCGCACCGCCGCCGCCGTCATGTTCCAGGAAGCCTATTGAGGGGGAGCGCATGTCCGGACCAACGCGCAGCTGACTCTTTTTCCGGCTCTGGACTCAGCGGCCCCGCCGTCGTCCGAAGAGCCGCACGAGCTCGTTGCGGAGGGCTATGAGCGGGGGGACCAGCATGAAAAATGCGCCCATCGCGATCGAGATCACTACGTGACGGAGTGAGAGCGGCTCGTCATGATCAAGTTGGGCAGTGCTCTTCTCGATCTGGGCGGGCAACAAGGCTGTCCCGGAGGGGGGCCCCAGTTTGCGCGGCGGAACCATGATCAACACAAAGAGAATATTGATCAGTAACCACATGCTCAAAAGAACGAGGGCGGTCAACATCGAAGTCACCGAAAAAACAGCCTATACAACGCCACGCAAGCTCCAGGCAACCCCGAAGAAAAGAGTGCCTGAAATTTGTGCGACCAGGTTGAGCAGATCAGTTTGGCCTAAACTCAGCGTTTCCTGTCAGAGAGGCCGCTACAACAGAAATTTGCCAACGCTGCGAGCGCGTACCGCCAACAGCTAGGTACGGCAATCAAGGTCGTTTGTGGATTCCGGACGAATACGGAAGATCCACCCGGCCGCTATGGTAAATGCGCTTTGGTAAAGAGAGAGCGTGCAATGGACACGCTGGGCCCGGTTCCCATTCCCGATTGAGGCGAAATCGTTCTTTCCCGACGCTGATGATCGGTTCCGCTGCGCACCCGGTTGTGGAGGCTCGTGCAAAGGCTTCGGACCCTCAAGCAGGCTCGACGTAGTAACTGTCGCGGTGCTTGCCTTTGTACGCTTCGATGCGCTTGAGCATCTTGGGGTCTGCCCGATTGAGCACGGTTCCCAGGAGTTTCTTTTGCAGGACTTCCGAACCGGAAATCGACTCCTGAAGTGCGCTCCGCGTCGTCTTTCCCCACTCGATCACATAGACCATGGCATCCATGAGGAAGCTGACCGCCTTGGAGTCCGCGACCGGCATGACCGGTGCGAGATCGATAACGATATATTCGTAATGGTTGCGCAACGCCGCGAGGAGATCCGCCATCGCTTTAGACGCAACGATGTCGGCGGAGTTGACCATGCGTGATGCAAAAATAGCAGGCAGAAAATCGAGACCCGTTTCCTTGCTCCGCTGCACCTGGTACTCGAATGAACCTGGATCGCTAAGCGCCTCTACCAGCCCCGACCTGGCATCGGGAGCGAGCTCACGCGTCAAGGAGCGCGTGTGAAGGTCTCCGTCGATCAGCAGCGTGCGGTGCCCTGTTAGCGCGATCAGATGAGCAAAATTCGCCGCAACCGTCGTCTTCCCTTCCTTTGGCAATGACGAGACGATACCGATGACCTTAACGTCTCGGGTCAATCGCGCGACATCCACCGATACCTTGATGTTGCGTAAAGTTTCTGCGAAGCGCGAGAATGGATGATCGAGGACGTATCGGGAAACCGGAGGCGGCCCGATCGCCCCGGTCGATGCGGGGACCTTCCGTGCAGCGCGGATTTCCGGAAGAATACCGAGGCACTTTACGCCAAGCTCGTCTTCAACTTCGCCTGGAGTGCGGAGAACGTCATTGAGAAGTTCGCGCGCAAATGCGGCGCCAAAACCAAGGCAAAGTCCTCCGACCAGACCTCCAACAAGCGCCAGAACCGTTTTCGGAGAGCTCTTCTTGTTGGGCTTTGCGGCAGTACTGATCAGGCGTGCCTCGCTAATCGGAAAGCTTTGATTTTGCGTGGCGCTCTGAAGCTTCTCGAGGAAGTTGTTATAGAGATTACGGTAGGTGTCGGCAGCACTCTCCAGGTCGCGAAGCTTCACCCCTGCCTGGCCAGTATGGCCGGCTTGTGCGACGAGGTCCTTCATGTTGCGCTCAAGCGACGCTTCCCGGCTCTTGGCAATCTCGTAATCACTGCGATAGGCGTCGCCGATACGACGAACTTCGTCTGAAATGGCCTTGCGCACCTCGTCCATCTTGTTCCCGAGGTTGACCGTAGCCTGGTGGGTTTTCCCGTAGCGCCGCGACCAATCTGCATATTGACTCTGCAGATCAAGATATTGTGCTCGAAGGCGTGTGATGACGGTGTTGTTGAGCGCATCGCTCACTGTAGATTGCGCGAGGTCCTGGTCTGAGATCGTGTCTATTCGATCGAGGCGAGCCTTGGCCTCCGCAGTTGCTGCTCGGGCCTGGACAAGTTGCGTATTCAGATCCGAGAGCTGCTGCTCGGACATCAAGCCGCGGCTCGTTCCGACGATGTTGTTTTCCGCCTTGAACGACTGAACCGCCCGGTCGCTGGCGGAGGCTTGCTGGCTCAGCTCGGCGCTGCGCTGTTGCAACCACTCGGTCGCGCGCTTGGTCGATTGATATTTCGCCTCCAGAGCCCCCACGATGTAGGTGTCCGCGATTGCATTGGCGATTCTGACGGCCTGGTCCGGGCTTTCCGACCGGTAGCTGAGCGAAAGGACATAAGTCGTCAGCACTCGCTCGACCCGGAGATTTTTTTGGATCAGCTCGACTGCGGCGTGTTCGATGCGTTCCTGCGACGGAGGCTCGCTGGAGTCAAACATCGACATAATTCTGCCGACAGCGGTGCCGAGGAGGCCTGGCTTGGAGCCCCTGAACTCAGGATCATCTGTCAGATGAAGACGGCGAACCACGGACAGGATGAGGTCGTCCGAGTTGATTACCTCGACCTGGCTGTCAACGTAGCCCGTGTCAATCAGAGCGGTGCTGTTTCCGCTGTCCTTGTCGAGCACCTGGGTCTGGCGGGTGTCCATCAGGATCCGCGCATTCGCCGTGTACATCGGCTTTGCCATCACCAGATATATCAGCACGAGCAGGAGGGAAAGTCCGACGGTTCCGGCGATCAACGGCCACTGCCGGCGCAGGACATCGGCCACGCGGTCGAAGCTGAGGACGGCCCCGCCAAATTCGATTCCGAACCGGTGCCCGGAATGGAATTGCTCTCTCGGTTGATACATAGGTAAATTCACTGCCTTGCTGCTGACGATTATCGCGGTATCGGAAGGGGCTTGAATGGATCGGCTAATTTCGTCTTCCACTCTCCCTCCAGCAAGCCAGCGCCACGGCTGGGCTGCTTGCCGTCCCGACGTTGTGCGGGAGACTGCACCGCAGCTTCGTCCTCTCCGGCGGCCGAGTATCCGGCGATCACGGTGAGGTCTGCGACCCGCTGCACAAATTCCCTGATCTTGCGCGCGGCATCACGTTTGGTCGACGTGCATCTCGCTTCGGCCAGGCGAAGCGCCGCGCCTATCGCCGTCCGATCGGACGAGGTCGCCTCCGTAATCAGCGTCTCCACGGAGGGCAGAACGGCCGGATCCGTAGCAACGTAGGACGCGAGCAGAAACTTCAGCTTTTCCTTGTTGTTGCGAAGCCGCTCGAGCAGGGAGGAGGGGGCTTTGGTGAATGCATCGAGGTCAGCGCGAGGCGCGCGGTCGGAGGATTCGACGCATTGGGCATGGACTGGGCAGACGGTGGTTCCAGTCAGCGCCACGCCTGTCAAGATCACTGCTAATGCTTTCCAATCCGCGCCGGATCTGGTGCGGAGCTTCCCAGAGTTCACGCTCATCCACGTCTTTCGTCTGCTGGCCAGAACGACGAACTTCGCAGACAACTGTGTCATTTTTTGTGCGCTGCAAGATTCACACGTATGTGCAGTAATGTTCCCGCGCAGGTTGTTCAACCAGAAGAATGTGGGCGGCGTGCCTTCGGGATGTGCAAGCTCGCGCTCCGATGTTCATGAACCGGTCACACGTTGCCTGCTGCCTTTGCAAATGGCGCTGAGGGTCTGCGCAACGTGTCGCGTATCATCGGGCACCGTTCCAAACTCAGTGTGGCCATACAAGCGACAAAATATCTCCACGCCGGCTCCGTATCGCAACGACGCCGCCATTTCGCAAAGCTTCGCCAGGTATCGCGAACGTTTGCTGATGTGGGTCACCACAAGAGTTGTGAGCGATGACATTACTGCAAGCGGTCATGCATCGGCGAGCAACTGGCTTCGCTGCGATTGAACGCGTGCGCGAAGTGGTTCACGCTGCTGCAGTACAGGATGAATGGGAATGTCGACGTGATGCAGTCAGGTCATCGAGAGAAGCCGCATGTCCTGCCACTCGACAGTATCCGGGGTATCGCCGCCACCTCCGTCGTGATCCATCATCTTCTTTTGATGCCGACCTTTCTCGCGGCGTTCCCGCATAATGCATGGATAAACTGGTCGTTCTTCAGAAGCGCCTGGCTGCTGGTCGATCTGTTTTTCGTTCTGAGCGGAATCGTGATGTCGCTAAGCTATGTCGACGGAGACTTCGGCCGTTTCTCACTTCGGGATTTCTTGGTGAGGCGTCTCGCGCGCGTGTACCCGCTTCATATCGTCATGTTGCTGGCGAATCTTCTCTTCCGGCTGCTGCGCATCGGGCTGGTCACGGCAGGTGTCGTTGCGGCAACGCCGGCGGCATTTGAGGTGAACAACACCTATTCGTTCATTCTGAATCTCTTTCTCCTTCACTCCATGGGATTCATCGATTACCTCAGCTGGAATGCGCCAAGCTGGAGCATCAGCGTTGAATTTTACACCTACGTGATTTTTGGACTGGTGCTGCTGCTCGCGCAGCGTTTCGGTTCGTCAATCTCTTTTTATGTGACATCGGCGCTGATCGCCGCCAGCAGCTTGGTTTTCATCATTTTTGTGCTCGACAAGCCAAGTCTTGGGCTTCAGACCGACTTCGGCATTCTGCGCTGCTTTACAAGCTTCTTTCTTGGAGCTCTTGCCGTAAGAATCGTCAAGGACGTGCCGCGCACGGTGTCTCCGTTTCTTCAGGGGGCATTCCAGCTCGCCGCCATGACCGCAAGCATCGTGCTGGTGTCGATGGTGGAAGCGTATCCCGCAGCGAGCTTCCTGGCGCCGATCGTGTTTGCATTCTTCCTTGGTAGCCTGCTGGCGTTTCCGAATGCGAAGCTGATTCCTCGAATGCTGGTGGCCGGGCCGCTGGTATGGATGGGGCGTCGGTCCTATTCGATTTACATGGTGCATGCGCTGATCGTACTTCTCGCAGAATATTTCGTACGGGCGCTCGGGCATCGCAATATTGCTGCGCTTGATTCGATCCTGCCTGGGCTGCCCGCCACGGCGAATCTCGTCGTGTCTCTGGCCGCGGTGCTGGTTGTGTCGCACTTTACGTATCTCTACGTCGAGATCGGTGGCGGAAAGCTATTGCGGAGCGTGTTTGGAGGCCAGGGGCGGTTCACAACATCACCAGAGCCCTCGGCTCGTCCATCAAATTGAGCGCAAACATGCTTGCCATAGTGCGCCCTCGACTGACGATCATCAGCCTGAATATCGAAGCGCTCGCGCTCGGCGTTTATCTTGTTCGTGACGCGTTTGGCGGCGTGATGCGCTACTACACCAGCATTCTCCATCTGGATGCGCTCTGGTATGTCCCGGACGCGATTGCGATGCTGTGCCTGGTACAGTTCATCGCCTATTGCATCATCCGCAATCGCAGCATCATGGCGACGCTGGTGCTGGTGCAGATCATGCTGTCCCTGGTGCTAGGCTATATCATGCTCGGCACGGCCAACGCCGCCCTGTCTGCGTTCAAGATGATGTTGCCGGTTTTCGTCGGATTTTGCTTTTGCGATACGAATCTTGGCTCTTACCGGAAACTGCTGTCGGTCATCGCTGCGACCTTCTACCTCTCGATCGTTGGCGTTTTGCTAACGAAGTTTTACGTGATGCCGTGGGTCGGGTTCAAATATGAATCGTTCGGCGCGGTCCGGGAGGCGGGACGGCTATGGTGGGCTTACGGCGGGGATGATCAGCGGCTGATGGGTTTTGCCGCCGACAACACAATGGCGGCATTCTTTATTCTGGCATCATTCGCGATTACGTCGATCCGCAAGAGTACGCGCTGGTGCCTCGCTTTTGGCGCGCTTGCCATCTATGTCACCCGGCTGACCACGAGCAAGACGACACTGATCGTTCTTGTGCTCTATCTCCTGCTGCTCTTGATCGTGCGAATGCTGCCGGAAAAGTCGCGTTTCGTGGCCATTCGCAGCATCGCGCTGTGGTCGTTCGCTGCTATTCCGCTGCCGTTCTTCATGATCTGGGCTGCGTCGGGGACCGTGCCTATCCCGCATTCGACGATGTTCAGCATTCTCGACCGGATTAACAACAGTTGGCAACTTCCGTTCGTCTATCTCGGCCAGCTGATGCCAATCGGTGTGATCACCGGGTGTGGCGCCGGCTGCTTCAATTATCCACAGAAGCTGTTTTCGCCGCTCGCCGCGTATTGGGTGCCGGTCGATAATTTCTACATCGGGACGTACCTGATGTTTGGCCTTCCCTTCGCTGTGTTCATGGTCATGGTGTTCCGTGCAACCTTCGCGGTGACCGATATCTACAAGCTGACGCTCCTCTTTGTCGTCAACATGTTCACCATCACAGTTCTGAACTACGGCCCTGCATCCGGCCTACTTCTGATCTCTCTGAGTTTCAGCGGAGTTTTCACCCGAAAAGCGGCGGTACAACCGCTGATCGTTCCAACGAGCCCGCCAGAGGAGGTTCTCGGACTGGGATCGGGTGGATTGGGTGGTTATCGCGGGACCAGTCTGAAACCGGCTTAGCGTGGCCGACGGGTGAGACAACGAGATGCATAAACGACTTGCGTTCATCGATACGTTGCGTGGCATAGCCGTACTCGCTGTGCTGCTGCAGCATGCGCTCGAGGTGATCGTCCAGCATCACCCGACCGGCGACTACTACTGGGCGTTTCACAACGTTCTCGGTTACTACATGAACTTCGGCCGGTTTGGCGTCGTGCTGTTCTTCCTTGTCAGCGGCTTCGTCATCCCCTTCAGCTTCCCGAACAGTGCAGCGCCAGTGCGGGATTTTGCGGTAAGCCGGGTTTTCCGTCTCTATCCCGCCTATTGGACCTCGATCCTGATCGGGCTGGTGACACTTCTGGCACTGGATGGAAAAACCTATGCGCTGCCGCAGTTTCTGGCCAATCTCACGATGCTGCAGACATTCGTGAACGTGCCGAATCTCTGGATCTTTTACTGGACGCTCGCCATAGAACTGTTGTTCTACATCGGGTGTACCATCCTCTTTGCGATGGGGTTGCTGAACCGGAGCTATACGGCCGTTTCGATCGTTATTGGCGCGGCGCTGGTCGGCACCATCGTGCCGATGTTGATCGACAGCCGGACGGTCTCATCGTTGTTGGAGGTCGCCCTGAACCTGTCGGCGATGTTTCTTGGCAAGATCATCCGCGACACGGTGATCGAAGAACGACTGCGATGGCGGCATGTTGCCGCATGCACGCTGCTTTACGCGATCTTTGCGGTGACGCTGGCGGAGAGGAGGTTCGGCGGCGTGTACCACGAGAATTTCTTCTACAGCTATTCGATCGGCTCGGCTTACGTGCTTGCCGCTCTCGTCTTCATCGTGTTTGCCACGTTCGGCGAGCGGATGGCATTGCGGTCCCTGGCGTTCGTCGGCGTCATCAGTTACTCGTTGTACCTGATGTCGCCCTTCGTGATCGTCTGGATTCATCGTCTTGTCGGCGTCGGTGACGGACCGCTTGGGTGGTCGCTTTTCGTTACCGCGATCGTCGCATTGTCGCTCGTCGTGAGCTGGCTGACTTACACGTTTACGGAAAAGCCATCGATCGCATTCGGGCACAGGTTCCGGTCGGACAGGCGGAAGCGAGTCGTTCTCGAGCCTGCTCTCAGCAGCCAGGGAGCCGCCGAGTGAGGGGCGGAGCACGCGATGCACCGGCCGGCTACGATGGATCGTTTGTGCCGTCTGTGCAGGGACTTCGTGGCATTGCCGCTCTCAGCGTGCTGATGGACCACTTTTACGACATGCCGAAGGGGGGCATGTACGACATTCTCGATCCCGGGTTCCTCCCGCCGCTGTGGCCGTGGTTGCAGTCGGTCATCAATGTCGGCGGACACGGGGTCGAACTGTTCTTCATGATCAGCGGATTCCTGATCCCGGCAAGCCTGGTCCGGCACGGGTCGTTGGCGAAATTCTTCTTTGACCGCATCTTGCGCATCATGCCAGTCTTTATCATCCTGCATCTTCTGCTGTTTTCGGTCGGCCCTTTGGTCGGTTACAAGTTCTTCCGTGGCATCGACGCTGGCAGCTATACAGGTATATTCGTTGCCAACCTTTTCTTTCTCCAGGATGCGCTAGGGCTTCCGATAGCGCAGCAAAATGCCTGGACGCTGACCTATGAGTGGGCATTCTATATCTGGTTTGCGCTGACGTTCAGCGCGCTGCGGATCGGCGGCCGGCTGCTGGCGGCTCCACTCGTTCTGCTTGGGCTCGCTTGCCTGATGCACTGGCCGATCACTGCGTTCTTCTGTATTGGAATGCTCTTTAGCGCCATCGGCATTCGCTTTTCCGTGCCGGGACGCCTCGGCGTTGCCGCTGGCCTGATCTGCGCGGTCGCGATGTATGCGAGCCTGGTGCTGTTCCATCCCTTCATCGGTCTCGTGCCCGGTACTCTGTTGTTCGGGATGGTGCTGGCGCGCGGCTCGGGGATCGGCAATCTGCTCAACGCGCCGGCGCTGCAATATGTGGGGAAGATCAGCTACAGTCTCTATCTGGTGCACCCTTTCGTTCTGTTTCCTTTGCAAGTGGCCGGTCTCAAGCTCGTCGCGACCGGCATCGACCGATGGATATTGTGGGTGGCCTTCATTGGACTGGGACTGGTGCTGTCATTGATCGCCAGCGCGATCAGCTACGAGCTGATCGAGGTGAGGCTCAGGCGCCTGATCGACGGTAGCCTGCGGGGCCTGTTCTTCCGTCCGATCGCAGGCACCGAGCATCCGGTTTCGCCATAACGGAATTGCCGCGCCCACCTAAGCGGCAACGCGGCGATAGCTTGTAAACAGATTGTCGGCGATGTGATCCCAGTTCAGCGATCCTTGCGCTGTTTCCCTTGCGCCGTCGGTCAGGCTTGTCGCCAGTGATCTCGAGGTGAGGACGCGCTCGAGCGCGTCGGCCAGCGCAGTCGCGTCTCCTGGCGGAACCAGCAAGCCATTGATTCCGTCGGTGACAACATCAGGAATGCCTCCTGTTGCGCTGGCGACAACGGGGCGGTGATTGCCAAACGCGGATGCCAGCACGCCGCTCTGCGTCGCATCCTTGTAGGGAAGCGCGACGACCTCTGCAGACTGAAAGAGGGTACTGGTGTCGGCGGCCGAGATATAGGCGTCGATGGTCTCGATGGTCGGCATAGCGGCCATGCGTGTGGTCAGTCTCACCATTTCAGGCCCGCGACCGGCAACAACTGCGTGGTGGCGAACGCGCCGTTTTGCGAGCAAGTCGATGGCGTCGAGAAAAACGTCAAGCCCCTTGTAGGCCCACATTCTGCCGAAGAAGAGAATTCGCCCCTTGATCGATTGCACGGCTGCAGTATCGGTTCGCGGCACCATCAGCACGCCGTGCATGGACGAGGTGATTTCGCCCACATAGCCTGGTGAAGCTTTGCGGAAGTCGGAGATGCAGCTTTGACCATGCACCGTGATGTGCGTTGCCGCTGCACGCATGCGGTTGCGCAATCTTTCTTCGGTCGAGTTGGTACCCGATCCCCCCTCGGAATGGGGAATTGCATCATGCACTGTCAAAACGCGTGGCAGGCTGGTCAGTCGCAGCAACTCCATCAGGCCCGCCGTGAAATATTCCGGACATTCGTGGCAATGGACGATGTCGGGGCGAAATGCGAGTACGTCGAGGAACGAGCTCGGAAGCCCGATTGCTCCGAAGCGACGAATGCTGAGGTCGCGCACACGGGTATCGAACGGTTCGGAAGACGGAATCCAGGAAAGGTCCCACTGCTGGTTGGCGTCCTTGCGATTGAGCACGAGACGGACTTCGCAGCGCCGTGCCAGCCCCGCGGCAAGCCTGTAGGAATATTCGGCGAAATGCGGCGCGTAGATTGCGACGCGGAGGCGCTTAGCCATCTCAGTTCTCTCCGCTCCAAAGGTCGATCGGGAATGCACCCATCAGGGCACGATGATCAAAGTTGAGGCGCGCAGCTCCACCCATCTCGCGCCCTTCGTCGATGCTTGAGGCAAACTCGACGCCAAACCGGCCAGTGCCTTCGTAATAGTCACGGTACTTGAACTCAGATTCCCCGCTGCTTAGCCGCACGTAGCGCGCCGGTATTCCGAATGCCTCGGCGACGATGATGCCATGGAGCGAGCTGGCCAGAACCAGTTCGGCTTCCAGAATGGCGTCAATACGTCGATTCCAGGATCCAAGGGGTGAGACCACTGTATTGGCAGTGTGGTCGATCAGATTCAAATCGTGCAGGTTCGGCACGAACACCCATTGCTTCGTGGCAGTTGGATGAAAGCGATTGGGAAACAGCCGGGGAATTAGCAGCGCAGGGTCACCAAACACCTCGGGCACAGTAATGCCCCGGCGTCGCAGGATCTCCAGTGTGCGCGGGCCGCGCACCGCGCGTACATCCAGGGTCTGCACGCGTCGATTGAGGTCGCCCTGGCCCGGGCGTCCATTCACCCCGCTGCCCCAGACGACGTCACCATTTCGCGCATAGTGGAGCACCGAGCCGATCGCGAACATGCGCTTTTGCAATGGCACCTCGTCCGCGAGCGTGTAGCCGAAATGTCGCAGGAGATGGTCGACCACGACCACCGACAGATAGTCACCGAAATTGATGGTTCCGTCGTCTGGTCGCCAGAAGAACAACTCCACGTGCGGATATGGCAGCGGATGAATGAAGTCGCAGCCGACTTCGTTGATCAGTCGTCGCAGATTGCCCCGGAAATTCATACTGCCTCGAATTGTAGCTGCTTTCTCGCCGTAGTGTCCTCCTAAACAAGGCGACTATTGGACCATTGCAACTGATGGCTCAATGACGAGCGTTCGGCTAACCCGAGATGTGACAGGCTTCCATTTGCGCCACGAAATTATCAAGTCGCGCTCGATCATTTCGGGCGTCATCTGGTCAGCGCTCGATTCGGCGGTCGGCCAGTCGCTCACGCTTGTCATCTACATGATGATGGCGAGGTTGCTATCACCGCAGATCCTTGGCGTCGTGGCAACCGGCGCCCTGGCGCTCGATTTCTGCCGATCCGTTCTGATCGAGAGTGTTGCGATCGCCGTCCAGGCGCGTGCCGAGCCGAAGGACGAGGATTACACTGCCTCTTTTTGGCTCATCGCCGGTCTCTCTTTGCTTGCGGCGCTCGCGCTTTTCGTTTCTAGCGATGCGATCGAACGTTTTTCCGGCCTTTCGGACATGGCTCTCGTTCTCAAGGGGTTTTGCATCGTGGTTGCGGTGCAGGGCTTGTCGCGGACGCACGAGGCCTGGTTGACCCGCAATCAGCTGTTTCGATCCCTTGCAATCCGCTCGCTGTTGTCCATTTCGGCGGGCGGGGCTGTTGGCATTGCGCTGGCAAGCCAGGGCTACGGAGTCCTTGCGCTGGTCGGGCAGCTCGTCACAACGTCGCTGATTTCGCTGATCAGCCTGTGGACCCTCACGCCCTGGACACCCGGTTTCCGCTTCAGCCGAAGGGCCGCCACTGAGCTTCTGAGGTACGCGCGCTACGTGGCGTTGACGGGAATCACGAACTTCGCCAACGCCAATTCCGATCTGATCTTCGTCACATGGTATACCGGCGCCGCCGGCGCGGGCTTCTACAGCCTGGCCAAGCGGCTGGTCAATGCCGTAAGCATCGTGATCGGAAATGCGTTGAACCGCGTCTTCTTTGCGACGATCGCCGGCCTCCAGCATGATCAAGGGGCTTCGCGGGCGACGCTTGTCGATTTCGTCATGTACACGTCGCTGCTGACGGCTCCGATTTTCGCTGGAATTGCGGCGCTGGCGCCGGATCTGATCGTCGACTTCTTCGGATTGAAGTGGATTGAAGCGGCCCCGCTACTCTCCATCATGTCGGTCACGGGATTCCTGACGACGATTGGCCTCTACAATCACTCTGTTATTCTGGCCTTCGGAAAGCCCCATTGGCAGACCTGGCTGACGCTGATCTATGCAGTTTCGAACATCACGATCTTCGTTGTTGCCGCGCCGTTCGGCCTGATTGCGATTGCGTCCGGCTATGTCGTGCGAGCCCTGGCGCTGTATCCGCTATCTGCGGGAGCCTCGATGCGCATCCTGTCGCTGGGGATCAGGCCTTATATCCTGGCGCTGATGCCCGCATCTGTAGGCTCCGCGGTGATGACAGTCGCGGTCGTGGGTGCATCCGTCGCCCTGCCGGCGATGCCATCGTGGCTGCGTCTTGCTGCGCTCGTGCTGTTCGGCTCCGCCGTCTATCTGGTCGTCGTGTTCGCGATGGCCCGTCCCGCCGCGATGCGGATATGCCAGGCAGCACTGAGACACGTCAGGCGATCGTCCAGCACCTAGCCTTCAAGACCTAGCTTGCGTTCGCGGCCTGTCTGGTTTCGGTGAGATCGAGTGGGGCGGCGGTCGAAGCGCGGGTCAATTTCGGGTCCCCCGGCGCAAGCCGGTTGAGCAATTTTCGTGCGGGGTTTTCAACGTAGTTATATGTGACGTCGGCAACGACCGTCAGGATGATGCAACAGACCAGGGCGAAAAGCGGAAAGAAGCCCGGTTGCAGTCCGAAATAATGCCAGGCCGGCTTGAACAGCAGGATAAGCACCAGCTCGTGCACCATGTAGATCGCGTATGAGGTGTTGCCGAGCCGGCCGAGCCAGTTCGAACCTGGAAATCGGTCAAAGGCGCTTTCGCCGACGGCGGTGCAAAGGATTGCCAGAGAGAACAGGATAATCGCGAGATCCGGCTTGGCATATACGTTCAGGACCAGGACCGAAACCCCGAACAGTGCGATGCCGGCGATCGCAACCGGCTTCCTTCGGTAGTCCTGGGACAGCCTGAAGAGGACCGTCAGCAGGATTCCGTTCAAGAAGCTCGGCAGCGCGCGCAGCATGCCAAAATCGAAATTCGCTCCGTACATCTGGGATGGCTCTTGCCAAATCGGCAGATGGCCATGAGCCAGGATCGCGTAGGAGCTCGCCACGATAAGCGCCAGCACGAGAGGCGGCACGCTGGCCGCGGCGAGTATGAGAACCGGAAATAGCAGGTAACAGAACAATTCCGCGCTGATCGACCACGAGGGCGAGTTGAAACTTAGATGATCGGTAACGCCCCAGGCCTGCACCAGAAAGAGGTTGTAGACGAAATCCAGCGGCCCCGTATGCGAGGTGGGGCCCGCTATTCCGATCCAGGCGAGGATCACGAATGCGAACAGCGTCAGTAAGTGTAACGGGTAAATTCGCGCGACGCGCCGGACCAGGAAGCGACCGTAGGAGCGGATCCCCGTCGATTTCGCTGGGTAGGAATAGGAAATCACGAAACCGGAAAGGATGAAGAACATATCCACAAACAGGCCATAGGAACCGTTCCAGGCCGGGGAGATGCCCTTGTCTATGTTCTTGAGATGGAAGATGAAGACGCCGAGTGCGGCGACGAAACGGTAGAAATCGAGAACGACGAAGCGTCCTGGTCCACGAGAGTCCATGTCGGCGCAGAATTCCTTCGAGAACGTTGCCTCCTTCTAGGGATCAATTGTGACGCAACTTCGCAGAATGCCGGGCGGCGCTCCGCAAATCGCGACGGTCCGCTCTGCGTTCCCGGCGGGCTCTTGCAACGTCAGCGAAATTGCAAAGGTGCCCAAGGGGGCGGCAGGCGCCCCCAATGATTGCTCGGGCGATTGGATCGGCGTCCAACCCCCGAGCGATGCTGATGCACGTTTGCGACAAGCTCCCGCCTTCAAACGAAGAGGAAATTGTGGCTTGTCAGACTGGCGACGCTGACGTTCTTGATAAGGATCGAATCGCTCTCCGCGAGGGAAACCACGGCGTCCGCGCCCGATTGCGTGATTTGCAGGTGGCCGTAGTCAGCCGCCAGCAGTTTCGAGATCTCGATAACGTCGTGGTTGCCGGCATTGCCGGCATGGAAGTTGGCGATCTGATCGAGCCCATGGTCGTAAGCGATGGTCGTCGAGCCGGGCGCCGTCGAAAACACGTCGTTGCCGTTTCCGCCCGCGATCGTTACGCCAGCAGCGACCGCTGTGACGTTGTGCGCACCCGCCGCATTTGTGGTATCAAAGTATTGAAGCGCATTGGCGGCATTGTAGTGCTCATGCTGCACCGTGCCCTGCTGCCCCTTGAAGTTGAACAGGAGAACGTCCCGGGACCCGTCTACATTGTTGGCGACCTCCTGGGTCTTGGAGCCCGCGCTGTCATAGATGTCGGTCAGCTTGCTGCCATCATCGTGGACGACTTGAGTATAGTCCGGGGTGCCGTCCGCGTGCGTCCTCGTGATCGAATCTATGTTGCCGGAAGCGTCGAGGTGCTGATGCTGAGTGGTGTAGCTCTGGCCGCCCACGTTGTAGCTCCAATTGTCCGAGCTGTGATCGGCGTTCGTAATGTAGGCGGCGGTCTTGATGCCGTTGTTATAGACTGTGGTAGAGCTGTAGCCATCGCTCTTTGTCGTTACCTCGCTCGTTAGAATACCCTTGGCGTCATACCAGTCCGACGTCTTGGTGCCGTCGGTGCTCTGCTTCAGCGTGAAGGCCAGGCTGTTGTCGGCGTGCGTCCGCACGATGTCGCTGAGGAAGCCCGTCTTGTCATAGACGTCGTGCTCGGTGGTGTAATTCTGACCGACGACGTTCAGCAGAAAGACGTCTCGCGAGCCATCAGCGTGGAAATCGGTCTCCGTCATTTTGACGCCGGAAGCGTTGTAGTTGCTGACGACGCTGCTTCCGTCTCCATGGACCAGCTGGCTGTAGTCAAGCGTGCCGTCTGCGTGGGTCCGCGTCATCTCCGTTAGCTTGCCGGAAGCATCGAGATGCTGGTGCTGGGTCGTGTAGCTCTGTCCCTTGATGTTATAGCTGTAATTGTCGTGGCTGAGGTCCGCATTGGTGATGTAAGCTGCGGTCTTCACGCCGTTGCTGTACACCGTCGTGGAATCGTAGCCGTCGGTCTTTTGCACAACCTCGCTGGTGAGACCGCCCGTGGTGTCGTACCATTCAGTAGTCTTCGTGCCGTCGCTGCTCTGCGCCAGCTTGAAAGCCAGGCTGCCATCGGCGTGCCGGCGCACCAGCGTTGTCAAGAATCCTGTCGCGTCGTAGATGTCGTGCTCGGTCGTATAATTCTGGCCGGTAACATTATAGAGCCAGACATCCTTGCTGCCATTGGTGTGATAATCCGTCTCCTTGGTCCTGCTGCCAGCTGCATCGTAGTTGGTCACGACGCTGCTGCCGTCGCTGTTGATGATCTGGGTATAGTCCAGGGTTCCATCGGCGTGCTTGCGGGTTACGCTCGTCACTTTGCCGGAAGGATCGACATGCTGGATCAGCGTGACGTAGCTCTGGCCGGTGACGCCGTAGCTGTAATTGTCCTGGCTGCCGTCGGCATTGTGCACGTAGGCCTTGGTCTTCAGACCATTGCTGTAGAGCGTAGTCGAGTTGAAGCCGCCGGCCTTCTGCACGACCTCGCTGGTCAGGTTGCCTGCGGCATCGTACCAGTCGGTGGTCTTGGTCCCGTCCTTGCTCTGGACCAACTTGAAGGCGAGGCTGCTGTCGGCGTGCCGGCGGACCAGCGTGGTGAGGAACCCGGTGGAGTCGTAGATGTCGTGCTCAGTCGTGTAGGTCTGGCCGGTGATGTTGTACGTCCATACGTCCTTGCTGTGATCGGCGTGATAGTCGGTCTCAACCAGCTTGAGGCCCGAGGCGCTATAATTGGTGATGACGCTGCCGCCGTCGCTGGTGAAGACCTGGGTCGAGTCCAGCGTGCCGTCGGCATGGGTGCGAGTCACGGAGGTGAGCTTGCCGGTCGTATCGAGGTGCTGGACCTGAGTAGTATAGGTAAGTCCCTTGATGTTGTAGGTGTAGTTGTCCTGGCTGTGATCGGCGTTCAGGACGTACGAGGCAGTCTTCAAGCCATTGGTATAGATCGCTGTCGAATAGTAGCCAGTGGGCTTCTGCACGACCTCGGTGAGAAGAGTTCCGGCCGTGTTGTACGTGTCGGTGGTTCTGGTTCCATCAGTCGCTAGATGGATGAAGGAAGACTTTATGCCTGCGGTATAGCCGATCGCATCCTTGGAGCCGTCCGAATTGACAATTGTGGTGGAGACTGGAAGTCCGCTGCTGTTGAGCCCGGTATCCGCCGTTGAGACGAGCTTTCCAGTGGCGTCATAGGTCTTCGTGTTGATCCAGCTCGCTGCCGAGTTCGTCACTGAGAACGAATATCCACCCTGTATTTTGGACAGGGCGCTGCCGTAGTGGGCGATGATGTAGTCCATCGTCGCCTTCGACGCGACCGGCAGGATGTGCGTGTCGGTTAGCGCGATAGTTTTCAGCGCAGCCGATGAGCTCAAGTCGGACAACTGCGGCACAATCTCCGCCGCCGTACCGCTCACACTTGCTTGCGTGCTCGGAGGCGTCGACGTGGTCGCAGGCGCGTCGATCTCGATAATGAGCGGGTGATCGCTAACAGGGATGGTGATCGTGCTGACATCGGTGTAGCTGGCGATCGCCGACGTTCCCGTCAATGTGTCGTAG
The DNA here is from genome assembly GCF_055807535.1 of Bradyrhizobium sp. Kon37. Classification (NCBI taxonomy): domain Bacteria; kingdom Pseudomonadati; phylum Pseudomonadota; class Alphaproteobacteria; order Hyphomicrobiales; family Nitrobacteraceae; genus Bradyrhizobium; species Bradyrhizobium sp. Kon37. Next base: position 106,979 of record NZ_JBVVOY010000021.1, read on the forward strand.
ACCTTTACGGAATGATGCACGCCGCCCAGATTAACGGTGACGTTCTGGCTCGGGTTGGATATCTCGGCGTCGGCCGCATCGTTCCAGAGCTTCGGCTCCGCCCACACAACAAGCTCGTAGGCCCCATTGCTCTTGCCCAGCACCATGCTGTTGCCCGAGGCCGGCATGTTGCTCAGCGTATAGTTCAGTGGATCAGTCGGCTGGTGGCCGCCCTTGCCGTCATCTGCGAGAATGCTCGTCAGATTGTGAATCGCCGTCGCGGCGAGCTTGGGTGTCCCGTCCGAGTGGAACAGACCGAACTTGGCTTCCGGGTTGGTATTGCCTGTCGAAGAGTCCCGGTCGAACATCTCGTAGAGATAGGTCGCGCTTACACCCCCCTTGTAGGCATCGACCAGGGTGTTGAGGATGGACTTGGCCTGCACGGTCTCGTCCACGCCGAGATATTGGGTGTTGGCCTGAGTCGTGTAGCCCGTCTCGGTGATAACGACGGGCTTTCCTGGTGCCGCGGCCGCCACGGCGCTTAGTGTTGCAGCCAGTGAGCTGTTCGGCGTGGCGCCGGTGCTGACATAGGCGTGGGCGTTGACGAAGTCGACCGAGCCCGACATGTTGCCGAGCTGGCTGTAGCCCTGCGGGTCATTATAGGCGAGCGACAAGTTGTAGACGGGAATGCCGGCCAGCGCCGCGTCGCCCTTCACCGCATGATACAGCGCGCTCTGATACTGAGCTGCGGCCCCAAGCGTCGAGCTGCCATTGTAGCTGAACGGCTGGTGATTGGCTTCGTTCAGCCCCTCGATTGCGCTGATGCTGCCGGGGTGGCTCATCGCGAATTTTTCGAGCGATACGATGTAGTTGGCCAGTCCCGCGCTACCCTGGCCAGGCAGAGCGGACGATACGATGAAGTCGAACTTGTAACCGGCAGCCGCCAGCCCTTCAACGACCGGCTGTGCCGCCGGGTTGGTCGCCATCGCGTCGCGCAGGTGGTTGACGCCGAGATACTTCAGGTCATCGACCATCAGCGCGAGGTTATTGTAGTCGGTCCACCCGAAGCCGGCATGCGTGTTGACGCCGATGGAGTTGATGAAGCCGCTGGCGGAGAGGACGGTTTGATCTGACGACATTTCACACTCGAATTTCTACGCGAACGAAATTGCTCGCCGGGATTTGCGTTCAACCTTCTCGATCGAGTGTGAATTTCAGATAAAAATCGGAGCTACAAATCGACAGCGATCAGCAGTTCCTCGCAGGAACAGGTCGACTCTGATTCAAGAGAATAGCGATGTCGTGCCGACGCAGCATGACCTGAAGATGGCGCTTCCAAGAATTCGCAAGATTTCACTGCTGAATATATGCGCATGTGGCGCTTCGATGATGCATGTGAGTTGGGCGCGGATGCGGTTTGGGCTTGTCAGGCTGACGAGACATGCTGGCACAACTTGACGGTCAGCCCAAATCTTTTGGTCCTGCTCAGAAGAAGATCGACTGATCACCGATAGCTTGGGCCGATGTCATGTTTTGGCGCGAGTAAATCACTCGGTATTCTCGTAGGGGTTGTCAGTCACTTTGCCGCGTCTTGGACCGAAGCAGAGAGTTCCATCGCGGGAACTTCGCGACCGTGAGCGGAATGTCAGTGGCCCTCAGTTCCAGAGAGGAATCGCGAGGGGATCCGTCGACAGATCAGCTCGGGCGGGCCAGGAGGAGAAAGTTTCCGCGCCAGCCGACCGCTGCCGTGGCGATTGCGGCGATGACGATTTTTCCAGCAAGCCACGCCGCCGGCTCGCTCGGCGCGTGACTGAGGAATCCGATCAGGATGGCGGCTGCGAGCGCCTGAAGCACCAGGGGCCAGCGCGGGACCGCCTCGAATCTGAGGGTAGGGCCAAGCCCGGCCACGATCGCTGCGAGCGTGGCGATCGAGGCGCAGGTGACTGCTGCTTGTGGCGAGAGGCCGGCCCGGACGGCAACCAGGGAGAACGCCGCAACCATTGCAAGCTGCCCGGCAGCAATGAGGACGAGCCTGGTCGCGAGCTTTTCCAGGTGGGGAACGACCGCGATCGTCGCCTGCAAATGGGTATGGAGGAAGTAGAAAGCAGCGACCGCCGGCCCTGTCGCCAGGAAGCCCTGGACGCTCTCCCGCGGAACCAGGATGCGGGCCGCGTCCGGAATGAAGGCGACAAGCCCGCCCAGCAGGACCAGGGTCGTGCAGATCATGAACTCGAACATGTGCCGCGTCGATTGTCTCGATGTCGTGGCGCTCCCGTGCTCGAAATCATTGACCACGTCAGGATAACTCACGGTGTGGATCGCCGCGTTGAGGACCCAGAAGGGACGTTGCAGCAGGTCGAGCGCAATGGAAAATCCTGCACCGGCTCCCGTGGCGCCCAGTCGCCCGACGACAATGATACGGAGCAGAACCGGCACGGACAAATGGATCACGGATGCGCCGGCCGCAAGCATGCCGTAACGCGAGAAGTTTTTCCAGTCAGCCAGCATTGTTCGCAGCGACACGCGATCCAGCGGCGTGCGATATGCGACGAGACCGGCAAGGAGCCCAAGCAGGTGACCCGATGCGATGCCGAGCAGCGTCGCTTCGGCTGTGCCTGAGATCATTCCGCCCGAGACAGCCCCGCCCAAAAGAGCTGTCGCACGCAAGGCAAGAAGGCAGGAGGCGATCCCCAGCCGGTTCGACAGACGCACCGACAAGAAATACAAATCGGTCGAGCCCTGAAGAACGGCCACGCTCAGGCCGAGGACGACCAGCCGTGGCGTGAGGCCGCTGATCAGGGAGGCGCTGCTCCCGACCGCAACGAGCGCAGCGGCGCTCATGAGTGCCGCTGCAAAGAGCGACGATCTCAGTCGAGCAGCCTCGCTCTCCTTGGCGGCCGCGAGAAAGCGCAGCCCCGCGAGCTGCAGCCACTCGAACATGAGGACGCAGAGCAACTGGCTCGAGGCCATCGCGAGAGAATAATTGGTGTAGTCGGCGGCCGGCAACAGGTGACTGATCACAAAGATCAGGATGATCGCTGCTGCGCTTTGGTAAACGTAGCCGGCGATCGCGAAGAGACGTGTCATCTCGGAATGAAGCTACTCTTTGCCACCGTATGCGCATGCGGCGCCCCGGCTATTGCTGGACGCACCGACGACATCCGTTGCTGACGCAGTTGTTCATACAGGTTCTTGTACGACGACAATACGTCGGAAAAAATCCACTTGTTCGTGTCGGCGATAAGCCGACGGCTGATCTCGTCGATCATGTGTGGATCCGCGGCGATTTCCCGCATGCTCCTGGCCAGAGATTGTGGATCCGCTTCGGTCAACCACCCCGTCATGCCATGCTCGATCGCCTCCGGCATGCCGCCAAAGTGCGTACCGAGCAGCGGCCTGCCCGCCGCCTTGGCATCCGCGACGACGAGCGGGCCGGGATCGTGCCAGATGGATGGCGCGACCACGACATCGACTTGCCTGTAGAATTCATCGGGAGATACGAATCCCATGAATTCGACCCGTGCATGCGGCGCGAGTGCTCTCAGGCGCTGTTGCTCCTGATCGCTCAAGCGGCCGGCAATCATCATCCGGATCCGATCAGGCGGCAGCATGGCAAGCGCCCGCATGAGATTGTCGATGCCCTTCTCCTCGGTGATCCGTCCGATGAAGCCGAACGTCACTTCCGTCGTGCAGACAGGCCGCGGGTAGGGTGAGCGCGGCGGCTCGGTCGAGGCATTGCGGATGACGGTGCGGATCGGCGTCTCGGCAAACATGCCCATATCGGTGTGAATGGAAAGGACGCGCTCGCTGACGCCGACCACGGCATCGAGCCAATGCGTCGCCCGCTTGCGGTGGTACGTCAGGATCCCACAGCTCGTACAGGTGCGTTCGCAGGAGTGGCCCTTGTCGAAGCGGGAGCAGCGCGGGCACGTCAGATAGTAATCATGAAGCGTGTGCAGGACTGGAACTCCGAGCTTGGCGGCTACCCGCCAGAGCGCCGTGGTCAGGCCCGATAAATTATTGGAATGCAGAACGTCCGGCTTGAAGGCGCGAATGCGCTCCGCGATCATCGGGGCCTGGATCTGCCAATCGTCGATCGCATGCCAGACGCTTCGTTTCACGACGTTCTTTTGCTCCGTGAACGGCGCATAGACGTTTTGCACCGGTGCGGAATAGACGTTGATACCGTTGCATAATTCACGCCCCCGCTCGGGTGCGGATGCGGCGCGCACCACCTCGACCTCGTCGCCGCGCTGAGCCAGGCCCTCGGCAAATCTCCGCGCGAAGATCTCTGCTCCGCCGACGATCTTTGGTGCCTGCGGGGTCGGATAAAGTGTGGATGTCAAAAGGATCTTCATCGCGTCAACCTCTTTGTGCCGATCCGATTACCGTGCCGGCCGTATATCCAGTGCGGGAATGGCGTCATTATTGGCGGCGATCAGGACCGGCGTGCTCGAAACCGGCAGCCAGATCCCGGAGGCAGGCCTTGCGGCTGCATCGCAGGGCGCCGCGAAAGTCGCACCCGGCAGATCGCCTCTGATCCGGACCTCGTAGCGTCGATCCGGATCTTCGGACCAGACCGCGACTTTGCCGCCGGTGGTCGAGGATGCTCCGATCGACATCACCCCGGTGGCAAGGCTTCTTCGTTCCGCGGTTAGGGTGGAGCGGATGAATGCCCAGGCGCCACGCGCCGCGCAAGCTACGGGTTTGGGCGAATTGTCGAAACCGTAGATTCCAAAATTGTCCTCCAGCTCGGCTGGATTCTGGCCACTGTTTTTGAGCTCATAGATCCACATCCCCTTGAGCCAGCGCGCCGCTGTCGAGGCCCACAGGATGAGCTGTGCCGTGTTGTCGGCCTGGGCCTGCTCGCTGACACCACATTTGTTCGCAGCCGTGGTCCAGCCAGTCTCGGTCACGTAAATGGGGAAGTCGGGATTGCCGCTCGCTTGGCCGACCAGCCGATGGAACGCCGTGAGCCGGTCGATAATCTCGGCCGAAGTGCGCTTCGACGGCGCCATGCAGAAATTGTAAAGATGAATGGAGGCGCCATCGGCGTATTGAAGGATGCCGGTTTGCAGCATCTTCTCCGTCCACGTCCAGCCGGGATCGTCGCCGATCGCGCCGACGACGAAAGGCGCATTCGGCACCGCCTGCTTGACCGCCGGCCGTGCTGCCTTGGCGAGGGCCAGGTAATTCTCGGCTGAGAATGCAGCGTCTTTCTTCGCTGCCAGATTCCACTCGTTCCAGAGTTCGAAGATCGGGCGCTGCGGCGCGACCGATCGCGCTGCCGCTGCCGCATAGTCCGCGAACCGCTGCCGGGCCTCGTCCGTCGTCGGGGGCGACGAGTTCGGCACGAGGTGATGACCGAATGCAAGGATGAGGAGCGGCCGGGCGATGCCGGACTGAACCTGCGCGTCGAGCCTGCCCAATCGCGGCGTGAAGCCCATCCGACGTCCCGGCAATTCGAAATCAGACCAGGGAAAATCGTCGCGGAAGGCGTTAAAGCCCAGTTGCTTGATCTGACCGACGTTCACGGAGGGCACGTAGCCTCGCGAACTGACCGGCCCTCCCAGTCCCTGATGGGTGCCGATACCCAACAGGAATCTGTTTTCAAGCGTCTGAGCCTGTTGAGCGCCTGCCGGGACCGACAGAGAAACAGACGCGATGAGGCTCGCGATCCAGAACAACCCGTTGCGACCCAAGGTGCGGTGGCCTGCCATCGCCTGGATCATACTCGTCATCATGTCTCGCCTGCCGCAACTCACCTCAAAAAGGCTTCGAGAGGTCCGACTGCAGTGCCACGTTCTGCTCGACTCCGCTCTTGTTGTCGTCGAGGAGTTCGACATAGACCTGATGCAACTGGCGGTGTGTCTTCTGGACGTCATAAAACTGCTTGAAGCGATCGTAGCCGCGTTGTCCCAAGACCTTGAGATCCAGATCGAGCATCCGTCGGAAGCCGTCGATGAGAGGTTGAACCGCGACAGGTTCGCAAAGCACGCCGGTGACGCCGTCAACGACGATTTCAGGCAACGCTCCGCTGTGGAAGGCCAGGATGGGCTTGGCCGCACGCATCGCTTCCAGAGCGACGAGGCCGAAGGCCTCCCATCGTGACGGAATGACGACGAGGTCGGCCGCCTCCAGCTGACTCTCGATTTGCTGACGATCCAGCCAGCCCAGCAGCGAGACGTTGGCGGGAACCGCAGTTCCGTCGAACTTGTTGACGACGGAGGCGCCGACAATGCGAACATCCAGAACATCTTCGAGGGATCGTGCGGCCTCGATCAGGAGATCGAAACCCTTTTGTCGATCAAGGCGGCCGATGAAAAGGACCTTGGCCTTCTTTGAAGTCCAATCTGTCGCAACACCATGCGGCAGCGGGCGGCTCTTGGAGATGCCATTGTGCACCAGGGTCAGACGGTCAGTCGGAATTCCCGCCCGGACCGCTTCATTGAATTCATCGCCGGAAATGCAGATGATACGATCCGACGTGCGGGCCAAAAGAGTCTCTGCAGCCTTTGCCGCCAGATGGCTCATGCGGCCGGTCTCGCGCGAGAATGCCCAGCCATGCGGGCAATAGACGACGCGCGGACCTTCAGAACGAGCGGCCAACGCGGGCCTGAGAACGAGTCCGGCAAACGACGAATGGAGATGCATGACGTCAGGCTTGAAGGCGTCGAGCGCCTGCATGCTCGCCCGCAGCATCTGAAATAGCCCGGCGATGCTGCGGCCCGATCTGTCGAAGGTTGTGATCTGGCTGTCATCTATTCCAACGAGGTCGTGGCGATGATCCGATGGCACAACATAGTGCACGTTTTCCGCGCCGAAGCTCGCTTGCTGTTGCGGATGCAATTCGTTCAGGTAGCTCGCTATCCCACCCCGGATGGTTTCCGCGACATGCAGCACCTTCACCGCCTGCCTTGCGGAGGATTGAGTTGGGAAGATCGACATGGCGCATCCTTAATTGAGCATCAACGGATGCGATCACAATCCATCCAATCCATAGCGAGATTTAGGCAGCGGTGTGGTGTTGTTGCGCCGCGATGTTGAAGCTCGCTGCCTTCGAGTCGAACGTGCGCATGGAACTCGTTGGATGCCGAACCGCTGTCGGCGTCGTGCTCGAGACAACTGCGCGCAAAATTTGAGCGCTTCCGCCAAATCGGCGGCACCTCGCTATGCTCGCGATGCGAGAAAATCCAACAGTGCTCGCGCCGAGTCTTGCCAGGAGTATAATGCAAGACGATCTTGTTGCTTTCTGCGCTCCTGATCAGAGATTGCGCCAACTGCCAACCTTTCGAGCATAAGCTGTTGCAGCGCTCGAGCATCGTTGGCGGAAAAATAAGCAGCCGCTTCGCCGCACGTTTCCATCACCGCGTCAGCCGTGGAGGCTATGACCGGGCAGCCGAAGATCATGGCTTCCAGTGGCGGGACACCAAAGCCCTCGTATAGAGACGGAAAGACAAACGCCAGGGCGTGTGCATACAGAGCTGCAATCTCCCCGTCCGCCAGGCGTCCTGCCAGAAGCAGGCCCGATTCGCTCTCGCCCAGATTGTCTTGAAATACCTTGCTGTTGTCTCCGCCGACAATGACGAGCGGAACGTCTTTTCGTTCGAGCAGCCGCGCGGCCTCGATTGCAACGGCAAGATTCTTGTTCTTGGTCCTGGAGCCGACAAAGAGAAAATATTTTCCCGGCTGAAGCCCTAGTCGGTCGAGAATACCGGGATCAGGCGTTGTGGACGCGAAATGCTCCGCGCTGTTGGGGAATATCGGAATGTCCGTTTTCGAAAGGCCAAGCATTGCAGCCAGTTCATTGCGAGAAAAGGCCGATACGGTCGCGATCGTGGCCCGGCGTGCAAGCAGGCGCCCCATCGTGCGGTGGACGGCCAGATAGCGCCAATTGAAGAAATCGGGTCGGCGGAAGACCTGTGCGTCGTGGATGACGACGATATGATCACGATGAAACACAGGTCCGGCATTGGCCAGACTGATCAGGCGACCTCCAGCGGCGGCGCGCGCAAGTTCAATCTGATCCCAGGCATGTCCGCTCAGCCGTCCTATCTTGCGCATCTTGATGCGCGTGAGATTGATCGCTTCGCTGGTCTCGCTCGGCACGAGCAATTGCCACTCGGCTCCTCTGAGGGCAGCGGGCGATTGGTCGGACGCAAGAAAGGCATCGATCGCTTTGACCAGTTCGGCGGCATAGCGCTGAACGCCGGTCAGCTTTTGCGAGAGAAAGCGGCCGTTGATGAAGAGTTTCAAGTCGTTACCGTGGCTTATCGAGTCCGTTTACGTTGTTGTGCTGCATGGATCAGGCCAGCAGTCGAATCCATAGAACCAATTGTTGGGAACGAAAATATGACGGGCAAGAACGTCGTCGCACCCATCGATTTCTGAACGGCGTGGCGTACGGGCGTGATGAACGTTCTGCCGCATGTCTCAGAGGAGAAGAAGACGCGGGGTTGCTGGGCCAGCTTCAGTCGATTCATTCGCGGAAAGGCGAGCGAGCGGATCGATCGGAACGCCGTCTCTCACGATGGCTTCCAGTGTGCCTACACGGTTGCTCCACGTGTCCTCTCAGCTCGCGGGTCGAGACACATCGCGTCAAACGGCAATGGCGTCGCGGAACAAATGGCTTGTACGTAGGTTTCTGCATCGGGGGCGCGTAAAGGAGTGCGACGTGGTCTGGTTACTCTTTTCCCTCGCAATCGTGTCGCCGGTCGTCCTCGCAGGCCGGGCCCACAGTCACCATCTGGACCGGCTGCAAGCTGATCCCGTGCGCCAGCTCATGCTGGGCCTGAGCTTTGAGAGGTCCGTCCCCGCTAGGGTCTCTCGTCATCGCGCATGGCTTCAGCAGGCGGCGCTGGACCTCAGCTGAAACCATAGCGGGACAGTCATCCGGCTACTAGGCCGTCGAAGGGCCACCGCACCGTTACTGAACACGATTTTTCAGATGATCGGCGCGCTCTCCTGAAAGCTCATGAATTTCGCCGGGCCCGCAACATTGCTTATCCCGTCGGAGAATAGGCTGCTACGAAGATGCCGTCCCACGCATTATACGCGGTCATCGAAACGTCGTGCTGGCCGGGGGTGGGCTGGAAACAGCACCCAAACGACCCGGCTGAGGAACGCGGCGATTGTCGTCGAAAAGCTGAAAGTCATCGGGTTATCCAATTGGAGGTGCCGATGCCGGGATCGACATCCCAATCGACACATTGGGTCAATATCCCGAGCTCAACCCGAAGACCGCGAGCGGGCTCGACGGGCTCCAGCTTATTTGGGCCGAACACGATCGCCCTTCGGTAAAGGCATTCAGCGCAGGCCTCGCCACGGATGTCCCGCTCGGGAAAAGCTGCGGCCGGACGTGGTATTGCGTCGAACGTGCTGAGCACCAATGCACCTGGTGCAATGAACCGCAGCTGGGCTGCGCCGGGAGAGCGCCGGTTCGTGAAGGAGCCTTATCGTTCGTGAAGGAGCCTTATCGTTCGTGAAGGAGCCTTATCGAAAGCGTAGAAATAACGGCAGCGACAAGACGCTCGCTCCCCGAGCGGAGCCGTTGACCTGCGTCCGCTACCTCCGGGTGGGAGCTTCACCACGCGGAGAACGATCCAGTGAACCCTTATTCGCTTCGATTGCGATAGGTCAGATCGAAGCCTGCATCTTGCGGTGTTCCAGTTGCATGATCTTGATCTTGATCGTGTGGCCTTTTGACGTCGGAGACAGGAAAATCCACAAGGCGATGGGGCATGCGGCGAAATACCTCGTCAGCGTGCCCTTCTCCAGGCAATCAATGACGATCCGAAAAGCGAAACGTTTGTAGCGGCTGCCTCAGTCGTATGTCTCTTTTGCCCTAGTCTCAACATTACTCGCGCCGAATGTCGGTTGGTCAACCGAGCGAAGTCCGGTTGACCCGACAAAAGAGGTCGCGCCGTCAAAAAATGCTGAGAACCGCTATGCGGCCGTCGGCGCCAAGTTGCGGCGGCGATATGCGAGGAAGCCGACACCGACAAAGCCTAGGACCATCATCGCCCAGGTGGAAGGTTCAGGCACCGCAGCGACCGTGAAGACAAATTGCTCGTCGGTGTAATTATTGTCAGTCCAGTGCGTATCGCGCTGACTGAGGTCCTCGAAGCCAACATAAGTCCCGGCCGGAATCTTTCCGTGGCCGGTGAATGCCGTGGAGTAGACGTGATTCACGTGATCATCGTTCCTGGAAATGTCGGAATAGTATTTGAACCCTGTCGTCTTGACGTCGACGTAGAAGACCAGCGTGTCGCCGGCACTCACATTGCCGAAGTTGTACATCGTGCCGAAAGGACTGCTGTGGTTATCAAGGGCCGTGCCCCTGTCCTGGCCGTTGACGAGCAGACCAAGGCTCTCGCTGAACGATGCTCCCGATCCATAGAAATATGCGACCAGCGAACCGGTTGAACTCGCGGCGAAAGTGTACTTGGTCGGATTTTCCGTCCCTTGGTGTTGGTAGGGAATCGTAGCTGCTTGTGCTGATGTGGCCGCAACGAGGCCCAAGAGGGCGGTGGCAAAACACGTCTTCATCATTACAGGTCTCACACGTTAACCATTTAATATTTGATTTATTATTCAATAAATTTTAACGGGGGTCAACCGGTTTAATTGTGAAATTGTCCCTTTGGGGGGAGCTGGGGCTGCGGGGAGCGACGGGCCAGCCGGTGAGACTGACCGCCAACTGTCCCAAACTGCCGCCGCGACTCGCGGGGTGCCTTTCGAGCTTGGTCGCCTGATGCGCTATGGCTTTTGCACCTGTCTCGTTGTGGACGAGTTGTCCGACGGGTGCAAGGAGGTCTGCTTCAGATGATGCGCCCGCAGCTCGGCCTGTGCCACCCGCTCTCGCAGAGAAATGATGTCGGACATCAGACGGAGGAGGTCGGCATCGGAAATTGGCTCCTTCCACACCATTCTTTTCATCGGAAATTTAAACCGGGGCATTTATGAACCGAAGAAATGGCTTTGAAACTGGAATAGATTGCATCGGGAGAACCTCCCGAATGTTGAGACGTTCCAATTATGCGCCTGGACCAGGAGCAATCCGACGAGCAAATTATTTCTTCATGTTGCGGGAAGCAATTGCCGGATGGCTTCAGTTCATGAGCACCTATGCCGCCTGGAAGCTGTCCGAGGGGGTGCCGTAACGGAAGGACCATTTGTAGTCAGGTTGATCAATCTAGTTTCATCGCGTCGTCATCGACCGGCGCACTGCCATCGAAATTTGCTTGATATCTCCCGATTTCGCCAGCCGGTCGTAGTGGAGACGCTCCTGGCAACACTGCCAGCCAACCAATCTCTCTGATAGTGTTTGTTGTGACTGCCCAATCCTTGCCCCAGGTCTGGACACTACTTCGCGGAACGAAGGAATGAAGGAATGACAAATTCTCGCGCCGTGATCGTTACCGGCGCTGCCGGCTTCATCGGAATGCACGTTTGTGAACGGCTGTTGGCGCGCGGCGAACGTGTCGTTGGCATCGATTCATTTACACCTTTTTACGACCCGGCGCTGAAGCGCGCGCGCCTCGAAACCCTGAAGCACCATCCAGGCTTTCGCTCCTATGAGCTCGACCTCGTCGATTTTGCTGCGCTAACGTGCGTATTCGACGAGGTTACTCCTGATCGCGTCGTTCACCTTGCGGCGCAGCCCGGCGTGCGCGCCTCGATCGACGATCCCATCACCAGCATCCGCGCCAATTGTGATGGCTTCGTCACCGTGCTCGAAGCCGGCCGGCGCCACGCTCTGGCGCATCTCGTCTACGCCTCGTCGAGCTCCGTGTATGGCGCCAATCGCACCTTGCCGTATTCGACCGAGCATTCGGTCAATCATCCGGTCAGCCTCTATGCCGCTAGCAAGAAGGCCAACGAACTGATGGCGCACACGTTTGCGCATGTTCACAAGCTGCCGGTGACCGGTCTTCGCTTCTTCACTGTGTATGGTCCATGGGGCCGGCCCGACATGGCCGCCTGGCTCTTCACGCGCGCGATCCTCGCGGGTGAGCCGATCAAGCTTTTCAATAATGGAAAGATGTGGCGGGATTTCACCTATGTCGACGACATCGTCGAGGGGGTGATCCGCACCCTCGATCGTCCCGCGACACCGAATCCCGCGTGGAGCGCCGAGCAGCCGGAAAACTCGTCGAGCTATGCGCCGTATCGCGTCTACAACATCGGCAACAACCGCTCGGTCAATTTGATCGAGTTCGTCGAGACACTGGAGAAGATCATCGGCAAGCCCGCGATCCGCGAGCTTCTGCCGATGCAGGCCGGTGACGTCCTCGAGACGCGCGCCGACATTTCGCCCCTGCAACGCGACGTCGGCTTCACGCCCTCGACGCCGCTGGCGGATGGCTTGGGCCACTTTGTCGAATGGTATAGAAATTATCACCGCATATAAACCCCTCTGATCGAGTAGCTCACACGTGTCCCAAAAAATTATTCCCCTGATCATGTGCGGCGGTGCCGGAACGCGACTGTGGCCGGCTTCGCGCGAGGTGCGCCCCAAGCAGTTCCTGCCGCTGTTCGGCTCCCGCTCGACCTTCCAGGACACGCTGCTCCGCGTCTCGGAGGCCTCGCTGTTCGATCGCCCGATCGTCATCACCAACGCCTCCTACCGCTTCATGGTGCTGGAGCAGCTCGCCGAGATCGGCATCGAGGCCGACGTAATCCTCGAGCCGATGCGGCGCGATTCCGGCCCCGCGATCGCAGCCGGCGCGGTGTTCGCGCAGAACCGCGCGAGTGAGGCGATCGTGCTGGCGCTCGCCGCCGACCACGTGGTGCAGGACAATGCCGCCTTCGTCGCGGCGTGCCGCCAGGGCCTCACCGCCGCAAGTGCCGGGCGCATCGTCACCTTCGGCGTCAAGCCGGAGCGGCCGGCGACCGAATACGGCTATATCAGCCCGGGCGAGGT
>NZ_JBVVOY010000022.1:0-118622 GCF_055807535.1 Bradyrhizobium sp. Kon37
GTGCACGTAGCCATCGAAATACCGACGAGACGAACTTCACAGCGCCGCTCGTCCGCACGTGGCCACGGGCTCACAGGTAGCTCATCAAGACACAGGGAGACCACATGACAACTCGCACCAGCCCTTTCGTCGCTGCGCCGCGACTCGTGCAGCAACTCATGGATTACGGCCGCACGCTCCTCGACAATGGCCTTGAACAGGACCTCGTTCGGCTCGTGGCGATCGGCACATCTCAAATCAACGGCTCTGCAGCCGGCCTTCAACTTTACTATTCGGAAGCCCGTAAGGAGGGACCGCTAGAGCCGCGGCTGGATCTCGTGATCGCTTGGCGTGACACGGATTTATTCACCGCGCGAGAGCGAGCCGCCCTCGGCTGGGCCGAAGCGCTGACCCGCGTTGCCGAAGCGCGAGTTTCGGATGAAGCCTATGACTTGTGTCTCAGCCTTGAGAGCGGCAGCTCGATCCGCTCGACTTATCCTGAAGTGAGTTCGTCGAGATCTCTATCCACCACGCACTCCGCACCATCGATAACATAGGCTGCGTGACGAAAATCCCTGATAGTGGCGAGCTTGCCGGCGGACCAGTTCAGCAGCATGAAATATTTCGCACGCCCGGCTGGCTCATTCGGATCGAACACCAGGATCGCGGGACGTCCCTCGACCTGCCCCGGCACCAGGTGCCAGTCGCTGACCTTCGAATAATTGCCGAAGTAGTTCGACACCTCGGCCTTGCCTTTCAGCCTGGTGCGGTTGACGAGCTCGAGCCTGACGTCGTCGGCGATCATGGCGCGGATCGCGTCGAAGTCGCGGGCATTGAAATGGCCGACATAGGCGTTGAGCCGCGTCCGATCGGCTTCCGACAGGCGCGGCTGCGGCACGTCGTCCGGCTCTCCGGCGAACTCACGCAGCTGCGTGCGTCCGCGATGCAGCGCGGCCTTCACCGCCGGCAGGCTGAAATCCATGATGTCGCAAACCTCGGCCAGCGAGCAGCCGAGCACGTCCATCAGGATCACGCTGGAGCGCTGCGTCACCGGCAGCCGCATGAAGGTGCGCAGGCTGGTCGCAGCGATCTGGCGGCTTTCCACATCATCGAGCCGGTCGGCAATCATCTCCACCTCCTCGGCCGAATGCAGCGCCTCCTGCCGGTTGCGGCGACGCAGGAAATCCAGCGCGGTGTTGTGCGCGATGCGGAACATCCAGCCCTCCGGATTGACGGTGGGCGTGACCGATTGCAGCGCTTCCATCGCCTTGATCAGCGCATCCTGCAGCACATCCTCGCCGTCGATGACCGAGCCGACCATGCGGGCGCAGTAGCGATGCAGCTTCGGCCGCATCCGCGCCAGCAGGGCCTCGACATCGACGGTGGCCAGGGGATCTGGCGCCATTACTCCTCCGCTAGGCCTGGTCAGGACTCGTCCAGCATACGATAGTTGCCGACGATCCTCACATCACGAACCAGCGGCGGCTCCGCGCAGCGGTCACGGATGCCGTCCTGGAACGCCTGAAACGCCTTGAGCTTCGCGATCGGGCTCGAGCCGTCCTCGGCCGCCGCCTCGACAAGATGGATAAAGGTGTCGTCCTCCAGCCGCAGCGTCAGATAGCGCACGCCGTCCGGCCCGGCCGCCTTCAATTCGGCAAATACGGCCGAAACCAGCTCGGCATTCCGGTCGGCCAGCTCCGGCCTGGCCTTGTACCTGATCAACGTCCTTCTCATCGCGCGCTCCTTGCTCATGTCGCGACCTGGTTCGCTTAAAATCGCGCAAATGGCCGCATCACCCCTAGGACGTTCGCCGGCCGGCGAAGGATGCGGCCCGGAACAAATTATTTTTGGGCGCATCCTTTGCCGCTCAGCCCTCGTCTAGCCCGCAGAACGCGCCGCGACAGGGCGGCGCGACACAGGGAGACAGAGCGATGCAGACCCCGACCAATCGCGCGGCGCAGAACTGGGTGCTCGGCGTCACCGCGCTGGCATCCTTCATGATGGCGCTGGATGCCATGATCGTCACGACGGCATTCGCGGCCATCCGCGCCGAATTCGGCAGCGCGGTCGAGACGCTGCAATGGACCGTCAACGCCTTCAACCTGACCTTCGCCGTGCTGCTCCTGACCGGCGCCGCGCTCGGCGACCGCTTCGGTCGCCGCCGCATGTTCGCCGCCGGGATCGCCCTGTTCGTCGTTGCATCGGCAGCCTGTGCGCTCGCAGGCAATGCCACCGCGCTGATCGCCGCCCGCGCGCTGCAGGGCGCCGGCGCCGCGCTGGTGATGCCGCTCGCAATGGCGATCCTGAGCGGCACGTTCGGCCGCGAGGAGCGCGCCCGCGCGCTCGGCATTTTCAGCAGCATCACCGGCTGCGCGCTGATCATCGGCCCCGCCATCGGCGGCTTCATCACCGAACATTTCGGCTGGCGCTGGGTGTTCTGGATCAACCTGCCGATCGGCCTGATCGCGATCGCCCTGGTGCTGGCACGGTTGCGCGAAAGCTTCGGTCCGGCCGCTACGTTGGACATCCCCGGACTGGCGCTGGTCGCGCTTGCGGCGCTGGCGTGGGTGTGGAGCCTGTTGCGCGGTAACGCTGTCGGGTGGGCGAGCGCCGAAATCATGGCCACGCTGATGTCGGGCCTGGTGTTCGCCGCCGGCTTCGTGCTCTGGGAATTGCGCGCGGCCGCGCCGATGGTGCCGATGCGGTTGTTTGCATCTCGCGCGCTTGCCTCCGGCATGTCCGCAAGCGTCCTGTTCTACGCCGCAATGTATGGGGTCGTGTTCCTGCTGCCGCAGTTCCTGCAGACCGCGCTGGGCTTCGACGCCTTCGGCGCCGGACTTCGCCTGCTGCCCTGGACAGCGACACTGTTCGTCACCGCCCCGATCGCTGGCGCGGTCGTCAACAGGTTCGGCGAGCGGCCGCTGGTGGTGACGGGATTGCTGATGCAGGCGATCGGCCTTGGCTGGATCGCGGAGATCGTCAGCCCCGCGGTTACCTACTCCGCTCTGGTCGCGCCGCTGGTGCTGGCCGGCGTCGGCGTCTCGATGGCGATGCCGGCAGCACAGAACGCCATCCTGAGCTCGGTCGCGGTGGCCGAAATGGGCAAGGCGTCCGGCATCTTCAACATGGGCCGCTTCCTCGGCGGCATGTTCGGCATCGCCGCCCTGGTGGCGAGCTTCTCGGCCCATGGCGGGGCCTACTCGGCCGGGCATTTCGAGCGCGGATTTGCCGCGGCGATGAGCCTTGCTGCAACGCTGTCGCTGGCCGGCGCGATTGCGGGGGTTTTCCTGCCGGCACGGCGACGGACTGCCGGCGCAGCCGCGCCGCAGGATGCGTGACGCGGACAACGCTGGAGTTTCGTTATCGGCCTGCGCCTTGTGCCGCCATCCTTCTTTCTGATCATGAAGCGCCGTTCTAAAATGAAAACGACATCTGGTGGAAGACATCGCAGTCCTCTGACATGCATTGCAACCCCGCAGGACACGTTTTCGCGTTCTCGCGGCGAAATTCGCCCGAGCTTTGCCTGGTCACGTCACCCTCAAATCCAAGAGGGCGCAGGGAAGGCCGGGTGCCGGCTGGCACCCGCGGTCCGCTGCGCGAAAAGCACACGCAGGAAAACCGCACAGCAGCATACAGGTGGTGCCAATCACTCGACCTTCCCTGCGCGATGGTCGGACGGCTTATGCCGTGCAGCATGGTCATGACTTCCTGCTAGGACGCGATGGAGAGATGTTGCAGCGGATCGTTAGTCCCGTAGGAACCGTTCAAATCTCGGCAACGCAATCGATCTCGAGCAGAAAGTCCTTTCGCGGTAGCCGCGCCTCAACCGTGGTGCGGGCCGGCCATCCGGACTGGTCGGAACCAAAGAATTCCTTGTAGATCTCATTCATCTCTTCGAAGTCGGCGCGCCGATCGAGATACACGTTGACCTTGGCGATCTTGTCGACGGAGCTGCCGGCATATTCGAGGGTCGCCTTGATGTGCTGCAGCGCGTAGCGCATCTGTTGAGCGAAGTCGCCCTGCGGGATTTTGACGTTCTCATCGTACCCCGGAAAGCCGGAGACGAAGATCAGATTTCCGACCTTGACCGCGTTCGAGTGCGGCGACTTCGATCTCGGAAGAGCGGGGTTGTTGATGATTGTACGTACCATTCTAATCTCCAGTTTTTGAAGGTTGCGGGCCGGCGCCGACTGTTGGGCCGGCCGAACCGCATTTCGGCTCCGCAACCTGCTGTCGAAAGATTTCAGGCGTCGTACCCCGATGGTGCTTGAAGAAGCGGACGAAGTGCGACGGATGGGAATATCCGAGACCGTATGCGATCTCCTTGATCGATCGCTTGCTGTAGAGCAGGAGCCTCGTCGCCTGCCCCAGTAAGGCGGTCTGGACGACTTCCCTGGCCGAGCGGCCAAGAGCCCGTCTGCATGCCGCGTTCAGGGCATAGGGCGTCGTCGACAGCCGGGAAGCGAAAGAGTCGACCGTAAGCGGGGCAGCAGGGGGATTGCCGGATCTACCGGCGATCTCGAGATCGGTCTCGAGGCATCCCCGGAAGCGGTCGAAGAGCTCGGCCGCATTCGCGGTGGAGCGGTTCTCCTGCTCGAGGCCTGCCGACGCCTGCGCGGTCGCCGCGTCAATTCCGAGAAGGCACGCACCGAAGAGGTGGCGCAGCATCTCGCGACCGTTTCCCCGACTGGTTCCGAAGGACTCGGCGATCAAAGCGACGAGCTTGCGCAGATTTTCGCCGCCCACGTCGTCGTTCAAGGTGACCAGACGCTGCGTGGTCAGCCGCAGCAGCGCAGCCTTTATCGAGCCGTCTTCGAGCGTCAGCCCTGCGAGGAAGTCCGGAGACATGCTGATGACGTAGCCGACGCTATCGGGCTCGTACGTGAATTGATGAACGGCGTTCGCCGGCGTAAAGATGCAGCACGGCCCGGTGGCGGTCCGTTCAACTCCGTCATGCTCGAAGACGCATCCCCCAGCGAACGTGATCGAGAATTGATGGAAGTCGGGATGCCGATGCAGGCCGATCCGCCAATTGTTGGGGATATTCCGGATCGCAAAGGGTTCGATATGAAAAAACCCGAAGCTCTCCGCCGTCCAATCCTCACCGTACAGATAGTAGGCCGGAACTTCGAGAGCCCGTCGGGAAGAACCGCGAGCGCCCGGAAATGCTTTCGAACGTGGTTCTATCATCGCCTCTGCAGCCATGGTGTCAGGCTTTCGCCCCGAGTTCCTTCGCCGGAAGTTTCTCGCCCACACGCCAGATGGTCGGGATCGTCCGGTCTGAATCCTGGACCCATTCTTGCCATGCCGATTGGACCTTGTTGAGATCCGTCTCGATATTTGTGATTAGGAATTCTCCCCGGAATGTCAGGTTTCCCTGCTCATCATACCACTCCAGTGCGTCGACCTCCCCCGGCTGGCGGTAGCGCTCGATCACGAGACCGATGCAGCCTTCCGGCCGCTGGGGCGAATGCCGGACGTGGGACGGTAGAAGATACATCTCACCCTCGCGCACCACGACTTCGGAGCGCACGCGCGTGACCGGATCGATCAGCTTGAGCGTCACGTCGCCGCGCAGCTGGATGAAGAGTTCTTCACCCGGATCGTCATGATAATCCGGGCGGTAATTCGGTCCGCCTACCATCATGACAAGCAGATTCTGCCAGCGCTGCTTCCAGAACTGGAGATTGCCAATCGGCGGCTTGAGGTTATGCCCATTGTCCTCGATCCATCGATCGAGGTTGATAGGCAGATCCTTCAAATTGCTCGGCACGATGTCCTCCCTAATTTCCATCAACGGGCGCGGTGCGGCGGACTCCATCGGCAGACCCACTCGGCCCGATAGGCTCCAGACCGTGATACTTGCGATTGAAATACATCAACGGCAACTGCTCCGACCTCGACTCCGCCGAATAGACACGCGCGAACATGATGTTGTGCGTGCCGAATTCCTTGATCTCGGCGATGCTACAGTCCAGTGTCGCCACGGCATTGTCAAAGACCGGCGCGCCGGTCTTCCGCGTCGACCAGCTGACCCTTCTGAAACGCGATTCCATGTCCTCGCCTACGTGGCCTGCGAAGGTCGCGGAAAGTTCGCCTTGATCCGCGTTCAGGAGGTTCACACACAGTACCAGGTTGGTTCTGAATGCCAGATTCGATCTGCTGTCCTTGTGCACGCAGACAAGCACGGTCGCAGGCTCGTCGGTGACCGAGCAGACGGCCGTGCAAGTGAACCCGCAACGACCACCTGGCCCGTCGGTCGTAACGACGGAGACCGCGGCGCCGAAGCGCGCCATTGCGGTGCGGAAGGTGTTGCGATCGACGTGCATGACGTCAACCGTTCAGCCGGTCGAGGATGCTGACATCCGAGTTGCTATGGTAGTCCGGAACGACCCAGCCATTCTCGTCGTAATCGTTCATGCAGGCGGTAGCCAGCGCTTCCATTTCGGCCAGCGCGCCAGAGCCCCGCGCCTGCATCAACGCCTGCATGCGGATGGCCTCATGGTTGCCGGCGTAATTCCGCTCGTAAAGTTCATGGCGGGAACCGAATTCGGATCCGACCGCATCCCAGAGCGCCTTCATGATCTTGATGCGCTCCTTATAGTCGATCCCGTTCGACCCGCGCGAGTAGCGGGCGAGATATGCATCGACCTCGGGATTCTTGAAGTCTCGCGGACTGGATGGCAGATAGATCAGGCCCGACGCGACGATCTGCTGGATGATGGAGCGGATCGCCGGATAGGCCTCGGTTGCGAAGATGCGGTAGGCCGAACCTGCCTTGACATTCGGCAAGTACGCGTCGCCATGCCACTTGTCCGGCACCGCCGACATCGCGTCGGTGAGCGACCAGAACAGATTCCGCCAACCGATGATCTCGCCCAGCTGAACCTGGACACCGCGAAATCCATCGGTCCCGCATGCGCGCAGCGCCTTCTGAAGAAGCCCGATGATAAAGTCGAGCTTGACCGACAGGCGCACGCAGCTCTGGAAGGTGAAGCCGTTGAGAAACCCGGACTGAGGGTAGAATTTCCGCAGCATATCGATGTCGCGGTGCACGAATACGTTCTCCCACGGGATGAACGCGTTGTCGAATATGAAGATGGCGTCGTTCTCGTCGAAACGGCTGGTCAGGGGATAGTCGAAGGGCGACCCGGTGGCCGCTGCCGCGAGTTCGTAGGAAGGCCGGCAGATCAACTTGATGCCGGGGGTCTCCATCCGGGCGATGAACATGACGGCCAGACTGTCGTCGGTGATCTCGGCCGCCATGTTCTGCCCGAGGAAATTGTAGTGCGTCAATGCCGAAGACGTAGCGACCACCTTCGCACCCGTTACGTAGATGCCGGCATCGGTCTCCTTCACGATGCGCACATAGACGTCCTTCACGTCGTCGGCCGCCTTGTTGCGGTCTATTGGGGGATTGACGAGCGTGTGGTTGATGAACGGAACGGCCTCCTGGGCGCGCGCATACCAAGCTCGCGCGTTATCGGCGAACTTACCGTAGAAGCCGGCATTCGCGCCCAGGGTATTGGTGAAGCTTGCCTTGTAGTCGGGGGTACGCCCCATCCAACCGTAGGTCTGGCGGGACCATGCAGCGATGGCGTCGCGCTGCGCGATGAGATCGCTGCTCGAACGGGCGTAGCGGAAGAAGCGATGCGTATATCCGCCCGAGCCCGTGTCGGTTTCTGTCGTGAGCACGGGCCGCGTTTCTGGATTGTGGAGCGCATCGTATAGCTTAGCGATCGAGGCGGCCGAATTACGGAATGCAGGGTGCTTGGTAACGTCCTTCACCCGCTCGCCATAGATGTAGATCTCCCGGCCGTCGCGAAGCGATTCCAGGTATTCGGCACCGGTGAACGGCCGCTTCTTGTCGGCGCGGATGTCTTCGGGATTGCTGGTCACGTGCTCTACTCCGGACAGATGGCGCAGCAGAACCGCTGCCTTCCGCTCATCATCCCGAAGGCCCGTCCCCAGGGCGACCGATTCGGATGGCCTTTCTGCGAAGTACGATAACCATCGGTGCGACCTCGCGCCGTCGTTCGAGAACCCAGGATCCCACGTTGGGGTGCAGCTCTTCTCGTGACCATGTCGGCGCCTCTCCATCGGCCTGCGTCGACCAATAGGATAATGGATCAGATGAGCCGCTCCGAGGGGGGCGTAACCTATATTGGAGAAACGATAGCCAATATTCTTTTTTTTGGCGTATGGGTGCCGTCGTAGAACTTGCTGCACGGCGCCTTCCGACCTACCAGCCGATTCTGTAGCACGATGCAATCGGTGAACGACACCTGAGGCTCGGCCCTGGCGACAACGGCCGCCATGGCAAACGCCGCGCAAAAGCTGGTACTTCTTGACCGCGAACTCCGCGCTAGGCGTCGCACTGGAAAGAGGAAAACCGGGCTGCCTCCGGCCGTGAAGCTGTGTACGCGGAGCTGCGCGCGGCTAGTACTTATTTGTCGCGATAGCCCGCATCGCGATAAACTTCCCTGCCGCCAACGACGGTCGAAAGCGCCTTTCCCCCGATGACGGCCGCAGCCAGGCGGACGGCGCCGCGGAGGCTGCCGAGGTTCTGGCGATGGAGAAGAGGCATCATGATTTTCACCGCGCCTTGATCGCATACTGCAAATCACCGCGGCTGCTTGAGATCGCCGGCCAACTCTATATCGAAACGCAGCGCTATCGGCTCCCGAGCCTAATCGGCCGCGTTGCCGAGAAGCATGTGCGCGACGTACCGAAAGAGCATAAGGAGATAATGGATGCCGCCCTCCGCCGGAGCGAAAGCGCGCTGGATCTCCTAGCCGCACATTATCGCAAGATGTCCGAGATCATTTCGACCTCAGCGGATTGGGGTGACGAAATAAACTAGCGGTAAGGCGCCTGCAGTGAGAGCCGCTAGCTGAGAAATTAAGCGTCGGCGCGCATGTCGGACCATCAGATCAAATCATCGACAACCTCCAAAGATATGGCTGCCTCTGCTCGGTCAGCCCACATCGGTCTGCATCACTTGCGATTGGCTGTCGCAGCTGCGGACTGTGGGAGCTTTCGGCAAGCAGCGGAATTGCTTTGTATGCGTCATTTTATGTTGAGCCGCTCAATCAGCCAGCTTGAACACCTATTCGGAGCGATATTGCTTGAGCGGTCAAGCGGAGGCGTTGTGCCTACACCTGGCGGAAGAAGCATCCTGCGAATATCGCGAATGATCCTCGAACAGGTCGACATGCTGGTCGCGACGGGAGGGTCCAGCGATCGCGGCGAAGCCGGACGACTCTCGATAGCAATGAAACAGCGCTCTTAAGCCAACATGATCCAGAAACGGACATAGAGGATATCTTGGCCGCCAAATTGGCATTGAGACAGCATGGCATCTAAAGCCTTGCGCCGCGCTGATGTTCGTCAACGGCCTACGTGATACCTGCGTCATGCTTCTCGATCGGGCTGGCTGCGACTAGCTGACGATCTGCGACATCACTGGACATTCATACCGAAGCGCGCAGACCATCGTGAAGCACTACCGCGCCCGCAATGCGGCTCGCGCCGATTCCGGTATCGACAGGCTTGAATCGCAAGTGCGGAAGGAAGGCATGAAGAGCTGAAACGCAGACCGGTGGGTCTCGCGCTCAACTGTGGATGAGCTTCGGTCCCAAATATCCGACTCGTCGCACGGCGTGCGACGTACGACCATTGAAAACGTCGCACGAGCCCCGGTTTGTTCTGCCTGAGAATTTAAAAAGCCCTCGCGGGCCAATATCTTAGGGTGGTGGGCGCACCAGGGCTCGAACCTGGGACCCGCTGATTAAGAGTCAGCTGCTCTACCAACTGAGCTATGCGCCCGAAAGGCGGTTAAAAGCCTTGCGAGGCCGGTCGTTTAGCAAAGCGATCCGGGTCTGGCAAGCGATGGCATGTAAGTTTTCCAAGGGTATGCCAAGGGTATGCCCACATCCCCCAAAAAAGCGAAAAGCCGCTGGATTCCAGCGGCTTCGCCGGGGTTGACCGGGGCAACCCTTGCAGGCTCAGAGCCGGCCCTCGCGGTCCCGGTCCGGGCCGCCGTCGCGGTCGAAACGGTCACGGTGGAAGTGGTCCATGCCGCGCTCCATCATGCGGTCCATGCCACGCTCCATGAAGTGGCGGCGCGGGCCGTCGTCGCCGCCGCCGAACGGGCCGCGGTGGCGGGTCAGCACGGCGAGGCGCCGCTTCTGGCCCTCATCCAGGGTCTTGTAGAGCGGATCGGAGGCATCGGCGATCTTCTTCAGGGCCGCCGACGTCGCCCCCATGTCCTCGGCGCGCTGGCGCAGGCGGGCGACCGGATCCTCCGGCCTGTCGGCGTCCTTATTGGCGTCCTTGCCGGCATCGCCGGGACCGGCATTCATCCGCGCATTGGCGCGATCGATGCGCAGCTTGGCGAAGTCGCGCACGGCGGCCTCGACCGGCGGCCACAGCTTTTCCTGGTCGGCGTTGAGCTTCAGCCCGGCATGGACGGCGGCGATCCGCGCGTCGACCATGGCGGCGCGGTCTTCCGGGTTCATGCGGATGTGGCGCATGTGCTCGTGCATCCACGGGCGATGATAATGGGCATAGACCGCGCCCGAGCCGGCGATGCTGAGCACGGCGATGGCGGCGATGGTGAACTTCCTCATGCGAACTCTCCTCTGGAAGGATGCCGTGAGGATGGGCGCAGCGCGGCTTACGCGCAACTTACAACTTGGACAGGGAGCGCCTTCTTTCGAAGATGTAACGCTCCTGAACCTTTATTCAGTCGCAATCGGAAATCATTCGCAACAAAAAGGGCTTCCGCGCCCGGCACGGAAGCCCCCATTCATCGTCCGTTCAAATCAGTTTGTCGTGCTCTTCGCTTCCTTCTGGAATTCGTCGATTAACGGTTGGCCGATGCGGCCTGCCGCTTCCTTGTAGACCGGCTCCATGGCCTTGCGCATCGCCTCGTCCTGCTCCGGCGTGAGCTTGATGATCTCGCTCTTGCCGCTCTTCCTGATCTCGGCGAGCGCGTCCTCGTTCTCCTTCTGCGACTGCGTATTGTTGAAGTCGGTCGCTTCCTTCATCGCCTTCGTCAGGGGGTCGCGGATGTCGGCCGGCAAATCGTCCCAGAACTTCTTGTTCACGATCACGACGTAGCCGATATAGCCGTGATTGCTCTCGGTGATGTACTTCTGCACCTCGTGCATCTTCTGGGTATAGATGTTCGACCAGGTGTTCTCCTGCCCGTCGACCACACCGGTCTGCAGCGCCTGGTAGACTTCGCCGAACGCCATCACCTGCGGCAGCGAGCCAAGCGCCTTGAACTGGGCCTGGAGCACGCGCGAGGACTGGATGCGGAACTTGACGCCCTGATAGTCGGCCGGCGTCACCAGCTTCTTGTTGGCGCTCATCTCCTTGAAGCCATTGTCCCAATAGGCAAGGCCGGTGATGCCCTTCGGTTCGAGCAGCTTGAGGAGCCTCGCGCCGAGCGGACCTTCCGTCACCTTCCGCAGCGTCTTCAGATCAGGGAGGATGTAGGGGAGATCGAATACCTCGAACTCACGGATGCCGAGCGGGCCGAACTTGGAGTTGGACGGCGCCAGCATCTGCACGCTGCCGAGCTGGAGCGCCTCGAGCTCTTCCTTGTCCTTGTAGAGCGTCGAGTTCGGATAGATCTCGACCTTGACCTTGCCGCCGGTGTACTTCTCGGCAAGCTCCTTGAATTTCTCCGACGCCTTGCCCTTCGGCGTGTCGGTGGCCACCACGTGGCTGAACTTGATGATGATGGGCGCTTGGGCCGATGCCGGCCCGGTCAAGCCAAGAGCCAGGACCGCGATGGACGCAGCGATCGCGAAGGTGCGCATAATCTCTCCCTGTTGTTGTTTGGGCCGCCCGGCGCACGGGTGGCCAATGCCGTTAGCACCAATACAGGTCGACATCACCAACTGCTATTGGCCGTTAGCAGGGCAGCCATTCATGGTGAACGCCGCAAGCACCGCCTCTCCCGCTTCCGGAAGAGGCGGTGGTCGCCACCTCAGCTCGCGGCGGCGGTCGTCACGGTGTCGCGCTGGCGCTTCATGACGATCTTGTTGAGTGCGCCGAGATAGGCCTTTGCCGAGGCCACCAGCGTATCCGGATCCGCCGCGCGCGCGGTCATCGCACGTCCCTCATGCGACAGCCGCACCGAGACTTCGGCCTGCGCGTCAGTGCCCTGAGTCACGGCGTGGACCTGGTACAGCTCGAGCTTGGCTTCGTGCGGCACCAAGCGCTTGATGCAGTTGAAAACCGCGTCGACCGGACCGTTGCCCTCGGCCTCCTCGATCTTGATTTGGCCGTCGACATCGAGCTTCATGGTCGCGCGCTGCGGGCCATGGGTGCCGGCGATCACGGTCAGCGAGGTCAGCTTGATGCGGTCGTGCGAAGCCGCCATCTCCTCGTCGACCAGCGCCTCGATGTCCTCGTCGTAGATGTCCTTCTTGCGGTCGGCCAGCGCCTTCATCCGCGTGAACGCATCTTCCAGCTGGTTCGGGCCGAGCTTGTAGCCCATCTCCTCCAGCTTGTGCACGAAGGCATGGCGGCCGGAATGCTTGCCCAGCACCAGCGAGGACTGCTTCAGGCCGACCATCTCGGGCCGCATGATCTCGTAGGTGGAAGCGTCCTTCAGCACGCCGTCCTGGTGAATGCCGCTCTCATGCGCGAACGCGTTACGACCGACGATGGCCTTGTTGTACTGCACCGGGAACGAGGTCGCCGCCGACACCACCTTCGAGGCGCGGGTCAGCTGCGTGGTGTCGATCTTGTTCCAGTAGGGGAATTTGTCGTTGCGCACGTTGATCGCCATCACGATCTCTTCCAGCGCGGCGTTGCCGGCGCGCTCGCCGATGCCGTTGATGGTGCACTCGACCTGGCGCGCGCCGCCGACGACGCCGGCCAGCGAATTCGCCACCGCCATGCCGAGATCGTTATGGCAGTGCACGGAGAACACCGCCTTGTCCGAGTTCGGCACGCGCTCGATCAGCGTCTTCATGAAGTGGGTGTATTCGTCGGGCGTGGTGTAGCCGACAGTGTCCGGAATGTTCACCGTGGTGGCGCCGGCCTTGATGACGGCTTCGACGATGCGGCACAGATAGTCCATCTCGCTGCGGGTGCCGTCCTCGGCCGACCATTCGACGTCGTCGATCTGGTTGCGGGCGCGCGCGACCATGGCAACCGAGGTCTCGAGCACCTGCTCCGGGGTCTTGTTCAGCTTCACGCGCATATGCAGCGGCGACGTCGCGATCACGGTGTGGACGCGGCCCCGCTTGGCAAATTTCACTGCCTCCGCGCAACGGTCGATGTCGGCGGGATGGGCGCGCGACAGACCGGCGATGACGGCGTTCTTGGAGCGGCGGGCGATCTCGCTGACCGCCTGGAAGTCGCCTTCCGAGGTAATGGGGAAGCCGGCCTCGATGACGTCGACGCCCATATCGTCCAGCATCTCGGCGACCTCGAGCTTCTCCTCGAAGGTCATGGTGGCGCCGGGGCACTGCTCGCCGTCGCGCAGGGTGGTGTCGAAAATGATGACGCGGTCCTTATCGGACTTGTTCACGGGGGCCATTTGAATTTCCTTTTGAGCTTTTGCGCCGTCAGTCTTCTAGGCGCTTGAGGTGTCCGGTGATCTCGACCAACCCCTGAGCGCCCAGGCGCATGGCGCCCAGCCGGCCCTCAGGGGCAAGTAAGAAGAAGCCCGCCAATCAGGAGGGTGGGCAGCAGCGCGGCCGGGATCGTGGCGGCGGCCAGAGCCACCTCCCCCGAAATCCCATCAATTTGGCCGCGAATCAGCATTGCCAGACCCTTTGAGCCCTCAATCCTCGGTCAAAACCGTTGACGGTTGGTTGCCGGGAGGCTCGATCTACCGTTTCTAGACGAGAAATGGCAGCAACCGCAACGCCAAAAGATGGACAGAAGGATTGACCTGGTTTCCCCGGCTATTGCCGGGGGGGCGGCACGAGGTCGAGCAACCGCTTGCGGACGCTCACTTCCAGAGGCGCGTTGCAGACCGGCCGATTGTAGAAGCCGCTGCTGCGACACAAGGTGGGCGTCGGACCGCGAAGGTCGCCGGCCTGGCAGGCAAGGCAAATTCGGAACGCCGCCGCCTCGAGCTGGAGCGAATAGTCGAGCGTCGATGCAGCCGGCTCGGACGGTTGGAAGAGCTGGCTGCCCTTGATGTTCTGGAACCAGGTGTCGATGTGGCCCTTCACCTTCGCAGGATTGGCGAGGTCGTCCATGTTGAAGCGACTGTCGAGCAGCCCGATCGAGGCGCGCGGCGTGCGCGCCGCTGAGTGACACGACAGGCAGGATGAGCGGATATTGTCGGCAGGTCCGTTGGCGCGCCCCATGAAGCCCATGGTGAGACGCTGGTCCCAGCCATAGGTGACGTTCCGCAAATCGGGATTGATCCAGCTCTCACGGATCGCGCCGTCGTAGACGCCGGGGTCGTTGCCCCATTGCAGCGATACCGGCACGAGATTGTCGAACAGGGCGTCGCCCTTTGCCGGGCCGCGCCAGACAAAGGTCCCGAACACCCATCCGGTGTCCAGCGACCGGCCGGTCTTCGCTGAATCCTTCACTGAAATATCGACCTGAAGCAGGCGCACCGAGCGGATCGTGCGGGTGCCGGGATCCTGACCGCCGGAGCCAGCGCCCAAATTGTCGATAAAGGCGTCGTATTCGGGTGCGCCCTGGAGGTAGGCAACTTCGTCGGGTGAGGCATCGGTGAACAGAAATTTGACGGAGACAGTGTCATTCGGAAATTTCATCGCGACCGGGAAAGACGGATTGCAAGGCTCGGCGAAGACCTCCCCGAAGACTGCTGCTCCCGGCCTGTTGTAGAAGCCGACCGCCCAGACCTGGGAACCTCGTGTGTTGGTCTTGGACAGATCGCCGGGATCGGGGCCGCGTTCCTTGGTCAGCCCCATCAACGGCTCGCGCCCGGAGTTTCCGTAGTCGAGCCATTGCGAGATCCACCAATGCTCCTGACCGGTGCCGACGAGCTTGCGGTCCACGATCTTGAAGGACGTCTTCGCGGTACTGAGCACGGCATTCATGTAGTCAGCCGGCTTGGTGCGAAAATCGACCGATTCCCAAGGCTGCGGATCATTGGGATTGGGGCGCACCGGCGGATAGTCTAGTCGCCACTTGGCGGCGGCAACCGTGCCATTCGCCTTCATTGTACTCGCCGAAAAGCTCTGACACTCATCGGCCTGGCACGACGAGCCCGCAATCATAGCCAGAACGACGACAACCCCTGCCGCTCTCATGACGGGCTCCTTTGCGCCTGCCGGTGAATCCAGTCGGACCACGATTAGGCGCATTGCCGCATCAGGTGTGTTAAATGGTTCACACAACCTTGGAGAATTGCACGAGCAAATCGCCGCATGTCGGGCGAGGTGGCAGTGCACACGCGCTTTCGCCGGCGGCCCATTTTGGGACCAAAGGTACAGACCGATTAGCCACTCAGCGAGACCGTCGAGCTACGCCGTGCGGCGAGCGCGAGCCCTGCTCTCCCAGCGGTTCAGCATCTGACCGAGCTCGCCGGTGGCGACCGGCGCAGCCTTGCCGGCGATCGCGATCTCGTTGGTATTGGCCGGTGCGTTGGCACTCAGCCAATCCGGCTCGCTGTACTCACGCCAGCGGCGCGCCTCGGCCCGCCTTTTGCGGGACACGTAGTCGCGGGTGAAATAGCCGGCCGCAAATGCAATCCCGAGCAGCAAAACCAGTACGACGACAGCGACCACAGTAAACTCCGACTTACGCCCCCAATGACGTTCTGCCAGCCTCGCGCAGGAGGTCAAGGCTTGACATGCTCCACAGCTTGGCAATGTCCCGAAGGCAGTTTCGGTAAACTCCGTCACGCCGGACGAATTTGTCGTTTCCATGTTCGATGTTGCAGCGCTTTTGCCGCCCCGATATCTCGCTGAGGATGCGTACCTCCCCCTCGCAACCGTCATAGGACCGGACTAACCTCTCCCTGCTCGGCCGGATCAACCGGCTAGCCGAACATGACCGGGAGGACGCGATGATACGCCAAAAGCAGCGTGACCATGATGCTGCGCTTTCACGACGAACGCTCGTTCAGGGGCTTGCGCTCGGCGCCGCCACTTTTGCCGGCGCCGGCTCCGCGCTGGCCCAGACCGGACCTGCCGCGCCGCCGACGACGATTACCACCCCGCCACGCGATTTCGGTCCCAACGGCGCGCCGACCACCTATTTCTGGGACCCCGACGTCATCGCGGTCGATCCGTCCTTCAACGATCTCGCGCAGCCCAACACGGCGATCAAGCGTCTCTATACGGGCCTGCTGTGGGCTGAAGGCCCGGCGTGGAGTGCACAGGGCCGCTATCTGCTGTGGAGCGACATTCCTAACAACAGGCAGATGCGCTGGAGCGAAGACGACGGTCGCGTCAGCGTGTTCCGCTCGCCGTCCAACAATTCCAACGGCAACTCGTTCGACTTCCAGGGCCGTCAACTCTCCTGCGAACATTTGACCCGGCGGGTGACGCGTTATGAACATGACGGCACCGCGACCGTGCTTTGCGACAATTACAACGGCAAGAAGCTGAACTCGCCGAACGACGTCGTCGCGCATCCTGACGGCAGCTACTGGTTCACCGATCCGCCCTATGGCGGCCAGCTCTACGAAGGTGAGCCCGACGCAGCGGGCGGTCCGAGCAACAGCAGTGGCAAGCTCAATCCGCGGATTGGACAGCCGGCCGGCTTCGCGCCGGGCAAGCGCGAGCTGCCGACCAATTGCTATCGCATCGATCCTAGCGGCCGTGTCGATCTCGTCGTCACCGAGGAGCAGGTGCCAGATCCAAACGGGCTGTGCTTCTCGCCGGACTTCAAGAAGCTCTACGTCGTCTCAACCGGCAAGGGACCCGGCGACACCGGGCCCGGCGGCAAGGGCGAGATTTTCGTGTTCGACGTCGGCGGCGACAACAAGCTCACCAACCACAAGCGGTTCAGCGAGTGCGTGATCGACGGTGTGAAGTGCGGGCCGGACGGTGTGCGCTGCGATGTCAACGGCAATGTCTGGGCCTCCAGCAATGCCGGCCGCGCCGTCGGCTATAGCGGCGTGACGACGTGGTCGCCGGACGGCAAGCTGCTCGGCCGCATCCGGCTGCCCGAAGTGTGCGGCAACATCTGCTTCGGCGGCCCCAAGCGCAACCGCCTGTTCATGGCCGCGAGCCAGTCGCTCTATGCGGTGTACACGGCCACGCAAGGCGCAGGCCCGGGCTAAGCCCGCGCGAGAGACCACAAGCACGGGCGTCGGCGTGGACCGCCGGCGCCCTCGGTTCCCTGATCGCAATCAAGCTACGCCCCGGGCAAATCTCCGCCATCAATCCAACCAAGATTGTATCGCGCGGAAGGGCCGCAGCGCGGTGCGAAGGCATGATGCTCTTCGTTCCCGCGCCCGAATTGAACGGGGAGTTGCGCGATGCGCCGTATGCCAAACGACACCATCATCGTCAGCGTTGGGGACCAGCAATTCGTGACTGAGTTCGGAGACCCGGCCCTGCCGAACGACGGCCGCGGCGGCAACGACAACATGATCGCAACGGTCGACGGGGGCAACGCGGTCCTGATATTCGTTGGTGACGACCAGACCCTAGAAGGACATTCTCACGGCGGAAGCGACCATCTCGCTGCGACCGTGACAGGCTTCGGCGATTACGTGTTCGTCGACGGCGACGCGCAGGCGATGTCCGGCCACGCCCGTGGCGGCAACGACGTGCTTCATGTCGATGCATCGACATCGATCTACGCGACCCTCGGTGCTTTTGGCGATGCCGAAACCGCCATGTCGGCCGACACGAGCGGCGGCAACGACGTCGTCATTGCATCGATGGGAAACAGATCGTCCGGCGCGTTCAGCGGAGACTCCGGCAGTTCCATGAGCGATCATGCACATGGCGGCAATGATATCCTCAGCGTGACCCAGGTCGGCAGTTACGGCGGCGCTTCGATATCGGGCGATGCCCTCGTCTCCATGAGCGGCGATGCGCGCGGCGGCAACGACATCCTCAGCTACACCGTCGGCGCCGCCGCCCATTCCGGGGGCGCGTCTCTGGTCGGAGACGCCGGCTACATGAGCGACGATAGTCGTGGCGGCAACGATATCCTGATCGCTACCGTCGACGGCAACCCGGACTCCACGTCCATCGTGCTCGTCGGGGATGCGTCGAACATGTCAGGCAATGCGCACGGCGGAGATGATATCCTCCTCGGCAGCAGCCGCGACGATCTGCTGTATGGCGACGCACAGACCTACGCCCCATTCACAGCCGGCTCGATCACGGGGGGCAAGGACATGCTGAATGGCGGTCGCGGAAATGACCAGCTCTGGGGCGGACCGAACAACGACAGATTCGTCTTCGACAAAAATTCCGGTCTGGACGTGATCAAAGATTTCGACCAGGGCAACAAGGCTGTCGGCAGCACGGCGCGCGAGCAT
Organism: Bradyrhizobium sp. Kon37; assembly: GCF_055807535.1. Taxonomy (NCBI): domain Bacteria; kingdom Pseudomonadati; phylum Pseudomonadota; class Alphaproteobacteria; order Hyphomicrobiales; family Nitrobacteraceae; genus Bradyrhizobium; species Bradyrhizobium sp. Kon37. The sequence goes on from NZ_JBVVOY010000022.1 coordinate 18,440, forward strand.
GACGTAATCAACGTGCACGATAACGGCTACGCAGACTGGGCGGCGCTGAAAAGTCGGATCAGCGATGACAGCACAGGAAATGCGGTGATCCACCTGACGGCGACCGATACGATCACGCTGGAGGGGGTCCATACCGCGGATCTCCATCCAAAGGATTTCATGGTGTAAGAGAGAGCATCCATGCGCGTTGTGATCTGCGGCGGCGGCGTCATCGGCGCCTGCACCGCCTGGTTTCTTCGACGTCAGGGCATCGATGTCATCCTCGTGGAACGAACCGAGGTGGCGGCCGCAGCGTCAGGTAAGGCGGGGGGCTTCCTCGCGCACAACTGGTGCGAGGGCTCGCCGCTCGATGCGCTGACGCGACGAAGCTTTGCTCTCCATGCGCAACTGCCGGAAGAGATCGCAGGCGATTGGGGCTATCGCCCAATGACGGCTTATAGTGGCGTCGTTGCTGCCGATGGCCATCCGCGCCGGGATGCACCGTCCGCGCTCGGCTGGCTCAGCAACGGCGTCATCATCGCGCAGCGCATCGGCACGACGGAGACCACCGCGATCGTTCACCCCAAAAAATTCACCTCAGCCGTGATGAACGCAGCGCTCGTGCTAGGCGCCGAGCTTCGCACCGGCCAGGTGACCGGCATCATGCGCGATGCGAACGGCACGACCGCGACGGGCGTCGAGGTCGACGGCCGCATCGTCGAGGCGGACGCCGTCGTGATCGCGATGGGACCATGGTCGCTGCTCGCCGCGCAATGGATGAGCCTGCCCGCCGTCTACGGCCAGCGCAGCCCGAGCATCGTGTACGACACCGGCACGGATGTGCCGGCCGAGGCGCTGTTCCTGGAGGCTGAAGAGAATGGCAGTGCCGTGTCGATCGAGGTCTTTCCTCGCGCCGACGGCAGCACGCATATCACCGCTCTCTCCGACATCGCGCCGCTTCCGCTCGATCCGGCTGCCGTGACGCCGGACCACGACGCGATCGCGCGCCTGCAAACCATGTCCGAGCGGCTGTCGCCGCTGTTCCGCGCCGAGAGGATCATTGCGCGGCAGGCCTGCTTTCGTCCCGTGACACAGGACGGCCTGCCGCTGATCGGCAAGGTGCCGCAAAGTAAATATCTCTACGTTGCGACCGGGCACAATGTATGGGGCATCCTGAATGCGCCCGCCACGGGCGAGGCCATGGCGCAACTGATCGCGGAGGGTGCGACGCGCAGCGTCGACATCGCGCCATTCGATCCGGCCCGGCTCGCGCCGCTCGATCCATCGCTGCTGCGAGCGCGCTGAGCCGACGCGACGGCATCGCATTCAGCGATCGGGTTGCTGTGCGCCCGCGATAGCTGCGCATGCCTACCAACGGAATCTGCATGCCTGCGCGTGAAACGGGTCCGGCAGCTTTCCTGCCCGCTATTTGCGCAGCGCTAGACTTTAGTCCGTGCCTCACAATCCTGAACGCGGTTTCACTTGCCGAGAATGTCTCCGCCGGTATAGTCGCGGCATAATGGCTCATAAGAGGCCTGTTAAGGGAGAGAACAAGATGAAGAAACCGCTCTCTGTTGCGTTGCGAATAGCACTCGGTACCGCCGCAGCCGCTGTGTTGATGACCTCAGGCGCGGCACTTGCGGCCGATCCGATCAAGATCGGTGTGATCGCGGAAGCGCAGGCGATCGCCGGCGCCTCCATCCCCCAGGCGGCGCAGCTCGCCGCCGACGAGATCAACGCCAATGGCGGCGTCGACGGCCGCAAGATCGAGATCGTCTCTTACGACAATCACTCGTCCTCGGCAGATTCAGTGCGCGCTTTCCAGCGCGCGGTGAACGAGGACAAGGTCAACGCGGTCATCGCCAGCTACATCAGCGAAGTCGTGCTGGCACTTGAGCCCTGGGCCTCGCGGCTGAAGACGCCGTTCGTCACGCCCGGTGCCGCGTCCAACGAGATCAGCAAGAGCGTGCATGCCGACTACGAGAAGAACAAATACACCTTCCACGGCTATCTGACCTCCGCCGCGCTGGCGCTCTCGGTCTGCGACGGCGCCAAGGACCTGCTGGTCGACAAGATGCACATGAAGACCGCCGTCATCATGAGCGAGGACGCCGCCTGGACCAAGCCGCTCGACATCGGCTACGAGGAATGCCTGCCCAAGATCGGGCTGAAGGTGCTCGACCACATCCGCTTCTCGCCCGATACCACCGACTTCACGCCGATCTTCAACAAGATCGAGGGCGCCAAGCCCGACGTGATCATCACCGGCATCTCCCATGTCGGCGTGCAGCCGACGGTGCAGTGGAAGAACCAGCAGGTGCCGATCCCGATGTTCGGCATCGCCTCGCAGGCCACCAACGAGACCTTTGGCAAGGACACCAATCAGGCGGCGGAAGGCGTGCTCTACCAGGGCGTCTCCGGCCCAGGCGTCGCGGTGACGCCGAAATCGGTGCCGTTCGCCGAAGCCTTCAAGAAGAAGTTCGGCAATTATCCCTCCTATGCCGGCTACACCGCCTATGACGAGGTCTACTACATCGCCGACGCGGTGAAGCGCGCGGGCTCGACCGACGCCGACAAGCTGGTCGCCGCGCTTGAGACGACCGACTGGGAAGGCACGATCGGCCGCGTCCAGTTCTACGGCAAGGACGATCCGTTCACGCACTCGATCAAATACGGCAAGGGCCTGATCACCGGACTGATGCTGCAATGGCAGGGCGGCAAGCAGAGCGCGGTCTGGCCCAAGGAAGTCGCGAAGGTCGACATCAAGTTCCCGAGCTTCATCAAGCTCTCGAACTAGCAGGACACGCTCCCGGGACCAGCTCCCGGGAGCTTCCACATGCGGCTCCCGCACGTTGCCCCAGCAACATCGTCTCTCATCAATCAGATTGCCAATCCTAGATGCGTGCTTTCCAAATTCTGATCGATGGCTTTGCCATCAGCGCTCTCTATGCTCTCGGTGCCACCGGCTTCACGCTGATCTTCGGCGTGTCCGGCGTCCTCAACCTCTCCCACGGCGCTATCATGGTGGCTGCAGCGGTGGCGGCCTGGGCCGCCGCCAGCATCCTGAATGTCGGCACCTATGCCGGCGCGCTGATCGGGGTCGGTGTCGCCCTCCTCACCTCCTTTGCGACCTATTTCGCTGTGGTGAAGCCGATCCAGGACTCCCGGCGCATCCCGAATGAAGAGAAGGAGATCTTCGTCCTCACCGGCACGCTGCTATGGGGGATCATGATCCAGGAGGTGATCGCCTATTTATTCACCAACAACGCCAAGACCGTGCTGCCGATCGTCGAGGGCGTCGTCGAGATCCTCGGCGTACGCACGCCCAGGAACGAGATCTTTACCGCGATCGTGTGCTGCTTCGTCATCGCGCTGTTGTGGCTCCTGGTGAACCGCACCCGCACCGGCAAGGCGGTGCTGGCGGCCTCGATGAACCCGCGCGGCGTCACCCTGCTCGGCCTCGAGCTCACCAACATCTACGTCGTGGTGTGGGCGATCTACGGCATTCTCGCCGGCATCGCCGGCGTGCTGCTCGGAATGTTCCTCGGCGTCAGCTCCTACAGCGTCGGACCGCTGACCGCGAGCGCGTTCTCGATCGTCGTGCTCGGCGGCCTCGGCAGCGTCTCCGGCTCGCTGATCGCGGCCTTCGTGGTCGGCTATCTCGAAACGCTCACGGCTTATCTGGTCTCGCCGGCCTACCGCACCATTCCCGCGCTGCTGCTGCTCGTGTTCGTAATGTACATCCGGCCCCAGGGCCTTCTGGGGAGGCGCTGAGATGGCCAGCTTCTTTACGACCCGCCTGTTCTTCATCTCGCTCGCGCTGGTCGTCATCGCGGCGACGCTGCCGCTCTACGTCTCCGGCTACGTGCTCGGGCTTCTCACCGTCGCCTTCTATTTCGGCGTGTTCGCGATGGCGTGGGACCTGCTGTTCGGCTTCGCCGGCGAGGTCAATTTCGGGCCGACCTTCCTGATCGGGGTCGGCGCCTACACCGCCGGCATCCTGAATGCCCAGTTCGGCTGGTCGGTTTACGCTTGCATCGTGCTCGGCGCGCTCGCCTCCGTCATCGCCGGCCTCGTGCTTGCGCTGCCCGCGCTCCGGGTGCGCGGTCCGTATTTCGGCCTGACCACGCTGGTCGCGGTGCTGATGCTGCAGAATTTCATCGTGGTGTTTGCCGACCTGACTGGTGGCGAGATCGGGCTGACCATCCCCGACGTCATCTCCATCAATGCCGGCGTCAATTACTGGATCGCGCTCGGCTTCATGACGATCTCGGCGGCCATTCTCTATGGCCTGTCGCAATCGCCTATTGGCCTGGTGCTGCAAGCCAGCGGCCAGGATCCGGTGCAGGCCGGCGCGCTCGGCTTCAACATTGTCAAGCACAAGCTCGCCGCCTTCATCGTCAGCGCGTTCTTCTCAGGGTTATCAGGCGCGCTGCTGGTGTTCTATTTCGGTACCGCCTCGGTCGGCACCGTCGTCGACGTCGCGGTCGGCGTCAACGTGATCGTCTCCGCCGTGCTCGGCGGCCGGCGCACCGTGCTTGGCGCGGCGCTGGGCGCAATCTTCCTGATCGTCGCCGGCGAGTTCCTGCGCCCGACCGGCGAGCTTGCGACCTTCATCGTCTCCGCGGTCGCGCTGCTCGTCGTGCTGTTCTTCCCCGGCGGCTTCCTCGGAGCGGCCCTCTCGCGTGAGGCGCGCTCGTGATGGATATGCGATCTTCAAACCGGGCCGTGCTCGAAGTCCGCGGCCTGACCAAGCGCTTCGGCGGATTGACGGCGGTGAAGAACCTCGGCTTCGAGGTCAATAGCGGCGAGATTTTTGGCCTGATCGGGCCGAACGGCTCGGGCAAGTCGACCGCGATGAAGAGCGTGATGGGCATCGAGCGCCCGACATCAGGCGAAGTGATCTTCGAGGGCGAGGACGTCGCCGGCCTTCCCGCGCACAAGATCGCGCGCAAAGGCTTCGGCATGGTGTTCCAGCATTCGCGGCCGCTGAACCGGCAGACCGTGCTGGAGAACATCATGGTCGCGCTGCTGCCGGACAGCCTGTTCATGCTGTTTCCGGACAAGGCGCTGGTCGAGCGCGCCAAATGGATCGCCGACCGCGTCGGGCTCGGCAACGTGATGAACCGCCGCCCGCCGACGTTGCCCTTCGCCGACCTGCGCCGGCTCGAGCTCGCCAAGGCGATCGCGCGCGATCCGAAGGTGGTGCTGGTGGACGAGCCCTTTGCCGGGTTGACTCGGGCCGAGGTCGAAATCTTCTCCGACCTGATCCGCAGCTTTCGCGATGAAGGCCGCGCGGTGATGCTGGTCGACCACAACGTCAAGAGCGTCGCGGCGCTGGTCGACCGCGTGCTCGCGATGTATCTCGGCGAGGAGATCGTCACCGGCAAGGCCGAGGACGTCATGAAGAACGAGACGGTGCGGCGGGTCTATCTCGGCGGCGCCATCGAGACCCATGCGCGGCCCGAGACCAGCTTCAAGGACAAGGTGCCGCTGCTCCAGGTCGAGAATGTCAGCGTGTTCTACGGCAAGGCGCAGGCGCTGGAGAACGTCTCGATCCACGTCCACGAGGGCGAATTCGTCTCGATCGTCGGCCTCAACGGCGCCGGCAAGACCACCTTGTTCAACACCATCTCCGGCTTCCTGCCCTATACCGGCGAGATCGTGCGCAACGGCGAGAAGCTGCGCGGCACGAGCCCAGCGAAAATCGCCCGCAGCGGCCTCGTGCAGTGCCCCGAATCGCGCGAGCTGTTCGGCGAAATGTCGGTACGCGAAAACCTCGATCTCGGCGGGCAACATCTCGCCGACGACAAGCGCGCGGCACAGCTCGCCTGGCTGTTCGAGCTGTTCCCGATCCTGAAAGAGCGCCAGGGCCAGATGGCCCAAACGCTCTCCGGCGGCGAGCAGCAGATGCTTGCGATCGGCCGCGCGCTGATGATGCAGCCGCAGATCCTGATCCTGGACGAGCCGACGCTGGGCCTCGCCCCCGTCATCCTCGAACTCCTGTCCAAGGCCCTCACGAGGCTGCGGCAGACGACGTCGATCACGGTGCTGCTCGGCGAGCAGAACGTGACCTTCGCGCTACCGCATGCCGACCGCGTCTATGTGCTCGAACATGCAAGGATCGTCTGGGAGGGCGATCCCGGCCGCTTCGCCGCGGAGGCTGGCGCCGATTTTCTGTAAGTCAGCAACATCAACAAAAACAAGCAAAGGGAAACGACCATGCGACCATCGCCAAATTTGAGCAGCAGCTTTCTCCTCGCCTCCGCGCTGGCGCTGTGCCTTGCCGCTCCCGCCTACGCGCAGTCGAACGACCCGATCAAGATCGGCGTCATCGCCGAGGTGCAGTCGATCGCGGGGGCCGCGACGCCCGGCGGCGCGCAGATCGCCGCCGACGAAATCAACGCCAAGGGTGGCATTCTCGGCCGCAAGATCGAGATCGTGACCTACGACAACAAGAGCTCTTCTGCGGACTCGGTGCGTGCGTTCCAGCGCGCGGTGAGCGAGGACAAGGTCTCCGCCGTGATCGCAAGCTATATCAGCGAGGTCGTTCTCGCGCTCGAGCCCTGGGCGGCGCGACTGAAGATGCCGCTGATCACCCCCGGCGCCGCGTCGAACGAGATCACCAAGGCGATCCATAACGACTACGAGAAGAACAAGTACACCTTCCACGGCTATCTGACTTCGGCCGCGCAAGCCCAGCTCGTCTGCGACGCCGCCAAGGATCTGCTGGTCGACAAGCTGAAGTTCAAGACGGTCGCGATCATGAGCGAGGACGCCGCCTGGACCAAGCCGCTCGACGTCGGCTACGAGGCCTGTCTTCCGAAAGCGGGCCTCAAGGTCGTCGAGCACGTGCGGTTCTCGCCTGACACCACCGACTTCACGCCGATCTTCAACAATATCGAGGCCAAGAAGCCGGACGTGATCGTGACCGGCATCTCGCATGTCGGCGTGCAGCCGACGGTGCAGTGGAAGAACCAGCAGGTGCCGGTCCCGATGTTCGGCATCAGCGCGCAGGCGCTGAGCCCGACCTTCTGGAAGGACACCAATGGCGCCGCGGACGGCGTCCCGTCACTGGCGGTCGCGACGCCCGATGTCGCCGTGACCTCCAAGACGAAACCGTTCGCGGCCGCCTTCAAGGCCAAATTCGGCGCGCCGCCGGCCTATACCGGCTACACCGCCTATGACGAGGTCTACTTCATCACGGAGGCGATCAAGCGCGCGGGCTCGACCGATCCCGACAAGATGGTCACTGAACTCGAAAAGACCGACTACGAGGGCACGATCGGCCGCATCCAATTCTACGGCAAGGATGACGAGTTCACCCACGGCATCAAGTCGGGTCCGACGACCGTATCCGGTCTGGTCTTCCAGTGGCAGGACTCCAAGCAGGTCGTGGTCTGGCCCGAGAAGATCGCCGAGGGCAAGCTGAAGTTTCCGAGCTTCGTGAAGCTGTCGCAGTAATAGGCCGGACTGGGCACCGGGCCCCGTCCCGAGCGCCCCATCACCCTTGCAAGGCCCGTCGCATCCACCGCGGCGGGCCTTCGCTTTGTGCAGAACGCAACCGGTATGCTGGCATCGGTGGACCCATCCTGCGATCCTGCCGTTAACCTCCCATGCGTGGGCCGGAGCAGCCAGATGGACGACCGACTAAGACGACCCGATGGCCTGATGCAGGACGACGGCTTCGTTCGCGTGCGCGGCGCGCGTGAGCACAACCTCAGGAACGTCGACGTCAGCATTCCGCGCAATGCCCTCGTCGTGTTCACCGGCGTGTCGGGCTCCGGAAAGTCCTCGCTCGCCTTTGGGACGATCTACGCCGAGGCGCAACGGCGATATCTGGAATCGGTGTCGCCTTACGCGCGGCGCCTCTTCCACCAGATGCAGATCCCTGAGGTCGACGACATCGAAGGCCTGCCGCCCGCCGTAGCGCTCCAGCAGCAGCGCGGCGCGCCGACGACGCGGTCGTCCGTCGGCAGCGTGACGACCATCTCGAACCTGCTCAGGATGCTCTATTCCCGTGCCGGCGATTACCCGCGCGGACAAAAGATGCTCTATGCGGAGTCGTTCTCGCCGAACACGCCGGAAGGCGCCTGCCCGACCTGCCACGGTATCGGCCGGATGCTCGACGTCACCGAAAAATCCATGGTGCCCGACGACACCAAGACGATCCGCGAGCGCGCAGTCGCGGCCTGGCCGAGTGCCTGGCAGGGGCAGAACCTTCGGGACATCCTGACGACGCTGGGTTACGACGTGGACAAGCCCTGGCGTGAGCTGCCCAGGAAGGACCGCGACTGGATCCTGTTCACGGAGGAGCAGCCGACCGTTCCGGTCTATGCCGGTTACACTGCGGCAGAAGTCAAACGAGCCCTCCGCCGCAAGGAGGAGCCGAGCTATCAAGGCACGTTCACCGGCGCCAAGCGCTACGTGATGCAGACCTATGCCAAGTCCGAGAGTGCGATGATGAAGCGCCGCGTCGCGCAATTCATGATCACCCAGGACTGCCCGACCTGCCACGGCACGCGATTGAAGCCGGAGGCGCTCAAGGTCAAGTTCGCCGGCCTTGATATCGCCGAGATGTCGCACCTGCCGCTCAAGCAGCTGCAGGAGGTGATGAAGCCATTCGCAAAGGCTTCGACGGTCGGCGCACCGGAGAAGACCATCGTCGCCAGGCGGATCTGCGAGGATCTGTCCGCGCGATTGGCCGTCCTGCTCGACCTCGGCCTCGGCTATCTCGCTTGCGAACGCAGCACGCCGACGCTGTCGCCGGGCGAGTTGCAGCGGCTACGACTTGCGACACAGGTCCGCTCCAATTTGTTCGGCGTCGTCTATGTACTCGACGAGCCATCCGCAGGCCTGCATCCCGCCGACACCGAGGCGCTCCTGCGGGCGCTGGACCGGCTGAAACACGCGGGCAATTCGATCTTCGTGGTCGAGCACGAGATCGAGGTGATCAGGCATGCCGACTGGCTGGTGGATGTCGGGCCTGATGCCGGCGAAGGCGGCGGGAAAATCCTCTATAGCGGGCGCCCCGCAGGGCTCGGGCAGGTCGCGCAATCGCGAACCGCCCATTATCTCGCGCATCCACGAAAGCCGCTGCCCACGGTCCACCGCGAGCCGAAGGGCCACCTGAATATCCGGGGGGTGACCCGAAACAATCTTCGGGGGCTCGACGTCGATATTCCGCTGGGGGTTCTCGCCAGCGTGACCGGCGTGTCGGGCTCCGGCAAATCGAGCCTGATCAGCCAATTCCTCGTCGATGCCGTGGCGGAGCATCTCGGCCATGCACGGGCCGCGGACGCGGACGACGACAGCCTGGCAGCACCCGCGGTCGAGACATTGGGTGGCAAGATCGTCGCCGGCCTCGATCAGGTCGATCGCCTCGTGGTGGTCGATCAGAAGCCGATCGGCCGTACGCCGCGATCCAACCTTGCGACCTATACCGGTCTGTTCGACCACGTCCGGAAGCTGTTCGCCGCGACGCCGCAGGCAAAGTCCCGCCGCTACGATGCCGGGCGCTTTTCCTTCAATGTCGCGAAAGGCCGATGCAGCACCTGCGAAGGCGAGGGATTTGTCTGCGTCGAGCTTCTGTTCCTGCCTAGCGTCTATGCGCCCTGCCCGACCTGCAAGGGCGCGCGCTACAATGACAAGACGCTGGAGGTGAAGATCCGCGGAAAATCCATCGCGGATGTGCTGGCGATGCGCGTCGACGAGGCCTTCGAATTCTTCCGCGAAGATCCAACACTCAACCGGTCGCTATCGGTCGTCCGCGAGGTCGGCCTCGGCTATATCCGTCTCGGTCAGTCCGCGACCGAACTGTCGGGTGGCGAAGCCCAGCGCATCAAGCTCGCGACCGAGCTCATGCGGCCGCAACGCGGTCACACGCTCTATGTCCTGGACGAGCCGACCACCGGTCTTCATCCCAGGGATGTCGAGCGACTGATCGCCCAGCTCGAGCGCATCGTGGATGCCGGCAACAGCGTGGTCGTGGTCGAGCATGACATGGATGTCGTCTCTCACAGCGACTGGATCATCGACCTCGGTCCCGGCGCCGGCGATGAAGGCGGCCGCATTGTTGCGTCAGGGACACCGCGCGAGGTGGCCAAGGCCGGCGGGAAGACCGCCGGCTATCTCGCCCGTCGCTTGAAACAATAGCGCGGGTCTCGTCGCCGCCCATTTCGCAATTGCGTTCTGCGCTGCGGAGCCAGACCCCGACTTTCGCCATGTTGACTTTCCGCCACCCCGCTCCCCATACTTCAAAGAAGAATAACAAGACCAAATCATAAGACGATTTTTGAGGGAGGATAGGATGCCGACTTCACGCAGGCAGCTGCTGAAGAGCTCGGCGGCTGCCGCCGCCGCACTCAGCTTCGATTGGACACGGGCTCAGGCGCAAGCCGAGAATTTACGCATCGGCCTGATCTACGACCTCACCGGCCCGTTCGCCGCCGGCGGCTCGGTCGCCTCCTCGGTCGGCGCGCAGATCGCCATCGACCTCGTCAACGAAAAGGGCGGCATCGGCGGCAAGACCAAGATCGTGCCGGTCGCGGCGGACTCGCAGAGCAAGGCCGACGTCGCCATCAACGAGGCCGAGCGGCTGATCAGCCAGGAAAAGATCGACATCATCAACGGCGTCTATTCCAGCGCGCACGCGGTGCCGATGGCGGCGAAGGTCGAGCAGCAGAAGAAGATCCTCTGGATCACGACTGCGGTCTCGACGGCCGTGTTCAAGGACAAGAACCTGCAATATGTGTTTCGCGCGCAGATCCATTCCGATCAGTACGGCCAGGCGTTCGCGGGCTTCGTCGCCGAGCACGCGCAGGGCAAGCTCGGCATGGACCCGAAGGACGTCAAGGTTGCGCTGATCCACGAGGACGGCCCTTATGGCGTCGGCGTCGCCGCGGCCGACGAGGCCTATGCCAAGCAGGCGGGCATCCAGGTGGTGATGCGCGAAGGCTATTCGGCGTCCGCGCCCGATCTGTCGGTGCTTGTGACCAAGCTCAAGCGCGCCAAGGTCGATGTGATCTCGCATGCCGGCTACAACCCCGACATCACCCTGTTCCTGCGTCAGGCCCGCGAGAGCGGCCTGCGCTTCAAGATGCTGTTCGGCGCGGGCGCCGGCTATAGCCAGCTCGACAAGCTGCGCGCGACCTTCGGCCCCGACATCGACAATTTCTGCAACATCGATCCGGTGCCGGCGCAACTGCTCGATGCCGCGAAGCTTGCGCCTGGAATCGGCGATCTGACCAAGACCATGGTTTCGCGCTACCAGGCCAAGACCAGCGCCACCGACGTGCCGCCGCACTGCTCGATGGGATTCAACCAGACCTGGATCCTGCTCAACAACGTGCTGCCGGTCGCCAAGGAGAAGTACGGCAGCTTCGAGCCGGAAGCCATTCGTAAGGCCGCGCTCGACGTCGACATTCCCGCCGGCGGCACCATTCAGGGCTATGGCGTGAAATTCTTCCCGCCGGGCACGCCGCTCTCCGGCCAGAACGAGCGATCGACCCCGGTGGTGATGCAGAATGCCGGCGAGCACATCTCGGTGGTGTGGCCGACCAACATCCGGACGCAAGACCCGGTGTTTCCGCTGCCGAAGGGATCCACTTACGGGACGTAGGCGCCGCAAGGGAACTGCGCTCCCTCGCCCCGCTCTTCGCGGGGAGAGGGTTGGGGTGAGGGGCTGCCTCCCCGGAGACGGTGACAGTTGGACTCGCGGAGAGCCCCCCTCACCCGGATTGCATCTTCGATGCAATCCGACCTCTCCCCGCAAGCGGGGCGAGGTGACATCGCGGCGCTGCCGACGACCCCTACAACACCACCCGGCGTCCCTCCTCCGCCGCCCAATAGCCTGCGTAGTTCACCTTGATCGTCTCATACGCCAGCGCGAGGTCCGACAGCGGCTGCCGTCCCGTCGCGGCGCATTCCATGAAGTCCTGGATCTCCTGGAGATAGCCGCGCGTCCACTCCTCTTCGAGGCAGACATATTGCCAGCCGGTTTTGCGGTCCACCTTCTCGGTGATGTAGACGGAGGCGAGCTTCTCCTCGGAGGTCTGGTAGCTCATCAGATGATTGTTCGGCGTGATGTTGGCGAACAGCGAGCCGCCTGACGTGTAGGTCTCGATCAGATTACGGACGCCGCCCATGATCATGTCGCCGGAGAACACGGTGGCCTTGGTGCCGTCCGAAAACGTCGCGGTCAGCGTGCCCCAATCCTCGACGTCAACAGGCTTGGCCTTGATGTAGCTGCGCTCCTCCGGCTTGAGGACGGCGGTGACGTTGCCGACATCGCCGCTGACGCTGGCGACGCGGATGGTCTCGCCGCGCGCCTTGGCCTCGACCTGTTTGAGATACAGCACGGCGGAGAGCGGATGGCAGCCCATCCGGATCAGCGAGCCGCCGCCGGTCATCGCCCATTGCGCGGCATGGGCCGCGTGCGAGCCGGAATGGCTCTCCTCGCCCTTCATGAACAGGATTTTGTCTTTGGTCGCTCTGAGAATCTCCGCGGTCTTGGTCACCGCGGGCGCGTAGATCCAGTCCTCGGCATACATGAAGAGCTTTCCTGTGCGCTCGATCGCGGCACGCGTGGCGTCCATCTCCTCCAGCACGCGCTCATACATCAGCGCCTTCGGCACATGCTTGCCGATCGGCTGCCGGTCGCCGTCGCGGCCGAAATAGCCGGCGAACGGCTTTTCGCAGATCACGTGCTTACCGGCCTGCATGGCGGCGACGATCATTTCGGCATGCAGACTGGGCGGCGTGCAAATGTCGATGACGTCGAGCTCGCGGTCCGCAATCAGCTCGGCGAAGCCGCGATAGACCCGCGGGATCTGGTGGCGATTTGCAAATCCGACGACGTGGTCGCCGCGCGCAGCGACGGCCGCGACCTCGACATCCACGCCGTAGACGCGCCGGAACGCATACATATGCAGCTCCGACACGAAGCCGCAGCCCACGAGTCCCACCTTGATCCTGGCCATAGCGCCCCCTGACCCATGCTTTGGGCAGCACTATAGCGCGCTGGCAGGTCTATTCCACCGACACCCGCACCACGCCGGCACTCATCATGCCCAGCGCCTTGGCGGCCGGCACCGAGAGATCGACGATCCGGCCGCGGATGAAGGGGCCGCGATCGTTGACCCGGCATTGAATCGAGCGGCTGCCGTACGACACCCTCAGCACGCTTCCGAAGGGGCGCGTCCGGTGCGCGCAGGTCAGCTCGCCTTTTCCGGCTTTTCCGTATCCGTAATAGGAGGCAAGCCCGCTTTCGGCCTGGGCAAAGGAAACTGCAGAAAGCGAAAAAGTGGCAAGGCAAGATAACAGCGTGGTCTGCGCTCGCACGGCACCGCTCCGGGTTGGCCCTGCCCCGCGCAGCAACGTTTGTTGGTTCCCGTGGGTTCCTCAGCCGCCGCCGGGCCGCGCCCGGCGGTGCCATCACACATTGTTACTGTTTGTGGAACACCAGCGTGCGGACTTCGATGCTTTCGCGCGGCGCCGCATCCGCCGGCGTGGTCGGATCGACGAAAGCCGTATGGGGCCCGAAGCGCGTGCGGCCATCGGTTACGGAGTCGTAGCACTTCAGCAGCAGCGCCTCGTCCGCTGTCATCTCCGGGAAATAGAACCAGCGATGGTTCGGATTGTATTTCACCGAATAGATCTCGCCGCGGCGGTTGGGATAGATCAGATCCGAGGCGACGAGATCGTCGGGCGTCACCGTCGTGCCGTCAGCCATCGCCAGCGGCGAGTCGCGCAAGGGACCGCGGATCGGCCGCCACAAATTGATCACCTGGACACGTCCCTTCAGCAACTCCTCGGCCTCATCGGGCAGATGTTCGCGCACGCGGTTGGCGCCGGAGATGGCGGTCTGGTCGACATGGACGCGCGTTGCCGGCTGACGCGGTCCGCCGTCGCGAATATCCGCCGCACCCTCGACACGCCGGCGCACGGTATGATCGAAGATGACGACGCGGTCGGCCTTCAGCGTTGCGCGCAGGAAAGCCTCGACAGCGGGATAGTAGACCGCCCTCACCTCGTCGTCGTTGCTGAAGTCCTTGACCTGGGTCGGATGCCGCACCAGCGCAAAGCCTTCGCGGTCGAGCGAGAAATTTTGTGCGATCAGTCGCCCATCGAAGATCGGGACCTGATGCGGCTCCGGCAACGACGTGCTCTTGGGCTCGCCAGGCGGCGGATCGAAGGCATAGGTGCGCGGCTTGCCCGAAACCGGCGCGAGATAGTTGAGTTCGGCGGTGACGAAGGGAAGCGATTCGATTTTTGTTTCTTGCAGGCCCATGGCCGGTCTCCCGATGTGGTCGTCTGTATGATTTTTGCCGGGAGGGTGCGCGGCGCAAGGGAGTTGTTGCAAATAGCAATGCGGGTGTTGTTGGCGCAGCGAAACGCAGAAGGAATGTTTCGACGATGGCGCCGCGTACGCCACTTCCCCTCTCCCCTTGCGGGAGAAGGTGGCGCGAAGCGCCGGATGAGGGGTTCTATCGGCTCGCTTCAATGCGAGAGAGCTACTCGCGGAGAGAACCCCTCACCCGTCTCGCCGCTACGCCGCGAGCCACCCTCTCCCGCAAGGGGAGAGAGGTGAGCGTCGCGTCCGGGACACGAGAGGCCTACAACCCCGCCTTCGCAATCGCATCCGAGAACGAGCGATCCACGATCTCGGCTGCATCGAGCTTCTGCTTGATCAGGCCCCAGCGGAAATAAAGATCAATCGTGCTCTGCTCGTCAGCCACCACGCCGTCATCGATCGGCGCGATCCGGATCTTTGCGCGCGACAGCCAGTTCTGCGGCACGGCTGTCGGGATGCTCATCAGCCTGCCCCAGGTCGCGGCATAGCTGTCGATATTGTTCAACGACCACGCCCGCGCCGCGGTAAGGCGCCGGATGAAGTCGGTCAGCTCCGCGCGCTTGTCGCGGATGGCATCGGGCCGCGCCACCTGAAAGCTCAGCCCCGGTGTCAGGCCCTCCGAGGTGATGACACGGCGCGACTTGAACAGCACCTCCTCCTGGCTGACATAGGGCTCCCAGGTCGACCACGCGTCGACGGAGCCTTGCGTGTAGGCGATCTTGGCATCGGACGGCGCCAGGAACGCAATCTGCACGTCAGCCGCAGCCCAACCGTTCTTCTCAAGCGCCGCGAGAATCAGTTGATGCCCGATCGAGCCACGGCCGGTCGCGATCTTCTTGCCGCGCAGATCCGCAAAGCTCCTGATCGGAGAATTCTCGGGCACGAGCATGGCAAGCCCCTCGCGGGTCTGCCGGATCGCGGCGATCGCCTTCACCGGCGCGCCTGAGGCGGCGGCGAAGGTGAAGGGTGCGTCTCCAACGAGCCCGGTCTCGATCGCGCCAGCGCTGAGCGCTTCCAGCAGCGGCGCGGCCGCGGGAAATTCCTTCCACTCGATCTTGTAGGGGACGTCTTTCAGCACGCCGGCGGCTTGCATCACGGCCTGCGAATTGCCCTTCTGGTCGCCGACGCGGAGGGTGGTTTGCGCCGCCGCCAGCTCGAACGAGCCGAACAGCAGCGCACCGGCTAGCATCAGGCGGATCATTCCGCCGCCTCGCCGCGAACGGCCTGGCGCTTGGCGATCAACTCGCGCGTCAGCGGGATCAGCTCGCGGCCGTATTCGATGGCGTCGATCAGGGGATCGAAGCCGCGGATCAGGAAGTGGCTGACGCCGAGGTCGTAATAATCGCCGAAGACCTCGGCGACCTGCTCGGGCGTACCGACCAGCGCGGTGGTGTTGCTGTTGGCGCCGGTGAGCTTTGCGATCTCGGTCCACAGCCGCTTGTCGATGCGGCTGCCCTGGTCGGCGATCGAGAGCAGGCGCCGCGCGCCGGCGGTGGCATGGCCGTCGGCGGGCTTGCGATAGCCGGTCTTGTCCTGGAGCGCGGTGGCGCGCGCAAGAATCTCTTCCGCTTTTTCCCAGGCCTGCTTCTCGGTCGGGGCGATGATCGGCCGCACCGAGAGGCTGAAGCGTGGCGTCGGACGGCCCTGCCTGACGGCCGCATTGTGAACGCGCGCGGTGACGTCGCGCACCTGGGCATAGGATTCGCCCCACAGCGCAAAAGTGTCGGCATGCTTGCCCGCGACGTCGATCGCCGCGTCGGAGCCACCACCGACGAAGGTGTAGATGCCGGCCTTCTGCAGCGGCTTCACCTGCGAAAAACCGTTCTCGACGTTGTAGTACTTGCCGCTGTAGTTGAACGGCTTCTCGCTGGTCCATTCCAGCTTCACCACGTCGAGAAACTCGCTGGTGCGGGCGTAACGCTCGTCCTTGTCGTCCAGCGTATTGCCGTCCTGCCTGAGCTCGGCTGCATTGCCGCCGGTGATGACGTGCAGCGAGACGCGGCCTCCATAGAGTTGGTCAAGCGTCGCAAGCTGCCGCGCGAGCAGCGTCGGCGCGGTAAAGCCCGGACGCTGCGCGATCATCACTTTCAACGACTTGGTGATTGTCAGCACATGCTGCGCGACCTGAAGCGCATCCGGCGTGGTCGAATGGAACGCCAGCAGCGCGCGGTCGAAACCCGCGAACTCATGCGCCTTCGCGACCGTCTCGATATAAACCGGATCGAGCACCGAACCCTGACGTACGATGGTCTCGGAGGCATTACTGTTGGCGATAAAGCCGATGAACTCGATCGACATGATGTTCTCCCTGAATGTTTGGCGGCAGGCTAGAGGCCCAATGCGGCACGGCCGAGGCCGGTGCGCGTAGAATCGTCCTGCGGCGTGTGCACGCGACCGCAGAGGACGTCGCGATAGTGCCGCTCCAGCGGATTGGCGCGGGACAGGCCGTGATTGCCGGTCAGCGACAAGGCATCCTCAACCGCGGCGACGGCGTTGTTGGTCACGGTCAACTTGATGACGTTGGACTCGGCCGCGGAAAGCGCGACACCGTCATCGAAATCACCGGCGAAGGATGCGATCAGCCGCGCATTGACAATGAGTCGCGTCTCGATCCCGCCAAGGATCTCCTGCGCGCGCGGCAAGGTCGCAAGCGGCGCGCCCAGGCTGGCCGGGACGCGCTGCTTCAGGAACCCGAGCAGCCAGTCGCGTGCAGCCCGCGCAACGCCGTCATAGATCGCGGCGACGAAAATCGTGTGGACGGTCGCCTGCGCGACATCAGGTGTGCGCCAGTCCGCCGGCTTGCGCACATCGATCTCGGCATCGAGAGGAATCACGACGTCGTCGAAGATGACGTCGTGGCTGCCGCTGGCGCGCAGGCCGAGATGATCCCAGGTCTCGACGATGCGCGTGCCCGGCAGGCCCGCCGGCACCAGGAACTGTCCGACGCGCGGCTCGGCTTCGTCCGTCCGCGCCCAGACCAGATACCATTTCAGGATCGGCGATCCCGTCGAATAGATCTTGTGCCCCGAGAGCCGCCAGCCGGTCTCGGTCCGGCGTGCAATGGTCGCGGGCAGGCCGCCGCGCGCAGGCGAGCCCAGTTCGGGCTCGACGCGGAGCGCGTTGACGAGCGCGAGGCCCTCGACGCTCTCGCGCGCAAGCTTGCGCGACAGCCGCGCCGGCCAGGTCGGGCTCCGTGCCATCACCAGATGGTTGATGTAGTGCATCGACAGCACCAGCGCGGTCGACGGATCGGCCTTGCCGATGATGCCGAGGACGCGTGCGGCGTAGCGTGCGCCCGCCCCGGCGCCGCCATGGGCGGCAGGCACTGTCAGCGACAGCAGACCCGCCTCGGACAGATCGCGAAAATTCTCGAACGGGAAGCTTCCGGTGCGATCGTGTTCGGCCGCGCGGGCGGCAAAAGCCTCGGCCAGCGCCTCGGCACGTGCGATGTAGTCGGGCTCGTGATGCGCCGCGCGCCCCTTGGCGATCGAAGTTACCATGTGGCGTCCAATCCGAGCAGGCCAAGAATCTGGCGGCGCAAATCGGCCAGATACGGATCACCGCGATGGCGCGGATAGGGCCGATCGACACGGATGTCGGCCTTCACGCGCGCCGGGCGGTCGCTGAACACGATGACGCGGTTGGCGAGCACCAGCGCCTCCTCGGCGTCATGCGTCACCAGCAGCGTGGTAAAGCCCTTGCGCTGCCACAGCGAGACCAGCTCGGCCTGCATGGTGATGCGGGTCAACGAATCGAGCTTGCCCAGCGGCTCGTCGAGGACGAGGATCTTGGGATCGTTGACCAGCGCGCGGGCCAATGCGACGCGCTGCGCCATGCCGCCCGAGAGCTGGTGCGGATAGGCATTGCGGAAGGACGATAGCCCGACGAGATCGAGCGCGGCATCGACGCGGTGACGCTGGCTCTTCAAGATGCCTTGCGCCTCCAGCCCGAGCGCGACGTTGTCCCAGACTGTGCGCCAAGGAAACAAGGTGGGATCCTGGAATACGACGACTCGCGACGGGTGCGGTCGCGTGATGCGCGCCTCGTCCTCGCGCAGCGTTCCGGACCTGGGCTTGTCGAGGCCTGCGACGAGGCGCAGCAGCGTGGACTTGCCGCAGCCGGAGGGACCGAGCAGCGCAACGAATTCGCCCGGCTCGACGGAGATGCTGACGTCGCTGAGCACCGGCAGCTCGGCGCCGTCGATGTCGAAGGCGTGGCTGACCTGCTCGATGTCGAGCGCGGCGCCCGCGGCCGGGTGAGCGTCGATTTCAGCCAGTGCAGTTGCGGCTACCATTTCACGGTCCCTTTCTGCCAGACCAGCAGGCGATCGCGGATCGCAAACAGCAGCGTGATCGCGCCGGAGCAGAGCAATGACATCACGATCAGCGCCGCATACATGTTGGCGTAGGCGGCCCAGCCCTGCGCCCATTGCAGGTACCAGCCGAGGCCGGCCTTGACGCCGATCATCTCGGCGACGACAAGCACGGCAAAGGATGAGCCGAGCCCCATGAACAGGCCGACGAAAACGTGCGGCAAGGCCGCGGGGATTGCGACCTTCAACACCAGGAAGGACGGCTTTGCCCCCAGCGTCCGCGCGACGTCGTAATAGGCGTTACTCACACTCGCGACACCCGACCAGGTCAGCACGGTGACCGGGAAGCCGGTTGCCAGCGCGATCAAAAAGGTCGATGCGCTCCAGCTCGACGGGAACGTGAAGAAGGCGATCGGCAGCCAGGCGGTCGCCGGCAGCGGGCCGATGAAGCGCAGCACCGGGTGCACCCAATAGCCGACCGCGCGCGACCAGCCGATCGAGACGCCGGTCAGGAAGCCGACCGTCGCGCCGATTAGATAACCGCCGAGCTGGA
This sequence comes from Bradyrhizobium sp. Kon37, assembly GCF_055807535.1. Taxonomy (NCBI): domain Bacteria; kingdom Pseudomonadati; phylum Pseudomonadota; class Alphaproteobacteria; order Hyphomicrobiales; family Nitrobacteraceae; genus Bradyrhizobium; species Bradyrhizobium sp. Kon37. Next base: position 37,637 of record NZ_JBVVOY010000022.1, read on the forward strand.
GCTTGACCGAGGCGAACACGCTGTCGAGCAGTTTTGGCAGATCGTCGGTGTAGACCTCGATGATCGACTGCGGCGGCGGGAAGAACGGCAATGGCAGCCAGGCGAATTTCGCCGTCGCGACTTCCCACAGGGTCAGGACAACGCCGAGCACGACGAGCCACGGCGCGCGCTGGCGCAAGGCCCGGCCCGCCGAGCCGAGGTAATCGGCGCCGACAGTCCCGAACAGCGCGATCGCCGCGACGACAAGCGCGGCAATGCCGAGCGAATGGGTCCGCGACCAGTCGCCGACGTCCTCCCACCACAGGCAGGACAGGCCGAAGGCAATCCACGCCACGCTGGCGAGAATGCCGGCACCGGAGTCCCGGACCCAGCTCGTCAGCCACGGTGCGCGCGAGAGGCGCGGCGCGCCGGAGGCAAGGCCGTCAGACAGCGAATACGTCGACATAGATGCGCTCCGCAAATCTGGCCGTGTCGGTGCTCTGCTTGAACACCTGCACACTCTTGAGATCGTCGGCATAGGCCTTGAGCTCGCGCTTTAGCACTTCGCCGACGGGGTGATGATGATGGGTGTGGTAGCGCACCATGCCCTCGATATCCGCGAGTGACGCCGTCTTCGGCGCGTAAGGCTGGAACGATTTGGCTGTCACGGACGGGTTCTGCGCGGTGAACATCGCGGCATCGAGCAGCGCCTGCGTCAGGGCGCGCGCCACCTGCGGCTCCTCGCGCACGAGGCTGCCGCGCAGGCCGAGGATGCAGCAGCTCTTGTCGCGATATTCGCCATCGAGATTGGAGGCGACCTCCTTGTACTGGCTGTCCTTGAGCCAAAGATAACCCAGCGGGTCGGATGACAGGAAGGCCTGCACCTCGCCCTTCTCGACGGCGACATTGAGAAGGTTGCCGGGATAGGCGCGCCAGTCGACATCCTTGTTCGGATCGATACCGAGCTTGGCGAGCTGAATGGAGAAGAAATTCTTGTCGGGGCCGCCGAGATCGCCGACCGCAACGATCTTGCCCTTGAGATCGGCGAGCTTGCTCACGCTGGAATCGGCGCGCGTCAGCACCCGCATGCAGCCGCCATGGGTGCCGGCGGCAATCTTGACGTCAAAGCCCTGCTCCAACGGCTTCAGCCAGCGCAACGCCATGCCGAGCCCGGCATCGCTCTTGCCGGTCGCGATGGCCTCGAGCAGCTGGTCGGTCGAACCGGAATAGTTGATGAGTTCGATGTCGAGATTATGCTTCTGGAAGAAGCCGTGCTCGATGGCGACCGGCACCGGGGCGAGACAGACCGCGCCGGCGTTCCAGGACAGCTTGAGCTTGCGCGGCGCGCCGGTGAGCGCGGGCACATCCGACGCCGTCCGGCACAGCGGAAACTCCGAGAGATCGACGCCGGGCGCGATGGCCCGCGGCGCAAAGGCCTGTGCCGCACCGAAGGCACCGAGCGGCGCTGCGAATGCCGCAGCTAATCCCGCCTGGAGCAAATGGCGCCGGTCGAGCCTCGATCCGTCGCGCTTGTCGTCGTCGTTCATCCGTCTGCACTCCTGCGCTGGCACGGCTCCGCCATCGGCACAACGGCTTGCGTTGCGCCTGTTCCGTGCGGAGCTGCGTCGAGAGAAACTCTTTTCGCCGGCGCCTGCTCGGTGCCTTGATGCGATGCGCAAATCATGCGGCGCGTTCGCCGTATCGTCAATGAAATGGAATTTCGAATGTGGCACGAAGCGAAGTCATTCTCTCCATCTGTGCGTGCGAGGACGATGAAAGGATTTCCGCCGATGCATCGGTTGGCGGAGACCGGCGCGACTCCCTCTGCTGCTTCATTTTTGCGCAGCATCAGTGGCGCATACCGCACGTTCTCGAAATCAGTGTTTCGCTGAAATGTCCTTGCTGGTCGCGCGCGCAATACGGTTAGCCATTTCATTGACCGCGCATCGCGCGACCATAGACTTGATCGTCTCGCTGCATCGTTCGCTCACGCGTCGTGGGCAAAGCAACAAGACAGGCCACATGAGCATCAACTCCCTCGATCATTCCATCACGCGCCGGCTCGCGGCATCGCTGCTTGCCGCCGCCATCACCCTGTCGACGGCCGCCGCGTCGTTCGCGGCCGACGCAATCGTGCTGCGCGTCGGCGACCAGAAGGGCGGTAACCGTTCGCTGCTCGAGATCTCGGGCTACGCCAAGGATCTGCCCTACAAGATCGAGTGGTCGGAATTCCCCGCGGCAGCTCCAATCCTGGAGGCGCTCAACGCCGGCGCGCTCGACGTCGGCTACACCGGCGACCTCTCGTTCCTTTCCGTCTACGCGGCCGGCGCGCCGATCAAGGCGATCGGCGGCACCAGGTCGGATGCGAAGACACAAGCCATTCTCGTGCGCCAGGATTCGCCGATCAAATCGGCCGCCGACCTCAAGGGAAAACGCCTCGCCGGCACGCGCGGCGGCTGGGGCCAATTCCTGATCGACGCCACGCTGGAGAAGGCTCAGATCAGGCTGGAGGACGCGACCTTCGCGCCGCTCGGGCCGGTCGACGCCAAGATCGCGCTGGTCGCGGGCTCGATCGACGCCTGGGCGGTGTGGGAGCCCTACGTCTCGTTCGCGACGCTCAAGGACAAGGCCCGCGTGATCGCCAACGGTGAGGGCCTGACGCCGACCATCACCTTCATCGTCGCCTCCGACAACGCCATCGCCACCAAGCGCGCGGCTGTGCAGGACCTCGTGCAGCGGCTGAACAAGGCGCGGCTGTGGTCGCTGGATCATCTCGGCGAATATGCCAAGAGCACGTCCGAGCTGACCAAGCTGCCGGAGGACGTGCTGCTCTCGGCCTACACCGCGCAACGCACCAGCCCGATTCCGATCGACGAGAGCGTCGTGAAGGAGGTGCAGGAAGCCTCCGACCGCTCGACACGCTACGGCATCCTGCCGAAGAAGCTCGACGTCAGCAAAGCCGTCGACCGCAGCTTCACCGCTGCGGCCGCGGGATCGAACTAGGCGGAGGCGCCGGGATGCGCGCGCTGCGCCTCAAGGCGGGCCCGCTGCATCTCGCCGCGATCGTGCTCGCGCATTTTGCCTGCATGAGCCTGATCGTGTGGCTATCGCTTTAGACGCAGGCCGGAGCCCCCGCCCGCCGGCCCGGCCTTAAGGAAAACATCAGGACAACATAAGGAGCCCATAAGGACTTACGAGACGCCGCTGGCTAGCATCGACCGTGTGATCGCGTCGGTAACAGGATGCCTCATCCCACGGCTTGTCCAGGCAATCACAACTCGCTCTCGGGTTGCCGATCCCGACTGGACGGGCTTACAGTGATCCGCCCTGCGGCCGTCGACGCTCGCGATGGGAAGGCGACCTTCGGGCTGGAGATCAGCGCCATGTCAGCCGATCAGTATCTTCGTTACGATCCGTCCGTCGAACACATCCGGCCGGAGGAAGCGGCGGCCGTCGAGGAGATCGTTGCCTCGATTTCGCGAACGAGCGATCGCACTTTTCGCAAAGACAAGCACGGGACCCGGCAGCAGCACGCCAAGGGCGCCGGCTATCTCCGGGGCGAACTGATCGTCTACGAGAATTTGCAGGATCATCTGCGCCAGGGCCTGTTCAAGCAGGCTGGCCACTTCCCGATCATCGTCCGCCTCTCCACCGCCTTCAACAGGAGCGATCGCATCCGTTCGCCGCGGGGGTTTGCCATCAAGGTCCTGGGTGTGACCGGGCCCAAGGCGCTCGGCGACGACGATACGACGAACCAGGATCTCCTGCTCGTCAATCACGCCAGCTATTTTGCGGATGCGATGGCCTATATGCGCGCACAGCACCAGGTCGAGCGCAACCTGTTCCTGCCTGATCTGGCGTACGGACTCATAGGCTTTTTGGCGCGCGTCCTGGTCGCCGCATCGGACAGAACGGGCATTCCGATCCCGATCGTCTTGAAAGCGCTCGGTGATGCCGGCAGCAACATCCTCGGAGAAACCTTTCACACGGAGGGAGCATTGCGGTTTGGCGATTATATCGCAAGGCTTCGCCTGGTGCCGATCTCGGCCTCGGTTCGCCAACTCACCGGCCAGCCCTGTCACGATTCCGATGATGCCGTGCTGAACAGCGTTGTTGCCTTCTTCAAGGACAATGCAGCCGAGTACGAACTGTCTGCCCAGCTCTGCACCGACCTGCAGCGAACGCCGATCGAAGATGCCTCGATCGACTGGCCCGAAGACGTCGCGCCGCCGCAAGCACTCGGCAAGATCACGCTTCCGCGCCAGACCGCCGACAGCCCCGCGCGGCGCGTCTATTCCGACGAGGTGCTTTCGTTTGATCCATGGCGATGTCTCGCCGCGCATCAGCCGCTCGGCTCGATCATGCGATTGCGCAGGGATGCCTACCGTGCCTCCCGCACGCTGCGGCAGCAGCAAAATCAATTCAGGGTCAAGCAACAGCCCAGCGAACCGCGACAGATCGCGGACCTGCCGGATTGAGCCGATCACCGTCCCGCACTATCGGGCCCGGTGTCGTGGGCTGCTTCGAAAAATGACGCCGACCGCAGCGGATCGCCGGGATCAAGCGTCTCTGCTAGCGATGCGATCACCCGGCTGGAGCGGTCCCGCCACTTGGCAGCCCTTTGCACCTGTCCGAGGCCCTCATAGACCACCGCTGTCGTGCGATAAACCCGCCAGGCGGCGTGCGGCAATCTGGCATGGCGGACGATCGAAATGGCCGCCGACAAATGCCCGCCGGCGAGTTGCGCATCCTGCTTCAGGATCGCAATTCTCGCCATGGCCTCGTAGCACAGGGCGAGAAACGGCCGGTCGGGTGCCGCGCTCGTCACCTCATGAAACTGGCTGGCCGAGCTCTGCGCGCGGTCCAGATCGCCGATCGCGATCCAATAATCGCAGCAAGTCAGCAGATAATGCGGGATGACCAGCGACTCCATCGGCACCCGGTCGACCTCCATCCGCCGCTCCATCGCATCGAGATGCTGCCGCGCCCGAGGCAGGTCGCCCATCCTGACATAAGCTCGCGCCAGCAGGTTCCTGCCAACGAAGAAGGTGAACGGATTGGCCTCGATCATCGGGCCGAGCGCATCCTCCGCGCGCCGTGACGCGCTGCCATATTCCTCCGCCTCGGAATACAGCCATCCAATCGTGAGATGACACAGCGCGACGGCCTGCGGATTTGCATTCCGCTCCGAGATAGCCAACGCGGAGACGACGTTTCGTTGCGCGCGTCCCCATTCACCGAGATAAATCTGGGCAAAGGCCTCGACCGATTCATAGAGCACGAACAGATAGACGTCACCGACCAGGCGGGCGAGCTCCTTTCCCCTGGTCGTCGCATCGCAGCAGGCCGGATAATTCGCGCGCAGGAACTCCAGCACCATCTCCATCGAGCAGCGTCGCAGCCGCATGCTCAGATCCTGCTCTCCGGTGATCAGTGCTGATGCACGCTCGGCAAGGTCTGCATTCTCGCGATCCCAGCCGCGGAGCATCAGCTTCAAATTGGCGACGTTGCCCTGGACCAGAGCGCTGAACGCCGCGTCGTCGATCGCCCGGCTCTTGACAAGAGCCTGTTCCGCAACAGGCAGGCTCTGCCGGCGATCGACGTAAAGACAAAATCTGCTGAGATCGACCAGCGCGTTCACCTCTTCGCGCACGTGCCCGTTCTCCGCCGCGTGGGCGACGACTGCGCTGAGATCCTGCAGCGAATTCAGGAAATCTCCACTGGCCCGCCAGGCCCAGGCGCGCTGAAGCAGCAACTTCAGACGTGTCGTCACCCGAAACTCCGGCGGCAGATGCGGCACCAGTTCCAAAGCGCGGGACAGGTAATTGGCGGCCTCGCGTGTGCTGAACCTTCGCGCCGAGCCCTCGGCCGCCGCGCCCAGATAATGCATCGCTTTCGGGAAATCGCGGCCCAGTTCGAAATGGCGCGCGACAACGGCGGCGAACTCCACAGCCTGCGGCCCATAGCCCTGCTCGAGCCCCGCCCCAAGCAGCGCATGGGTTTTCGCGCAGCGCGCCGGCGCGAGCCGCTGGTAGAGGATCTCCTGGTAAAGTGCGTGCTGAAACGCATAGCGACCGGAGACGCCTCCGTTCGGCCACTCGGTCATGCCGGCAGCGACGATGACGCGATCAGTCCGCGCCAGGTCCTCGCAGATCTGCTCGACATCCAGCACGGGACGGTCCAGCGCCCCGGCGATATGGAGGGCGGAAAACTCCGCTCCCGCCGCACTGGCGACCTCGAGCAGGCAGCGCTCGTCCACGGTGAGGTGATCGATCTGCTGCTTGATCATTCCTTCCAGATCGCGCGGCATGCTGTCATGCGAGGCCGCGTCTTCGCTGACCAGCCGCCAGCCCAATTCGTGCTCGACCAGCGCGCCCTGCGCCACGAGGTGATCGAGCAGAGACGACACGAACAGAGGATGCCCGCCGGTTCGCGCGAATATGCGCTCGACCAGCTCGCTGGCGAAATCGGCCGAGTTGAAGCGCAGGGACAGATAGCGTTCCACGTCGATGCCGGTCAGTCGATCGAGCGCGAGCTCAGTGGCGTGTCCGTGAATCCGCAAGTCCTGGTGAACGGCACGGATAGGATGTCCGCCGACGGCGACTTCCATCGGCCGATAGGTGGCCAGCACGAGGATGGAAGCCCTCCGATCCCGCCGCGCAAGCCGGGAGAGCACATCCACGGTGGCAAAGTCGCTCCAATGCAGATCTTCCAGGATGATCACCCATGGTCGCGTGACGGCGAGATGTTCCATGAGATCGGCGAATTCGCGCAGCATGCGCTCCCGGGTTGCGCCAAAGACCTCGTGCTGGAATGCGGCCCGGTCTGCTTCGCCGAGGAAACCGGGCATTTGCGCGAGCCAGGTCGGCGCGTGCTCGCGGATCGAAGTCAGCAGCGATGCTCCATCGGTGCGACGGCAGCACTCGTTCAGCGCTCCGATCAGCGGAAGAAAGGCCTCATGGGTGCCGAACAACTCGTTGCAGCTACAGTGCAGCACGCCCAGTCCCTGCTGGTTCATCCTGTCGAGCGTCATCTGCAAGAGAGTGGTCTTGCCGATCCCGGCCTCGCCGGTGATGAAGACGACCTGACGCTGTCCGGTACGAGCGAGTTGCAACGCCTTGTCCAGCGTATCGAGTGCCCCAGTGCGCCCGACCCTCCAGTGCCGGCGTCGATCGACAGCCTGCTCCGTGGCGGGCGCCGCCTCCTGTTCGGGCGTTCGATCGATCGCAGGCAATTCGACGGTCGCGACCGCCGCAATGAAGCGATAGCCGCGTCGCGTGACCGTCTCGATGTAATTGGGGGACTGCCTGTCGTCGCCGAGCACCGAGCGTAGCGCGTTCACGGCAACGGCGAGGCTCGACTCGCTGACGTGCAGATCGGACCAGACCGCGTCGAGCAACTCTTCCTTGGTGACGAGCTCTCCGGGCCGACCGACAAGATGGCAAAGAACCTCGAACGGCTTCGGCGCCAGCGCGATCCGCTCCCCGCCTCGCCACAATAGCGCGTTGGCACGGTCGAGGCGGAATTCACCAAAGGCAAGCGCGTCTGTACGCACGGCTCCGACCCCCGGATGCTCCCCCACCTTAAGGGAAAGCTCAGCCAAATGTAAGGACACGATAAAGACCTGCGCCCTGCGCCGGCACTAGCATTGGCCTCAGAGACGCCGGCAAGGCGTCGGACGGCCTTTTCATCACGCTGTCATTTCAGTCGACAGGCAGTCGATGCCTGAATTTTGGCAAGGAGTTGGCCATGAGCATTTTAAGACATTTGGCGATCCCGCCTCTCGCTTTTGCCATTCGCCATTACGACGTCAGGGCCATATTGGGCCTCACCGTCCTCAGCCGCATCTTCCTCGTCGCCATCTACCTTGCGAGCGGCGGCCCGGGCCTGTCCGAGTTCGATCTCGCCAACACCATCGCGCTGCCATGAGCTCGGGACCGCTCGAATGGTGCATCGAGATCGCGATCATCGTCGCGATCTGCATCGGAATTGTCGTGGGCGGGCATGGCCGGCTCGTCGTGCCGCATCACCGGGTTCAACGCGCGCAAGCCGATCGGGCCGCTTGCGTCCAGCGGCCCTCAAACCTCTTCAGCGTCGTCGCCCTGCGGCGAGCCGGTCCGCCCGTTTGATCGGTTACCAATAGGCGCGGTGATAGTGCCGGTAATACGGCCGGTAATAGCCGTAACGAGGGCCGAAATACGGGCGGTAAGGCCGATAGTAGCGCGGATAAGCATAGGCCGGACCATAGCCGTAATAGGCCGGCGCATAACCATAGCCATAGCCGTAGCCCGGCCCTGGGTATCCGTAGCCGCCATAATACGGTCCGCCGCCGTAGTAGCCATAGCCGTAAGGCGCGCTGCTGGCGATGGCGCTGCCGATGATCGCGCCGGCTGCGAGCCCGCCAATACCCCATCCAAAACCTCGGCCGCGCCAATGCACCTGCGTGACATCGTCGCCGACGGTGGCCTTCATGGTTGCGACATTGGTGGGCAGCGGAGCCGCCGCCGCCTGCTGAATTCCCCCCGCCATCACCGCAGCGGCGAGCGAACCGGCAACTGCCGTTTTCCAGACCCTCATCGTCTTACTCCTTTCTGACGTTTGGCTTGGACATGGATCGCAGCGCCATCATCGGGCATCCTGGCGCGAGGTCAAAGCCTCGCGTTTGCGTGCACCGCACAAGACACATGCCTCCATTCTGATCAACCGGTACCCGACGGGCTCGACAACCTCGCCGCGTGTGACACCGGCAGGACGGTGCCTGGGGCACGATCACCGCGGCAAAGCATTAAGCTTCCGGCGCATTCGCAACCAACAACCACCTTCCCGATTTACTATTCGTGCCGTTACTATCGGTTCCAATGTGCGCGGCCGGGAGGCTTCTCGCGAGCGCCAGAGTTGTGGGAGAATGACATGAGTGCCGCGAGACCCGAGCCGCTTGCCCGCCAGGCGCTGGCGTTCGTCCTGGCCGGCGGACGCGGCAGCCGGCTGCTGGAGCTGACCGACCGGCGCGCCAAGCCCGCGGTCTATTTCGGCGGAAAATCCCGCATCATCGATTTCGCGCTGTCGAACGCGGTGAACTCGGGCATCCGTCGCATCGCAGTCGCCACCCAGTACAAGGCGCACAGCCTGATCCGGCATCTTCAGATGGGTTGGAACTTCTTCCGTCCCGAGCGCAACGAGAGCTTCGACATCCTGCCGGCGAGCCAGCGCGTCTCCGAAAACATGTGGTATGTCGGCACGGCCGATGCGGTCTACCAGAACATCGACATCATCGAATCCCACGCCTGCCGCTTCATCGTGGTTCTCGCCGGCGACCATATCTATAAAATGGATTACGAGGTGATGCTGCGCCAGCATGTCGACAGCGGCGCCGATGTCACCGTCGGCTGCCTGGAGATGCCGCGGCAGGAATCTTCCGGCTTCGGCATCATGCATATCGACGAGAACGGCTGGATCAAAGAGTTCCTGGAAAAGCCGAAAGATCCGCCGCCGATGCCGGGCAAGCCGGACGTCTCGCTCGCCAGCATGGGCATTTACGTGTTCGACGCGAAATTCCTGTTCGAGGAGCTCAAGCGCGACGCCGAGGATCCGAACTCCAACCACGATTTTGGCAAGGACATCATCCCCTATCTCGTAAAGAACGGCCGCGCCATGGCGCACCAGTACTCGACCTCCTGCGTCCGCTCCGGCAGCGACCCCCGCGCCTATTGGCGCGATGTCGGCACGGTCGACGCCTATTGGGCCGCCAATATCGACCTCACCGACGTGGTCCCCGAGCTCGATTTGTTCGACAGCGCCTGGCCGATCTGGTCCTATTCGGAGATCACACCTCCGGCAAAATTCGTCCACGACGAGGAGAGCCGGCGCGGCCAGGCCGTGAGCTCGCTGGTCTCGGGCGGCTGCATCATTTCCGGCGCCTCGCTGCGGCGCTCGCTGCTGTTCACCGGCGTGCGCGTCAACTCCTACGCCAACGTCGAGAACGCCGTGATCATGCCCTACGTCAATGTCGGCCGCGGCGCGCGCCTGAAGAACGTCGTGATCGATCGCGGCGTCGAGATCCCGGAAGGGCTCGTCGTCGGCGAAGATCCCGAGCTGGACGCAAGACGCTTCCGCACCACCGAGCAGGGCATTTCGCTCATCACCCAGCCGATGCTCGACAGGCTCAATACATGACGCCTGTTCGCGTCCTCGCGGTCGCCTCTGAAGTCTATCCCATCGTCAAGACCGGCGGCCTCGCCGATGTCGCGGGCGCGCTGCCGATCGCGCTGAAGGCGCATGGCGTCGAGATGCGCACCTTGATGCCGGGCTATCCCGATGTGATGCGCGTGCTGGGGGGAGCCGACGAAATCCGGCGCTGGCCGGATTATTTCGGCGGACCCGGCCGTCTGCTCGCCGCCTCGCATGACGGCCTCGATCTGTTCGTGCTCGACGTGCCGCATCTCTACGCACGGCCCGGCAACCCCTATGTGACCGCCGAAGGCGTCGACTGGGCGGACAATGGCGTGCGGTTCGCCGCGCTCTCGCGCATCGCGGCCGATATCGGCCACGGCCTCGTGCCCGCCTTCGTGCCCGATGTGGTGCATGCCCACGACTGGCAGGCCGGGCTCGCGCCAGCCTATCTGCACTACGACAACCGGCCGCGGCCGGCCACCGTGATGACCATCCACAACATGGCCTATCAGGGCAAGTTCGCGCCCGAGCTGATCGGTTCGATTGGCCTGCCGTGGCGCGCCTACGGCGTCAACGACCTCGAATATTTCGGCGGCATCAGTTTTTTGAAGGCGGGCCTGCAATTCGCCGATCGCATCACCACGGTGTCGCCGACCTATGCGCAGGAGATCCAGACCGACGAGGGCGGCATGGGGTTCGGCGGCTTGCTTCGCGCCCGCGCGAACGTGCTGAGCGGAATCCTCAACGGCATCGATGTATCTGTTTGGAATCCGCAAGAAGATGCGCACATCGCTTACCGCTTCGGCGCGGAGGACCTCACGTACCGGGCGGCGAACAAGGCGGTGCTGCAGCAACAGTTCAATCTGGATTCCTCGGACGAAGCGCCACTGCTCGGCGTCATCAGCCGCCTGTCCTGGCAGAAGGGGCTCGATCTCCTGCTCGAAGCCATTCCGACCATTTTGCGCGAAGGCATGCAGCTCGCGCTGCTCGGCAGCGGCGACCGCGATCTGCAGGATCGCTATCAGGCCGTTGCGCGCGCGAACCCCGGCCGCATCGGAGTCGTGATCGGCTATGACGAGATCATGGCCCATCTGATCCAGGCCGGCTCGGACGCGCTCATCGTGCCATCACGGTTCGAGCCATGCGGCCTGACCCAGCTCTGCGCGCTGCGCTACGGCGCCGTGCCCATCGTCTCCCGGGTCGGCGGCCTCGAGGATACCATCGTCGATATTGGCGAGGCCGATAAATCGGACCACGATGCCACCGGCTTCAAGTTCGCACCCGTCACTGCGGATGCCCTCGCCGGCACGCTGCGCAAGGCCAACATCGCCTTTCACGACAAGCTGACCTGGCGCCGGCTGCAACTTAGCGGCCTTGCGACCGACGTGTCCTGGCGCAACCGCGCCGGTGACTATGCCGCGCTCTATCGCAGCCTCATGACCGCGCGCGCCTGAGGCCCGACATCGTCGAATCAATGCTATAGAGCCGCCATGGACCCGTTCTTGATCAAGCTGATCGGCTTTGCCGCCGCAACCTGCACCACCGTGGCCTACGCGCCGCAAGCCATCAAAGTGTGGAAGACCCGCTCCACCGGCGATATCTCGCTCGGCATGTTCCTGGTCATGGTGCTGGGGCTGGCGCTCTGGCTCGTCTACGGCCTGCTGTCGGGCGATGCGCCCCTCGTCGCCGCAAACGCCATCACCATCGTACTCGCCGGCGGCATCCTGTTCATGAAGCTGAAATACGGGTGAGCTCAGAGCTGCGTAGGGCGGATTAGCCGAAGGCGTAATCCGCCGCGTTCATTGCAGCCGATGGTGGATTACGCTTCGCTAATCCACCCTACGATTCATCCGAACACATACGACGCCATCGCGACATTCGCGACCTCGTCGACGAACACGCGCTGGCCCGCGTCGCTGCCGGCGGCGCCGGCGGCCACCATCAGCGGCAGCAGATGATCCTCGCGCGGATGGGCCAGGCGCGCGCTCGGTGCGTTCTCCCAGTCAACCAGCATCGCGTTGCGGCGCGCCGCGTCCTTGTGGCTGATCGCCTCGTTCAGATACGCCTCGAAATCATACGAGACCGGCTTCGATTCTGCGCGGCCGAACCCGCGCATGTTGTGATAGGTGAGCCCGCTGCCGACGATCAGAATGCCTTCGTCCCGCAGCGAGGCAATCGCCTGCCCAACCTTGATGTGCTCGGCCGGATCGTAGCTCGATCTCAGCGACAGCAGCACGATCGGCATGTCGGCGTGCGGATACATCAGCCCGAGCGGCACGAAGGTGCCGTGATCGAAGCCCTGGTTGGGATCCTCCCGGCAATCGACGCCCGCGCGAATGAGCAGCGCCTTCACCTCCGCGGCGAGCTCGGGCCGCCCCGGCGCCGGATATTTGAGGTGATAGGTGTGCTCGGGGAAACCGTGATAGTCGTACACCATCGGCGGATGCGCCGAGGTCGACACGGTGAAGGCATCTGCCTCCCAATGTCCTGTGATGACGAGCACGGCCTTGGGCTTCTCCGGCAAGAGCTGCGGCAGCCGGCCGAACGCCTCGGCGGTCTTCGCATATTGCACCCGCCTGTCTTCCATGAACGGCCAGGGACCGCCGCCATGCGACAGAAAGAAGGTCGGAAATCGCACCATGGGCGAAGGCTCGTTTCATTGGCAATGCGCGTGCGAGCTGCCCGCGCGATCGGCCGCGAGCATAGGCAAACCCGTATGGTTAGCAAGACGTTAACGATTTTCCGCCCAGAATCCCCGGCGTAGCCGAAGGAGTCGGCCAGCAGCCAGGGACGTGAAATGAAGAAGTTTGCGTTGGGGGACGTCGTCAACAGTGACAAGGGCCGCCGCGGCGTCGTTCGCGCCGCCTACAGGTCGAAGGAAGGCCAGCAGTTCTACGCGGTCGAGAAAGACGGCGCGATGGATTATCTGGAGGAAGACCGGCTAAGCCCGGCGCCGCGCGTCGAGCTCGCGGCTTAGATTCAACTCATCCTGCTCTAACGCCCGAACCGGTCCAGGCGCTCCGACCATGGGTCGTCTCCGCTCGCGATGCGATCGTTCGTGATCAGCAGCAGGCGATCGCTGCCTGCGGCCGCATCCCAACGCGGCAGGTCCGCACCGTTGGGATCGCCGTTCTTGGCAAAATTGATCCAATAGGCGCGCATGCGATTTGCGACCTCGCGATCGGCTCGTGACAAGATGCCTGCACCGGGCATGCCTTCCACGCCGAAGACGAACTGCAATTCCCGCCCGTGACCGCCCTCGGCGTTTGCGCGCCGTGCCTCCGGCACATAGGCAAAGCGATAGCGAAAGGTCGGCGCACCGCTGGCGGCATGCAGGCGCGCCAGCAGTCTCACTGGCTCGGAGAAGACCTTGTCGGTGTAGAATCTGGCCGCGCGGCCGGAGGGTCTGGCGAGATCGGGATAGAGCTCGCGCAGCTCATCGCTGGTGGCGCCTGACGACGCCAGCTCGTCCCGGATATCCAGCTCGCCGTCGAAACCGGTCTCGTCGTCGTTCGAGCCGATGATCAAGGGAATGCGGCTCTCATGTCCGGCTGCGAAGCCCGCGGCGACGTCCTCGCTCACCAGACGTCCATCGATTGTCGGCGCGAAGCTCCTCGGCGATTTTTCCAGCAGATGTTTTTCAGCGGCAAGCAGACGTCGCGGCTCGGCTGCGCGCAGATCGGCCTGTCGCCCCAGCGCCGCTACGAATTGCCGGCCCACCATCTCGGCCTCTTGTGCCGAACGCAGCCGCGCACGGCCAGGGATCGATTGCAGAATGGCTTTCTGGAACAGATCGCGCAATTGTTCAGACAGCATCAGCAGCGCGATCGAGGTCGCGCCTGCGCCGCTGCCGAACAAGGTGACGTTGGTGGGATCGCCGCCGAACGCCGCGATGTTGTCGTGCACCCAATGCAGCGCCGCGATCTGGTCCATCAGGCCGTAATTGCCGGAGCCGCCTTCCGACAGCGCGGGATCGCTGAGCCAGCCGAGCGCGCCGAGGCGAAAATTCACGGTCACCACGATGAGGCCGGCTTGCGCGAGCCTGGCACCATCGAACAGCGGATCGTTCGCGGTGCCGCTGACGAAAGCGCCGTCGTGGATGAACATCATCACCGGCAAGGGGCCGTCGACCCCGAACGGCCGGAACACGGTCAGTGTCAGGCAATCCTCGCTCGATCCCGGCAGCGAGGGCTGAAGACACGGCGCGCCATAGGCATAGGCGGTGCGCATCTCCGAACTCTCGGGCGCGGCCTGCGGCGGACGCCAGCGCAGCGGCCCGATAGGCGCGGCCGCATAGGCCAGCCCCTTGAACGAGGCTACTTCGCCTTCGACGGCGCCGAGCATCTGCCCTTCGCGCGTCAGCGCAAATGGAAACTGGCCGACCGGCTGGGCCATGACCGGGCCGGCGCAACAGAGGACGAGAGACGTCGCAAAAAGCGCGAACACGGACCGCATCTTCGGAGCATCTCGATGCGCGGAAGGATTTGAGCAGGTTATGTCCGTGGCCCACTGCGAGGCAAGCGGCGTGGCCGCGTCTAGCTCCGCTTGGCGGCAAGCTCCGCCAGTGCGTGGCGTGCGATGATGCCGAGCTCACCGAGCGTGGTGTGACCGGACCTCGCCGCCTCGATCAGCCGCTCGGCGATGAACCTGCGGCTGTCGTGATCGCCGCCGTGCGGCAGTTGGCGGCACGTCTCCTCCAGGACAACGTCCATGTTCGCTTTGGTCCGCTCACTCAACTCTGTCATGACGCCCTGAGAACGCGTGGCTTGTAGCCGCAAGCATACACAGACGGATCGTACATGATTAGCCCGGGTAATCACGGCCATTGTGCATCGCGATGCGTGCATTGAAGCAACGTTCGCGCAGCCACGATGACGCCGCAAACGGCCACCGAAGATTGCACTTGTTCTGATGACAAGCCGAACCTGCAGCGATAGCCTGCCGGCAAAACAAAATACACGGGAGGAAATGCCATGCCTGATGCAATGGTTGCTGCGCGTGCCTCTGACACGGGGCGCGGAACCAGCCAGCAGGTCGATGTTGCCGTGGTCGGTGCCGGATTTGCCGGCCTCTATCTTCTGCATCGGCTGCGCAAGGCCGGCCTGACGGCGGTCGGCCTCGAAGAAGCCGGCGACGTCGGCGGCACCTGGTACTGGAACCGATATCCCGGCGCGCGCTGCGATATCCAGACCATCGATTACAGCTACACCTTCGATCCCGACCTCGAGACCGCCTGGACCTGGTCGGAGAAATACGCGACCCAGCCGGAGATCCTGCGCTATCTCGGCTTCGTCGCCGACCGCTACGATCTCAGGCGCGACATCCGCTTCAAGACCAAGGTCACGGAAGCGAAATGGGACGAGGCGATCGAGCGCTGGCAGCTCACCACCGACAATGGCGCACCGGTCTCCTGCCGCCATTACATCATGGCCACCGGCTGCCTCTCGGCGCCGAAGCCGCCGGAGATCGACGGCGTCAAGGACTTCAAGGGCGAGGTCTATTTCACCGGACGCTGGCCGCATGACGGCGTCAATCTCGCCGGAAAACGCGTCGCGGTGATCGGCACGGGATCGTCGGCCATTCAATCGATCCCGCTGATCGCCGAGCAGGCCGCCCACTTGACCGTGTTCCAGCGCACGCCGAATTTCGCATTGCCGGCGCACAACGGCCCTGCGCCTTCCGATCGCATGAGCCTGCTGCAAGGCGATCGCGCGGCCTATCGCGAGCAGGCGCGCCAGTCGATGGCCGGCGTGCCCTATCCGCAGCAGACGGTCGTGAGCTGGCAATTAAGCGATGCCGAGCGTCGTGAGCGGTTCGAACGCGCCTGGGCGGCCGGCGACCTCGTCCACATTCTGACGCAACTCTGGGCCGACCAGGCGGTGGACATCGACGGCAACAAGATCGTCCAGGACCTGATCCGCGAGAAGATCCGCGCCGCCGTCAAAGACCCCGAGACCGCCGCGGCGCTGATGCCGGACGATCATCCGTTCGGCGCCAAGCGGCCCTGCCTCGATACCAATTATTACGCGACCTACAACCGGCCGAACGTCACGCTGGTCAATCTGCGTCAGGAGCCGATCAAGGCGATCACCGCAAGCGGCATCACGACGTCGAGGCGCAGCGTCGACGTCGACGTGATCGTGTTCGCGACCGGCTTCGACGCCATGACCGGCGCGATCCGCGCCGTGCATCCGATCACCGGACGTGGCGGCAGATCGCTCACCGATGTCTGGGCGCAGGGGCCGCAGACCTATCTCGGGCTCACCGTCGAAGGCTTCCCAAATTTCTTCATGATCACCGGGCCCGGCAGCCCGTCGGTGCTGTCGAACATGGCGGTGTCGATCGAGCAGCATGTCGACTGGGTTGTCGACCGTCTCGCAGCATTGCGCGACGCCGGCTTCACCACGATCGAGCCGACCGAGACGGCGCAGGCCGGCTGGAACAGGCACATGGCCGACTGCTCGATGGTGACGCTGCACCGGCTCGCCAACACCTGGTATACGGGCGCCAACGTGCCCGGCAAGGTGCAGGGCCTGATGCCTTATACCGGCGGTGTCGGTCCCTATCGCAGCATCTGCGACGAGGTCGTCAGCCGCGGCATGCTCGGCTTCAAGCTGACGGGTCCCAACGTCGCCGCACAATGCAATGACGGCGAGGTGGTGCGCCTGCAGCCCGATGTGCGGCTGGTGCTCAACCTGCTGGCGTCGCTCAACCTGCCGCCGATCGAGTCGATGGGCGCGCAAGGCGCCTGCGCCTTCGTCAATGAGTTCAACAAGGGCCGTCCCGCTGGACGGCCGATCGGCGAGATCGTCGACGGCACGCTGCCCGGCGCCGACGGTCCCTTGCCTTATCGAGTCTACAAGCCGGCAACATCAGGGCCGCATCCGGTCGTGGTCTATTTCCACGGCGGTGGCTGGGTGCTCGGCGACGAGCAGTCGGACGAGCCGTTCTGCCGCGACATGGTGCGGCGGACCGGCATGATGCTCGTCAGCGTCGGCTATCGTCATGCGCCCGAGCATCGTTTCCCGACTGCGGCCGAAGACGGCTATGCGGCGACGCGCTGGATCGCCGAGCACGCCGCCGAGCTCGGCGGCAGGCCGGGCCCGGTGCTGGTCGCGGGCTGGAGTGCCGGCGGCAACATCGCCGCCGTCACCTGCCAGCTTGCACGCGATCGCGGCGGCCCTGAGATCGCGGGCCAGCTCTTGATCTGCCCGGTCACCGACTGCACTTTCGACCGCCCCTCCTACAACGACAATGCGACCGGCTATTTCCTGACCCGTTCGCTGATGTACTGGTTCTGGGACCTCTATTGCTCGCCGGCCGACCGCACCGATCCGCGCGCCTCGCCGCTCCGCGGCAAGGTCGCAGGCCTGCCGCCGGCCTTCGTCGTCACCTGCGAGTTCGATCCGCTGCGTGACGAAGGCATCGCCTATGCCGAGGCCATGGCCGCCGCCGGCGTCCCGGTCGAGCAACTCAAGGCGCGCGGCCATTTCCATTCGTCCTTCACGATGGTGGACGTGATCATCACCGGCGCGCCGGGCCGGGTGCAGATGGCCGAGGCCTTGCGGCGCTTTGCCGGGCTTCCGCCCGAAGTTGGTCGCGGCGATGAGACCAGCCACGGCCGCACCGATCCGGGACATAGGATCGCGGCGGCAGCGAGCTGAAGGAATAATTGCGGGGAACAATTTCCCGGTCTTCGCGTTTGGTGCTGTGGCATTGAGATGCAGTAATGGGTGTGGGCCCCGGTACGCACGATCGTGTGCCGGGGTTCTTTTTGCGTGAGGCGGGACGATGGGGGACGTGGCTGGGGATTCAAAGGTCGATTTTGGTGTCCTGGCGGTGCTGCATAAATGGCCATCGCTTGCGAACCAGCGGCGGTCGGACCGAGCGTCCTACCAGGTGATCGAAGGCACGCTCGACGAATGCATCTCCGCGTTCATGGCGAAGCCGGCGGCGACCAGGCATCTCTATGAGATTCGCACGATCGCACAACCGCCGCTGGTCACCGACATTCTCTCGCCCGAGCACATCACCGAGCTGGCGCGGCTGCGCGAATTTCTCTGATCCTCGCAGAAAGCACCGGCTGAGCGCAGGAACCTTCTTCCGGTTTTTCCCGTTGATGGTGATCGGAAGCGAAGGCGTGAGTGCCTCAGATGCTTGAAGCCGGCGTGCCAGCCCCGGTCGTGCCCTATGGCGCAGACCAGACCCTGTTCGTGGTGATCGATCGCCTCGACAAGGCGACCGAAATCCGTGTCGAGCGGAGCGATCTCGATGCCACGATCGGCGAGCTCGTCGCCGGCTGCTTCAACGACCCCGTCAAGGTCATCTCATTCAACACGCTCGAGCACTGGATGAAGGATATCTCGACCGACGTCGCCGGCGAGATCCGGGCGCGCTGTGACATCGATGGCGTGACGCTGCCCGACTATCTCAGCGACTTCGTCGAGAGCCACAGCTGAGCGCGCGTGGGATAATGAGAATCAGGCGCGCCGGTACTTGCCGGCGATGACCTCGATCTCGCGGCGGCGTTCGCCCGCGAAGGTCAGGAGCTTTTCGATCGTCAATGTATCCGTGATCCGTTTGGCCAGCCGCTCGGCGCGTGCGGCCTGATCTTCGAGATACTGGATCGTATTCAAACGCCACCTCCCAAGAGCTTCGATCTGGAGTCCCGAATGATTGGGTATCCATGGTGGCTTGAGGCGGCTAACAGCCGGTTAAGCACGGCGCTACGGATCGATGCAGCTGCAAATTATTGCACCACGTCGAGCCGGACATTGGTGACACCCTTGTCGACCATGCCGAGCGCCTCGGCCGCGGAGGGAGAGATGTCGACCACGCGTCCGCGAACATATGGCCCGCGATCGTTGATCCTGACGGTCACGAAGCGGCCGGACGAAACGTCAGTGACGCGCAGCTTGGTGCCGAACGGCAGGCTGGGATGGGCCGCGGTCAACTCGTTCTTGTCGAACCTCTCGCCGCTCGCCGTCTCCGTGTCCGAATAGAAGCTGGCGACGCCATGCGAGACGCTTTGCTTTGCATCACCATCGGGGACGCGCGCCCGGCTGATCGGACGCGGATGCAGCGCCGCCACCCTGTGCGGTCGTTCGACAGCGGCTTGGCGGTGGGTGCCGAGATCGGCCTTCTGGCGGCCGATCGGCGACTGCGCACACGCCGCAAGCGACGCCGCGCCGATGATGGCAAGCAGTATCCGGCACAGGCTTGCCGGCGAAATCCGGGCAGTTTCGGCACGTGCAAATCGAGACATGATGCGCCCTCCGAACGACCCCGAGTTTCGGTGGGCAATGAGGGCAGAACCTTGTCGGAACGAAAGCACGCCTGAGGCCGCAGCCGTTTCAGGTTTAGCTGTGGCGATTCCACCACACTGGCTTGTCCTGAATCGAGACAGACTCGTCGGAGAGGCCTGATACGACGCGCCAGATCATCGGGCGTGTCTCCGGAGGAACCTCGCCAGGCTCGGCGTCGCCCTTCAAGAGCCGCGCGAGCTCGCGCCGATAGAGCCGCCGCCAGCCGGCTTTCAGGCCGGCGAGAAAGTCGAGCTCCCGTTGTGTCAGCGTGCACATCATGAACAGGGTCCGTTTGCGAAAGCCGCGCCGTCAGCCGACGAGGCCTCCCATCGGTTTGACGTCGGCGCTGCCCGGGAAGACGGCTTCTGCGAGCACCTTCTCCTCGACACGCAGGTGATCCCGCAGCAGGCCCTTCAACACCGCGCGCAAATCCGTGGTCGGCTTGAGATCGCGATCCTCGAAGAGCTGCGCCGGCTTCAGGCCCGGCCAGTCCGCGATGACGCGGCCACCGTTGAGCCCGCCGCCGATCAGGAAGGCGACCGTGCCCGTGCCGTGGTCGGTACCCTGCGTCCCGTTGATGCGCGCGGTTCGCCCGAACTCGGTGACAACAGCCACGACTGTTTCGCGCCACGCTTCGCCCATGTTGCTCTCGATTGCGGCAAAGGCGCCATCGAGTGCGCCGAGCAGATTGTAGAGCTGGCCCGAGGCCGCGCCCTCGGCGATGTGTGTATCCCAGCCGACGAAGCCCATGGCGCCGACACGCGGACCGTCGGGCTGGGCGAGATAGCGCGCGGCGGTGCCGGCGGCTTCGGCGAAGTAGGCGCGGACGCGCGCGATGCCGGGCGGCGCCAAGGTCGGATCGTCGGACATCGGATCGCCCGCGCCCGGTGCCCCGCCGAGCGAGGCGAGCCTCATGCGGGCCTGGAGCACGCTCGCGAGCTTCGGATCGGTGTGCTGGTAGAGATCGAGCAGGCGGTTCTGGGTGTCCTCGCTCGCCGGCAACAATCGCTGCGGCACCCAGGTCATCACAGGCGCCGAACCGCGCACCACCAGCGGCGTCACGGAGCCGATGCCGAGCGCGCGGCTGCCGCGCGGGTCGACACGCCCGCCGGATTCCAGCGCGAGCAGCGCGCGGTTGAGCCATCCCGAGCTGGTCACGCCCGGCTTGACGAGCCCGCTTTCCAGTACGTCCTGGCCGTCGAAATGCGAACGCTCGCGGTAGGGCGTCGCGGTGGCATGGATGATTGCAGCCTTGCCGCTCTTGTAGAGCCGGTGCAGATTCGGCATCGCCGGATTGAGCGCGAAGAAGGCATCGAGTGGCAGCGCGGGCGGCTTGCCGTCCAGCGCACGATCGCCGCGCAAGGAAATCCAGTCGGGATCGCCGACCGGCGCAACCGCGCCAAGCCCGTCGAGCGCGCCGCGCAGCACGATGACCAGCAGTCGCGGATCGCGCCCTTCGGCGCGCGCGACCCGCGGCATCTGGCTCCACGCGAACAGCGCGCCGGACCCGACCAGAAGCTCGCGCCGCGTGGGCAAATGATTGACGACGCCCATGCTCACCTCCTCTGAAAATCCGCCGACATGAACAAGAGCGCCAAGGCCTGCTGCCGGCTCTCGGCACGGCCGACCGCCTGCTTCACCTCGGGCGCGATCTCGGATCCGAACACGTCCTCGATGATCGCTTGAGGATCGGCCGTGGCCGCCACGCTCTCGGCAAAATTGTTGGCGATGTCGAGCCGCCGGCCGACGCCGTCGATCCAGCTCGCCTCGTCGTCCGGATAGCCCTTGGGCGCGGACGGACGCCACAGCGCCTCGCCGAGCAGCTCCAGGCCGCCGGTGAAGCGGACCGGATCAACCGTCGTGATCCCGGTCGCGCGCACCATGCCAACGCCCCACTCGCTGGGACGCTTGAGTTTCGACGGCGGCTCGCGCCAGGCTTCGTCGGACGACACCATCGCGATCGCGACTTGCTTGAGATCGCCCTCGGTGTCGCGAAAAGTCTTCGCCATCTGCTCGATCAGCACAGGCGGCGGCTCGTCGGCGACGAAGTGCCGGGCGAGCTTGGTCGCGACATGGGTCGCGGTCGCGGGATGCGTGGCGAGATCGCGCAGCACCGCACGGCCCTGCTCGACATCTTCCTGTTCGTAGCGCTTGCCGAGCACGGTCTGCCCGCCGGGCTCGTGCAGCCGCGGATTGAAGGTGAATTCGCCACCGTGCTCGGGATTGTCGCCGGGCGGCACCAGCGTCCATCCCGTCAGCACATTGGCGAAGCTGATGACGTCGTCCTGAGTGTAGCCGGTCCGCACACCGAGCGTATGCAGCTCCATGATCTCGCGCGCGATGTTCTCGTTGAGGCCGCGGCTGCGGTTGATGCCGGCGATCGAGTTGGCGCCCATCGAGCCGAGATTGTCGAGATAGAACAGCATCGCCGGGTGGCCCTCGACGGCCAACAGGAGATCGACGAAGCGGCCGAGCGCATTGGCGCGAACGGCCTCGCGCTCATAGGCGCCGGACATGCTCCGGATCTTGTTGGCCGAGACGCAGAAATGGTTAGACCAGAACCACACCAGCCGCTCGGCAAAGCCGATGTCTGCGGAAAGCGCAGCTTCCGTGCGTACCTTGGCTTCCTGCAAATAGATCGGACGTCCGGGATCGGGAATGGCGTCGGCCGCCTGCTTCGCCGCCATCTCGGCGGCGTCCTTCTCTCCCTGACCTTGCGCTTGGCCCTGCCCTTGCGTCTGGTCTTCCGACATGGTCGGCGTCGCCGCCACCTGCTGCTTTTTTGCCTGCTGCTGCGCCTGCTTGGCGCGCGCGGCGCGCCGCGCATTGGCGTCGGCCACGGTGCGATAGGCCTTTGCGCTGGAAGGAAGGCTGGCGACGGCGTTCAGGACGAGCGGGCGGTCGAGCTCGGCGATCAGCGCGCCGCGCGGGTCGGTCCCGACAGCCGCAATCGATCCCGGGCGCGGCCCCATCCCGAAGCGATGAAGCGCCAGCACAGAATTGGCCTTTGCAGAACTGCTCATGGCGAATGCCCAATTCTTCGAGCCTGCCGACGGTGCCCGCGCAGGCTACGAACTGTAATGCTACGGATCGTAGCATTCACGGCGAGAGCCGGCAAGCGGAGATTGAGAGAGCGCCGTCAACAACTCGGGAGCCGCCGGTCCTGCAGATCAGCGGCGGCAATCGTCCTAAAAATTCGGCCCGAGCGCGATTTTCGTGATCGTTCCGTTTCTGACGCCGATGCGCCATTCCGCCGAACCGTTGGCGAACTGGGCAACATAGATATCGCTGTCGAGCGCGGTGACGCCGCGGAAGGAGACCGCGCGCAGCGCACCCAGCCGCGTCAGAATCGCCTGATCGAACGGAAGCTGCGCGCGTGTGATGTCGGCGACCTCAGACGTCATCCGTTCGTAATCCGGCTGTCCCCTGCCGACGCCCTCGATGTAGCTGCGCAGCATCTCCTCGCCATTGGCGATCGGAACGGCGCGCCGCGCTGCGCGACCAGGACGCGCGCCGAGGTTTGAGGCCTCGACATTGTGGAAGCGCGTTTGCCGACCTGGCACCAGGATCTCCATGCACCGTCCCGACTTGTCGGCAATCACCCACGGATTGTTCACGGTGGTGGTGGAAGCCCAGGTCATGTTGGGCCTGACGACGCTCTGCGTCTTGCGATTGCCGTCGGCATCGAGATTGAAGATTTGGATGTCGTCGCCCATCTCGTTATAGACCATGATCCTGATCGGCGAGGTGCCGGCGTGGCCGCGCACGTTCGCCTCCTCCGCGCAAGGCACGATGCCACCGAGCTCGTCGTTGCCGTCGGCTCGGAAGATCACATCGCCGGCCTTGCCATCGGGCTCGAGCAGCAGGCGGAATTCGGCCGTGCCGTTCTCGAACTTCGCGCCATAGATGTCGTATCCGCCGGGGCCGACGCCACGGAAGAAGATCGATTCCAACCCGCCGAGCGCAACGAACGTCGCGTGCATTTCATTGAGCTGCCGGTGGATCTTGGCGGCGAGCGCCACGCTCATGCGCTCGTAGTTCGGCGTGCCGGCGCGCAGATCTTCGATCCCGCGCAAGATCATCTCCTTGCCGCCGACCGCCGGGACCTGCTCCCTGAAGCGATCGGGCACTTCGCCAAGGCGACGCGCGAAATCCGCTTCGACCGCCTGAGCCACCGCCGCATCGACGCGGGCCGCAAGACGCGCGCCGAAAACCGCACTCTGTAGCAACACGCGCGAGACCCTCGACTGCTCGTCGCGCAGGAAGATCACGAGATGGTCGCCGCGGAAGGAGAAGGCATCAGTGCCCTCGGCGAGGATTTGCGTCGTGCCCTGCCCGGTTTCCTGCAACCAGAGACGGTCCCCATCGCGGCGCACGGTGAGCACGCGGTTCGGCGCAATCCTGTACCAGCCGACATATTGATCGAGCGAGACAGGTTCGGTCGCAGGCGTCGGCATCTCGGCGACACGCACCGCGCGCACGTCGCGGTCGTTCATGCGCAGCATCAGTTCGGCGGAGCGACGTTCCGCATCGAGCGGGAACGTGATCTCGCCGGATGAAGCCATATAGGACGCGGTGCCGTCGCTGCCGACCGTCAGGCGTAGCCGGCGCTGCCCGGTGAGCTGGCCGTAGAGATCATCACCTTCGCGGAAGATGGCGAACACCGAGGCCGGGCCCATCGCGTAAAAGTTGACGAAGGGGCGGTAATGCTGAGCCGGCACCTCTCCACTATCCGCGGCGAGCGGCGCAGGCTCCGGGGTGCGATAGGCGATCATGCCGGCGGACACGATCACGGCGGGAACGACCGCGGCCGCGATCCACGCCCGCTTGCGCCAGCCGACCGCGACGGGCATCGCGGCGGTCGCGATGATGCGCTCGACGCGGGCGCGCACGGTCGAGGCCCGCGCCATCGCGAGCTCGAGCGGCCGCGGGTTTACCGTGCTTGCGAAATCAAGCAGGATTTCCGCGTAGGACAGCCGGTCGTCGATCACCTCGATGGCCTCGGCGTCACTGATGATCTCGGCAAGCTCGGCAAGACGCGCGAGCTGCCACCAGGAGAACGGGCTGAACCAGAACACCGCGCGATTGAGGGAGGCGAGCAGGAGAACATGGAAATCGCGGTTGGCGACATGCGCGCCCTCATGCGCGAGCACCGCGAGGCGCTTCTTGGCATCCCAGCCGGCAAATTGCGGCGGCACCAGAATGGTCGAGCCAAACGTGACGGGACCGCCGACGTCGCGGCTGACGCGCACATCGGCGTCGACCAAGTGCGGACCGTTGATCGGCCTTGCCGCGCGCGCGAGGCGCCAGGTCAGATAGAGGCCGATGGCCAGCCGCAGCAGCAACAGGCCGGCGACGCCGGCATGGACGATTGTGGCGACGAGCCACCAATTGATCGAGACGCCGCTCTGCACCGGCGCAACAATCGCCGCGCCGGGCGCGATCGGCTGCATGGGCTGCGGCATCTCAAACATCGAAATATCGGCAGGCAGGACATCAGCCGGCACCGATACCGGCAATGGCAGCCGGGTGATCGTGACCGTCGGCCAATGCATCACCAAGGGCATCGCCAGCGATGCCAGCAGCACGACGACCCACGCCGTCATGTGGACGTGCGGATTGCGCACGCGAAACAGGTTGAGACCGAACCAGACGACGCCTCCCAGCACAAGGGAGCGCAGCGCCGCCTCCGCCAGAGTTGCGATCATTCTTTCTTCACTCCCCTCGCCTTCTTCGCCTTGGCGACCTGGTCGGCCAGTGTGCGCAGCTGCTGCTGGTCGAGCATTGCATTGTCGACCATGCCGACGAGCACCTCCTCCATCGAGCCGTTGCAGAACCAGTCGACGATGCGCTGCACCGCCTTGGCCGCAACCCGCGCGCGCTCTTCGGCTGCGTGGTAGACATAAGTACGTCCGTCCACCGTATGCCGAGCATAGCCCTTTTCTTCCAGCCGGCGCAGCACCGTCCGGACGGTCGATTCCTTCAGCCGACGCGACAGCTTTTCGCGCACAATTTCGGCCGTGACAGGACCATGGGCCCAAACCAGTTGCATGACCTCGTGCTCGAGGTCGCCCAGGTCGGGCAAACGATCGTCCATTGGCGGCTTACCTTGGTTTCGCATTTTTCTTGTAGCGCTACAGAGCGTCGCATATACGCCCGCGCCGCGCAACGGGGTTTCTACCTGAAATGGTATCGCGTGCTGACCGAACCGGGGAAATAACGTTTCGCAAGTCGGATCGACTTTCGATCGGGCTAGCAGACTGCCCTGCCCCTCACCCGGATTGCGCCGGACGATGCTTCGCATCGCCGGGAGCAATCCGACCTCTCCCCGCAGAAGAGCGGGGAGAGGTTAGGGAGGCAACCTCTCTCACTCCCTCGCCCCGTTCTTACGGGGAGAGGGTGGGGTGAGGGGCAGCCTCCCAGATTCAGATCGAATTGTAAGCCTCAGTACTGCGGCTCGTACATCTGCGACTGAACCAGTCCCTTCACGTCGTTGGGCGCGGGTCCGTCCGCAAGCCCGCGCTGAAAAGCGACATCGGCAACGGCGGCGGCGATGCGGACCGAGACCTCGCGGATGCGCGGCAGCGCCGGGTAGAGGCTGCCTTGCGCGAGATCGTCCTTGCCGACGCAATTGGCGAGCGTATGGGCGGCCGCCATGAACATCTCGTCCGTCACCAGCCGCGAGCGGCTGGCGATGACGCCGAGGCCGACGCCCGGGAAGATGTAGGAGTTGTTGCCCTGGCGCGGCACGAAGGTACGGCCGTTGAGCTTGACCGGGTCATACGGGCTGCCGCAGGCAAACAGCGCACGACCCCCGGTGTAGCGGTAGGCGTCCTCTGCCGAACATTCTGCCTTCGAGGTCGGATTGGAGAGCGCGAACACGATCGGCTGCTCGTTGAGCTCGGCCATCGCTTTGAGCACCTCGGGCGTGAAGGCGCCGCCGACCGCGGCCACGCCGATGATCGCCGTCGGTTTCAGCGTCCTGATCGCGGTGAGGAAGTCGGCGATCGGCGCCTGGTCGGCATGGGCATAACGGAGCTTGTGACCGGACAGGCCTTCGCGGCCGCCGACGACGAGGCCGCGGGAATCCACCAGCCAATTGCGCCGAAGCGCCTCGGCCTCGGAGGCACCTTCCGCCATCATCGCGGACGTCACGAGATCGGCGATGCCGGTCGCGGCCTCGCCCGCGCCGAGGAACAGGATGCGCTGGTCCCTCAGCTTGCCGCCGTTGACGCGCAGCGCCGAAAACAGGCCGGCGAGCGCCACCGCAGCCGTGCCCTGGATGTCGTCGTTGAAGACGCAGGCCTCATCGCGGTATTTGTGCAGCAGCTTGAACGCCGAGTGGTTGGCGAAATCCTCGAACTGGATCAGCACACCGGGAAAGGTCTTTCGCGCGGCGACCATGAACTCGTCGACGAAGCTGTCATAGGCCTCGCCCGTGAGCCGCCGCTCGCGCAAGCCGAGATAATACGGGTCTTTCAGGAGCTCTTCGTTGTTGGTGCCGACGTCGAGCACGATCGGCAGGCACGTTTCCGGATGCACGCCGGCGCAGGCCGAATAGAGCGACAGTTTACCGACCGGAATGCCCATGCCGTTGGCGCCGAGATCGCCGAGGCCGAGGATGCGCTCGCCATCGGTGACGACGATCAGCTTGGCCGGATAGGGCCAGTTCTTCAGGATCTCGCCGATCTGGCCGCGATCGCGCGAGGAGATGAACATGCCGCGTGGCCGCTGGAAAATCAGGCCGTATTTCTGGCAGGCGAGCCCGACCGTCGGCGTGTAGATGATCGGCTGGATCTCGTCGATATTGTCGACGACGACGCGGAAGAACAGCGCCTCGTTGCGGTCGTGCAAGGCATTCAGCGCGACGTATTTTTCGAGATCGGTCGGCAGCGTGCGCAGATTGACGAGCACCCGCTCGACCTGGGTCTCCATCGTCAGCACGCAAGGCGGAAGCAAGCCGCGCAGGCCGAGCGCATCGCGCTCCTTCGCGGTGAAGGCGGTGCCCTTGTTGAGCAGGGGATCGCGCAGCAGCGCCATGCCGTGCACGGAATCGGACGATGTCGAATGGGCGCTGACCCGAGCAGGTCTATTCACGAATTCCCCCAGGGAGTTTCTTATTGAAGGGCGGGCATTGTCGGCCAGCGCTCACCCGAGATCAAGGACGCAGAAGCCTGCGGCAAGCATCGTGATCCCGCACCGCAGCGAGGTTTTCGCGACAGACGGCCGTCGTGCGCGAAAGGTTAACGCCGCAACGGTGGTCGTTCTCCTCATGGTGAGGAGCGCGGAACGCGCGTCTCGAACCATGAAGGCCCCGCTCTCGCCCGCGGCGCATCCTTCGAGACGGTCGCTGCGCGGGCTGCTCAGGATGAGGCAGTGGTATGGGCGACAGCGCTACTCCGCCTTGATGTCGGCGGCCTTCACGATCGGCCACCATTTCTCGATCTCGGACTTCTGGAAGGCTCCGAGCGCTGCGGGCGTTTGCTGATCGGGCGGAGGAATCTCCTGCCCCAATTCGCCAAATCGCTGCTTGACGGAAGCGTCGGCAAGCACGGCGACGATGGCCGCGTTGAGCTTCGTGACGATCTCCTTCGGCGTGTTTTTCGGTGCCCAGATGCCGTGCCAGTAGGAGATGTAGAGACCGGGCAGCCCCGCCTCGTCGACCGTCGGGATATCGGGCGCGGAGGCGAGCCGCGTCGGGGACGTCACCGCGAACGCCTTGATCGCACCGTTCTTGTAGTGCGGCAGCGAGTTCGAGGCCTGGTCGAACATGATGTCGATCTGCCCGGCCACGAGGTCGATCATGGCGGGCCCCGCGCCGCGATAGGGCACGAACTGGAAGTCGGTGCCGGTTCTCTCCTTGAAGAAGACACCGGCGACGTGCGCTCCCGTGCCGGCGCCGGCGGTACCGGCAGTCACCTTGCCGGGATTGGCCTTCAGCCACGCGATCATCTCCTTCAGAGTGTTGGCCTCGAGCGACTTCCGGCCGACGATGAGCTGCGTGCCCATCGCGATCGTCGCGACCGGTTCGAAATCGGCGATCACATCGTATGGCAGCTTGAAGATCGCGCCGTTGAGCACATGCGTGCCCCAATGTCCGATCGTGATCGTGGTGCCATCAGGCGTTGCGCGCGCGACGCGGGCGCCGGCGATGCTGCCGGAGGCGCCCGCCACGTTTTCAACCACGATCGTCGCGTGCAATTCGGCGGCGATGCGTTCGGACAGGATGCGCGCCAGCGTGTCGGTCGGACCGCCCGCCGCGAACGGCACCACGAGGGTGATCGGCCGCGACGGAAACGGCTGGGCGTTTGCCGGTGTGGCCCACGCCGCACATCCGAGCAACGCACACATGACGGTCACATGACCGCGCAGTCCAGCCCACCGCCCCCGCATCAGTCTCTCCCACCCTTTTTGCCGCCCGCATATTGTCAACGGGCTGGAGCCGGAGTGAACGCTGCCGAACGGATGGAGGCAAGCCGGAAATGATGCCGGACCGCTCAGGATATGTACTCATAAACTCGCGCTGCACTTCGTGTGAGGTCCGCTCTGCCTCCGATACCGGCCGTGTTGGCGCACCTCACCCTAGGTCCGAGTTGGGCCAAAATGCGAAGAGCTCAACCTGATCAAATCTGGTCCGCTATGCATCGCTTAGCCCTTCTCGCTTGACGATTGTTTAACCGCAATCAGCATTGCAGTTGCATTGTTTGAAAATCTCTATTGCCGATTGCGTTGACTTCGGGCAAGAGCGATTTCTCGGCCCGGAAAAGCAGATGAAAATAGGCTTGGCACAGAGGCGGATGGTGAGCGGGATTGCCTTCCTGTCCGTGCTCTGGTCTTTCTGTTCTGCGGCAATTGCGTCTGACGCCCAGACCTACCAGACGGCTGCTGCCGTTGCCGTAAGCAAGCTGGACTTTGAGCGAGCCATTCAAATCTACTCCAAAGGGCTCGAACAGCAATTCAGTCTCGAGGACCGGGCGGAGCTGCTGCGGATGAGGGGTGTAACCGCTCAGCTGGCAAAAAGATGGGATCAAGCCGAAGCCGATTTCACGGCGGCCGTCGAAATGGTCGGCTCTACCGACCCGCGCGCTTATATGGCCCGCGGCTTTTTCTATCACCACCAAGGTCGGTTTGAGCTTGCGCTGGCCGACTACACCGCCGGGGCGAAGCTGTTCCCGGATAACGGGGCTTTCCCCAATGGCCAGGGGCTGGCGCTTACGGAACAGGGCAAGTTCAAGGAAGCAATCAATCGGTTTGACGAGGCAATAAGACTTGATCCGACGTCGGGCGTCTTCATGTTTGGACGGGCCGAGGCCTACAATCGTTCGGACCAACCGCAAACCGCGCTGGACGATTACGACAAGGCGCTGGCACTCGGGTATCTTACGCAAGACGATATCTATCGACTTCGCGTGGGCGTCGGAGGCGCACATCTCAAACTGAAGAATGAGAAGGCCGCGATCGAAAGCTTGAATAAGGCTGTCGAACTCAGCCCCAACTCCACTACGGCCCTGAGGTATCGAGGACTAGCCTATGAACGGGCAGGCGAGCTTGATCGTGCGTATCGCGACTACGAGGCCGTCTTAAAACTGAAGCCTGGCGACGAATTCGCCGTGAAACGGCTGCAGAGACTCCGCTCGAAGTAGGGATCAACGGTCGCCTGATCTACAGCCGTTACCTCGGATATAGCTGCTCGAGTAGCCTCGGAAACTGAAGGCGTCAGGACCGCTCTGGGTCACGAGCCGCCGATCACACGCAAGGTGGGAGACTTCCGCTTCGGATTGGTAAGCCGACGTTTATGGGCACGCCCTATCCTGCCGCTCGCCTTGGCGTCAGATGAGCGGCGCTATCGGCCGGCGGCGCGATGTGCATCAGGATGGTCTGGGTGGCGGATGCAACCTCGATGCCGTTGTGCTGGAAACGCTGCTTCATGCGGCGGTTGAATTCACGCTGCACCGGCCAGCGGCCGGCCTCGGTGCAACGGATCTGGCCGACGATCGACACCATGGCGCCGTCGACCTTGTCGATGCCCCAGAGCTCGAGATCGCCGCGGATCAGGCTGCGGAATTCGACCTCGCGGCGCATCTCGTCGACGATATCCTTGAGGATCTGGCCGGCGCGGTCGGTATCCTCCTTGTAGGCGACGTTGACGCTGACGGACGCATTGCCGGCGCCACGGCTGGCATTGGTGATGGTGGTGACCGCGCTGAACGGCACGATGTGCACGGCACCGTCGCCGGCGCGAAGCCTGATCGTGCGGATCGAGACGTTCTCGACCACGCCCGATAGCCCCGACACGCTGACGCTGTCGCCGACCTGGACGGTGTTCTCCAGCAGCAGGAACAGCCCGGTGATGAGATCCTGCACCAGCTTCTGCGAGCCGAAGCCGATGGCGATGCCGACGATGCCGGCGCCCGCCAGCAGCGGCGCGACGTTGACGCCGATCTCGCTGAGCGCCGTGAGGCCGACGACGGTGGCGATCACGCACAGCAAGGCCGTCCGCAGCATCGGCTGAAAGGTCCGCAGCCGCGCGGCGCGGGCATAGTGCCCGTCGCGCGACAGCGTATTGATCTGGCGGTCCAGCAGCGCGTTGCTGGCTTCCCAGATCGCCGCTGCAATGAATACGGCAAGTCCGATCGTCACCACCGCCGAGATCAGCCGGCTGCCGATCTGGCCGCCATAGAACCAGACGACGGCGTCGACGCCCCAGACTTCGAGCACGGCCACCAGGCCGATGAAGGCGATCACGCCGGATACGATCTTGCGCAGCAGCGGCAGGTAGCGGTTGGCGCGGATCTCGAGGCCCGGAAAGCGCTGGAGTATCTCCGGCTTGATGCGGAAGCCGCGGTCGATCAGGCCCAGCGTCAGCATGATGGCAACGCGCGTGATCAGCGCCACCGCGATGGTGCCGACGAAATATTGCAGCAGCAATGAATAGCCGTTGCGGATGTTCAGCGCCCACACCGCCCACAGCGCCAGGTCGAGCGCGATGGCAAGATAGTGCCAGCCGCCCGCGATGCGGTTGCGCAGACCCGCCGCGATCCCCTGCCGGTCGGCCGGCGCGCGGATGGCTTCGGCGACCTGGCGGCGGCATTGCAGGATGATGACGACGATGAAGAGATGCACGACCAGCATCACCATGCGCAGGAGCGCGGCATAGCCGCCGCGATGCAGGCCGAGCAGCAGCGCCACATTGGCAAAGGCGATGCCGGAGACGCCGACACCGACGATACGGCGCGCCCAGATCTCGATATAGGCGGCGGTTTCGGCCCTGACCGGAAACAAGCCGAACGGTCCCGCCAGCACACGGACCACACAGATGAGCCCGCGCGAGAACGCATAGGCGTTGACGACAGCGAGGATCACGAGGCGGACGGTGGTGGGCTCGCCGATCTCGGTGCCGAGCAGCGCCGTGGCGATCCCGACAAAGACCAACACGGGTAGCAGCTCGAGCAGGAAGCGTCCCAGCACGAGGGGCAGCCGCAGCATGATTTGCCAGGCCCGCGCCAGGCTGTGGCGGCGCCTGTGCAGTTCAGGCGCGGGGGTGACATCGGCGACCGATGACGGCGGATCGGCAATGGGCAACACCTGCACCGGCAGGCGCGCCGTTTGCGGCATGCGCCCTTCCAGGAACACGACGGGGCGCCGGATCAGACGGAACATCAGCCATTCGGCGCAGAAAGCGGAGCCGAAGACCAAGGCGAGCTTCCAGGCGATCTCGATCAGGAGATTGTAGGCCGCGGGGTCGTTCGCGGTCCGCACGATCCAGTAATAGAACGCCGGAAAGTGCGTGAGCGTCCTGGCCATATCGGCAACGTCTCGCGAAATTTCGCCGATTTCCTCGGACACGGTGAGCATGAGCTGCGCACCGAGGCCGTCGGCCGCCAGCGGGATCGGCGATTTTGGCTCGGGCGCGGGCTGCTGTGCACCAGACGCATTGGCGATCGCGCGCAGCGTGTCGATCATCTGCCCGCGCTTCTTGTCGTCCTGCAGCGTCTCCAGCGCGCGCTTGGCCTCATCGGGCGACAACGCGGCAGCGCTATTCGCCGCCGGTGCGGGCGGCGCGGCGCTGACGCTGGAGAGAGACGAAATCGCGATCAAGAGCGCGGCGAGAAGCGCGGAGGCAAGCTTATGCGACACGAGGGATTCCCTGGGAAAAATGAACGCGACGGCGACGTCGGGACCGTCACCGCCGAAGCACATGCATCATGTCGGATCGACGCTATTCGCCCGGGCGCTGTGTCGGAAGTTGGCCAATGAGGCGACATTCTCTTGGCATTTGCCGCGGTGCAGGAAACGGGAACCGCGGTCTCAAGCCGGGACGTGCAGCGATTGAATGCGGCACGCGGCTGGAAGCTCGGCTGCGGCCATCCTTCGAGACGCCCGCCTGCGGCGGCCCCTCAGGATGAGGGATGAGTATGCGGCAGCGTTTCAAGGCAGATGGCGCAGCTGAGCCTCATCCTGAGGAGCCGCGGAACGCGGCGTCTCGAAGGACGAGGCGCTCGCTCAGGCGCCGCTGAGACGTCATCTGCGATCACCCTGATATGCGATCGCCCTGCGTCATTCCGGGAGTCGGCCCGGAATGACGCGATGAGGAGGAGGAGAGAAGCACGATGTCAAAAGCGCGGCGGCCTTGTCACGGCCATCCGACATGATCGCTGTGATGCAATCGATGTGATGCAGAATACAGCGCCGGGCAGGTAGGGGCTATGCCACACTGATGCAGCCCTCTAAACCTTGGCCCGGCGTGCCGTTCGCGGTTCTGCCGCTATGCGATAGTCCGAACGAGCTCCATCGCACTTAACGCGGCTGGATCTGCGGAGGTGGTGTCATAGACCTCCCCTTGCTCTTGATGTGGACGTTGCGCGTCGCTTGTTTGCGACCATTGCGATGGTCCTCCCGTGACGCAGGACTGTCAAGCAAGATCGACGGCGCGCAAATCACATTTGAGAACGCGTTCCATCTCACCGCGACGGATTCGCTGCAGCGAAATACGGGAAGTAGGTGAATTACGAGACTGCCCTTCCTGCAAATGTGGACAGCTTCTGCTACGGGCGGCGGCGCCGGTCCTGAGGAATTTGGGGATGATGACATCATACCCCTGTTTTGCCCGACGGATCAAGCGATTTCGTTAAATCAGCAATGAATCCGCAAGCCTCGCGCTGACCTTCAAGTCATTGATTTCGTTATTCCCGGCTACTGTGCATGGGGTTGTTTTCGCGTTTTTTGTTTCTTGCCCGCCTTCTCCTCCTTCTCCAGCGCCTTGCGCACCTCGTCGAATTCGCCCAGCGAAGCCTTGTCGGCGCGGGGGAAGCGCAGATCGAGCTGTTCGAGCGCCGCGACGATGGCCGAGCCGATCACCACGCGGGCGAACCATTTGTGATCGGCCGGCACGACATACCACGGTGCATGCGGCGTCGCCGTGTGCCGGACGATGTCCTGATAGACCGCCTGATAGCGCGGCCACAGCGCGCGCTCCTTGATGTCGTCCATGGAGAACTTCCACTGCTTGGACGGATCCTCCAGCCGGTCGAGGAAGCGCTCGCGCTGCTCGTCCTTGGACAGATTGAGGAAGAATTTCAGCACCACGGTGCCGTTGCGCGAGAGGTAGCGCTCCCAGGCGGCGATGTCCTCGAACCGCTCCTTCCAGATGCTCTTGGTGACGACCTTTGGCGGCAGCTTCTCCTTGGCGAGTATCTCCGGGTGCACGCGCGTCACCAGACATTCCTCGTAGTGGGAGCGGTTGAAGATGCCGATATGGCCCCGCTCCGGCAGCGCGACCGCATGGCGCCAGAGGAAATCGTGATCGAGCTCCTTGCTGCTCGGCGCCTTGAAGGCACTGACTGCGCAGCCCTGCGGATTGATGCCCTCGAAGATCGCCTTGATCGCAGAATCCTTGCCGCCGGCGTCCATCGCCTGGAACACGATCAGCACCGACCAGCGGTCCTGGGCGTAGAGCTTCTCCTGAAACGCGATCAGCCGCTTCTTGTTGGCCTCGAGAATGTCCTGCGCCTTCTCCTTGTCGAGATCGCCCTTCTCGTCGGTCTTGTGGTCCTTGAGGTGAAACTTGCCCGAACCATCGTAGCGGAATGGCGTGATGTAGCGGTCAAGCTCCTGGGCGAGCGATTTGGACGACTTCTTGCTCATGAGCGCGGGGCACCTTGCGTTGCGGCTTTAATCGGTCGAGCAAGCTACCAAGGATGCCCTTCGGAAGGAATATGATGAAAAGCACGAGCAGCACGCCGTAGACGAGATTGTCCCAGCCGACCGCCTTGGTGCCAAAGCCGATGCGCAGGGTCTCGGCCAGCATAATCGTGATGACGGCGCCGAAGGTCGGGCCGAGCGAGACGAACAGGCCGCCGACGATGGCCGCGAACACCATCTGCAGCGACACCGCGATGCCGCTGACCGTGTCGGGCGTAATGAACATCTGGTACTGGCAGTAGATCGCGCCGGCCAAGGCCGTCATCAGCGCGCTGAGCAGCGTGATCTTCAGCTTCTCCGCGGTGACGTCGACACCGGCGGCAGCCGCGGCGTCCTCGTCCTCCGAGATCGCCTCCAGCGCATAGCGCGCCATGCTGCGATCGACCCAGTGCCAGACCACGATGCCGAACAGCCAGACCCCGAGCGCGATCAGGTACCAGGTGATCTTGTCGTCGAATTGCAGCGACCAGAGCTTGTTGCCCGCGGCCCGGTTCGGCGTGTAGCCGAGCGAGCCGCCGGTGTAGTCGCGCGTCGCCGTGATGACCTGGAGCACGATCCCGGAGAGCGCGAGCGTCACCAGCACGAAATAGTGCCCGGTGATGCGGAAGCGGAAACAGGGGTAGCCGACGATCAGCGCCAGCGCGCCGGCGGCGATCATTCCGATAGGGATGCCGATCCAGGGCGACCATCCCAGGTGATTCCAGAGTAGCGCGGTGACATAGGCGCCTATTCCCATGAACCCTCCATGGCCGAGCGAGACCAGGCCGAACCGCCCCATCATCGACCATGACGTATAGGCGAACGACCAGATCAGGATCAGCACCAGGATGTGCAGATGATAGGGATCGCGATAGACGAAAGGCAGCGCGACCAGTGCCGCCAATCCCGTCGCCCAAGCTGCAAGCCGTCCCCGCCCCATCATCGGCGCCTCGCGAGCAGGCCCGCGGGCCGGATGAACATCATGACGATAAAGAAAGCGAAGGCGAGCACATAGCCCCATTCGAGATCGGAGAACAGGCCGCCGAGCGAGATGATCTCGGCGAACACGAAGGCCGCGATGAAGCCGCCGATGAAATTGCCCAAGCCCCCGAGCACGCAGATCAGGAAGGTGATCGGCCCGAACGACAGGCCGACGAACGGATGCACGTCATATTGCAGCACCAGCAGGCACGCTGCGAGCCCGGCCAGTCCCCCGCCGATCGCGGAGGTGATGAGATAGATCCGCTTGGTGTCGACGCCCATCAGCGCCATGATCTGCCGGTCCTGCGAGATCGCGCGGATCGCGGTGCCGGTGAAGGTCCGCGTCATGAACAGATAGACGGCGACCATGCCGACCAGCGCAGCCAGGAAGGACAGAAGTCGTGCGTAGCTGAAATTCATGTCGCCGAAGGCGAGCACCGGCAGGCGGATGCCGAGGTTGCGGAAGTCGATGCCGAAGGCGACCGTGGCAAAGCTCTGCAGCACGAACAGCACCCCGCCGGTCGCCAGCAACTGGTTGATCGGCGGCGCAGTGAGCAGCGGCGCGATCACGAGGTAATGCAGCGCCGCGCCGAGCAAGGCGACCAGCAGGATGGTGAGCGGCGCGGCGAGGAAATAGCTGATGCCGTAATACTGCACCAGGAAATACATGGCGTACATGCCGATCATCACCAGCTCTGCGTAGCAGATCCAGGTCACGTCGATGACGCCGAAGATCAAATTGAGCCCGAGCGCGAGCAGCGCCAGCACGCCGCCGAGCAGGATGCCGTTGATCACGGCCTCCAGCAGGTAGATGTCGAAAATGTCCAGAAACGCTTGCATGCCCGCATCAACCTCACACGCCGAGATAAGCTTCCTTGACCGTGTCGCTCGCCAGCATCTCGGCCGAGGTGCCTGAGGACCTGATCGAGCCCGCTTCGATCAGATAGGCGCGATCGACCACTTTCAGCACCTGCTGCACATTCTGCTCGACGATCAGCACGGTCAGCCCGCTGGCGCGGATCCGCTTCACCAGCTCGAACACCTGCTGCACCACGACCGGCGCGAGCCCCGCCGACGGCTCGTCGAGCAGCAGCAGCTTTGGATTCGACATCAGCGCGCGGCCGATCGCGCACATCTGCTGCTCGCCGCCGGACATGGTGCCGGCCATCTGGTGGCGGCGCTCCTTCAGGCGCGGAAACAGCTCGAACACCACGTCCAGCCGCTCGGCATAGTGGCCGCGCGCCTCCTGCATGAAGGCACCCATCTTGAGATTGTCGTCGACCGAGAGCTGCGGAAACAGCCGCCGGTTCTCCGGCACATGCGCGATCCCGAGGCTGACGATCTTGTGCGGCGGCGTGGCCACGACATCGACGGCTTCCATTCTGATCGAGCCACGCGAGGGGCGGATCAACCCGGAGATGACGCGCATCAGGGTGGTCTTGCCGGCCCCGTTCGGCCCGATGACGCCGACAGCCTCGCCCGCCTTCACGTCGAGATCGACGTCGAACAGTGCCTGGAAGGTGCCATAGCCGGCATTGACGCCGCGGAGCTCAAGCATCACTGCACCCCCGCGCGGCGGCGCGCTGCGGCGGCCGCGGCCTGCGTGGTCTCGGCATCGGTGCCGAGATAGACCTCGATGACACGGGGATCGCCGGCAACGGCACTCGGCAATCCTTCCGAGATCTTCTCGCCGTGATCGAGCACCATGACGCGATCGACGACGCGCATCAGCACACCCATGATGTGCTCGACCCAGATGATGGTGATGCCGAGCTCGTCGCGGATGTTGCGCAGCATGTCGGCCGCCTGCCCCATCTCGGCCTCGTCGAGGCCGCCGAGGCTCTCATCGGCAAGCAGAAGTTTTGGCGCGGTGGCGAGCGCTTTCGCCAGTTCGAGCTTTTTCAGGCCGGCTGCGCCGAGGCCATCGACACTGGCATGCCGATCGGTCGGCAAGCCGACCATCGCCAGCGATCGTTCGGCCGCCTCCTCGGCCCTGGCACGGCTGT
The DNA here is from genome assembly GCF_055807535.1 of Bradyrhizobium sp. Kon37. Classification (NCBI taxonomy): domain Bacteria; kingdom Pseudomonadati; phylum Pseudomonadota; class Alphaproteobacteria; order Hyphomicrobiales; family Nitrobacteraceae; genus Bradyrhizobium; species Bradyrhizobium sp. Kon37. Next base: position 75,258 of record NZ_JBVVOY010000022.1, read on the forward strand.
GGCGGCCCTGGCCGTAAAATCCGGCGAGCGCGACGTTCTCGAAGATCGTCAGGCGACGGAATGGCCGCGGGATCTGGAAGGTGCGGCCGATGCCGCTGTTGATGATCCGGTGCGGCGGAAGGCCTGCGATCTCGGAGCCGTCGAACAGGATCGAACCGGACGTCGGCGCCAGCGTGCCCGAGAGCATATTGAAGATCGTGCTCTTGCCCGAGCCGTTGGGGCCGATCAGGCCGAGGATCTCGCCCTGGCCGACCTTGAACGACACATTGTTGACGGCGGTGAAGCCGCCAAACCGCTTCACCAGCCCGCTGACTTCCAGCACCGTCCCGCTCTCCTCTCTGCGCGCATTTGCGCTACTGGTTGCTGTAGGTGGTGCCCTTCGGCAACGGCAGCACGGCCTCGCGCTGCGCCTGGCTCTTGGGCCACACCACGGAGGACTTGTCGTCGATGTACTGGATCACGACCGGGAACGAGCGCTCGTTCTGCCCGGCCATCGGCGTGCCCTCGCCGTAAAATTTGACGCCGAAGCCGAGCATGGTGCCCCCTTCGGGAATATCAGTGTCGAGCGCAGCCTTGCGCAGCGCATCCGGATCGACCCCGCCATATTTCTTGATTGCGCGCGGCAGCACGTCATTCATGAACACATAAGTGTTGGACGCGCCGATGCCGACATGCGCCGAGCGGATGGCGACGCCGGGCCGGATCTTGTCGAACTCCTCGCCGACCATCTTGATCACGGGCGGGAGCTTGGGATCCATGGTCTTCTGGTTGGCAAGCCAGATCGAAATGGGGTCGGTGTTGAAGATGTAGGTGGCGTCCGCCCCCATGCCTTCCTTCAGTTTTTCATAGACCCCGTAACCCGCGCCGTGTCCCATCAGCGCGCCGAACTTCAGCCCCTGCTCGCGCGCCTGACGCAGCAAAAGCGTGATATCAGGGTTGTAGCCGGTGTGGAAAATGACGTCGGGCTTGGCGCGCTTCAGCTTGGTCACCAGCGCGGAGAGGTCAGGCGCGGTGGCCGAATAGCCTTCCTTCATCACGACGTTGAAGCCCGCCTTCTTCGCGCCGGCCTCGTTGCCCCTGGACACGTCGACGCCATAGGCGCCGTCTTCGTGAATGATGGCGACGCGCAGATCCTTCGGCTCCTTGTCGAACTTGGCCTTGGCGTTCTGCGCGATGAAATCCATCGTCATCATGCCGAACTGGTCGCCGCTGGCCTGCGGGCGGAAGACGTATTTGTAACCCTTCTCGTTGAACACGGCCGACGAGATGCAGGTCGTCATCCACATGAACTTCTTGAGCTGCTCGACACGGGCCGCGACCGGCACGCATTGTGCCGAGGAGAAGAAGCCGAGCACCATGTCGACCTTTTCCTGCTCGAGCAGGCGGACGGATTCGTTGATCGCGATGTCGGGCTTGCTCTGCGCATCGGCATAGACCGTTTCGATCTTGTAACCCTCGACGCCGGTCTTGGCGAAATGGTCGAGAACGATCTTTGCGCCGATATAACCGAGCTCAGAGCCGCCGCCGGCGAGAGGCCCGGTCAAATCGAAAACGACGCCGATCTTGATCTTCTTGTCTTTGCCTTGATCTTGAGCCTGGGCGGACAGCACCAAGCCCGTCGCTGATATCGCGACCAACAGCCCACGTACCAAACGGGCAGCCATGCGCACGCGCATCAAAACCTCCCTGGCCGATTGTGCATTGCATTCTTTTTGGTTTTGTATTTTTGCCCATCACATGGGCTGGGCGCAGCGATGTCAAGCCTCGCGCATCAGCGCGACGCGAACTGCTGCTCGACGAAGGCCGTGACAAATCGCGGCATGGACGGCGTGAGATCGCTCATCCCGCGCACGAGATGGATCGCCGAGAGCTCCGGCTCGGCCTCGCCCGCCAGATTGGCTTCGATCCTCGCACGCGCCACGTCACCCGGCATGTCCAGGTTGATAATTTGCAACATCGCAATCGTTGGGCCGGTGACGACGCAGTGCCAGTCCGGTTCGACCCGATAGTCGGCCGCGGTGAGGCCGGTCTCTTCCTCGAGTTCGCGGATCACGCTGCCGGGAATGTCGAGCGTGTCGCCCCTGACGTCGTCGAGATCGGGCGTGCCCGACGGGAAATAGATCCGGCCCGCATTGGCGGTGTGCTGCGCCATCTCGCCCATCACGAATGCACCGTCGGAGGTGCGCAGCGCGCCCATGCCAAAGCCGTTGAACACGGCCTTGTCGGGAAAGCCCCAGTCGCGCCAGGCGAGGAAGCTCGCGAAATCGGTCTCGAAATAGGTCGCGGCGAGATGGCCATCGGTAAACACGGCATCCCGCCCGAGCAGGACGCGACCGTTCCAGATCTTTGGCCGCTCGCGCTGCTTCTCGGCGAAATGCACCGCGATCTCGTCACGCCGCTCCTCCGCGAACGGCCAGATGATCGGCCGCACGGCAAGATCAAGCGTCGTGACGCGATGGATTGTCAGTGACGTCATGACGCTTGGTTACCGAGCCTTCGCGTCAGTTATTTGGCGGTGCCCGTGGTCTTCTTGGCCTGCTCGACATATTTGTTGGTGAAAGTCTTGCTGACGTCGATCTTGGCGTTCGCCACGTCGGGCGAGCCGACGCTGAACACCGCGAGCACGGCGTCCGCGCCCTTCGGGTCCATCTTGCCGGTTTCGGAGAACATCGGGATCGTGTTCTTCAGCGCCGCAAGATAGAGATCCTTGTTCTTGCCGACCGTCTCCTCCGGCATCTTTGCCATGATCTCCTCGGGCGAGTGCGAGTGGATCCAGGCGAGCGTGCCCAGGATCGCGTTGGTGAGCGCCTGCGTCTCCTTCTCGTGGCCGGCCACCCAAGCCGCGGTCGAGTACAGCGCGCCGCCCGGATATTCGCCGCCGAACGTCTCGAGCGTATCCTTTTGCGTACGGGTGTCCGAGAGGATGCGCAGATCCTTGTGGCTGCCCTGGAGCACGGTCACGGAGGGATCGAGCATTACGGCCGCGTCGATCTGGCCCTGCTCCATGGCGGCGACCGCAGTGGCGCCGAGGCCGACGCCGATCACGGCGGTGCTGGCGGGATCGACGCCATTCTTCTTCAGCATATACTTCAGGAAGAAGTCCGTGGAGGAGCCGGGCGCGCTGACGCCGACCTTCTTGCCGGCGAGATCCTTGATCGACTTGATCTCGTTGGTGTGCGAGGGCGAGACCACCAGCACGAGGCCGGGATAGCGGTCATAGACGACGAACGCCTGAAGCTCCTGCTTCTTGGCTGCGAGGTTGACGCAATGGTCGAAATAGCCGGAGACCACGTCGGCGCTGCCGCCGAGCACGGCCTTGAGCGCGTCCGAGCCGCCCTTGAGGTCCACGAGCTCGACGTTGAGGCCGGCCTTGTCGTATTCGCCGAGCTGCTTTGCCAGCACCGTCGGCAAATAGCACAGGCAGGAGCCGCCGCCGATCGCGATGGTGACCTTGCTTTGCGCCGCGGCAAGACCGGTGGTGAGCGTCAGCGCGAGCAGCGCGCCCGCGAGCCTGGCTATCGTGTTCTTCATTGGTTTCCTCCGTTCGGCTGGCGGCACCATAGAGCAGCCGGGCTGGCTTGAGAAGCAGGACCGAAGGCGCTGGCCATCGGCCTTTCGGCGCAATAGCATGAGCCCACAAGAACAATTCTTGATGGGGAGGATCATCCATGAATCGCCTTGCAATCGGACTGTCGATCGCCACTGCTTTTGCCGCCGGATGCGGCGCAACCCACCTGCTGCGGCCGGCGCTGGCCGCGGAGAACATCACGCCTCAGATCATCCACACCGGCGAGATGGAGGGCGACGCGCTCGGGAACGCCAACGCCGTCGGCTTCCGTTCCAAGATGTTCGCGAGCGCCGACGGCGCCACCATCTCGATCCAGGTCGGCAACGTGCCCAAGCACATGCATCCCAACACCAACGAGATCCAGTACATTTTAGAGGGCACCGGCACGATCTGGTTCGGCGACAAGGAAGTCACCGTGAAGCCGGGCGACCTCGTCATCATCCCGAAGGGAACGCCGCATGGCGGCACCAAGCCGATCAGCGGACAGGTCAAGGCGATCGCAATCAAGACGCCGCCGCAGGCCCCCGACGACACCAAGTTGCTGGACTGATCGATCCCGGGCTCGCGCGGCGCGCGGGCCCCTTGCGGCCTAGCCGCGTCCGTCCACGGTCGGACGCCAGACCAGCAGTCTCCGCTCCACCAACGTCACGCCAAAGTCGATCAGGATGACGAAGGCCGACAGCACGAACATGCCGGCGAACACGCCGGCGACATCGAACACGCCCTCGGCCTGCTGAATGAGATAGCCGAGCCCCGCCGCCGATCCCAGATATTCGCCGACGACCGCACCGACCACGGCAAAGCCCACCGACGTGTGCAGCGAGGAGAACATCCACGACAGCGCCGAGGGCCAATAGACGTGCTGCATCAGCTGCCGCTCGCTCATGCCGAGCATGCGGCCGTTGTCGAGCACGGTGCGGCTGACCTCCTTGACGCCCTGATAGACGTTGAAGAACACGATGAAGAACACCAGCGTCACGCCGAGCGCGACCTTGGACCAGATGCCCAGCCCAAGCCACAGCGCGAAGATCGGTGCCAGCACCACCCGCGGCAGTGCGTTGACCATCTTGACGTAGGGATCGAACACCGCGGCGACCAGCGGCTGGCGCGCGAACCAGAAGCCGATCAGCACGCCGCCGGCCGATCCGATCACGAAGGCCAGGATCGATTCTGTTAGCGTGATGCCGAGATGCTTCCAGATCACACCGGACGAGAACCATTTGACGATCTGGGCGAAGACATCGACCGGATTGGAGAAGAAGAACGGCGGCAGCAGGATCTTGCCGAACACGGGTACGGTCGAGAGCAATTGCCACAGCGCGAGGCAGACCACGGCGACCAGCACTTGCAGCGAGAGCAGCGTCACGCGCGACATCAGACCGCCTCCGCCGCTTGCGTGGATTGCGCGTAGCCCTTCATGACCTCGTCCTTGAGCACGCCCCAGATCTCGCGATGAAGCGCATGGAATTCCTTGTCCAGCCGTACTTCAAAAATGTCGCGCGGGCGCGGCAGGCTCACGCGCCAGTCGCCGATGATGCGGGAGGACGGCCCCGCCGACATGATCACGACGCGGTCGGCGAGCGCGATCGCCTCTTCCAGATCATGGGTGACGAACAGCACGGCCTTGCGGTCGGCGTTCCAGAGGTCGAGCAGCAGGTTGCCCATCACCTGCCGGGTCTGTGCATCCAGCGGCCCGAACGGCTCGTCCATCAGCAGGATCTTCGGATCGCGGATCAGCACCTGCGCCAGCGCCACGCGCTTGCGCTGGCCGCCCGAGAGCATGTGCGGATAGCGATTGGCGAAGGCGCCCAGGCCGACCGAGGTCAGCCATGTCTGCGCCCGCGGCAGCGCCTCGCTGCGCGGCGTGCCGCTGACTTCGAGCCCGATTGCGACGTTGTCGAGCGCGGTCTTCCAGGGGAACAGCGCATCGGCCTGGAACAGATAGCCGGCATCCCGGTTCAGCCCGGCGAGCGGCTGGTCGAATATTTTGACGCTCCCGGCAGCCGGTTTCAGCAGCCCGGCCGCGACGTTGAGCAGCGTCGATTTCCCGCAGCCGGTCGGGCCGACGATGGCGACGAACTCGCCCTGCGCCACCGTCAGATGCGCCTTCTCCACCGCCGTATAGACCCGCCCGTCCCCCAGCTGGAACGCGACCTTGGCATCTTCCAGCGCCACTGCCGTAGGCGTTATCATGTGTTCCCTCCGAACTTGGCCCGATGCCTTAGCCGCTCGCGCGACCAAGTTCAATCAAGCCGCCAAGCGTGGTACGCATGGGCCTTCCCCCCTCCCTCCCACGGGCGGGTTAGCGTAGTGAGCCCCGCCCGATGCCATCCAGGCCGATGATTGGCTATGCCCACGTCACCAAGAGCTTCGGCGCGCTCAAGGCCGTGGACGATGTGTCACTCGACATCGCGGAAGGCGAGTTTGTGGCCGTCGTCGGCGGCTCGGGTTCGGGCAAGACGACGCTGCTGCGGCTCGCCAACCGCCTGATCGAGGCGGATGGCGGCACGATCACGGTCGAGGGCGACGACGTCCAGTCCGTCGATCCGGTCGCGCTGCGGCGCCGCATCGGCTATGTCTTCCAGAGCGGCGGGCTGTTCCCGCATCTGAGCGTCGCGGACAACATCGGGATCACGCCAAAACTGCTCGGCGTCCCGGCGGCGGGTATCGCAACGCGGGTCGATGAGTTGCTCGAGCTCGTGCAGCTCGACTTGGCCGCGCATCGCGAGCGGCTGCCGGATGCGCTCTCGGGCGGCCAGCGCCAGCGCGTCGGCGTGGCACGCGCGCTTGCGGCACGGCCCCGCATCGTGCTGATGGACGAGCCATTCGGCGCCCTCGATCCCCTCACCCGCGATGCGCTCGGCGACGATTTTCGCGAGCTGCACCGCAAGCTCGGCCTGACCACCGTGATGATCACCCACGACATGACGGAAGCGATCCTGCTCGCCGACCGCATCGCGGTGATGCGCAGCGGGAAGCTGCTGGCGCAGGGCACGCCAATCGAGCTCTCGAAAAGCAGCGACGCTTACGTGCTGGAGCTGCTGCGGACGCCGCGACGCCAAGTCGAGCGATTGAATGCGCGGCTGCCACAGGGCGGGACGGCATGAGCCTTTTCACCGATCCGCGCTGGGGCGAGGCGCTGGCGCATTTGCCCGACTATCTCGGCAACCACGTCCGGGTGAGTCTCGCCGCACTTGCGCTCGGCCTGATGGTCAGCCTGCCGCTGGCGATCCTGACCCGCAACCGCCCCACGCCGCGCGCCGTGCTGCTCGCGCTCGCCAGCATCGTGCAAACGGTGCCCGGGCTGGCGCTGCTCGCGCTGTTCTATCCGCTCCTGCTGCTCGCGGCCTCGGTGACGCTGGCCTGGTTCGGCGTCTCCTTCTCCGCTTTCGGCTTTCTGCCGGCGATGCTGGCGCTGGCGCTCTATTCGATGCTGCCGGTGCTGCGTAATGGCATCACCGGCCTCAACGGCATCGATCCGGCGCTGATCGAGGCTGCCAAAGGCGTCGGAATGACCGCACCGCAGTCGTTGATGATGGTCGAACTGCCGCTGGCTCTCCCGGTGATGATGGCTGGCATCCGTACCGCCGCGGTGTGGGTGATCGGCACCGCGACGCTGTCGACCCCGATCGGGCAGACCAGCCTCGGCAATTACATCTTTGCCGGGCTGCAGACCCAGAATTGGGTGTTCGTGCTGTTCGGCTGCTTTGCCTCGGCCCTGCTGGCGCTTGCCGTCGATCAACTGCTCGGCCTGATCGAGAGCGGCCTGCGCCGGCGCAGCCGCGTGCGTACGGCGCTTGGCGCGGGCGGGATCGCCGCACTGGTCGCCGCAACATTGGTGCCGACTATGGGGCGCTCGTCGCAGAGCTATGTCGTCGGCGCCAAGACATTTGCCGAGCAATATGTGCTGTCGGCGCTGATGCGGGACCGGCTGCAGGCGGCCGGTCTTTCCGCCGTCGCACGATCCGGTCTCGGCTCGAGCGTGATCTTCGAGGCGTTGAAGGCAGGCGATATCGATCTCTATGTCGATTATTCCGGCACACTCTGGGCCAATCAGCTTCACCGCACGGACATCAAACCGCGCGCGAAGCTGCTGGCGGAGCTGCAGACGACACTTGCGAAGGAGAACATCACCCTGCTCGGCGAGCTCGGTTTCGAGAATGCCTATGCGCTGGTGATCCCGAAGAAGCGCGCCGAGGCGCTTGGCATCCGCACCATCGCCGATCTCGCCGCGCATGCTTCGACCCTGTCGATCGCCGGCGACTATGAGTTCTTCTCGCGACCCGAATGGGCGGCGCTGCAAAAGGCCTATGGCCTCTCGTTCCGCGCCCAGCGCCAGATGCAGCCGGACTTCATGTATGCGGCCGTCGCCAGCGGCGAGGTCGATGTCATCGCGGGCTACACCAGCGACGGGCTGATCGCAAAATACGATCTCGTTGCGCTTGACGATCCCAGGCACGCGATCCCGCCCTACGACGCCATCCTGCTGCTGGCCCCGAAACGGGCCGGCGACGAGCGGCTGCAGGCCGCGCTGAAACCGCTGCTCGGCAAGATCGACATCGCGACCATGCGCGAAGCCAATTTACGCGCCGCCGGCAATGATGCGAATTCGTCGCCGGATGCGGTGGCGAGGTGGTTGTGGGAGAAGGTGGGTGGGCGGTAGGCCGTACCATTCATTCGATGTCGTCCTGGCGAAGGCCAGGACCCATTACCCCACGAGGCAATTGACGAAGTCCGATAGCCCACCACGCTTACGCTGGGACCAATACATTTTGCCAACGATAAATCACGCGGTATGGGTCCTGGCCTTCGCCAGGACGACGTTGGGGAGATGCTACAGCCCCCTGATCATCCCTGCATTGATCAGCAGCCGGTTCAGCCGGCTCGCTTCAGCACCGTCCTTGCAGCCGTAGAAGATGCCCTTGCAGCGGAGCATGATCTCCTTCTGCTCGGCGAAGGACGGATCGAGCGGAATGCCGGCGGCTTCCTGGATGACCAGCGGCAGATACGGACCATCGACCGTGTCCATCACAGCCTCGCTCTTCACCGGCTCGAAATTGACGGCGTCGATCGCGTAATAGGTCGCGTAGAGGCGCGGATCGTAGGCGTCGAGCTTTTTGCCGATTGCACCCTCGTCGAGCCCGGGCTCGAGGATACCAGGCGCGAATTCCGGCTGGTGGTCTCCGTAGCGCACGATCAGGAAGGGCTCGCCGGGAAATGTCTTCTTCAGGCCCGCGAGGAAAGCCTTGTACTGCTGGGCGCTCATCGCCTGCCGGCGCAGATATTCGTCGATGGACGGCACATTGCCCGGGGCGCGCCAGTTCGGCAGCAGATCCGGGCGGAAGCGCGTCTCCCACGGAAAATGATTGGCGCCGAGGTAAATGAAGGCGAACAGCGGCTTGTTTGGCGTTCGCTCACCCATCAGCCGGAGCGCCTTGTCGTAGAAGAAACTATCCGGCTCGACGTCCTTGGCGCCGAGATCCTTGGAGTCGAGGAAGCGTTCGATGCCGGTCGTCATCTGAAAGCTGCGCGCGGCCATGAAGCCGCCATTGGCGGGGTAGAGCGACATCGTGTCGTAGCCGCAGCGGCGCAGCGCCAGCGGCAGGCCGCGCTCGACACGGCCTGTTGCGATGCGCGTCACGAAATAGGCGAAGCGGCCGAATGAGCGCGACGACAACCCCGCGAGCACATTGTATTCGGTGAACCAGCTCGGCCCGCCATTGCTCTCGGCCAGAAACGCGCGCTCCTTGCCGTCCCAGGATTTGAAATGGCTGCCGTAGCCGGCCGGCACCTTGATGCCCTGCGCGGCGCGGATGTCGAAACTCGATTCATCATGGACCATGATGATGTTCGGCCGCCGGCCGGCGGGATGGCAGGCATCGACCAGCGGCATGTTGAGCCGTTCGTTGGTCGAAGCGGCCGACTCCATGAAGCCGTATTGCGCGAAGTCGGAGACCGCGCTGACGCCCGAGCGGAAGAACTTCGAGAGATAGCCGTCGTCGTAATAACCGCGCCAGGCCTCGTCCGGATGATAGAGCGAATAGCCGACCAGCGCGGCGAGGCAGGCGAGCTTGCAGGCGAGTGCCGGTAGCCTACGGATGCGGAAAGGGTCGAGCCACCACAGCGCATACATCAGCGGCAGCGTGACGAGGCCGGCTCCGATCACCGACCAGCGCAAATTCGGGAAGATCGTGAACAGGAACGCGACCGTGTCGCGGTCGATCATCATCAGGTCGATGAAGTTGACCGTCATCTGCACGACGTCGTGCTTCAGCCGCGACAGCAGCACCAGCACCACGACCATGGTCAGCGACAGCGCACCCGAGAGCGCCGGCCGCCGCAGCAGCGCGATCCAGAAGAAATTGAGGATGCCCCAGGCCAGCACGAAGGAGAGCCGTGCGCCGAAATCCGTCTCGGTCTCGTACATCAGGACGAGCGCAGCGAAATGCGGCGCCGCAACCGCGAGCAGCCGCCAGATACCGAGCGCGGCGACGCTCGCCAGTACGGCGGTCGTGGCAGAAGGACCTGGATTGGGCGCGGACGCCATCGACGACACGCAACTGCTGGTCCGGCACGGTGATGCCGAGCCGGCTGACCGGGCCTGCGGCGTTCGGCGCAGCCGGAAGGCCTGCACCGTGTCATAAAACTGTAATTGAACGGTCACGGACAAGCAACGCGTGTCGCGATCCGACCTTCGCTTAATGTTAGCGGAAGCCGATCGGCCTCCGCGCCCAATTCGTCCCGCCAGAGCAATCCCGCAGTGCCGAACCGACTTGCCGTCTAGTCGAGGCCCTCGACGCTGACCAGGCGGGCAGAACTGCAAGCGTCTCGGACCGCTTTGAGTCCCTGGTAGGTCGCGCCCGTGTAGAACGCCTCCCAGGCTGCCACGGATGGGAATTCCAGCAGAACGATCCTGCGGGGCTGCCAGTCCCCCTCGTAGACCTTGTGGGCGCCCCCTCGCGCCAGATATCTGGCTCCAGCGGCCTCCAGGGCGGGCTTCACGCCCAACATGAAGCTTTGGTACTGCTGAAAATCCCTGATCTCGACGTCCAAAATCACATAAGCCGGCATCTCAAGACGCTCCCACGATCGGAAATCGATCATCCGTCTGGCAATGGTCTCACCTCGGAGGCTCAGCCCTGCGGCAGCAGCCCGAGCCGCTTGGCGATGATACGGTCGACCACACGCTTGGGCAGCGCGGCCGTCATCACATGTCGCATCCGATCCGGCGTGATCTGGTAGCGAACCTTGGGCCTTTCGGCGGTGAGCGCCTCGAAAACGACCTCGGCGATCCGCTCGGCCGGCAGCCCAGTCTCGCCGAGCTTCATCATGAACGCCATGACCTTGTTCAGCGCCGGGAGATAAGGCGAGTTCTGGTAGACCGAGAGATCGATCTGCTCGGCCTTGCCCCAGATCGGCGTCTTGACTGCGCCGGGGGCGACGATGATGACGTCGATGCCGAACAGCATCAACTCGCGGCGCAAGCTCTCCGACAGGCCTTCGATGGCGTGCTTGGAGGTGCTGTAAGGCGCCAACAACGGATTGCCGTTCTTGCCTGCGACCGAGCTGATCATCACGATCCGGCCCTTCGGCCCCTTCAGCGACGGATCGGCGCCGAGTAGCGGTCCAAAGGCCTGCGTCGCGATGACCGGGCCAATGACGTTGATCTCCATCTGCCGGCGGAAGTCGTCGGCCGACAGTTCGAGCACGGGGCCGGCGACCGCGACGCCGGCGTTGTTGACGAGACCGGCCAGCGTCTCGTCGCCCAGCGCCTCGCGGACTTTTCGCGCAGCCGCCAGGACCGCCGCCTCGTCGGTGACATCGAACAGCAGCGGCGTGAAGTTCGCACCGAACTCACCCGTGAGCCGGTCCGCATCGGCCTGCTTGCGGACACTACCGAAAACACGATAGCCGCGCCCGATCAGAAATTTGGCAATGGCCCAGCCAATGCCGGTGGACGCGCCGGTGACGACGACGGATCGCATGGTCTTTTCCCCCGAAGAGCTCCCGCGATCATGCAGTGGAAAGCTGCCGCGGCGCAATGCCGTCCACCGCTCAAGGAGACGCCGCCGATGTCAGTTCTTAAGTTGAAGCGAGGCGCGAACGTCGCGACGTGAGATCGATTGCACCATGAAGATATGGATGAAGAGCCGAATCTTTGACTCTGAAGACGCTCGGCTTTTGAGGATCGGGAGCTTCTGAGAAATTCCGAAAAACAACGCGAGACCAAGAATGTGGTTTAAGCGTCAGTTCTTCGTGCTCAGGGAGCACTTTAGCTCGCGAAGAATTTGAATGAAGCAGCAATGCTTCGCGCGAGACGAAAAGAGCGAGACCGCTGGTTGCGATCTCGCTCGAATATAGCCGCGAAAGATTTAAGAATTGGTTTGGCGAGCGAAGCTTGTGTTTTCGCTCGCGTGCCCGGATGCGGCGTAACCGATACGCCGCATCTGAACGGCCGCGACTTAGTTCTTCGACTTGTCGACCAGCGCGCCCTTCTTGATCCAGGGCATCATGTCGCGCAGCTTGGCGCCGACTTCCTCGATCGGGTGCTCGGCGAGCTTGGCGCGGGTCGCCTTGAACGAGGTCTGGTTGACCTTGTTCTCGAGCATCCAGTCGCGGGCGAACTTGCCGGACTGGATGTCGTTGAGCACGCGCTTCATCTCGGCCTTGGTCTCGGCGGTGACGATGCGCGGACCGGTGACGTACTCGCCGTACTCGGCGGTGTTGGAGATCGAGTAGTTCATGTTGGCGATGCCGCCTTCATAGATCAGGTCGACGATCAGCTTCACCTCGTGCAGGCACTCGAAATAGGCCATCTCCGGGGCGTAGCCGGCTTCGACCAGGGTCTCGTAGCCGCCCTTGATCAGCTCGACCAGGCCGCCGCAGAGCACCACCTGCTCGCCGAACAGGTCGGTCTCGCACTCTTCCTTGAAGGTGGTCTCGATGATGCCGGCACGGCCGCCGCCGACGGCGGAGGCGTAGGACAGGCCGAGGTCGTGGGCGTTGCCCGAGACGTCCTTGGCGATCGCGATCAGGCAGGGCACGCCGCCGCCGCGCTGGTATTCGGAACGAACGGTGTGGCCGGGGCCCTTCGGCGCGATCATCAGCACGTCGAGATCGGCGCGCGGGTCGAGCAGGTTGAAGTGGACGTTGAGACCGTGCGCGAAGACGAGCGCTGCGCCCTTCTTCATGTTGTCGTGCAGGTGCTCGCGGTAGATGTCGCCCTGGAGCTCGTCCGGGGTCAGCATCATGACGAGGTCGGCCCATTTGGCGGCCTCGGCGACTTCCATCACCTTGAAGCCGGCAGCTTCCGCCTTCTTGGCCGAGGCCGAACCCTTGCGAAGCGCAATCGCCACGTCCTTGACGCCGGAATCCTTCAGGTTCAGCGCATGGGCGTGGCCCTGGCTGCCATAGCCGACGATGACGACCTTCTTGCCCTTGATCAGGTTCAGGTCGGCGTCGCGATCATAATAAACACGCATGGTCGTTTCCTCGTTCAGGGCCAGAATCGGCCAAAGGTCAGTGTCCGAAGGGCGAAATTTGCAGATTTCGGGGGCTGTCTAGAGCATTTTGGCCCCTTAAGGAAACCCGTTTCTGCATGGAAATCCGCGACATCATGCATCCATGAAAACGGGGTAGAGGGAGGCGAGCAGCAGGATTGCCATCACGATGTTGAAGGCCCGGACCAGGCGCTCGGACGTCAGCACCGGCCGTAGTGCAGTGCCGAACAGGACCCAGACCACGGTCGAGACCGCGCCGACGAGGAGACTGACCAAGGTCTGGATTGCGATATTGACGGGGAATTGGGCAATCGCCGCGTAGGCGGTGATTGTGCCGATCACGATCACCCAGCCCTTGGCGTTGATCCACTGGAACATTGCCGCGCCCCAGAAAGTCATCGGGCCGCGGCCGGTCTCACCATCAGGCGTGGTCGGGCCGGACAAGGCAATCACGGCGGCGAGATAAATCAGATAGGCCGCGCCGGCATATTTCAGGATGGTCTGGAGGATCGGATAGGCCAGGAACACTGTGCCGAGCCCGAGACCCACGGCGGCGATCATGAAAGCAAAACCGATGACGATGCCGGCGATGTGGGGGATGGTGCGCCGGAAGCCGTAGGTCAGGCCCGACGCCAGCAGCATGATGTTGTTCGGCCCGGGCGTGAAGTACATCACCACCATGAAGGCGAGGAAGGCATAGAAGAGCGAATAGGCCATAGTCACCTCACGCGATCTTCGGCAGGATTTGCGGACGCTTCGCCAGCACCATCACCGCGATACCGCCGATCACGGTGAGCATGCCGGCGAGGCGCAGCGGGCCGAACCGCTCCCCGAACACGATGCTGGACGCGGCCGAGCCGACGAACGGCACCAGCAGCGCGAATGGCACCACTTGCGCGGTGGGATAGTCACGCAGCAGCCGGCCCCACAGCCAATAGGCGATGCTGGTGGAGATGCCGCCGATCAACAGCATGCAAATGAGGCCGGTGAGCGACATGTGGATCAACGACTGCCAGGTCGGCGTCGGTCCGTTGACGACCAGCGTGAGCGCGAACAGCGGCACCGCGGTGGCGAGGCACAACCAGGCGAACAGATCGAACATCGGCACGCCGCGGGCCCCGCGCAGCAGGATATTGCCGACCGCAAAGCTGACCGGCGCGATCATCAGCACGGCGAAGGCACCGATGCTGAAATCATAGCCGACCGTGCCGCAGATCATCAAAAGACCGATTGCTGCGATGACGATACCAAGCGTCTGCACTGGCGTCGGCCGCTCACCGAATGCGATCGCGGCAAAGCCGATCGTGAACAGCGCCTGGCTCTGCACGACGACGCTGGTCAGGCCCACCGGCACGCCGTGGGCGATGCCATAGGCCTGGCTCAGAAACTGGCCGAGAAAGAGCGTGAAGCTGATCGCGATCAGGAGCGACCATGCGACCTTCGGCTTGCGAATGAACAGGCACGGGACCGCGGCAATGGTGAAGCGCATCGCCGTCATCAGCTCCGGCGAAAATTCGTCGAGCGCGATCCGGCTCGCCACGAAGGCAAGCCCCCAGATGATCGCCACCAGGATGGCGATGAGGATGTCGGCCGGCTTCATTGTCGTTCCCGGTTCTGCCCTGTCGTGCAGCCCTGTTTGTTGTTCTGGTCGAGCCTTGCTCGCCGGCCGTTACGTGGAAGAATTAGGTTTCCGCAGCAGATAGGTGCCGTGCATCGGGGCGTGGTAATCGGCCGAGACCAGCGTGAAGCCGACGTCGGTCAGCATCCGCTCCATGACCCAGCCAAAAGTGGAATATTCGTCGCGCATGTGAGTGACGACGCTTTCACGCGGAACATCGTGGTTCTTGATCTCGAAGTCGGCCCATTGCTCGACGTCGCGCTCGAGCGCATCGGGCATCGACGCGTAGACGATGTCGCGCAAATAGAAGGTGGCGCCGGGCTTGAGCGCGCGATAGATCCGCGACATCGCCACCGCCTTCCAGAAATCCGGCAGATGGTGCAGCGTGAACTCGCTGACGATCAGGTCATAGGATTCCGGCCGGTAGGCGAAGCTGAGCAGGCCGGCGGACTGCGTGCGGACGGGCGCCTTGCGGTCGCGCGCGTAGATCTCGGCGAGCGCCAGCATCGCGGGCGAGATGTCGATGGCGTCGACTTCGGCGCCCATCAGCGCGGCCTCGGTCGCGAGCACGCCGTTGCCGCAACCGATGTCGGCGATGCGCCAGCCGCGCTGGACGCCGAGCATCTTCAGGGCGGCGCGCGCCCGTAGATCGGCATCGTCATGACTGTCGTAGATCGAGGCCACTGCAGGCCCGATCCCCATCCGGTTCCGCTCGTTGTAATACCAGTCGCGCGCCAGCATGGCTCACATTCCTTCAGGCCCGCGGCCAATCGCGGCAACACCGGTGCGCGACACTTCGACGAGGCCGAGCGGACGCATCAGGTCGATAAACTGGTTGATCTTGTCGGTATTGCCTGTGATCTCGAACACAAAGCTCTCGGTGGTGGCGTCGATCACGCGGGCACGGAACGCGTCCGCCAGCCGCAGCGCCTCGACGCGATGCTCGCCCTCTCCGCGCACCTTGACCATTGCAAGCTCGCGCTCGATCGAGCGTTTCGTCAGCGTCATGTCGACGACGCGATACACAGGGATCATGCGGTCGAGCTGATGCTTGATCTGCTCGATCACCATCGGCGTGCCCGTGGTGACGATGGTGATGCGCGAGAGATGCTTCTGGCTCTCGGTCTCCGAGACCGTGAGGCTCTCGATGTTGTAGCCGCGCCCCGAGAACAGGCCGATGACGCGCGCGAGCACGCCGGGCTCGTTCTGCACGAGCACCGAAAGCGTGTGCGTCTCGTTCGGATCGTGGCGTTCCTCGATGAAATAGGCGGATGCGGGCTGGTTCATTGTCGTCCCCTTCATTCTCTCGTCACGCCGTCGCCCGATGAGCGACCGGCGCATCCGTCCCGACCCAACCGCGGAACAGATCGAAATCGATATTGCCGCCGGACAGCACGAGACCGACGCGCTTGCCCTGTAATTTGGTCTTTTCCTGAAGCGCTGCGGCGAGCGCGGCGGCGCCGGCGCCTTCGGCGAGATTATGCGTGTCAGTCCAGAGCGCACGGATCGCGAGCGCGATCTCATCGTCCGTCACCTGGACGATACGCGAGGCACCCTTGAGGATGACCGCGAGCGCTTCCGGATCGGGAATCCGCGTCGCCATGCCGTCCGCGAGCGTGTTGCTAGTCTCGGTGGTCACGACGCGGCCCGCCGCGAACGACAGCGCGTAGGACGGCGCCTCGGTCGATTGCACGCCGACGACCTCGGTCTTCAGGCCGAGCAGATCGCGCGCCATGATGCAGCCGCAGATTCCCGAGCCCTGCCCGATCGGCACATAGAGGATGTCGAGATCGGGCGCGGCCCGGAGCAATTCGCGCGCATAGGTCGCCACGCCCAGCACCAGGTCCGTATGGAACGACGGCACCATGTGCAGCCCGGCGAACTGCGCGTGGCGCCCGGCTTCCTCGCGTGCGGCCTGAAAGTCCTCGCCGTGCTCAACGAGTTCGGCGCCAAACGCCTTCATCGCGCGGTTCTTCTCGACCGAATTGCCGCGCGGCACATAGATCACGGCAGGCACGCCATGGCGGCTCGCCGCAAAGGCGAGGCTCTGGCCATGATTGCCGCGCGTCGCCGAGATGATGCCCGGAATGTTCGGCCGTTCGCGCTTCAGCCGATCGAGATAGACCAACCCGCCGCGCACCTTGAAGGCGCCCGTCGGCGTATGATTCTCGTGCTTGACCACGATCTGCGTGCCGAGCCGCTGGCTCAGCAGCGGCCAGGCGTGCGCCGGCGTCGGCGGCACCGCCTGCCCCACGATCGCATGCGCGCGTTCGAGCTCGTTCAGGTCGAACATCACGCTCACACCAGCGCCTTGCCGCCAGCGAACGCCTTTGCGGTGGCTTCGTCGTTCGCCTGCTCCGGCAACAGCATCTCGTTATGCGCCTTGCCGGAGGGGATCATCGGGAAGCAGTTTTCCAGCGACGCGACGCGGCAGTCGAACAGCACCGGGCGCTTGACCGAGATCATCTCCTGGATGGCGCCGTCGAGATCGCCGGGCTTGTGCACCTGGAAGCCGACGCCGCCATAGGCTTCCGCGAGCTTGACGAAGTCCGGCATCGCCTCCGAGTAGGAGTGCGACAGCCGGTTGCCGTGGAGCAGTTGCTGCCATTGCCGCACCATGCCCATGTACTGGTTGTTCAGGATGAATATCTTGATCGGCAGCTCGTACTGCACCGCCGTCGACATCTCCTGCATCGTCATCTGCACCGAGGCATCGCCCGCGATGTCGATGACGAGGCTGTCGGGATGGGCGACCTGCACGCCCACCGCCGCCGGCAGGCCGTAGCCCATGGTGCCGAGACCGCCCGAGGTCATCCAGCGATGCGGCTCCTCGAAGCCGTAGAACTGCGCGGCCCACATCTGATGCTGGCCGACCTCGGTGGTGATGTAGGTGTCCTTGCCGCGCGTCGCCTCGAACAGGCTCTGGATCGCGTGCTGCGGCAGGATGACGTCGTTGCTCTTCCTGTAATAGAGCGAGTTGCGGGCCCGCCACTGCGCGATCTGCTGCCACCACGCCTTGATGTCGGGCTTCTTCGCCTCCGCCTTGAACACCTGGAGAATGTCGCCGAGGATGTTGCCGCAGTCGCCGATGATCGGCACGTCAACGCGGATGTTCTTGTTGATCGAGGACGGGTCGATGTCGATGTGGATCTTCTTCGAGCCCGGCGAGAACGCATCGACGCGGCCGGTGATGCGGTCGTCGAAGCGCGCGCCGACGCACAGCATGACGTCGCAATCATGCATGGTCATGTTGGCTTCGTAGGTGCCGTGCATGCCGAGCATGCCGAGCCAGCTCTTGCCCGACGCGGGATATGCGCCGAGGCCCATCAGCGTGGAGGTGATCGGAAAGCCGGTGACCTCGACCAGCTCGCGCAGCAGCCTGGTGGCTTCAGGACCGGAATTGATCACGCCGCCGCCGCTGTAGATCACGGGGCGCTTGGCGCCTGCGAGCAGCGCCACGGCCTTGCGGATCTGCGTCGCATCGCCCTTCACCCGCGGCGCGTAGGAGCGGTGCACGTCGGACTTGCGCGGCGGATGATAGGTGCCGGTCGCGAACTGCACGTCCTTGGGCACGTCGACGAGCACCGGGCCCGGTCGACCCGTGGTCGCAACGTAAAACGCCTCGTGCAGCACCTTTGCGAGATCGTTGACGTCGCGCACCAGCCAATTGTGTTTGGTGCAGGGGCGCGTGATGCCGACGGTGTCGCATTCCTGGAACGCGTCGTTGCCGATCAGATGCGTCGGCACCTGGCCGGAGATGCAGACCAGCGGGATCGAGTCCATCAGCGCGTCGGTGAGCGGCGTCACCATGTTGGTGGCGCCGGGACCGGAGGTCACCAGTGCAACACCCGGCCTGCCGGTCGAACGCGCATAGCCCTCGGCGGCGTGGCCCGCACCCTGCTCGTGGCGGACCAGGATGTGCTGGACCTCGCTCTGCTGGAAGATCTCGTCGTAAATCGGGAGCACTGCGCCGCCGGGGTAGCCGAAAATGTCGGTCACGCCATGATCGATGAGCGCGCGGACGATCATCGCGGCGCCGGTCATCTGGTTCGGATCGTGGCTCTTGTCGCTCATTGGCTTGCTCCGGATGCGCTGTTGTCAGCGGCTTCGTTCGTGTCGGGTTTTCGGAAATAAAAAAGGCCCCGAAGAGGGCCCATGCACACCGCCTGTCATGTGGATGGCAGCTAGCCACCCCCGGCGGTGTGCCTGGGTACGACGGCGATAAGGAGTTTGGTAATAATATTACGCATGGCGGCGGCTCGGCTTCCCAAAGATTGCGCGAAACATAACGACCGGCGCCCCGATGTCAAGGCAATGCGGCCGTTCCCGCGCGATTTGGCAGTGTAGCGGTGTTCCCGGGGTTGGGCGAGAGGTAAATTCGGCGACCGAGGCACAAAAGCGTGTCAGCCGGGGTCCCGTGCTTCGTTCACGATCGCGGCCAGCCGGCCCCTCGTGTCCTCCGGCTTCAGCCACTCGAACTCGGGCAATTGGTGCCGGAACCAGGTGAACTGCCGTTTGGCGTAGTGGCGGGTGTCGGCGCGGCCGATGGAAGCCGCCTGCTCCAGGCTGAGCTCACCGCGCAGATGCCGGATTAGCGCCGGCACGCCATGAGCCTTCATCGCCGGCAGCAGCGGATCGAGGTCTCGGGCGGCGAGACGCTCGACCTCCTCCAGCGCGCCGGCCTCCAACATGACATCGAAGCGGGCGTCGATACGCGCATAGAGCTCGTCGCGCTCGGGCGCGAGGAACACGGCGCGAAAACTGTCCTTCGGCAGCAGCGGCGGCTGGCCCTCATGGTGCCAGTCCAGCAGCGAACGGCCGGTGGCTTCGACCACTTCGAGCGCGCGCGCAATGCGCGTGCGATCACGCAGGTTCAATCGCTCGGCGGCTCGCGGATCGGAGGCTGCGAGTTCCGCATGCAGCGCCTCAACGCCGTTCCGCTCCAGCCGCGACCGAACGTCCTCGCGCACCTCGACAGGGATCGGCGGCACCACGGAAAGGCCCGCCGTCAGCGCCTTGAAGTACAGCCCGGTCCCGCCGATGAAGATCGGCAGGCGGTCCTCCGCTTTCGCCTCTTCGAGCGCCTTGGCCGCGTCGCCCACCCAGGCGCCGGCCGAAAAATTCACGGCCGCATCGACATGCCCGTACAGGCGATGGGGCACCCGCGCCTCGTCGCCATCCGTGGGGCGCGCGGTGATGATGCGGAGGTCGCGGTAGACCTGCATCGAATCGGCATTGATCACGACCCCGTTCGCAGCGAGCGCAAGCTCGAGCGCCAGCGCCGACTTGCCGCTGGCGGTCGGGCCTGCGATAAGCACCGCCTTGCCAACATGCCTTCTGCCGACTTGCCCCTCGCTCACGAAAACCTCAAATGTCCCTCGTTGCCACGCTGATCTGCAACCCGAATAACCCCGCGCTCGACTCGACCATCGTCGACGGCGCCCGCGCCGTGCTGCCTCAGGCAACTCCCGCGCACTGGCTGTTCGACGGGGTGGCAGTCGATATCCCCTTCGGTGCCGACAGTAACCTCGAAGGCGACCGTCACGCCATCGAGCAGCGACTCCGCGAGATACGAGGCGACCTGCCCATCGACATCGTCGTGCAGCCAGTCGGCTTCCGGCGCAAGAAGCTTTTTCTCGCCGACATGGATTCCACCATGATCGGCCAGGAGTGCATCGACGAGCTCGCCGATTTCGTCGGGGTGAAGGCCCATGTGGCAGCCATCACCGAGCGCGCGATGCGCGGCGAGGTCGAGTTCGAGCCGGCGCTGCGCGAGCGCGTCGCGCTGCTCAAGGACCTCCCTGCCAGTGCCGTCGACGAGGTGCTGGCCAAGCGCATTACGCTGACGCCGGGTGGCCGCGAACTGGTCGCGACCATGCGCGCCCATGGCGCCTATGCCTGCCTCGTCTCCGGCGGCTTCACGCTGTTCACCAGCGCGGTCGCCACAAGGATCGGTTTCCAGGAGAACCGCGCCAACGAGCTCGTCGTCCGCGACGGCAAGTTCACCGGCGAGGTGAAGGAGCCGATCTTGGGGCGCGCGGCAAAGCTCGCGACGCTGGTGGATCTGATGGAGTCGTTCGATCTCGACGACGTCGACTCGCTGGCGGTCGGCGACGGCGCCAATGATCTCGCGATGATCCAGGCGGCGGGCCTGGGCGTGGCGTATCATGCGAAGCCTGCAGTGGCCGCCGCTGCGGCAGCCCGGATCGATCATGGCGATCTCACTGCGCTGCTGTATGCGCAGGGGTATCGACGTGAGGAGTTCGTGGAGGCGTAGCCTCCTCTCCGCTGTCATCACCCGCGAAAGCGGGTGATCCAGTATTCCAGAGACAGGGCGAGGATAAGGAAAAGCCGCGGCGTACTGGATGCCCCGCTTTCGCGGAGCATGACGGGGAATGTGTGGCTGCTCGTGCGCCTATTGCACGCTCAGCGCAACAAACCGCAGCTCGCCGTCGGCGTTCGAGACCAGCAGCAGCACCGACTTCTTGCCGTCCTTCTTGAGCTGGTCGACCCGCTTCTGGATGTCGGCGCCGCTGGAGACGCTCTCCTGCGCCACCTCGACGATGACGTCGCCGGCGGAGAGGCGCTTCTCGGCGGCATCCGAATTGGAGTCGACATTGGTGACGACCACGCCCTTGACGGTGTCCTTGATCTTGTAGCGCGTACGCAGATCCTTGCTCAGCGCCGCGAGATCGAGGCCGAGCGCCTTCTGTGTCACGGTCTTTTCAGGCGCGGGCTCGTCGGTCTTCACTGCGGCCTGCACCTTGTCGGGATCCTGCAGCCGGCCGAGCGTGACCTTCTTGGTCTCCTCCTGGCTCTTGCGGATGATGACGACATCGACCTCCTTGCCGACCGCCGTGTCGGCGACCACGCGAGAGAGATCCTTCGGGTCCTTGACGTCCTTGCCGTCGAACTTGACGACGACGTCGCCGGGCTCGATGCCGGCCGGTTTGGCCGGGCCCTTGTCGTCGACGCCGGCAACCAGCGCGCCGCGCGGCGGCTTGATGTTGAGGCTCTCGGCGATCTCGTCGGTGACGCTCTGGATGCGCACGCCCAGCCAGCCGCGGCGCAATTCGCCGAACTGGCGGAGCTGGTCGACGACACCCGCCACCGTCTTCGACGGTACGGCAAAGCCGATGCCGATCGAGCCCCCGGAGGGCGAGATGATCAGCGTGTTGACGCCGATGACGTCGCCATCGAGGTTGAACAGCGGACCGCCGGAATTGCCGCGGTTGATGGAGGCGTCGGTCTGAATGTAGCTGTCGTAGGGACCTGAGGAGATGTCACGGTTCTTCGCCGAGACGATACCGGCCGTCACGGTGCCGCCGAGGCTGAAAGGATTGCCGATCGCGACGACCCAATCGCCGAGGCGCAGCTTGTCGGAATCGCCGAACTTCACCGACACCAGCGGCTTCGGCGGCTTGAACTTCAGCACGGCGAGGTCGGTCTTCTTGTCGACGCCGACCAGGTCGGCCTTGATCTTGGTGCCGTCGTTGAGGATGACGTTGATCTCGTCGGCGTCCGCGATGACGTGGTTGTTGGTGACGACGACGCCTGATGTGTCGATAATGAAGCCGCTTCCGAGCGAGTTGGTCTTGCGCGGCGCCGGGCTATTCTCTCCGCCCTTGCTGCCGCCGCCGGGACCCTTCCGATTCTTGAAGAAGTCGTCGAAGAACTCCTCGAAGGGCGAGCCGGGCGGCAGTTGCGGCATGGCATTGCCGCCGCCGCCCTTGGCTTCGACGGTCTGCGAGGTCGAGATGTTGACGACCGCGTCGATCACCTTCTCGGCGACGTCGGCGATGCCATCCGGTCCGCGCGCAGAGGCCGGTGTGCCGAATGCGCTGAAAGCGCCAACGGCGAGCGCGGCCAGCCCTAAGCGCAAACGGGTCGGGGCAATAGTGGCAGCGGTCATTGTGATCTCCAGGAAACAAGGATTCGAGGTCAAGACTGCGCTCGAACGGGGGGACGGCGCAAGCGCGGACCTTAACGGGCCTCAAGACCCGGATAATAAGGCGAAAACCGGTCCCTCGCCTTCACTTTGGCGTTGGTGCGACGGCTAAATTGGACGTCGCATAACCCAGATCAGGACCAGGCCGGCCACGGCCGAACCGATGCCGACCGCCCGCAGAATGTTGTCCGGCGTGGCCATCGCGCTTTTCATGGCCTTGCGCATCCAGGCCGGGCTTGCCGCGAACATCAAGCCTTCCAGCACGAACAGGATGCCCAAACCGATGAGGAAGTCGGTGAACGCAATGGACCTCATCGGATTGGAACCTCCCGTTGTGCTGTTCTTGTCTGGACGAAGGGCGGCCAGACTTGCCGCCCGACTTGCCGCCCTTGTCTCACTTACGGCTTCGCTGGCGTCGTGGTCGCCGTCTTGCCGGACGGGTTACCAAAGAACCGGAAGAAATCCGAGTCCGGCCGCAGCAGGAAGCGGGTGTCGTTCGCGCGCAGCCCGGTTTCATAGGCCGCCATCGAGCGGTAGAAGGCGAAGAAATCCGCATCCTTGCCGTAGGCTTCGGCGAACAGACGGTTGCGCTCGGCATCGCCGACGCCGCGCGTCTGCTCGGCCAGCGACCTTGCATCCGCCTCGATCACGGTCGCCTCGCGGTCGGCCTTGGAGCGGATCTCCTGGGCCTTCTGGCCGCCCTGCGCGCGGAACTCGGCGGCTTCGCGCTCGCGTTCCGTCTTCATGCGCTGATAGACCGCCTGGCTGTTCTGCTCGGGCAGATCGGCACGGCGGATCCGGACGTCGACGACCTGGATGCCGTAGCCGTCCGCCTCGTGGTCGAGCTGATCGCGGATGCGCTGCATCAGCTTCTCGCGGTCGTCCCGGACCACGTTGATGAAGGTCACCTCGCCGAGCACGCGGCGCAGCGCTGCGTTCAAGAGCGTGGTGAGCTGGATATTGGCGGCCTGGATCGAGCCGATGCTCTGATAGAAGCGGAGCGCGTCCTTGATGCGGTAACGCGCGAAGGCGTCGACCACGAGCCGCTTCTGGTCGGACGCGATCGCTTCCTGCGACGGGTTCTCCAGATCGAGGATGCGCTTGTCGATGTTGATCACCGAATTCCACGGCGCCTTGAAGTGCAGGCCGGGATCGGTGACGACGTCGACGGGCCTGCCGAATTGCAGCACGATGGTCTGCTCGGTCTGCGCCACCGTGAACAGGGACATGTAGCCCACGATCACGACGAGCAGGAGGCCGAGCAGCGTGACGATGCCTGTGACCGGAGATCTCATCGGTTGCCTCCAGTCGTCTGCTGGCCGGTTGCAGGCGGCCGCTTGGCTGTCAATTCGCTGAGCGGCAGATAAGGCACGACGCCCTGGCCCGACTGGCCGCCGTCATAGATCAGCTTTTCCGAGCCGCCGAGCACGCGCTCCATCGTCTCCAGATAAATCCGTTCACGCGTCACGTCGGGCGCCTTCTTGTATTCCTCGTAAACCTTCAAGAAGCGCGAGCTCTGGCCCTTGGCCTCGGCGACCGTCTGCTCCCTGTAGCCTTCGGCGGCCTGCATGATCTGCGCCGCACGTCCGCGTGCCTGCGGCACGACCTGGTTGGCATAGGTCTGCGCCTCGTTCTGCAACTGCTCGAGGTTGGCGCGCGCTGCCTGGACGTCGCGGAAGGCGTCGATCACCTGCGCCGGCGGATCGACCTTCTGCATCTGCACCTGGCTGATCTGAATGCCGGCGCCGTAGCTGTCCAGGGTCTTCTGGATCAGTTCCTGCACGCCCTGTTCGGTGACGTTGCGCGCGCCGGTCAGGATCGGCTGGATCTGCGAGCGGCCGATCACCTCGCGCATCGCGCTCTCGGCGACCGCCTTCACGGTGCCTTCGGGATTCTGGATGTTGAAGAGGAAATCGCCGACGCCGTTGGGCTTGATGCGCCAGAGCACCGTGAAGTCGACGTCGACGATGTTCTCGTCGCCGGTCAGCATCAGGCTCTCTTCCGGCACGTCACGAATGGAGCGGCCGCGCCGCGCCGGATCGTCGATCAGCGTCATGCCGATGGAGATGGTGGACACGCGCAATGCCTTTGGCAGCAGCACGGTCTCGATCGGATAGGGCAGATGGTAGTTCAGGCCGGGCTCCACGGTGCGGACATGCTTGCCGAAGCGCAGCACGACGCCGAGCTCTTCGGACTGCACGCGGAAGAAGCCCGACAGCAGCCAGAACGCGACGATGAGCAGCACGATCAGCGTGATGCCGATGCCGGAGAAATAGCCACCCGGCATGATCTGCTGGAGGCGATCCTGGCCGCGCCGCAGAAGGTCTTCCAGATCCGGCGGCCTTGGCCCGACCGGTTGCGGGCCGTTGCCCCATGGTCCCTTCGGACCCGAGCCCCATGGGCCACCGCCCTGATTCTTCCACGGCATTCGACGCTCTCCTCGGCAGGGTGAAATTGCCCCCCGCCCGCTTTGTCCGGTCCGGCTTTATAGGGGACAGGCAGGTCCCTTACAACGCAGCCATCGCCGCCCTCCGAGCTAAGCTCGGGGGCAGAAAAGTCAATGTTAACATTGGCAAATGCGGTTAATGGCCCGCCCGCCGACGATATGTCACATAGGAGTAGTCGGCGCTGTCGTTGGGACCGGCGGGATGACGGATGCGCTCAACCTCATCCCACTCGGCCCTGTCGATGCCGAAATGCGTGTCGCCCTCGGGGCGGGCATGCACTTCCGTGATTTCGAGGCGATCGGCGCGATCGAGCCATTGCCGGAAGATTTCGGCACCGCCGATCACGGCGATCTCGGCGACCGAACGCCGCAGGGCATCGCCGCGCGCGATGGCGTCTGCGGCGGCAGTCGATGTCGTGACGATGGCGCCGATGGCGCGATAATCCGCGTCGCGCGTGACGACGATGTTGGTGCGGCCCGGAAGCGGCCGGGGCAGGGATTCGAAGGTCCTGCGGCCCATGATCACGGGCTTGCCGATCGTGAGCGCCTTGAAGCGCGCCATGTCGGATTTCATTCGCCATGGCATCGCGTTGCCGGCGCCGATGACGCCGTTCTCCGCGATCGCCACGACGAAGACGATCTCCATCAGGACGCGCTCCCGGCAAGCCGCGTCAGCGCAGGCCCGGTGACGCGGCACAGCGTCCAGTCGTCCAGCATGACGGCGCCGAGCGATTTGTAGAACGCGATCGACGGCGCGTTCCAGTCAAGCACCGCCCATTGCAGCCGCGACCAGCCGTTCTCGACGCATTCCCTGGCAAGGTGCACGAGCAGAGCCTTGCCGAGGCCCCTGCCCCGGTGTGACGGCCGCACATACAAATCTTCGAGATAGATGCCGTGGCGGCCGCTGAACGTCGAGAAATTCGCAAACCACACCGCGAAGCCGACCGGCTCGCCGTTCCACTCGGCGAGAGCGCAATGGAGTTGCGGTCGCTTGCCGAACAGCGCGTCGGCGATGTCAGCCTCGGTCGCCTCGACCTCGTGCGAAAGCTTTTCGTACTCGGCGAGCTCGCGGATGAAAGCAAGAACCAGCCCGGCTTCGCCGGGACGCACACGGCGGATGTTGAGCGACATCGACGTCAGACCGCGACTGCCGCCTTGATGTGCGGATGCGGATCGTAGCCGACGAGCTCAAAGTCCTCGTAACGGAAGGAGAAGATGTCCTTCACGTCGGGGTTGATCCGCATCACCGGCAGCGCGCGCGGCGCGCGCGTGAGCTGGAGCTTCGCCTGCTCCAGATGGTTGGAATAGAGATGGGTGTCACCGAACGAGTGCACGAAGTCGCCGGGCTTCAAGCCCGTGACCTGCGCCACCATCATGGTGAGCAGCGCGTAGGAGGCGATGTTGAAGGGCACCCCGAGGAACACGTCGGCCGAACGCTGATAGAGCTGGCACGACAGCTTGCCGTTGGCGACGTAGAACTGGAACAGGCAGTGGCACGGCGGCAGCGCCATCTTGTCGACCTCGGCGGGATTCCAGGCCGAGACGATCAGGCGGCGCGAGTCCGGATTGCGCTTGATCATGTCGATGACGTTCGCGATCTGATCGATACTGCGTCCGTCCGGCGCGGGCCAGGAGCGCCACTGATGGCCGTAGACGGGGCCGAGATCGCCATTGGCGTCGGCCCACTCGTCCCAGATGGTGACGCCGTTGTCGCGCAGATATTTGATGTTGGTATCGCCCTTCAGGAACCACAACAGCTCGTGCACGATCGCCTTCAGCGGCAGGCGCTTGGTGGTCAGCATCGGAAAACCGGCGGACAGGTTGAAGCGCATCTGATGGCCGAACACCGACAGCGTGCCGGTGCCGGTCCGGTCGGTCTTTTCGGCGCCGTCTGAAAGAATCCGCTCGAGCAGGTCCTGATACTGGTGCATGTGCGTGAGCCTTTGGGGAGGCGGCGAATTTAGCGGCCGCCCCCACGCTGCGACAGCGGCGATTCGCCATCCATACGCATTATACCCGAAAAAGTGAGTGTTCCCGGTGCAAACGACAAGGGGCGGAACTCGGCGTCACGCGCCTCGTCTATCAGATTGATCCTGCTGGCCAACTTGCCGGCTCGGGTTCGATCCACGGCGCGCCCGACGCTGGGCGGGTCGCCCCCTAGTTTTCGGATTCCGTGAACACCTCGTCGCGCTTGGCACGCAAGGCGGGCAACACCGTGAGCACCAGGAGGAAAGCGGCGATCGCGAGCAGCACGGCCGACAGCGGACGCGTCAGGAACACGCTCCAGTCGCCGCGCGAGATCAGCAGCGCGCGGCGCAGGTTCTCTTCCATCAGCGGTCCGAGCACCATGCCGAGCAGCAGCGGCGCCGGCTCGAAATCGTGCTTGATCAGCCAGTAGCCGACCAGACCGAACACGCCTGCGAGAATGACGTCGACCGGCGCGTTGTTCACCGAGTAGATGCCGATCGCGCAGAAGATCACGATCGATGGGAACATCAGCCGGTAGGGGACGCGCAACAGCCGCACCCAGATTCCGACCAGCGGCAGGTTGATGATGATCAGCATCAGATTGCCGATCCACATCGAGGCGATCATGCCCCAGACCAGCTCCGGCTGCTTCTGCATCACTTGCGGACCCGGCACGATGCCGTGGATGGTCATCGCGCCCACCATCAGCGCCATCACGGCGTTGGGTGGGATGCCGAGTGTCAGCAGCGGGATGAAGGAGGTCTGCGCCGCGGCATTATTGGCGCTTTCCGGCGCCGCCACACCCTCGATCGCACCGCGGCCGAACCGCGACGGGTTCTTGGCGATCTTCTTCTCGAGCGTGTAGGACGCAAAGGATGCGATGACAGCGCCGCCGCCCGGCAGGATGCCGAGGATCGAGCCGAGCACAGTGCCGCGCAGGATCGCAGGCGCCGAGTCGATCAGGTCTTTCCTGGTCGGCATCAGGCCTGTGATCTTCTGCTGCACCAGGTCGCGATTCATCTCGGCGCCGGCGTCGAGATTGCGGATGATCTCGGCGAAGCCGAACACGCCCATCGCCACCGTCGCGAAGCCGAGACCGTCGGCAAGCTCCGGAATGTTGAAAGCCATGCGCGAGGCGCCGGTCTCGATGTCGGAGCCGACCATCGACAGCATCAGGCCGAATACGATCATCGCGATCGCCTTCAGCACCGAGCCCTTGGCCAGCACCACCGCGAAGATCAGGCCGAGCACCATCAGCGAGAAATATTCGGCCGGACCGAACGCCAGCGCGAGCTTGGTCAGCGGCGCGCCGAGCACGGCAATGAGCACGGTCGCGACGCAGCCGGCGAAGAACGAGCCGATCGCCGCGATCGCCAGCGCCGGGCCGGCACGGCCCTGCTTCGCCATCTGGTGACCATCGATGGCCGTGACGACCGAGGTCGCCTCACCGGGAATGTTGACCAGGATCGAGGTGGTCGAGCCGCCATACTGGGCGCCGTAATAGATGCCGGCGAGCATGATCAGCGCGCCGACCGGCGGCAATCCGAACGTGATCGGCAGGAGCATCGCCACGGTTGCGACGGTGCCGATACCGGGCAGCACGCCAACCAGCGTGCCGACCAATGCGCCAATCAGGCACATGAGAATGTTGATCGAGATCGGCAGCGACAGACCGTAGAGCCACCAGGGTGACCACCAGGAGATCTGAAACACCACACCGAAACCAAGGCCCAGATTGTGGAAGAGATCGAACATCACACCCTCACTGAACCAGGAAGCGCGGGAACATCGGCATCGGCAGCCCCAGCACATAGGGGAAGAGCAGCGCGCAACCGAGCGTCAGGCAGGCGCCGACGATGATCGCTTCGACCCAGCGCGTTTCATGCGTGCCCATCGCCGAGATCAGGAAGCTCGTGAACGCCGTCACCACCACGCCAAGTGGACGAATCGCCAGGGCGAAGAAGACGATCGAGATCATCACGAAGAGCGGCCCGCGCCAGGCATAGTGCGCCATCGCCGGCCCGTCGGTCAGCAGTCCCGTCAACGCAATGCCGGCGCCAAGTGCAACCAGGAGCCCGCCAAACATCCGCGGCGCCGTGCCGGCGCCGAAGGAGAAGCCCCGCATGCCCTGCAAATCGCTGGAGGCCCACAGTGCGAACAAGGCGAGCGCCATCAGCACGATTCCGCCGACATAGTCCTGCGCCGACCTGATCGTCATGAAGAACGTGAGAATCGCCACCGCAAAGACCGGATAGGAATAGATCAGCGCCAGCAGCACATCGGATGACGCCTTCTTGGTGTCACCGCCGACCGCCCCGAGCAACGCGCCGGGCGCCCCCGCGAGCAGCGCCGTAGCATGGCTGATCACCACGGCGGCCGGCCCGCGTCCCGCGCCCCAGCCAAAGATCGTCCCGAACGACCAGATGAATTCGAAAATCTGCGGCGCTATGGCCAGCAGACAAAAACTGATCACCACCGAGGTGTTTCGGTTGGCTGTCGCCGAGTGGCCCATCGTATCGGCCATGCATGTCTCCTCCGCGACCCGTAAGCCACGAGCAATGTTGTTCTAATCGGCTGGAAATCGATGCCCCCGCCCGGATCCCTGCCTAGCCATTTTCATTACACAATGCCAGCAAAACCCAACAAGCCCCCGACCAGCAAAATCCATAGTGGATTGATGCGCGAGACGGATGCGACCACTGCAACCGTCGCGGTCAGAAGCAGCGCAGCAAGCGTACGATCGGTCGACTCGGCGAGGATCAGGGCGCTCGCCGCCATCAAGCCGATCGAGAGCGGAACCAGTGCAGCCTGGATCAGCCCGGGCCAGCGCGATTGGCTCGGCCGATTGAGGAGCCGGCTGACATAATAGGCAAGCAGCGCGGTGGGCAGGCACATGGCCAAGGTCGCCGCCAGGGCGCCGGGGATGCCGGCGACGGCATAGCCGATTAACGTGACGATAAGGACGTTCGGACCTGGTGAGAGCTGCGCGATCGCATAGGCGTCGGCGAACTGCTTGTCGGTCATCCAGTGATGCACATCGACCGCGATGCGGTGCATCTCGGGCACGGCCGCCGCGGCGCCGCCGACTGCGAACAGCGACATCAGACCGAAGGTCGAGATCAGCGCCCAGATCGGGTTCTCCGCGTTCATGCTGCTACCTTCCGCCGCATCAGGGAGGTGGCGCCGATACTGACGGGGATCGCGACCAAGAGCACCGCCTGGAGCGGCAGGCGAAGGACGCCGATGGCGAGGAAGACGCCCAGCATCAGGATGAGCGCGACGGCGTCCAGCCGCTTGAGCAGCGGCGTCATCATCCGAAAGACCACCGCGATCAAGAGGCCGACGGCCGCACAGGAGATGCCCGCGAGAATGCGGCGCAGCACCTCCACATCGCCGAACCGGGCATAGACGATCGCGAGCACCGTCATGATCAGCGTGGGCGGCAGCAACAGCCCCGCAAAGGCGGCAATGCCGCCGGCGATCCCGCGCAGCCGCGCGCCGAACACCATCGACAGATTGACGATGTTGGGCCCGGGCAGGAAATGGCAGAGCGCAAATGTCTCGTTGAACTCGTCCGCCGTCATCCAGCGGTGCTGCTCGACGATGGCCTGCCGGGCGAACACCAAAACCCCGCCGAAGCCCGCCAGCGACATCCGGGCGAAGGCCAGGAACAGCGCGAGCAAGCCCGGCGGAACGGCGCTGGTGGCGGGACGGTCCGGCTCTTGAACTGGTTGTTGGGCGGCCGGTGCGGAATCCTCGGACATGTCAGGAGCTTAGAACGCCGGCCGGCGCGCGGCCAAGCCTGCCGGGAACCTATCCCAAGGGAACCTCGGAATGGTCGCTCGAAACACCTGTTATTTGAAACCTTTGCCCCCTATATTGGGAGTGCCGGTTCGCCGGCTATGGAAATAAACGGTCGTCGCAATAAACCATTCGGACCCGGGGGCGGTACCCGGCGCCTCCACCAAAGCCCACCAGTGGGCTAGCCCTGAAAGCGGGCTTTGGCGGGGGCGAAATAGGATCGACGAGGGCGTAAAGGGCGTTCTTTTTCTCGGTATTGTTCCGCCGTTATCGGGCTATGCAATAGTTGCCAACGACAACTTTGCTCCGGTTGCTCAGGCTGCGTAACGCAGTTTGAAAGACCATTCTGAAGTCCTAACGGGTTAAGCTCCGTTAGGCGGGGTTCGGAGGCACCTGGCAACAGAAGCCTCCACTTACCTCTTATTTCCTACCCCGCGGGGACTCCTGTTGACCCGTCAGGCGCGGTACTATTGCGGCTTGGCGAGTCGGGCCGGCAGGGCCCAGCTCCTGGAATGCAACAGGACCACCATGGCGACCGATCATATCCGATACGATGTGCTGGCCCGCGACGCGCTGCGCGGCGTGTTGCGCAAGGTGCTGACCGACGCCGCGTCCCAGGGACTGCCCGGCGAGCATCATTTCTTCATCACCTTCGTGTCGAAGGCCGACGGCGTGAAATTGTCGTCGCGGCTGCTGGCCCAGTATCCGGAAGAGATGACGATCATCCTGCAGCACCAGTTCTGGGATCTGACCGTGCTTGAGGACCGCTTCGAGGTCGGCCTGTCCTTCGGGGGCATTCCGGAGCGGCTGATCGTGCCATTCAGCGCCATCAAGAGCTTCCTCGATCCGTCCGTGAAATTCGGCCTCCAGTTCGACACCTCCGATGTCGCCGACGTTTCGGCCGAGACATTGCCGGCCGCTCCCGCCCCATCCGCGGTCGCGGTGCCCGCTGCCACTGAACCGGCGGAAGGCACTGAGGAGCCGGCGGCTCCGAACCAGGGCGGCGCCGAAGTCGTGCGATTGGATCGTTTCCGCAAGAAATGATCTAGATCGGACTGGCGCCCGTCGCAGGCGGCCAAACTCCCTATATAGAGGCACATGAAGAGGCCGCGTGGCATTTCGCGCGGCGGAATGGATGTGCTCATGGCCAAAACTTCCCTCTCGAAGAGTTCCCGCTCGACGGCTGCCCGCTCGAAGACCGACCGTTCCTTGCGCCCGGCGACCCGCACCGAGACCGACAGCTTCGGCCCCATCGAGGTCCTCGCCGATCGCTATTGGGGGGCGCAGACCGAACGCTCGCGCCAGAATTTTCGCATCGGCATCGATCGCATGCCGATCGCGCTCGTGCATGCGCTCGGCATCGTCAAGCTCGCCGCGGCGCAGACCAACCAGGAGCTCGGCCTGCTCGACCGGCGCCGCGCCAATGCCATCATCCGCGCCGCGCGCGAGGTGATCGAGGGCAAGCTGGACGATCATTTTCCGCTGGTGGTGTGGCAGACCGGCTCGGGCACCCAGAGCAACATGAATCTCAACGAGGTCATCGCCAATCGCGCCAATGAGCTCCTCGGCGGCGAGCTCGGCGCCAAGAAGCCGGTCCATCCCAACGATCACGTCAACATGAGCCAGTCGTCGAACGACTCGTTCCCGACCGCGATGCACATCGCGGCGGCAAGCCGCATCACCGCCGATCTCGTCCCTGCCCTCGGCGAATTGCTGCGCGCGCTGCGCAAGAAGGAGAAGGAGTTCGCAAAGATCGTCAAGATCGGCCGCACCCACACCCAGGACGCGACGCCGCTGACACTCGGCCAGGAATTTTCCGGCTATGCCGCCCAGATCGAAAGCGGCATCGCCCGGCTTAAGGTCGCGGTGAAGGAGCTCTATCCGCTGGCGCAGGGCGGCACCGCCGTCGGCACCGGGCTCAATTCGAAGCCGCGCTTTGCAAAACTGTTCGCAAAGCACGTTGCCGGGATTACCAAGCTGCCCTTCACCAGCGCCGCCAACAAATTCGAGGCGCTGGCCTCGAACGACGCCTATGTGCTGGCGCACGGCGCCATCAACTCGGTCGCGACAGGCCTGTTCAAGATCGCCAACGACATCCGCCTGCTCGGATCGGGCCCGCGATCGGGCCTCGGCGAACTGATGCTGCCGGAGAACGAGCCGGGCTCCTCGATCATGCCGGGCAAGGTCAATCCGACGCAGTGCGAGGCGATGACGATGGTGTGCTGCCAGGTGTTCGGCAATCACACCGCGATCACGGTCGCCGGCAGCCAGGGCCATTTCGAGCTCAACGTCTACAAGCCCGTGCTGGCCTACAACATGCTGCACTCGATCCGGCTGATGGCGGACGCCGCGCGCTCCTTCACCGAGCATTGCGTCAGCGGCATCCGCGCCGACGAGAAGCGCATCAAGGAACTGATGCAGCGTTCGCTGATGCTGGTGACGGCGCTCGCCCCCAAGATCGGCTACGACAACGCGGCCAAGGTGGCCAAGACGGCGCATGCCAACGGCACCACCCTGAAGGAAGAGGCGCTGCGGCTCGGCTTCGTCTCGGCGGACGAGTTCGACCGTCTGGTGCGCCCCGAGAAGATGACCAGCCCGGGATAAATTCCGAATTCCGATAGCCATCCGTAATGATACGGAGCCCCAAGCTCCATTAAATGTAGGGCTTAACGGACGGGATTTGATTACCGTCAATGTCGCGGCGGGGTTGCGTGTTACGCAGCCCCTCCGTCCCCACGGGGCGGAATTCATCGTTTGATGGCCCAAGGGTCGATTGACGAGGACAAGCGAATGGCGATCAAATCTCATTGGGCGCAGTGCGGCGCACAGTTTCTGAATGTTTCATCCTGCCCACGGAGGATCGGATGATGGAGACGCGACATGGGGAACGTCATCAACCTGAATCGTTTCCGGAAGCGCGCCGAGCGGCAAGCCACGGCGAAGCAGGCGGACGCCAACCGAACGAAGTTCGGCCGCACGAAGGCGGAGCGGTCGGCGGAGGAGACGCGCGCGGACCAGGCGAAGGCGCACCTGGACCAGCACCAGATCGATCGCGAGGAGCAGCCATGAAGTCGCCCGTCGTGAAACGGTCGATCGTCGTCGCCGGCCACAAGACCAGCGTCAGCCTGGAAGAGGCGTTCTGGAACGGCATGAAGGAGATCTCGGGCCTGCGCAACATGACGCTGTCCGAGCTGGTCGGCGAGATCGACGGCAACCGCCAGCAGGGCAATCTGTCCTCGGCGATCCGCCTGTTCGTGCTCGACTACTTCAAGAGCCGCGCCATGGCCGCCATCCAGGCGGAAAAGGTCCCGGCCCAGTAGCCGTCTTGGCGCCGATCCTGACGCCGATCTTGGCGCCAATCGCCTTCGTCACGAAGCTGGCACTTTAAAATCACTCTAAGGTGCAGTTTCAGCGACCGAGCGCGCTTGACCTCGATGCCCTGCGTTGAAAATACAGGGCATGACCGACATCCATGATACGCGTCCGCAGATGCCGCTGGGCCTGGCCCAGCGCGGCTATACCGGCGTCATCCAGCACCTTTCCCCCAAGGACGCAGGCTCGGCGCTCTCGGACATCGAGCTCGAGAGCCGGCTGATCGAGCTCGGCTTCGTCGAGGGCGCCCGGGTCGAGGTCCTGCACGAGGGGCTGGTCGGCCGCGACCCGATCGCCGTGCGGGTCGACAGCATCACCATCGCGGTCCGCCGTCGCGAAGCCATGGCCATTATCGTCGCCTGAAGCGACCGGACCCCAACTCCATGGAATTGCCCCTACTTCATCTGGCCCTGGTGGGCACGCCAAACAGCGGCAAGACCTCGCTGTTCAATGCGCTGACCGGCAGCCGGCAGAAGGTCGCGAACTATCCCGGCGTCACCGTCGAGCGCAAGGAAGGCTTCTTCGTCACGCCCATGGGACGCCAGGTCTCCGTGGTCGACCTGCCCGGCACCTATTCGCTGCGCGGCCGCAGCCCGGACGAGGAGATCACCCGCGACTTCGTGCTCGGCAAGGCTTCCGGCGAGACCCTGCCCGACCTCGTGCTGTGCGTGGCGGATTCGACCAATCTGCGCCTGACCATCCGCCTGCTGCTGGAGCTCAAGCGCACCGGCCGGCCGATGATCCTCGTGCTCAACATGTTCGACATCGCGACCCGCCGCGGCATCACTGTCGACGTCGAGCGGCTCGCCAAGGAGCTCGGCGTGCCCGTGGTCACCTCGATCGCGGTGCGCAAGGGCGGCACGGCCGACCTGCTGTCGCTGACCGACGAGATTTCGGCAAAGCTCGCCGCCGAGCCGGGCGAGAACAATTGGCGGGCGCTCAGCGTGGCCGATCTGCGCGCCACCCAGCGCGAAGCCGACCGCATCATCGCCGATTGCGTCAGCCTGCCCAGCCGGCCCGACACCTGGACCGCGCGGATCGACGCGATCGTGCTGCATCCCGTCGGCGGGCTGATCGTGCTCGCGGCTATCCTGTTCGTGATGTTCCAGGCGGTGTTCGCCTGGGCGCAGCCGCTGATGGAGCTGCTCAACTCGGGTTTCGATTCGCTCGGCGAGTTCGTGCATGCCACCCTGCCCGCCGGCCTGCTGCTGAGCTTCCTGCAGAACGGCGTGATATCAGGCGTCGGCAGCGTGATCGTGTTCCTGCCGCAGATCATCATCATCTTCCTATTCATCCTGCTGCTGGAAGATTTCGGCTACATGGCGCGCGCCGCGTTCCTGATGGACCGCATCATGGGCGGCGCCGGGCTGCACGGCCGCGCGTTCATCCCGCTGCTGTCGAGCTTTGCCTGCGCCATCCCCGGCATTATGGCCACACGCGTAATCGACAACAAGCGCGACCGGCTGACCACGATCCTGATCGCGCCGCTGATGACCTGTTCGGCGCGCATTCCCGTCTACACGCTGATCATCTCCGCCTTCATTCCGGCAAAAGACGTCTGGGGCTTCATCAACCTCCAGGGCCTCGTGATGTTCGGCCTCTATGCCGTCGGCATCGCCAGCGCGCTTGCCGTCTCGTTCCTTATCAAATTCTTCATGCTGCGCGACTATGCGCCGGCGCCGTTCATGCTGGAGCTGCCGGACTACAAGATGCCGCGGCTGAAATCGATCGCGATCGGCGTCTACACGCGGGCCAAGATGTTCCTGCACCGCGCCGGCACCACGATCTTCTCGATGATGGTGCTGATCTGGTTCCTGGCCTCGTTCCCGCAGCCACCCGCGGGCGCCACCGAACCGGCGATCGACTTCAGCCTGGCCGCGATCATCGGCAAGGCGCTCGAGCCGCTGCTGGCGCCGGTCGGCTTCAACTGGCAGATCGCGGTCGCGCTGATCCCGGGCATGGCGGCGCGCGAGGTCGCGGTCGCAGCACTCGGCACCGTCTATGCGATCGAAGGCGGCAAGGAAGCGGCCGAGCAGATCGGCCAGGTGCTGGCGACGAAATGGTCGCTCGCGACCGCGCTGTCGATGCTGGCCTGGTACATCTTCGCCCCGCAATGCGCATCCACGCTGGCCGTGATCCGGCGCGAGACCGGAAGCTGGACCTGGATGGCCGTCACCTTCTTCTACATGCTGGTGCTGGCCTACGCCGCGAGCCTTCTGACCTACAATGTCGCGGTCGCGTTCGGGGCGGGGTAGCCCCTCTAAAAATTAAAAAGCGCGAAAACAACCCCATGCACAGTAGACGGGGGTTGTGAAATCAATGGCTTACGCGTGTGCTAAAATCAGCTGACCGTCGCTGGCCAGAACCAACGCCGGCACACAAGGCCGGTTGCGCCGTCGGGCAAAACAGGCGCATGATGGTAGTGTCAGAGAATTGGCGAGACGCTCGGTGACGGCAAGATACCGGAGGCCTGGCACGCCTTCTCAGCCGCTGGCCTGTGTTGCCGGGAACGACGCAGTGAACACCGTTTCATCCCGCATCGACGACGCGACGATCAGCCCGCCATGGGCGCGCGCGATCTCCTGGGCGATGTACAGTCCGAGCCCAAGCCCCTTCTGGTTCGGCAGAACGTCGCCGCGATCGAACGCCGTGAAAAGGCGCGGGATCGTATCAGCCGGAATTGGCGCGCCTTTGTTGGCAACGCTGAGATCAAAGCCAGCGCCGGTCGTCTGCGCCAGCACCCTGATCGGCTTGTCGGCCGCGCCATAGGAAATCGCGTTGCCGAGAAGATTGGACAGCATCTGCCCTATGCGGTCGGCGTCAATTTTCACAGGTCCCGGAACGTTGACGACCGTTTCGATGACGCGATCCGGATGCACGTTCTCGAACTCCGCGACAATCTGCCTGATGACAGGCTCGAGCGGCTGTTCTCTCAACTTGAGCTGCATGCCGGCGCCGAGCCGCGCGCGGGCGAAGTCCATGACATTGTCGATCAGGCCCGCCATCCGGGCCACGCTTCCCTGCAGCAGGTTGATCCAGTTCTTGCCCTCGTCATCGACCTTCTTGTTCAGAAGCCGCAGCCCGCCCTGGATCGAGGCGAGAGGGTTTCTGAGGTCGTGACCGAGCACGGCAATGAACTGCTCGCGCAGTTCAGCATTGCGTTGTTCCAGCGCGAGCCTGTTCTCGATCAATTCGACGCGCTCGGCCGCGTCGAGGTGAGACGCGATCAGCTCCGCAAAAAGCTTGAACATGCCGATGATCTCGGGAGTCCGAAGCTTGCGCGGCTTCGGATCGATCGCGCAAAGAGTTCCAAAGAATGAACCGTCGGGAAGAATGATCGGCACGGAGATGTAGCTTTGGAGGCCATATTGCGCGGGCGTGTGATGCGTACAGTACGCGGCGTCTTCGCTGACATTCTCGATGACAACCGCCTCGCGGCTCTGCCGGATCTCGTGGCAGATCGTGGTCTCGACCTTGAGCTCGTCACCGGGCTTCAGCCCGAACGCAAGTTCGTCACGCGAGGCACAGGTGATCCACCTGTCCTCGGTGACGCGGGCAACGGCCGTAAACCCCATTCCGGTGGTCCGGCTGACCACGTCCAGGATGGTCGAGACCGCAGCGATCCCGCTGACCTTGGCTATGTCGCGCTCGAAATCCATTGCCACTCCGCGTCGGAACATTCGCCTCGGGCCGGCCGCCCCCAACTTAAAGCGCGTCCTTGCAACGGTGAAAAGCACTGCCAGCCCAGTTATTCCGCGTCAATGTTACTCGACGTCTCGCCTTGGAAACGGCTATCTGGTCCCAATGGAACATTTCAGCACGGTTAGGCTCAGCGCCGAGAGGCTTCGTGAGGATCACCTCGCTGACCTCGTTGCGTTGCACCTCGATGCGGACGTTTCGCGCTATCTCGGCGGCGTCCGTTCGGCGGAGAGGACGAAGACCTATCTCGACGCCAATATGGCGCATTGGGACCAGCATGGCTTCGGACTGTGGGTGCTGCGAACGAAAGACGGGGCATTCGCGGGGCGAGCGGGCATCCGGCACATCCTGGTGGACGATATCGACGAGATCGAGATTGCCTACGCGTTCAAGCGCGACGTCTGGGGCCAGGGGCTTGCAAGCGAGATCGCCACGGCGCTGACGGATATCGGACTGTTACACCACGAGCTGCCGTCTCTGATCGGCATCGTCTTCGCCAGAAACGGCGCGTCGCGCCGTGTATTGGAGAAATCGAATTATCTCCTCGAGCGAAGTACGATCCGTCACGGCGAAGACGTCGTGATCTACCGTATTCGGCGGTAGACCCCAAAAGCCAGAAGTCCGGAGCCGCAGAGCACGACGGCGGCGGCAACGAAGGCGCTCCGGTACCCACTGCTGTCGTACAAGAATCCTCCGAGGGAGGCGCCCGCCGTTATGGCGAGCTGGATCACCGCGACCATCAGGCCGCCGCCCGCCTCCGCATCCTCAGGCAGCGTCTTGCTCATCCAGGTCCACCAAGCGACCGGTGCGGCCGTGCCGATGAGGCCCCAACCGGCCAGCAGCACGGTAACAACGAGGGTCGACCCTCCGAAGGCGATCAAGCCGAGGGCAAGGGCGGTCATCGCAAGCGGCATGCCGATCAGAAGCCCGTGCAAGCCTCGCTTCAGTAGGAAGCTGATGAGGTAGGTCCCGAGCAGGCCCGCGACGCCGACCACGAGCAGGATAGCCGAGAGCGTGGAGACGTCTACGCGTGTCACGGTCTCCAGGAATGGACGCAAATAGGTGAAAAGCGCGAACTGGCCCATGAACAGGAGGGCAACCGAGAGCATCCCGATGCCGACTACCGGCCGGCGAAGCAATCCGAAAACGTTCCCCGCGGCACCGCGTTCTGAGGGCATTGAGGGCAATGTGGCGTATTGCCAGACCAGAGTGACTATCGCGAGCGGGACGACACAGAAGAACGCACCCCGCCAGCCGATGAACTGACCGAGGAAGCTGCCGAGCGGCGCGGTGATCGTGGTCGCCAGCGCGTTTCCACCATTGAGGAGGCTAAGCGCGGCCGCAACCTGCCGCTCCGGCACAAGGCGCATCACGGTAGCCGCCGACATCGACCAGAACCCGCCGATGACGATCCCGATCAGCGCGCGCCCTGCCATGAACACCAGGGCATTCGGGGCCAGGGCCACCATCAGCCCCGAGACGATCATCAGCGAGGTAAGGCCCAGCAACAGGCTGCGTCGATCGATGCCCCGTGTCACCGACGCGATCGCAAGGCTGGTGAAGACGGCGAACAGTCCGGAGACCGCGATGGCCTGGCCCGCCTGCCCCTCGGTCATGTGGAGATCGGTGCCGATCGGTGTCAGCAGGCTGACCGGCATGAACTCGGACGCAATCAATGTCCCGACGCACAAGGTCAGGGCAAAGACCGCACTCCAAGCCGGATCGCGCGACAGCGCCTCGTTGCCTCGAGCGAGTTGTACGCTCATGATTGGGCGCCGAGCACGATCGGCGTTGCCTGTATCAGCTTGAGCGACTTCACCATCTTCTCAACCGTCGCCTTGTATTTCTTGAAATGATCTGTTCCGAGATGAGCTTCGTAGGCGCTCCTGTCCCGGTAGATTTCGAAGACCTTGACGTGGGCCGGGTTGTCCTTTTCGGAAATGGCGTAGAGCACCAGGACGCCCGGCTCCTTGCGAATTGCTGCGTCGATCTGTTCCTGCACCGCAGCCCTGTAGCCGTCCAATTGGACGGGATCGATCTCGATTTCCGCCACCTGGACATATCGTTCGTCCGCCTGCTGGGCGACGACGCCGCCGGCGAGTACCGCGGCCAGCATCGATATGCCGTACGAGAAAAGCTGCTTCTTCATGTTCTCCCCCTCAGAGGCTTCACTGGCCCTACCTGATTTGGATTGCTCGAAGGGTGCTCGCGGCTTTGGCGATATCGTACAGTTCATCGCTGTCGCACCCGCGCATCGCAGATATCACTCCAGGTATTGGTCGTCGGCCACCTTCTCCATCCAATCGACGTTCTTTCCGTTGACGGATTCCTGAATGGCGATGTGCGTCATTGCGGTGGTCCGCGTCGCTCCGTGCCAATGTTTCAAGCCCGGCGGAAACCACACGACGTCGCCGGCGCGGATTTCCTCAATCTGCCCGCCCGCTCGCTGCACCCAGCCGAGACCGGCTGACGCGTGCGGGCTCGGGAGCCGCGAACAGTGGGTCGATGCGCACCGTCCCGGTGAACCAGTCTTCGGGACCCTTCTGGGAAGGCCGGGATCCGTTTCTCTTGATGTCGATGTCCATTGCAGTCTCCTTCAGTGCTTCGGACGCGAGCGCCGGCGCCAGTCGAATTCCCGCGACGGCGAAGGCGCTTCCGCCAACGAGAATGTCTCTACGCGTCACCACGGCATGTCTCCGCTCGTGGCGGATCGCGAACGGGATTGTCGATCGAGGCATTGTCGTTCTTTCAGCGAGGTCGCTTCTCGATGACGTCCTTGACGACAGGCGCCGCGGAGAAAGAATTGGGCCAGCCGGCGTAGAAGGCGAGATGGCCGAGCACCTCGCCCGCTTCCTCCCGAGTCAACCCGTTGTCCATGGCGCGGTTCAAATGGTAGGTGATCTGCGCGACCTGACCGGTGGCGATCAGCGCGCTTACGGTCACCAGGCTGCGGTCGCGCGAAGCCAGCGCGGGCCTGAGCCAGAGGTCGCGGAACAGCACGTCGGTCGTAAACTGGACAAGGCTCGGCGTGATCTGCCCGAACTGCTCTCCGACGCGCGTTGCCCGCTGCTTCTCCGCCGCCTCGTCGAGCGGCAGTTGCGGCCCCGACGCCGGGGGGAGCTGATCGGGCCCGATGTTGCGGCGCTCGAAGACTTCCTTCGCAGCCGGGACCGCATCAATCGCGTTGGCCCAGCCGGTGTAGAAGGCCAGATGCGTGATGATCTCCGATATCTCCGACGGCTTCACGCCGTTGTCCAGCGCGAGACCCAGATAGTACGGGAGCTCCACTGTCTGATTTCGGGCGATGAGAGCCGCGACGGTGACGATGCTGCGGTCCCGAGGCGTAAGCCCCGGGCGCTTCCACAGATCGCCGTGGACGAGTTTTTGCGCGTAACCTTCGAGGGCTGGCGCGACCGCGCGGACGTCTACCGGCTTTGACATGGTCTTTGCTCCTTCGATGGATCCGTCTCGGGCCGCGACCGGGCCGTCAGCAAACAGGCAGAACGAAAACAAGGCCGCTGCGAGCATTCTCATCGCGTGAATCCTTCCAGGTTTGTCGGGCGCACCATCAGCCGCAAGGCGACGAGTGCTGCGCAGGGCACGGTGCCCGCGCTCACGAGAAACCCGGACGTTCAATCGCGTCAGGCTGCGATCAACGAGCGCAGGGCTGGCGAGCCCTCGGGCGAAAAGAAGATCAAGTGCCGCTCATGTTGATGGGAAACTAAGGCTTCCGCCTCCGTCCGATTAGGTGATAAAATCCGCATGCAGTCATAAGACGGGCTTATCAATGAACCGGGACGACGCCAGCGATATCCTGGCCTTCCTCGCCGTGGCGAGAGAACGCAGCTTCACGCGTGCCGCAGCCAAGCTTGGTATGACGCAATCGGCGCTGAGCCAGATCATCCGAAAGCTGGAGGAACGGCTGGGGGTCCGTCTTCTCAATCGAACGACCCGGAGCGTCACGCCCACTCAAGCCGGAGAACGGCTCTTCGTGAGCGTCGGGCCCAAATTCACGGAGATGGATGCTGATCTTGCTGCCCTGAGCGAGCTCCGGGAAAAGCCCGCTGGGACCGTGCGTTTGACGGCAACGGAGTACGCCGCCACCGAGATCCTGCTGCCGGCGCTGGGGAAGATTCTTCCCCAATATCCAGACATCCATGTCGAGGTGATCATCGATTACGGGCTCACCAACATCGTGGCGCAGCAGGTCGATGCGGGCATTCGTCC
This sequence comes from Bradyrhizobium sp. Kon37, assembly GCF_055807535.1. NCBI lineage: Bacteria > Pseudomonadati > Pseudomonadota > Alphaproteobacteria > Hyphomicrobiales > Nitrobacteraceae > Bradyrhizobium > Bradyrhizobium sp. Kon37. The sequence continues at coordinate 117,405 of NZ_JBVVOY010000022.1, forward strand.
GGGCGAGCTCGTCGCCAAGGACATGATCGCGGTGCGCGTCAGTCCTGATCTGCGAATGGCCGTCGTGGGATCGCCGGCCTACTTCGCCGAACGCAAGCGGCCCAGGACGCCTCAGGATCTAACCGGCCACAATTGTCTGAACCTGCGCCTTCCGACCCACGGCGGCAGCCTGTACGCGTGGGAGTTCGAGAAGAACGGGCGCGAGCTCAACGTGCGCGTGGAAGGACAGCTTGTGTTCAACAGCGCAGGGCTTCTTCTCGAGGGAGCTCTAAAGGGCCTGGGACTTGCCTACCTCACGGAGGGGCACGTGCAGCCATACATCTCGCAGGGCCGGCTGATCAGGGTGCTGTCGGATTGGTGTCCGCCGTTCTCGGGTTACCACCTCTATTATCCCAGTCGGCGCCAACCTTCACCGGCATTCTCGCTGCTCGTCGAGGCTCTTCGATATCGCGGCAAGTAGATTGCCGCTCAGGGCGCCTGACCATCTTCGGCCGGGCACGATTGCTATCTGAAATACCCCAGCACGAGATCAACATCCGCGCTGCCGGCCGCCGTGCCGTTCAGCTCGGCGTCGATGACGCGGCGGCAGGCTTCGATCGCGGCATGGTCACCGAGATCGTTGGCGGCTTCCAGCACGAGCCAGGCGGCATCGACCGAGGCCTGGTCCGCCGCTCCGCTGCCGATCTCGCCGGCTGCGGCCTTGTCGAGGTTCTTGTTTGGATTCTTGTTTGGATTCTTGCGAACGGCGGTGCCGAATTGAGGCAACATTGCAAATACTCCCTGCCAATTCCCGGATGATGCTCGGTGTACCTGTTGGGTGTACCGCTCAGTGCACCTGCAGCTCGGGCTGACGACCCGTGACGGGATCGGAGCCGGTCTTGCGCGACTGGTAGAACTTCAAGACGCTGCGCGAGGTCTCGATCTTGAGCTTGCCGAAATCGCGCTCGTTGTCGTGGAGCTCGCGCGCCGTGATCAGATGATCCTTGGCGCCGAGGAACAGCAGCGACATGGTGGTGTCCCAGGAGAAGTCGAGCGCCTTGCACAACACCAGGATCATCTCGCGATTGCGGTCCATCATCGCACGCTCGATCACGTCGACCGGCAGCGACGACAACAGCGACAGGCCGATCTGCACCTCGTCGAAGCGATGCTGGCGCGCATAGTTCGAGATCGAATCCTGGTTGAGGTTGCCCTGCCGGTACTGCGTCGTCACCACGC
>NZ_JBVVOY010000023.1:0-113819 GCF_055807535.1 Bradyrhizobium sp. Kon37
ATCCGCACAAGAAATGTTCTTCGCCGAAGCGACCAAGATCGGCGAGCTTTACAGGACCTTTGCGCAGGAAGCCTTCAAGCCGATCACTTCAAGCTTCCTGCCCAAGTGACCGCATAGAGCGTCTCTACCAGCCTCGCCGATCTGTCTTGAACGTGGCTATTTCCAAAAAGCACAATGCCGCCTAGCCGAATATCTTTGGGGGCGGCATTGTGTCAAAGCCGGCCCTCAGGCCTTGCTTGGCTCTGTGTCCTGGTTGGAACAGCAGCCTCGATGCGCGAAGGCCGTCAGCTCGAAACCATATGACAGGTCCCACGAAGCGATCCTGAAACAGACCGGCCCTACGCTTGATCAGGTCGATAGGGGACCTCACGTCATGTGGACGATCATCAACGCACTCTATGAACAGTACTGCCAGGCTCGCCTGGACGAGATGCTGCGGATGGATGCTGTAGAATAGGCGCTGAACTCCGGCGCCGTGATGGGCTGAAGCGCGAGTTTGGCTCATTCGCCATAGAACAATTGGAGGGTAACATGGCGGCATTGGCTACCCGTATTTTTTCCAAGACGTCGGTCGGAGCGATTGCTGACCTCGAGACGTTCTTTTCGGTATCGCTATTCTGTTTTGCCGGCTTGCTCATGTCGGTGAGCATTATTGTTGCCGACAAGTACATGCCGGGCGAGTGGTTCTGACCCCCGCATCGTCCTGATGAAGGCGAACCCGATGATGCGTACGGTCGTAGTTGCCGCATTCTTATTCATGTCGGCTTGCTATGTTGCTGCCGCTCAGCAGGCTAGCGACGATCAATATGCCGACCTGCAGAAGAATTTTTCCGAGGCATACAATCGCAAAGACGTCGATGCCATGGCTGCAGCGTTCACTGACGACGCCATTAGGGTGACGCCGAGCGGTATGTTCGTAGGCCGAGAAGCAATTCGCCGTAATCTGCAGGATGTCGTCAACTTGGACCTGCACGACTACTCGGTAGAGCGCAACGTGTCGCGGTCTTTCGGCAACTTCGTGTTCAATGCTGGCGAGTGGCAGGCCAAGCTCGGCAACCAACCGCTACACGGCTACTATACCGCAATCGTGATCCGAGATGGTAGCGTGGCGAAGATCATGGAAGAGACGGTGACCGTGGCTGCTCCTGGCCAGTGATGAAGCTTTATTGAGAGGCGACGTTGGGCATCCTGCGTTGGTTGCCATTGTTCTTGTTGCTGAGCTTGATTTACAAAGGCGGGCGATTTCTGTCATTCCGGACGTCAGCTAGCAACGTCCTCGCGCGGATGCGGGCAGCGCCCTCTGAGACCAGTCGCCGTCGCGCCGCACGCGGCATGCCGTTTGTGACTTTTAAGCAGCCTGGCTTCGACCGCCGTCGATGATCGTGAACAGCGCGCGCCGATCAATTGGTGAGCTACTCGGCTGATCACGCTTTTCAGCGGACCCTACAGGTGGCGCACACTTTTCCAGCAAGATATCCGACGTTGCCGCTTCTGCTTCGACATTAGCGACGGGAGCTCTCACGTTCTGTTCCATCAGTTCGAGTGCGGCTGCGCCCTTTGCCGTCAACCGCCAGGCGAACGAATATCTTTGCACAAAGCCTAACGAGAAGACGTCTAATGTCGGGAGCGTAGCACCCAGCCGCTTGCTGTAGCTTGCCCAATCAGCGCCGCTCGTTGCCAAAAATGCGAGGTCGCGTTTGATATCCGTGAGCGTAGCCAGCCCATTGGGGTAGCTAGCAAGTACCTTCAAAAGGGATACCTGGAAATTCACGACCACCGCCGACCCGCTTTATGCCGACCATTTTGTCAGGGGTGCTTGGCAAAATGCAATAAATTTGAATGCGCACGTCCTACAAGACAGCTCACTGAGCTCCGTTGGGCTCGCCACCAGCGATGCTGGATGGGTAACCTCGGCATGATTGTGCGGTGCATCCTGGAATGGGAAGACGATTAGCGCCCGGTATCGGCCGCCCCTCTTAGCGAACGATCGTTGTTTGTGGATGAGCAATAGCAAGTCCGGCGAGTCCGACTATGGTTCTCACCAGGGGCGGGTAGTGTCTGAGTTTGAATTTCCGCAGCCCAATTTGTCCAAGGCCGCCGCGAGGCGCGCCGAGCGCAGCGCTCGTTCGCTGTCAGCCAAGGTCCGGTAGCTCTGTCGCATCGTTCAAAGATGGTGCCGCGTGAAGGCGTCATCAACCTTTTGCTGCGCCTTCCGGTACCGCTCTTGCCTGTTTAGTCATTCTGGGGGCATAGCTAAAAGGGACCGAATCGGGACTAGTTGAAACTATGTCCTAGTGACATTCGTTAGGGTATCGACTATATAAAAAGCTGTTTCAGCCGGACGGAAACCTTCCGATCTCGGATTTCTAGAAGCCTCAGGGGTTGCAGCTCCTGAGGCTTCACTAGTTTTTGGGAAGCGTCAGCCATCTGATCGGCAGATGCTGTTACGCCCGTCACCTTACTTCTTCAGCATGCCGACCATCTCGATCGAGATGTGGAGCACCATCAGACAGATAATGACTGTTTCAGCCAGAGTCAGGGTAAACCCTCCTTTCTACCTACTGGGGTTGGATTTCGTTTCCGGTTGCAGCCATCCACGACCCCGTTGGTCGGCCTCAATACTGGCACGCCGTCGCGCTTCGTATTGACTCCCTCTAGACATAACCAACGTGCAGGCACGCGACCGTCTCACATATTGTGGAGTCGGTGCAACCAAAGTAGGCACCTGCTAAGCCCAAGAGGACCAAAGGGCCAAAAGGGCCAAAAGGGCCCGCCGATGCTATCTGCAGCGCCATCATGATCGCCAAGATCGCCACTGGCGAGATTGAGGATATCCCACCGAGGACGGCAAGAACGCCGCCGCCGTGGCGCATGGGCGGCAAGGCGCGGGCAAATGAGCGCTTGATGTTTGTCCCATTTTTCTGCATCATTTGATGAGGAAATATGGGACAGGCGCAGATGGAGATAGTTCCGTTTCTCAACGAATGGGAACTGAATTTTGACGGCCTGATTGAAGCTGCCCGCTACGGGGACCGCGAACGGGCGCTTTGCACCGCAAATGATCCCAGGGGCTTCGAACTCATACTTATGAATGCGAAGGTGGCGCGCGGCTTGCGTGAAATCTTTTGCGGGCCCCGATGGAAGCCGGACGACACCGACAACCAGCCGGGTATCAGCAATCCCTTTCTCAAAGCTCGCGTAATTCCCTGTAATTTCGACGAGTACGCGGGTAACCCGTTAGTCAACCCGACGAACCGCGCTGAAAAAGGGTCTGCATCAAACAAGAAAGTTCGTTGCAACGGCACGCCCTGGATTCCCGGTCTTATCGACCCGACAGAAACCGATGACGGCCAAGGCGGGTACACCACATTTGTGCTCGGCACCTATTTTGATTTGCATATTGGACTTCGTGCGGAACTAGCTCGCCCGAAGGTTTTTTCCTCGGGCCAATACAAGCGCTTTGAAACGCGCGTGATGCTTCTGGATGGCTCGGAAGATGCTTCGTTTCCCGTTGGAGCGAAAATCGATCGCGGCGGACCAACCGAAATCATCGACATCGCTATCAAGCGGAATAGGAATGTTCAATCCTGAGCGTGTTGAGTTGGTCCGCCTTCGGCTTGGACTGACGAAAATAGGATTCGCGGAACAGCTTGGCGTTGATCGGAAAGCTCTGCAACGCTTTGAAAGCGGAGAATCCGATCTTCCTGAGGCCTGCCGTGAGCGCTTGCTAGAGATTTCTGGCTATCCGGAAACTTTCTTTGAGAAGGGCTCGCCGGAATACCCGAGCCCGGCTGGCGTGAGTTTTAGGTCTTTGCGCTCCCTGACAGCCGGGGCTCGCAACGCGGCGATGGCGGCCGGAGCTTTGGCTTTTGAATTCGATGACTGGGTTGCAAGCCAGTACGAATTGCCGACTCATGCGCTCGTACCGGCGCGGCACGAACAGCCTGCGCAAGCCGCCATGTATTTGCGTACGCAATGGGGGATCGGAACGCGCCCAATCGGAAATATGCTCAATCTCTTGGAATCGCGTGGTTTGCGAGTCTTTTCGCTGGTTGAGGAAACGCGTCATCTTGACGCCTACTCTCTCTGGAGAAACGACAAGCCCTACATATTCCTGAACACGCTTAAGACTGCGGAGCGCAGCCGCTTCGACGCGGCTCATGAGTTAGGCCATCTAATTCTGCACAGGCACACAGGTTCTTCGCATCCAAGGGCTGAGATCGAAGCCGATGAATTTGCGTCGGCATTTCTGATGCCGGCTGAAGATGTGATCGCAGAAATTCGTGTCGTTCGATCTTTGGAGGACGTTCTCAGCAAAAAGCAGCGTTGGGGCGTCTCAGCAGCGGCCCTCGCATATACCCTTCATAAAATGGGAAAAATTTCTGACTGGCACTATCGCGGATATTGCATCGGGCTAGGCAAATTGGGGCGCGATGTTGAACCGCGTCCGATGCCAAAGGAGACGTCGCAGGTTTGGAGCAAGATTCTAACGGACTTGTGGCGCCAAGGCATTTCGCTATCCCGTTTGGCCGATACGCTCTGCATTCCTGAGCGAGAGCTAAACAGCCTTCTTTTCGGGATTGCGAGTGCTACTGCCGAACCCGGCGCTCGTAGGCCCCTAAAACTAATAAGCTGAAGTTTATGCTTGACGCGGGCCTTGTCGTCCCTGGAAAACCAATGACTGCGTCCCATCTCCGTGATCACGGCCACCAGGCGCGCCGTCACGTCCGAACTAAGCGTATGGTCAAGCATAGACATAAGCCGATCCCTTCAAAGAGATCGTGAAACTCACCTATCCCATCGGCCGCGCAGCAGCGAACGTTGATGATCGATATATTCCCGCACGACCTGCCGAACCTCCGCCATTCCGACCGACCGGTCCTCGCGCTGGGCCCTTGTCTCGACTCGCGCGCCAGCGCTCTCCAGTATTGACCGGCGCAGCTCGTAGACGGCCATTGCGGCTTCGTCTGAAAGCGCCCGCGCCTGCTCTCGCGCGGCACGGGCCTCGTCGACAAGCCGTCGACGATTAGCATCAGCGTCTTCCGTTTTCTGCTGTGTCATTTTGAGCCCGAATCAATCGACGCCCCATCATGCAGCCGACGTCGATAGCGCGTCGCTAACTTAAATTATTGCGCGCGCTCGAACACAGGTCAAAAGCTGCCTTGGCAGCTCGCATTGCGCGCTTCAGCTTGCCTCCCCAAACCAGACGTCGCGGCACGCTGAGCTAAGGTCAGCTAGGGGCAAGCGGAAGCGGCCGCGCTCATTCGATCACCTCGTCGGCACGAGAAATCAGCGTTGGTGGCAGTCTGAGGTCGAGCGCCTTGGCGGTTTTCAGGTTGATGACCAGCGCGATTTTCGTCGGTTGCTTTGGGGTCATTTGGATTTATCCGCAGCATCATATGCGGCTTCCCAGTCCTTTGATTTGGTCGAAATCCAGTGCTTGGCCTCTTCTTCGGTCGCGAAATCGCCAACATGGGAATCCGGGCCGCGCCCCGTGAAAATCCGCACGGTCCAGCGGCCGCCTTTGGTTTTGGGATAGAATTTAGATTTATCAGGCATCCTCAGAGTATGCGCCGCACCGGCCTGAAGTTCCAGCCCGGACCCACTACCCATCCGGGCACGCTTTGTGCTGACACAGTGCTATCGAGTTTTACATTTCCCGCCGGGGCTGGCTATCCGCCGCTTGCGCTTCATTCAAGCCGGCGGCGTTTTTTGCTTCTGGCGGCTGAAAGCGGCCGACGTTCGTTTGCGATTCTACGGCTCGGCGCGGGACGGCACGTCAGCGATCTGGACTTCGCTGGCGCGCCAGAAGCGATTATCCGGCGGCTCTCGAAAGCGCCGGTAACGACGCCGCGCTCATCGGGGCCCACTTGCCTTGAAGCCAATAGGCCCGCCAGCGTGAACCGGCGGGCATGTTATCGCTAGCCAACCCTCAAGTTTTCGGCCGACGTTTTGCCGCGGTTGCTCATTTCCTCGTAGCTCACCTTCGCACCCTCGTTGAGAGTGCTCAGTCCCGCTTTTTCGACAGCGGAAATGTGCACGAAAACATCCTTGCCGCCGTTGTCTGGCTGAATAAACCCAAAGCCTTTGGTCGAGTTGAACCACTTCACAGTACCTGTCGCCACGTCCGTCTCCTCGCTTGAGCAATAGCACCAGCCTAGACCGAGCACCCACGCTGGGCAACCATCGGTGGGAGTGTACTGAACCGCCTCCACAAGCGGACCTCAGCGACCTCGGCCATCACGTCACTTAGTCATTGGCCGTTCGAACTGGTTGCAAGGACTTAGATGCAAAGCTAGCCACGACCGGTCGTTGCTTGCGGGTCGATGCCGGTTACACTACCTACACACCTCGCGAAATGCGGCCGTGAGCAAATGTGAAGCCAAGCAAAACGCTCGTGGCGCGGCCGCTTGTCCGATACTGATGAAAAGTGAGTGCCTATGACTGTTTTCTCGGGGTCGGTGTTCGCGATGGACGTTGACGGCAAAGCTACATTCGCGTTCGAGGCGAAGAATTTCCGGGAAGCCTTCGAGTTGTGCAAAGAGGACTGGGTTCGTGATGACTTGACCACAATTACATCGAACGGCCTCCCTCTTTGCTCCTCGACCGCCAAGTTGACAGTTCGCAGAGCTGACGAAGCCGAGATTGTCATCTATCGAAACGCAGCTGACAAAACTCAGACAGAAGACTTGGTGCTAGCATATCTCGTCGATTTAGATTGAGCGTGGCGACCTTCCCCCGCGGGCCATACATCGCCAGGCCCGCCCGGCTGATCCGGTTTGGGCCAGCAGGGAAATGACGCAGTTTTCTGGTGCCCATGATCGGGGCGGAGCGGCGCTTGTCGTTGCACCGACCACGCCTCGCTGATCAGAGCACCCGCCGCGTCCTAGGCGAGCAAAGCTGAGTAGATGGTTCCATTTCGGGAACGCCAAAATGAGATTGCCTAATGGAAATATTGGAGCGAGGATAATGAGACCGGGGCTGGCAATCCCTTTTCATTTCGTAATTTTTGAAGAGACCCGGGGGGCCGCTGATGAAAGTCAGTGGCCCCGGTCCTTTTTAGGAACGCCAGATCGCGACTTAGGTTTTCTGTTCAGTCACCGCGTCCAGACAGCGCGAGGACCCTCCCGAGGCCTCAGCCCTTCCCCTGGGGCTGGGGCTTTTGTTGACTGCTAACCGAATAGATTAAGGTCCAACGCGAAAGCGCCAGCCCAAGCCGCGTCGCTTCATCCTCCCCGAGGTCCTTCCCCCAGCGCGCTTTCGCGCCCGCTTGCATATCGGGTTTTTTGGCGTTGCCTTTGCCGATGGCGTGCAGCTTCAGTTTGCGGAAATGGACCGCCGACCAACGGAGCCCCGCCAGCTCGCAGGCGAGTACGGCAGCTCCGAGCATTGGGAAGAGCGCTTCGACACTGGAGAACTGTTCAGAGAATGGCTCTTCGATGGAGACGCCGAGGCAGTCCGGTCCAGCGAAGCGCTGGACGGCCCCGTGAACGCCAACCGTGCGACTTCCGATGTTGCCTTCAAACCGAAGTGCCTGGGCATCGAGACCTCCATCAAGAGACACCCTGCTAACGCCGAGTGTCGTTCCCAAGTCCAAGCCGAGCACGTAATTGCGGCTCAATCAAAGCGCTTTGGTTGATTTACCCACAACGTACAGAGGACGCTTGCGCGAGGCCTTGCGGACCATCGCTTTAACTTCACCCAGGAGTTTCGCTGGCACACGAACAGGAACGGTATGCTCACCCTACATCAGCGGGCGGCCAACCCGGCGCCGCTTCGTGGCATGAATTGTCTGCATGGAGGAATCCTGGGCCGAATTCGGCGGCCCGTCGATGACGCTTCTTTCCGATCGGATCGGAAATAATCTGGCTTGCGTCAGGCTCTTCGATTCCCGCGTCAATATCCGGCGAGCTGTTGCAGGCGCACGGATCACCGGCACCACACTGACAGCCAAGCTCTTCGCTCCAGGCCCGGTCCGGATGGTTCTCGCAGACAAAGCCGATGCCGAAGCAGATGGGACAGTTGGGATTGGTCATGGCATGAAAAAGCGCGCGGGCCTTGCTCCAAAGATCGCAAGCATACCGCGCGCCTCGGCTACGCCGCCAATTCTTTGCGAACGGCGGCGGCCGAATTGCCTACCTTGTCGACAGCCTTCTGCAGCTCGTCTCAGGAGACACCAAGCGCCTTCGTCCAGTATTTGACCTCGAAGTCCTCATGCATGTTGATTTTACTACGGTCGCGCTGATCCCGTTTGGCGAGATTGTCGCTCATCTTGCTCCTCCACCGCCTGTACAAGCCGTTCATCGTCGAGAACGGCCAGCAGGTCATTGATCGTGCTCTGGCAGTCCCGCGGGCCGGGCTCGACATAGCGAGCCAGGATGGTTTGGGCTTCTTTTACCGCTTGGGTTACGCGATCCGGCATCCCGGTACTCCACTCACTCGTGGAGAAAACGCCATCAGGAACGCCGCGTTCCTTTGCTGAGTCTCTTGAAAGAGCTGGCCCGCAGCAGGCCTTCAGAGGTGATGTCCCGGTATTCGATGTCGGCGTAGAACTTTGGCTCGACCCATGTCGCCTTCGGCTTCTTGATCGGCTTGGTGAGCTTCTGCTTCGGGCTGACGACGGTATCGAGAGCTTTGCGGATTTCCGCCGATTTCGTACGGCTCCAGCCCGTCCCGACCTTGCCCATATAGCGCAGCTCTTGGCCCTCCTGCTTGCCGAGGTAGAGCGCGGCAAGGCCGGACGGGTCTTTGACGAAACCAACAACGGGGAATTTTTCGCGCTGCACCGTCTTGATCTTCTGCCAGGCCTCAACCCGCTCCGACCGGTACGGCGCATCAACCCGCTTGGAGACGATGCCCTCGTAGCTCAGCTTGCTCGCCGCCTCGAATAGCGCCTGGCCGAATTCGGTTAGAGGCAAACCGAATTCGGTCCCTGCAAGGCGAATTCGCCTACGCTCGATGCCTGCTGTGAACGACGCGTTGGATGCGGGGGCCTGATGGAGCACCGGGCGCGGCGATTCGGGTGCGATCACACCTAGGATACTCACCGCGTGCTGACCATCATGCGCGCCGACGAGGATCAGCCGGCAAAAAAACGGCCTCACGAGCAGGCTCTCAACTTATCAATAGCTCGCACGTTAACCCGCGGACTTTGCTTTCGTGTCGCAATAGCGAAGGGTCCCAAACATCCCGTTCGCGGCTGCGCCTGCTCCGCTCCAAGTTGGCTTGATTATCACTGTGCCCCCCTTAGCGGCGCAGGATTCAGCGTAGCGTTCGCCCTCGGCAATTTTAGAGTTCCGGAAGCTCCAGAAGCCCCATCCGGCAAGCCCGATGGCTACAAGCGTAACGAGTTCTTTCATGACTTGCTCCTTGATGTGCTAGCTGGCGGTCACTTCAGGCCGCCAGCTCTAAGTTGGGACGGAAGTGAATGCGAGAATTCCTTAGGAAGGGTCCAAGCGAGCCGACTGAAGAAAGCAAAAGCCGCTTTCGCCGGGAAGAAACGCGTAAAAACGTCGCGACCCGCCAGGAATGATTGCCGCGTAGCCAGTTCCCTCGCGGCGACCACTCCGATAGACCGTCACTTCCACCGCGTTATAGTAGCGAAGATTTTGATTGTGAGCCTCCCAAAGGACTTGACCGTCGCCCAGGGTCGTGTGGGTCAACTGCACAAAGTTGGACCCATCGTCGCCTTGCACTGACGAGTCCCAATCTGATTCTTCATCGATGAATTCAAGATCACCCAACGCGCGAATGTCCCGATATTCTGCACGTTCCAAGTGAAAGTAGCGCGTCGCAATCTGCCGACCTGCAGCATACGACTCGATCTTCACCATCTTGCGGCCGCCGCATTCGTTGAGAAGGCCAATGACGCCCACGCGGCCATCATTGGTGAACTTGCAGCATCCGTTAGCGACTTTCGAGAAGAGTCCTTGCCTCGGCATCTCTGCGTCGGCAGGGAAGTGGCGAAAGTTCGCCTGATCGTTCGCGAGTTGGATGTAAGGACGTTGTAACAAGGCGACGTCAGCGCTCATTTTTGTCATCGTAACCTCCACGATCCGACATCGAGGACGTGTCGGGTCAGGAGAAAGCTATAGAAGATCGTCTGCTTTCCTAGAGGCGCGATAACCTGCGGTTGCAGCGCTTTTCAGGTTATTGCAGTATGTTTGGATACCTAACATTCGAAGGGCTTTTTGCCCTACGCGAGGTGTCCGATGGATTTTCCCTCTAAGTTTCCTAAGTGGATCGACCTTGGAAAAATGAAGGCTGATCAAGTGTTTGAATTGATTGCAGTCGCCAACACCCATTTTGGACAACCGAAGATTCTTGAGCAGTTGACCCAGAAGGCTACCAATACACTGATGTTTCTCAAAGAGAACCATTCTACAGTGACTCCGACAGGCGTCCTTGAGACAGGTGATAAGCGGGGGCCTTGGTGGAAACGCGACGTTGATCCGAGGAGGCGTGATTTTGCTGCCCTTGATTTGCGAGCTGTTAGTATGAGGCAACTAGCTCTGACCTGGGGGCTAGCGCACTACCTCGGGCAACTAAACGCGACAAAATGCATTCCGCGCATGAATGATTCAGACTACAACTACGTCGATGACGTGACCGATTTGGCCTGCGTCCGCATCCATGAAAGGTTGATGGGGTACAGGTTGGAAGGTGGCGGGCATCCGTATCCGCACCAGGACAGGCTGAAGCAAGCCTTTCTGCTGAAAGTTACCTGCAAACCCAAGGCTCTCTATCCTCGGTACGTTACAATGGCCTTGTTAGGATTGTGGACCATCACCCGCACGGGCTCTAAAGGACCAATTCATCTTGAAATTGGACCTACCGCAGAGACTTTCCATATGGGTGCCTATGTACCAGCGGTCGAGTTTCTAAAAGACGATCCCGTATTAAAACCACCCGCGACGGCTTAGCAAATTGCTCACGGCTGCCCGCAGTGCGGCGTGTTGCTAGCGGACAATTACTCGCCCGGCAAAAATTCCGCAGCCTGCTTGAGCCACTTCCGGACTGTGTCCACGTCTAAAGAAATGCCGTGTTTGGTTAAATCGTCAGCTATTTCCTGTGGAACGCTGCTACGTCCTAATTTCGGATCGTAATTGTATGTATCTCGCGCCATGCCAATGACCATCTTGAGCAAGGTTTCGCGTTCTTTAGTGCTTAGTGACTTACCGGCATCGGCTGGCGCTCCAACAGAAGCGTCAGGTATGCCGGCCGACGCCACACGTTCTTGAAGGGCCGCGATCATGCGATTTTTTTCTTCCACCATCTCGATCGCTTGAGCTCGCGTAGCTTCCAGAGTCTCATTGGCTAGATCGCATAACCGTCTCCAATCTGAAATCTGGAGGTCGTGCGCCTTGCTTGCGCGCTCCAAGCTGGCCATCGCTTGTTCGTACAAGCCTCTCCAGTCCGCGACCTGCACGCCGCGTCTTTTCACGGCTTCGACCAGCCGCGCAGGCAAATCGATATCGGATCGTTTTGCCCACGCAAGGAAGATTCCTGGCAGGACCGGGTCAAAAAGCTGCTGCCAGGTTTTGGCCCTGGACGCGAGGTCGCGCCGACGCGCGTACTGGATCACAAATGGCGATCCTACAGCGGTCAGGGTACGGAGATTTTCCCACCTGACCAACTCGGGGGCCTTTCCGAACGAAAGCGCAATTGCCTCGTCTAGCGTCCAGTGCGCAGCCTTGGACCAGTGGTCGAAATCGGCGTTTGCGTGGGGCTGGTTGAAGAACCGCCCGCGCTCTTCCTGTTCCGCTTTCACCCGCAATTCCTCCAACTGCTGGCCCTTCTCCTCGTTCCATCGCGCAAGAAGGGCGTTAGGCGTAAGGGAGACTAGCTCTTGGGTGAACGTCTCGACTGCGGTTCGTAACTCGCGTGTGGCGGGCGGGAGCCCACTGCCCCGGCTGATAGACGGCGGAATCTTGAGGCTAAACGAGAGCGGAAAACGCCGCCCTACTAGATAATCGATGCACTCTTTCGCAGTGGGTTCTTTCGCCATGGCTGATCGAACGTAAGCTCATAAACCGAGTCGAAACGGCGCACCTTCGTCTTATTCTCAGATAAATTCGCGGCGCTGAAGTGGGGAACACGGTGGGGAGAACATTTCCGATCAGACATTAAACCTAGCATTATCAGTAAGTTACGTCTCAGACATGGCGGAGAGAGTGGGATTCGAACGGGCGGTACGGCATGAGGGCGCCGTGGCGACTCGGTGGCGATTCTAGGCAAACAAAAAGCCGCTCGAAAGAGCGGCTTTCTGGTTTTCTGCTGCTGTTACAGCATCATATTTGGTTGCGGGGATAGGATTTGAACCTATGACCTTCAGGTTATGAGCCTGACGAGCTACCGGGCTGCTCCACCCCGCGTTAACCGTTGCTTTGCCTTCGTGAAAGTGCCGGGGACGGTGAATGAAGGGCCGGCGCTGTTCGCGTGGCTTGCTTCGTCCGTCCCGAAGGCTTCCTTGGAAGGCAACCCCGGGCAAAGCCCGTTGGGTGCGGGCGGTATGTACCAACCCGGGGTGGCTTTGGAAAGGGCTGCGGGGACGTTTTTTTCGACTTTATGACAGCGCGGTGGACGAATTTGCGGCCTGTTTGGCCCGCCCTTGCCAGAAGTTCCACAAGGGGCCAGCTTGCGGCAACAAAACCAGGCGGAAACGCCACTTAAAAGGGGGGAGAACGCCATGGACCACGCCTTGGACGGCCCCTCCGATCGCCCCCCGACGAGCGCCCCGCTTCGGGCTCTCGAAGACGCCTGCCATGCCATGGTCGCGCGGTCGCGGGCCGAGCCGGCGCCTGGCCTTGCCGAGCGGCTCGACCGGCTGGCGCGGCTGCGCGCCGTCGTCGCCGACAACGAGGTGCGCTTCCGGCAGGCGATCTCGGCGGATTTCGGCCACCGCTGCGTGGTCGAGACCAATATCGCCGAGACCATGATGGTGTTCTCCGAGATCCGTCATGCCACGAAACACCTCAAGAGCTGGATGGCGCCGCAGCGCGTTTCGACGGCGCTGCAATTCCTGCCCGCGCGCAACCGGCTGCTGCCGCAGCCGCTCGGCGTCGTCGGCATCATCGCGCCGTGGAATTATCCGCTGCAGCTGACGCTCGCGCCCGCCATCGGCGCACTCGCCGCCGGCAACCGCGTCATCATCAAGCCGAGCGAGCACGTCGCCCATTTCGCAAGCCTGCTGAAGGAGACGGTCGCCGCGCGGTTCGACGCTGCGGAAGTGCTCGTCACTGGCATTGAGGACGAGGTCGCAAAAGCCTTCTCATCGCTGCCGTTCGATCATCTGGTGTTCACCGGCTCGACCCGGGTGGGGCGGCTGGTGGCGGAGGCCGCGGGGCGCAATCTGACGCCGGTCACGCTCGAGCTCGGCGGCAAGTCGCCTGTTATCATCGACGCCTCGGCCGACCTCGAAGAGGCCGCCGAGCGCATCGCCTACGGCAAGCTGCTCAATGCCGGGCAGACCTGCATCGCGCCGGATTATGTGCTGGTGCCCGAGCGCGCGCTGCAGGCCTTTGCCGAAAAAGTCCGCGCGCAGATGCGGCGCATGTTCGGCACCGACCCCGCCAACAAGGACTACACCTCCGTGATCTCCGACCGGCATTATGCCCGGCTGGAAAATCTCGTCGCGGATGCGGCACGTCGCGGCGCAAAGATCCTGCAGCCGGCGAAGGCGGACGATCCGAACTGGAAGGCGCACCGCAAATTCCCGCCGACGCTGATCATGGGCGCGACCGAGGCGATGACGGTGATGCAGGAGGAGATTTTCGGACCGGTGCTGCCGGTGCTCGGCTATCGCGAACCGGCCGACGCCATCGCCTTCGTCAACGCCCGCGACCGGCCGCTGGCGCTGTACTGGTTCGGCAAGGACCGCGTTGCGCGCGACGAGGTGCTGGCGCGCACCATCTCCGGCGGCGTCACCATCAACGACTGCCTGTTCCACTTCGCGCAAATCAACCAGCCGATGGGCGGCGTCGGCGCGTCCGGCACCGGCGCCTATCACGGCGAATGGGGCTTTCGCACGTTCAGCAAGCTGAAGCCGGTGTTCTATCGCTCGAAGTTCAACCGCCTCGCCGACCTCTACCCGCCCTATGGCGGCAAGATCGCGCGGCTGGAGAAGATGATGCGGTTCATGTCGTAGGTTTCAACACCCGTCATTGCGAGCGCAGCGAAGCAATCCAGAATCCCTCCGCGGTGACAGTCTGGATTGCTTCGCTGCGCTCGCAATGACGAGAAGAAGAATGCAGGGGGAAACATCAGTGACTGACACATTCGATTTCGTCGTCGTGGGCGCGGGCTCCGGCGGCTGCGCGGTGGCGGGGCGGCTGTCGGAGGATGCGGGGACATCCGTGGCGCTGCTCGATGCCGGCGGTCGGAACGACAATTGGCGCATCACCACGCCGTTCGGGCTCGCCTTGCCATACAAGGCCGCGAACTGGGGCTTCGATACCGTGCCGCAGAAGGGATTGAACGGCCGTATCGGCTATCAACCGCGCGGTAAGGGGCTCGGCGGGTCCTCGGCGATCAATGCCATGGTCTACATCCGCGGCAACAAATGGGACTACGACCACTGGGCCTCGCTCGGCAATGCCGGCTGGTCGTACGCGGACGTGCTGCCCTATTTCAAGCGCTCGGAGAACAACGCCGATTTCGACGGCGCGTATCATGGCAAGGGCGGCCCGCTGCATGTCAACAGGCTGCGCTCGGACAATCCAATCCATGAAATCTTCCATCAGGCCGCGCGCGAGGCGCAGTTCCGCATCCGCGAGGACTTCAACGAAGACGACCACGAAGGGCTCGGCAGCTACCAGGTGACGCAGCACAATGGCGAGCGCTGGAGCGCGGCGCGCGCCTATCTGCATCCCCACATGGACAAGCGCGACAATCTGCGTGTCGAGACGCAGGCGCATGCCACGCGCATCCTGTTCGAAGGCGGGCGCGCGGTCGGCATCGAATATCTCCAGGGCAGGCAGACAAAGCAGCTGCGCGCGCGGCGCGAGGTGATCCTCGCCTCCGGCGCCTTCCAGTCACCGCAGCTATTGATGCTTTCGGGCATCGGCGACGGCGAGGCGCTTGCCGCGCACGGTATCGGCGTCGTGCGTCATTTGCCGGGCGTCGGACGCAATCTGCAGGATCATCCGGATTTCGTGTTCGTCTACGCCTCCGACTATCCGCACTTCGTCCACTCGTCGCTCGGTCGGCTGCCAGCCCTGCTCCGCGCCATCCAGCGATATCGCCGGGACCGGCGCGGACTGATGACCACCAATTTCGCCGAGTGTGGCGGCTTCCTGAAGACCCGAGCCGATCTCGATGTGCCCGACATCCAGCTGCACTTCATCATCGCGATGCTCGACGATCACGGCCGCAAGAAGCACAAGGAGGCGGGCTTCTCGTGCCACGTCTGCCTGTTGCGGCCGAAGAGCCGTGGCAGCGTCTGGCTGAAAAGCGCCGATCCGCTGGCAGCGCCGATGATCGATCCGAATTTCTTGGGCGAGGCTGAGGATCTCGAGACGATGGTCGCGGGCTTCAAGACCACGCGGCGGCTGATGGAGACGCCCGCGATGCGCGCGTTGCAGAAGAAGGACATGTTCACGTCCGATGTGAGAACGGATGACGATATCCGCGCCATCCTGCGCGCGCGTGTCGACACCGTCTATCACCCCGTCGGCACCTGCAAGATGGGCGCCGACGCGATGGCCGTGGTCGATCCGGCGCTGAAGGTGCACGGCGTCGAAGGTCTGCGCGTCGTCGACGCTTCGATCATGCCGACACTGATCGGCGGCAACACCAACGCGCCGACCATCATGATCGGGGAGAAGGCGGCGGATATGATCAGGGGCGAGATGCGGTGACTCTACCTCGTCGTCCCGGCGAAGGCCGGGACCCATAACCACCGAGTTTGGTTTGGCGAAGATAGGTGGTGACCAGCTCGCGCTAATAACTCACACTCGGCGTATGGGTCCCGGCCCCCGTGCGCAATTGCGCACTAGGCCGGGACGACAGCAGCTTCTCAATTCAGCAAGAACCCGCCGTCCACCGTCACCACACTGCCCGTCATGTACCGCGAGGCGTTCGAGGCCAGCAGCAGGATCGCGCCGTCGAGATCGGACTCGGCGCCGATGCGGCGCTGGGGAATGCGCTTGGTCAGGCGCTCGCCCGGCGGCGTCGACCAGAACGCGTGGTTCATCTCGGTGTCGATGTAGCCGGGCGCCAGCGCGTTGACGCGGATGTTCTGCCCCGCAAGCTCCAGCGCCATCGCCTTGGTCGCCTGGATGATGCCGGCCTTGGAGATCGCGTAGGGCGACAACGCCTTCAGCACGCCGGTGCCGAGCACGGAGGCGATGTTGACGATGTTGCCTTCCTGCTTGCGCGCGATCATGCGGCGCGCGATCTCGGTCGCGAGGAAATAGGCGCCCTTGAGATTGGCGCCGATCACCGCGTCCCAATCGGCCTCGGTCTGCTCGGTCGCGAGCTTTTCGATCGCGATGCCGGCATTGTTGATCAGCACCGTGACCGGGCCGAGCGCGGCTTCCGTGGCATCGACGGCCCTGGCGATCGATGCGGTGTCGGTGACGTCGAGCGCGACGGCGGCGGCACGGCCGCCTTTGCCGCGGATCTCGTCTTCCAGGCTCTTCAGCTTGTCGGTCTGCCGCGCCGCGAGCGCGACGGCCGCGCCATGTGCCGCCAGCACCCGGGCAAATTGCCGCCCCAGCCCCTGGCTCGCGCCTGTGACGAGGATGGTTTCCTGACTGACATCGAATAGGCCTGACATGACGCTTTCCTTGACGCTTTATTGGGCTTTGGGGCCATCAATACAGACGATTTTAACGATCTGAAACCGGAATGATCGGTTCTGCGTTCACTCGTTCCATGGCAGGCTCCCGCGCATGAACAGTTTCGATCTCGCCGTCTATGCGGCGTTCGCCATCGCGATCGGCTTCGGTTTCAGGACCGGCCTGCTCGGCAGCGCCATGACGATCCTGGCCTATCTCCTCGCCGCCCCCATCGCCGTCGCGCTGATGCCGCTGATCGTCCCGCAAATCGCGGGCAATCCGAATGCGCCGCTGCTGCAGAACTGGATCTGGTTCTTCGGCATCTTCGTGGTGGTCGGCATGCTGTTTGGACATCTCGGCCGGCTGGCGCTGAGCGACACGATACGGCAGGCCGGCATCGGCGACCGGCTCGGGGGCGCAGCGCTCGGCGCCATCAGGGTCGGCCTCGTCGCCACCACCTTGGTGCTGGTGTTCGACCAGATCGTGCCGGCCAACCGCCAGCCGCCGTTTCTCGCCGGCTCGCATCTGCGGCCGCTGTTCTCGACGGTCGGCCAGATGGGCTTCAAGTCGCTGCCGCCGGAGGCGGCCTCCGCGATCGACCGCCTCAAGCAGGAGCGGCGCATCTGATGAGGCGCATTTGCATCGCCGGGCAAGCGCGCATGCATTTTGATGCGAGCCAATCCCTTATCAGCGGCGCCAAGGTTGGCTAGAATAGCAGCTTCTTAAAAACCTACCTGACATTACGGGAGTGAAACAGTGGATCTTGGGATCAAAGGTCGCCGCGCCATCGTCTGCGCATCCAGCAAAGGCCTTGGACGCGCCTGCGCCATCTCGCTGGCCGAGGCCGGCGTACACGTCACGCTGACCGCGCGCGGCGCCGAAGCCCTGAAGAAGACGGCCGACGACATCCGCAAGGCCTATCCTGATGTGACCGTTACCGAGATCGTCGGCGACATCACGACGCCGGCGGGCCGCGAGGCGGTGTTGAAGGCCTGCCCCGAGCCGGATATCCTGATCAACAATGCCGGCGGACCGCCGCCCGGCGATTTCCGCAACTGGACCCGCGACGACTGGATCAAGGCGATCGACGCCAACATGCTGACCCCGATCGAGCTGATCAAGTCGACCGTGGACGGCATGATGGCGCGCAAGTTCGGCCGCATCGTCAACATCACCTCGGCCGCGGTGAAGGCGCCGATCGACATCCTCGGTCTCTCCAACGGCGCGCGCGCCGGCCTCACCGGCTTCATCGCCGGCCTGTCGCGCAAGACCGTGATCAACAACGTCACCATCAACGGCCTGCTGCCGGGCCCGTTCGAGACCGACCGCCTGCGCAGCACCGCGAAGGGCGAATCCGAGAAGCGCGGCATCACGCCGGACCAGGTTCTGGCCGAGCGCGCCAAGCTCAATCCCGCAGGCCGCTTCGGCGATCCCGACGAGTTCGGCTACGCCTGCGCCTTCCTGTGCGGCAGCAGGGCCGGCTTCATCACCGGGCAGAACCTTCTGCTCGACGGTGGTGCCTTCCCGGGAACGCTGTGAGGGCGGTCTGGTACGAGGAGACAGGACCGGCGGCGGACGTCCTCACCTATGGTGAGCTGGCGACGCCGGTCGCAGGTCCAGGCGAAGTTCGCATTCGCCTGGAAGCCTCCGGCGTCAATCCGGCCGATGTCGGCCGGCGCGGGGGCAACTATCGCGAGAAGGAATTTTCGCGCGTCATTCCGAACAGCGATGGCGCGGGGTTTATCGACCAGACCGGCGATGGCGCGACGCGGTTCAAGATCGGCGACAGGGTTTGGCTATTCAACGGCCAGCGCAACGGCCGCGCCTTCGGCACCGCGGCCGAACATATCGCGCTTGCCGAGCATCTGGTGACGCCGCTGCCGGACAACCTCTCTTTTGCGGAAGGCGCGACGCTGGGCATTCCCGCTATGACCGCGTGGTGCTCGCTATTTGCGGACGGGCCGATCGTCGGCAAGTCGGTGCTGGTCACCGGCGGCGCGGGTGCAGTCGGGCATTACGCCGTGCAACTCGCGAAATGGGGCGGCGCGCAGGTAATCGCGACCGTCAGCTCGGCGATGAAAGGCGAGCAGGCGCGACAGGCCGGTGCCGATCTCGTGGTCAATTACAGGGACGAAGATGTCGTTGCCAAGGCGATGGCCTTCACCGACGGACGCGGGGTCGACCACTTGGTCGATGTCGATTTCGGCGGCAACATTGCGACGACGCTGAAGTTGATGGCCATGAATTCGACAATCGCGGTCTACGCCACCAACGGCAACCGCACGCCGACCGTGCCGATGCGCGAGCTGATGGAGAAGTGCATCACGCTCCGCTCGCTCGTCTTGTTCGCGCTACCGCCGGCGCTGCTTGCGGCGGCGCAGGCCGACATCTCGAAATGGCTGGCAGCGGGGCGGCGAATCCACAATGTCGCGGCGCAGTTTGCGCTGTCGGAGACGGCGCAAGCCCATGTCGCCGTCGAGAAAGGCGACAAGCTCGGCACCGTGGTCGTTGACTGCGTGCGCTGATATCGGCCGGGATCACCGCTGTTGCTTGGTGGGCTCGTCTTCGTCTCGCTGGCTCGGACTGGATGAATCGGCGACTGGGTTTCCGTCGGTCCAGTCGACGCCGAATTCGTCGAGCCCGTCGGCGAGCAGATCGCCCAGCATCGGCTCACCGAGCAGATAATGCGCCGTTTCGCGCCGGGGACTGCGATACTCGGCGCGCGCCTCCACCGCGCGTGCGCGCAAATCGTCCCAATCGTCGATCGTGCCATCGCCGCGGCCGAGCCAGGTCAGCGCGACGAGATCGATCTGCTCGTCCTCGTTCATGGCCACGATGAAACTTCCGAGTTCGTTGACCACCGGATCGGAGCCGTCATCCTCGAGGACGTCGACCGCATCGTCATCCGTCGCATTCGAGCCGGAATCCGGATCGGAATCCGCCTGCTTGACGTCGAATTCACGCGCCTTTTCGATGATGAAGGCGACCTTCTCCGCGGAAATCGCAAGCTCTGGCATGGCTGGCCCTTTGTCTTTCCCTGGGTTCCCGCGATAACGCCGCACCGCGTCAGATGATCCATTGCGCCTGACGGCGAAACTGCGCATGTTCCCCACCAAAGCAAGAACATGAGGATGCGCCGGATGCAGTGGAAGGTCGGCAGGGTCAAAATCAGCAAGATCGTGGAATTGGAGACGGTCGGCTCGACCCGCTTCATTCTGCCCTTGGCGAGCAATGCAGAAATCCAGAAGCTGCCTTGGCTGATCCCGCATTTCGCCACGGAAGAAGGCCGGCTGAAAATGTCGATCCATTCGCTGGTGGTGGAGACGCCTTCGCGCCGCATCGTGGTCGATACCGGCCTTGGCAACGACAAGCAGGGCCGCAACGTCCCGACCTGGAACAATCGCACCACGCCGTTCCTGGAGACGATGATTGCGGCGGGCTTTCCGCCCGAGAGTATCGACACCGTGCTGTGCACGCATCTTCATGTCGATCATGTCGGCTGGAACACGAAATGGGTCGACGGCAAATGGGTGCCGACCTTCCCCAACGCGCGCTATGTCTTCGGCAAGACGGAGTATGAGCATTGGCGCGACCATTCCACCGAGCCGGACAAGCGGGCCGTGTTTGGTGATTCCGTGAAGCCGATCGTCGATGCCGAGCGGGCCGAGTTGATCCCGAGCGACCACCGGCTCAGCGACGAGATCAGCATGATTCCGACCCCCGGCCACAGCCCCGGGCATACGAGCGTTCTGATCCAGTCGGACGGCGAGCAGGGACTGCTGACGGGCGACGTCGCCCATCATCCCTGCCAGATGGCGCATCTCGGCTGGTCCTCGACCGCGGATTCCGATCAGAGCCAATCTGCCGCGACGCGGCGCGAATTGTTCGGCCGGTTTGCCGATACCCCGACGCTGGTGATCGGCGGGCATTTTTCGGCCGGGCACATCAAGCGGGACGGGGACGCATTCAGGTTCGAGGCGCTGGCCTAGTCTGGTGCCCCCGACGAACCTCCCGAATTGAGAGGGCTGCAATGCGCCCTCTTTGAGCGGTTGAATTTCCCGCCGCCCTGTTCCATGAAGCTGTTCAACCGATCGGTCCAGTCCAGGGAGAAACGAGAATGAAGCTTGTTCGTTATGGCGAGAAGGGTGCGGAAAAGCCCGGCCTGATCGACAGATCCGGCCAGTTGCGGGACCTGTCGGCGCATGTGAAGGACCTGACCGGCGAGGCCTATTCGCCCGAAAGCCTGAAGAAGCTAGCGGCGCTCGATCCGGCCTCGCTACCCGCCGTCTCCGGCAAGCCGCGGTTCGGCGCCCCCGTCACCGGCATGTCGAAATTCGTGGCGATCGGCCTCAACTACAGCGACCACGCCAAAGAGACCGGCGCGGAGATCCCGAGCGAGCCGATCATTTTCATGAAGGCCAACACCTCGCTGTCCGGGCCGAACGATGCCGTCGAAAAGCCGCGCGGCTCGACCAAGCTCGACTGGGAGGTCGAGATCGCCGCGATCATCGGCACGCGCGCAAAATACGTCTCGGAAGCCGACGCGCTCAACCACGTCGCCGGTTACTGCGTCTGCAACGACGTCTCCGAGCGCGCTTTCCAGATCGAGCGCCTGGGTCAGTGGACCAAGGGCAAGTCGCACGACACGTTCGGCCCGCTCGGCCCCTGGCTCGCCACCAAGGACGAGATCAAGGACGTGCAGAACCTGCCGATGTGGCTCGACGTCAACGGTCAGCGCCGTCAGACCGGCTCGACCAAGACCATGATCTTCTCGATGGCCAAGTGCATCTCCTATGTCTCGCAGTTCATGACGCTGCTGCCGGGCGACATCATCACGACCGGCACGCCGCCCGGCGTCGGCCTCGGCATGAAGCCGCCGACCTTCCTCAATGTCGGCGACGTCATCACGCTTGGCATCGAGGGCCTTGGCGAGCAGCGCCAGGAGATCGTCGCGGCGTAAGCCGCGGCCCTCACTACTGCCACATCGTCATTGCGAGCGAAGCGAAGCAATCCAGAGATCTTCCGGCGGAGACAGCCTGGATTGCTTCGTCGCTTCGCTCCTCGCAATGACGAAGCAAAACTTTCATTTTTTGGATACTCGCCATGAAGCTCACCTTCTCCCCCGCCTCGCCCTTCGCCCGCAAGGTGCGCATCGCCGCGATCGAGCTCGGGCTGATCGACAAGATCGAGTTCACCCCGGCAGCCGTCGCGCCGGGCACGGCCAACGAGGACTATTCGAAGATCACGCCGCTGAAAAAGCTGCCGGTGCTGATCACCAATGATGGCGATGTTATTTTGGACTCCTACGTCATCGTCGAATATCTCAACGAGATGGCCGGCGGCAGTCTGATCCCGGACTACGGTCCGCGGCGCTGGAAGGCCAAGACCAATCATGCCCTGATCAACGGCATGCTCGATTCCATGCTGCTTTGCCGCTACGAGAAGATGGTGCGGCCGCAGGGCCTGCAATGGCAGGCGTGGTCGGACGACCATTGGAATCGGGCCTGGACCGGCATGGCGCGCTTCGAGAATATGCCCGAAGTGCTGAACGGCCCGTTCGACATCTCGCAGATCGGCCTCGTCTGCGTGCTCGGCTATGCCGACTTCCGCTTCGCCGATTGCGGCTGGCGCAAGGCCTATCCGAAGCTCGACGCCTTCCACCAGAAGATGCTGGAACGGCCCTCGGTGAAAATCTCGGTGCCGCCAGCGGCGTAGTATCGCGACGGCGGGGAGAAGGATGATGCGCGATCGCTTCCCCCGCCTCTGCATTCTCGGCGCGAGCCTCATGCTCGCGTTGACCGTCTCAACCACTTCCGTGCAAGCCGACGGCATGGTGCCTGGACAGCGAACCCTCGCCTGCGAACCGCCATCGTCAGCCGACGACGGCTGGACGACTGCGTCGCCCGACAGCGTCGGCATGGACGGCGCGCAACTCTGCGGCATCGCTGCACGACTCGGGCAACGCGCGACTTCGGTCCATTCGGTTGTCGTCGCGCGCCACGGCAAGCTCGTCTTCGAGCAATACTTCGCCGGCTACGACCAACCCTGGGGACAACCGGAAGGGCAGCGCGAATTCACCGCGACGACGAGGCACGACATGCGCTCGGCATCGAAGAGCGTCGTTTCGCTGCTCGTCGGCATCGCGATCGATCGCCAGCTGATCGAAGGCGTCGACGAGCCTGTGCTGAAATTCTTTCCCGACCATCGGGCGGTGAAGCAGACGGGCTGGGAGGTCATCACGCTGCGCCATCTGCTGACGATGTCCTCGGGAATGAAATGGGACGAGGCGCGGGGCTGGACCGATCCGAACAACGACGAGCCGCATCTCGGCTTTGAGGTCGATCCGATCGGCTATGTGCTCGCAAGGCCGGTCGCAGCGCCGCCGGATGTGCTCTGGACCTATAATGGCGGCGGGACTGAACTGCTCGGCAACATCCTCGAACGCGTCTCGGGCAAGCCGCTGGAGGCGTTTGCGCGCGAGGTGCTGTTCCAGCCGATCGGAATCACCGATTTCGAGTGGAAGGCCTACCCGAAGAACGGCAAGATCGCTGCGGCCGCCGGCCTGCGTTTGCGTCCGCGAGATGCCGCCAAGCTCGGCCAGCTCGTGCTCGATCGCGGCCGGTGGAACGGCCAACAAATCGTCTCCGCCGAATGGATTGCAGAATCGATCGCACCGCGCTTCCAGGCGATCGGCTATTTCGGCGGCACGCTGTTCTATGGCTATCAATGGTGGATGGGTCGCTCGCTGGCCAGCGGCAGAGAAATCAAATGGGTTGGCGCCTTCGGCTGGGGCGGACAACGCATTTTCATCGTGCCCGAGCTTGATCTCGTCATGATGACCACCGCTGCCCAATACGGCCAGCCGAAGGAAGGGCTGGCCGCAATCGACGTCCTCTCCAACATCGTCATTCCGTCCGTGCGTGACGCACGCTGAGTGCAAGGAAGCGAGCATGAGCCTGAAATACGCTGTCGGCGATCTCACCATCCATCGCATCGTCGAGCAGGAAACCTCGTTCGTCCCGGCACTGGAGATGTTGCCGGGGCTGACGCCGGAGCTGCTGGCCGAGAACCGGGCGTGGATGAGGGAGGCGAAAGCCCTGGATGACAGCGACACATTGATGCTGTGCTTCCAGTCCTATGTGATCAAGACGCCGCACCACACCATTCTGGTCGACAGCTGCATCGGCAACGACAAGCCGCGGCCGCAGCGGCCGAAATGGAACATGAAGACTGATGATGCCTATATGCGCGGTCTCGCCGCCGCAGGTTTCTCGGTCGGCGACATCGACTTCGTGATGTGCACGCATCTGCATGTCGATCACGTCGGCTGGAACACGCGGCTGGAGAATGGCCGCTGGGTGCCGACCTTCCCGAAGGCGCGCTACGTCTTCGCCAAGCAGGAGTTCGATCACTGGAGCGAGCAGAACGCGAAGGCGGAGGTGCCGCCCTTCGCCGACAGCGTGCTGCCGGTGGTCGAGGCCAAACGCCACGAGCTCGTCGGCAACGATCACCAGATCGGCGATCACGTCCGCATCCTGCCGACGCCGGGCCACACGCCGGGCCATATCGCCATCACGATGGGCCACGGCAAGGACGACGCCGTGTTCTCCGGCGACCTCATGCACTCGCCGTTGCAGTCGCTCTATCCGGAGCTGTCGGTCAAGTTCGACCTCGATCAAGCCAGGGCGGCAACGACGCGCCGCAGCTTCCTGGAACGCTATTGCGACACCGACACGCTGTGCTGCACCGCGCATTTCCCGTCGCCCTCGGTGGGGAAGATCCGGCGCAAGGGCAGCGGCTTCGTCTGCGCGGCGGTTTAACGCGGCCTTCCTTTCCGTCATGCCCGGGCTTGTCCCGGGCATCCACGTTCTTACAATCAACCGTAACGAAGAACGTGGATGGCCGGGACAAGCCCGGCCATGACGAGGAAACACCAATGACAACGCTTCCCAACATCCCGCTCCCCGCCGGCATCCGCTCACGCTATGTCGACGATATCAACGGCCTGCGCATGCATGTGCTGGAGGCCGGCTTCGAGACCAAGGGGCGACCCTGCATCCTGCTGCTGCACGGCTTTCCCGAGCTCGCCTTCTCCTGGCGCAAGGTGATGCCGGCGCTGAGCGCGGCCGGCTATCACGTGATCGCGCCGGACCAGCGCGGCTATGGCCGGACGACGGGATGGAGCGCGGAGTACGACGGCGACCTCGCGCCGTTTTCGCTCTTCAACCTGGTGCGGGATGCGCTCGGGCTGGTGTCGGCGTTCGGCTACAGGCAGGTCGATGTGGTCGGACATGATTTCGGCAGCCCTGTCGCGGCCTGGTGCGCGCTGATGCGACCCGACGTGTTTCGTTCGGTGGCGATGATGAGCGCGCCGTTCGGCGGGGCGCCGCCGCTGCCGTTCAACACGGTCGACGCGCCGGCAAAGCCACCGGCCGAAGACCCCGTGCATCGCGAGCTCGCCGCCTTGCCGCGTCCGCGCAAGCATTATCAATGGTACTATGCGACACGCCCGGCCAACGCCGACATCCACCGTGCGCCGCAGGGCGTGCATGATTTCCTGCGCGCCTACTATCATCACAAGAGCGCGGACTGGACCGACAACAAGCCGTATCCGCTGAAGTCCTGGTCGGCGAACGAGCTTGCGAAGCTGCCGACCTATTATGTGATGGACCTGAACGAGACCATGGCCGAGACGGTCGCAAAGGAGATGCCCTCGCCGGCCGCGATCGCCGCCAATCAATGGCTGCCCGACCGCGAGCTCGCCTACTACAGCGCCGAATATGGCCGAACCGGATTCCAGGGCGGCCTGCAATGGTATCGCTGCGGCACATCGGGTGCCTTCAACAGCCAGCTCCAATTGCTGGCCGGCCGCACCATCGACGTGCCCTCCTGCTTCATCTCAGGCAAGCAGGATTGGGGCACCTACCAGCGTCCCGGCGTGCTCGAGGCCATGCAGGCGCGGACCTGCACGCAGCTGCTCGGCTGCCACCTCGTCGACGGCGCCGGTCACTGGGTGCAGCAGGAACAGCCGGCCGAGGTGAGCCGCCTGTTGCTCGATTTCCTGGCGAAGAGCCGCGGCGTGGTTTGACCCGGGAACCCAAGCGCCCTATATAGTTTAGAATTATTCTAAACTAACGAAACAGGGCCGCCGTGAAGAATTTTGCCGATCTGACCGAACGCGAGGTGCTTGCGGTCGCGATCTCCTCCGAGGAGGAGGACAGCCGCATCTACATGAGCTTCGCCGAAGACCTGAAGGAGCGCTATCCGGACTCCGCCAAGATCTTCGAGCAGATGGCCGAGGAAGAGCGCGGCCATCGCCACATGCTGCTGGAAATGTACGAGCAGCGCTTCGGGCCGCATTTGCCCCCGATCCGCCGCGAGGACGTCAAAGGCTTCCTGCGCCGCCGTCCGGTCTGGCTCACCAAAAACCTGCCGCTCGACATCGTCCGCAGGGAAGTCGAGACAATGGAATTGCAGGCCGAGCGCTTTTACGTGAAGGCCGCCGAACAGGCGCAGGATGTCGGCGTGCGCCGCCTGCTCGGCGATCTCGCCGAAGCCGAGAAAGGCCACGAAGAGGTGGCGGCCAAGCTGACGGACCAGATCCTGAGTTCAGACGTGCGCGCCGAGGAAGACCGCACCAACCGGCGCATGTTCGTGCTGCAATATGTGCAGCCAGGTCTCGCCGGCCTGATGGACGGCTCGGTTTCGACGCTGGCGCCGCTGTTTGCGGCTGCGTTCGCCACGCATCAGAACTGGCAAACGTTTCTGGTCGGCCTCGCCGCCTCGATCGGCGCCGGCATCAGCATGGGTTTTGCGGAAGCGCTGTCCGACGACGGCTCGCTGACCGGGCGTGGTTCGCCCTGGCTGCGCGGTCTCACCTGCGGCTTGATGACGACGCTCGGCGGGCTTGGGCACACCCTGCCCTATCTCGTGCCCGATAGCTGGGCCAACGCATTCTGGATCGCCACGGGAATCGCCGGAATCGTCGTGTTCTTCGAGTTGTGGGCGATTGCCTTCATCCGCGCGCGCTACATGGACACACCGTTCCTCCAGGCCGTGTTCCAGATCGTGCTCGGCGGCGCGATCGTGCTGGCGGTGGGGATATTGATCGGAGCGGCGTAGAACGCTGTCATGCCCCGCGAAGGCGGGGCATCCAGTACGCCGCGACCTCTCGGTGTCCGATCGGCGCCGGTGGAATACTGGATCGCCCGGTCAAGCCGGGCGATGACTGCGAGTGGTTGCTTGGCTCATCGCGTTCCGTCTTGCCCACATGTCAATCGCGATCAAACGGCGGTTGCGGTGCTGGGCCAAACTGCGCATCATCGTTCGACAATAAGAACAGGAGATGCGCCATGGCCAAATCCGAATGGAGCTTCAAGAGCGCGGTCGCGCTGTCGGCCGCGTTGACCGCGAAGAAGGTCTCGTCGGTCGAGCTCACCCGGGATGCGATCGACCGCATCGAACGGCACGACGGCAAGGTCAACGCGATCTGCGTGCGGGATTTCGACCGTGCGCTGGACGCCGCACGCGAGGCGGACGCCGCATTGGCGCGCGGCGAGCGCAAGCCGCTGCTCGGCCTGCCGATGACGATCAAGGAATCCTTCAACATCGCCGGCCTGCCGACGACCTGGGGCTGGACGCCGGAGAAAGATTTCAAGCCGGCGGAGGACGCGCTGTCGATCGCCCGGGTGAAGGAGGCCGGCGGCGTCATCCTCGGCAAGACCAACGTGCCCGTGGGGTTGGCGGATTGGCAGAGCTACAACGAGATCTACGGCACGACCAACAATCCATTCGATCTCGGCCGCACGCCGGGTGGCTCGTCGGGCGGCTCGTCTGCGGCGCTCGCGACGGGCTATGGACCACTCTCGCTCGGGTCCGACATCGGCGGCTCGCTGCGCGTGCCCGCTTTCCATTGCGGGGTCTATGCGCACAAGCCGACCTACAATCTCTGTCCAACACGTGGCCACACGCCGCCGCCATTTCCAGCCATTCCGATGGAGCGCGATATGGCGGTGATCGGTCCGATGGCGCGGAGCGCGGTCGACCTGCCCCTGCTCCTGGATGTGATGGCAGGCCCCGATCCTCTGGACCTCGGCATCGGATACAAGCTCGCGCTGCCGGAGGCGCGACACGGCGCGCTGAAGGACTTCCGCGTGCTGGTGATCGACAACCATCCGCTGCTGCCTGCCAATGCAGATATTCGCGGCGCGATCGAGAAGCTGGCGGACCAATTGACGGGCACGGGCGCGCGCGTCGCGCGCGAAAGTCCGCTGTTTCCGGACTTCACGGAAGCCTCTCGCCTCTACATGCGCATGCTGATGGGTTTTCTCGGCGCCTTCTCTCCGCCGGACATTCTCGCCGGAGCGCGTGCCGGAGCGGCGCAGCTCTCGCCTGAGGACAAGAGCCTTGCTGCCGAGCGGCTGCGCGGCATGACCAGCACACATCAGGCCTGGGTGTTCGACGAAGGCGCTCGCGCCGGCCTGCGCGCGCAGTGGCGGCAATTGTTCAGGACATTCGATGCGGTGATCTGCCCGATCATGCCGACCCCGGCCTATCCGCATGATCATTCGCCGGAGCAGGAAGCGCGCCGGATCAACATCGACGGCAAGGACTTTGCCTATCCGGACCAGCTTGCCTGGCCCGGCATTGCCACGCTGACGGGCCTGCCGGCAACGGCCGTTCCGCTCGGTCTGTCGAAGGATGGCCTGCCGGTCGGCGTGCAAATCATCGGGCCCTTCCTCGAGGACCGCACGCCGCTGAAGCTCGCCGAGCTGATCGAACGCGAGTTCGGCGGGTTCGTGCCGCCGAAGATGTTCGACGATTGATTCGTTGGCAATGACGGCGCCGCGAGGTCAGCGCTCCAGATTCTTCAATAGCAATTTCAGCGCTGTCGCCGCAAAGGTCTGCATATTGGCGAAGCGGTCGTTGCTGCCCGTCTCCAGCGTCATCACCCCGACTGCGGGACCGGCGACCGCCATACAGCTGTGGCCCGCCGCATCGCCGTACCGATTGCCGGTGGGACCGGCTGCGCCGGTCTCGGACAGGCCCCAATCGCAGTTGAAGCGGCTGCGCATCCGCTCGGCCAGCAACTGCGCGTAGGGCTCCGACGAGGAACGAAATCCCTTCATTCCTTCGTCCGAAATATCCATCAGCACGCGCCTGGCATCGCGGGTGTAGACCACGGCGCCGCCGAGGAAATAGGCGGACGCGCCGGGGACCGCGAGCAGGCTGGCCGAGATCAGGCCGCCGGTCGAGGATTCCGCCACGGCAATGGTCTGTTTGCGCGCGATCAGTTTCGCCGCGACCTGTTCCGCAATGCCGACGAGCTCTTTCATTCCTTGACCCCTTATGCCTTCGCAACCGAGCCCGGCCTTTCTAGCATATGACAGCGCCGTTGGCCGAGTTGCAGCCAACGGGCAGGCCTGCTTGAATGGCGGCCAAAAGGCGGAGTGCCAAGCGCTGCCCGAGAAGGCGCGACGAGGAAACGTGAAGGACACGTCATGGCGTCCCTGATCGCCGGCGGAGTGGATTGCGATGTGCATCCGGCCGTGCCGCATCTGACCAGTCTGCTGCCCTACCTGAACGACTATTGGCGCGATCAGGTGACGACGCGCGGCATGGTCGATCTCATCTCGCAATCCTACCCGCAAAACTCGCCGATCACGGCGCGGCCCGACTGGCGCCCCGAAAGCGGCAAGCCGGGTGAAAGCCTGGCGGACATGCAGCGCCACGTGCTCGATCCCTTCCAGCTCTCGCATGCCATCTGCAATCCGCTCTATGGCGTGCAGATGGTGTTTTCAGAGGATCTGCAGGCCGCCTTCTGCCGCGCACTGAACGACTGGCTCGCGAAAGAATGGCTGGATCGCGATACGCGGTTGCGCGGCTCCATCGTGATTCCCACCCAAAGCGTCGAGAAGGCCGTCGCCGAGATCGAGCGCTGTGCGACGGATCGCCGCTTCGTGCAGGTGCTGATGCTAGTGATGGGCGATACGCCGCTCGGCAAGCGCGCGCTCTGGCCGATCTACGAGGCGGCAGAACGGCTGGACCTGCCGATCGGCATTCATGCCGGTTCCGCCTATCACAATCCGCCGACCGCCGTGGGCTGGGGTTCCTACCACATCGAGGATTATGCCGGTCAGGCCCAGGCGTTCCAGACCCAGCTCACCAGCCTGATCGTCGAGGGCGTGTTCGCCAAATATCCGCGACTGAAGATGGTGATGCTGGAATCCGGGGTGTCCTGGATCTCGCCATTTCTCTGGCGCCTGCACAAGTTCTGGCGTGGGGTGCGGATGGAGACGCCATGGGTCGATCGCGCGCCGCTGGACATTGTGCGCAGCAACATCCGCTTCTCGTTGCAGCCATTCGATGCGCCGCCGGATGAGGCGACATTAATTCGCCTGTTTGATCATATGCAGTCGGACGAATTAGTCCTATTCTCCACCGACTATCCGCACTGGCAGTTCGACGGCCAGGAGGCGCTGCCCGCAGGTCTCACCCCCGATCTCGTGCGCAAGATCATGATCGATAATCCGCATGCGACCTATCCCCGCCTGACTTAGCCGCTGCCAAAGGAGGCAAGGCGATGAATATTCAGTTCCGCGAAAGCTCCGAAGCCGCTTCCCCACTGACCGTCAAAACCGCGATCGCGGACTGCGACATCCATCCGGCACGCGCGACCCGCGCCGAGCTCTATCCTTATCTGGCCAAACGCTGGCAGCATCATCTCGAAGTCTACGGCGTCCATGCCTATCAAGGCATGATGGAAGGTCCGCCCTATCCCAAGGCCCAGCCCAACGCCTCGCGCCGCGACGCCTATCCGCCGGAAGGCGGGCCGCAGGGCTCCTCGCTGTCCTTTATGCAGAAGCAGCTGCTCGACCCCAACAACGTGCAGCTCGGCGTGCTCAATCCGCTCAACACCGGCCAGGGCATCCGCAACCACGAGCTCTCGGCCGCTTTGTGCTCGGCGATCAACGATTGGCAGATCGACAAATGGACCAGCAAGGACAAGCGGCTGAAGGCGTCCATCGTCGTCGGCAATGAGGACGGGCTGTCGGCCGCCGCCGAAATCCGCGAGCGCGCCGGCGACAAGAATTTCGTGCAGGTGCTGCTGCTCAGCCGCAATGTCGAGCCGCTCGGCCAGCGCCGCTACTGGCCGATCTACCAGGCCGCCGAAGAGGCCGGCCTTCCCGTCGGCGTCCACGCGTTCGGCTTCGGCGGCAACCCGATCACGCCGTCGGGCTGGCCTTCCTATTACATCGAGGAAATGGTCGGCCATTCGCAGTGCCAGCAATCGGCGCTCGCGAGCCTGGTGCTGGAGGGCGTGTTCGAGCGCTTCCCGAAATTGAAGATGGTGATGATCGAGGCCGGCTTCGGCTGGGCGCCGTCGCTGGCGTGGCGGCTCGACAAGGTCTGGCAGCGGCTGCGGAGCGAGGTGCCGCATGTCAAACGGCCGCCGTCGGAATATATCCGCGAGCAGGTGTGGTGGACGACGCAGCCGATGGAGGATCCGGAGCGGCGCGAGGATCTGTTCGACGTCATCAAGTGGATCGGCTGGGACCGACTGCTGTTCGCCACCGACTATCCGCACTGGGATTACGACGAGCCCTCGCGCGTGCTGCCCGCGGGCGTCAGCGACGATGACCGCGAGGCCTTCTATCTCGGCAATGCGAAGAAGCTGTACGGGATCGCTTGATGGCGCGGCATGTGATTGCCGCGGTCGATGAGCTGCCGCCCGGCACGCGAAAATTTCTGGAGATCGACGGACGGCCGATCGCGGTCTTCAACATCAAGGGTGAATATTTCGGCCTGATGAACCGCTGCCCGCATCAGGGCGCGGCACTGTGCGAGGGGCCGCTGATCGGGCTGGCGCAATCCAGCGACCCCGGTGAGATCGAATACACCAAGCTCGGCGAGATCATCCGCTGCCCCTGGCACGGCTGGGAGTTCGACATCCGCACCGGCCAGTCCTATTGCGACCCCCGCCGCTTCCGGGTGAAGGCCTATCCCGCGCGTGTCGAGCCGGGTGCGAGCGTGGTGAAGGGGCCGTATGTCGCTGAGACGATACCGGTGAAAGTCGAGAGCGATTACGTCGTGGTGGACCTGTAGCGAAGCAGATGGCGCGGACATGCGCCGGTACGATCTCAGGCTTTATTCTGCGTTGCAGCGATCATCCAGTCGCGGAATGCGGCGAGCTTCGGCGCCTCGCGGCGGCCCTCCGGCGCGACCAGGTAGAAGCCGGCATCGGCGGGCAGCGCGATCTTGAACGGGACCACTAGTCGCCCCTTGGCAATGTCGTCCTGGACGTAGGAGGTCCGCCCCATCGCGACGCCGATGCCGTCGATCGCGGCCTGGATGGTCATGAAGATCATGTCGAAGGTGATGCCGGGCTGCCTGGCGATGTCGGCCGGCTGACCCGCCGCCGTCAACCACAGCCGCCAGTCGTCGCTGTTGGCATTGGAGGTGTGCAGCAGCATGTGGCTCTTGAGGTCCTCGGGACAGCGCAACGGCTTGTCACCGCGCAGCAGAGACGGGCTGCAGACCGGAAACAGCTCGTCCGCCATCAGCCAGTCGGCGCGCAAGCCCGGCCACTGGCCGCGCCCGTAGCGGATCGCGGCATCGACATTGTCGCGCTGGAAGTCCACGAGGCTGGTCGAGGTGGTGATGCGGACGTCGATGCCGGGATGGTGCTCCTGGAAATCGGTCAGCCGCGGCAGCAGCCATTTTGCGGCAAGCGAGGCCAGTGTCGAGACCGTCAGCACCTTGTCATCGTCCTTGCGCAGCAGCCGGTCGGTGGCGAGGCGGAGGTCGTTGAAGGCGGCGCGGACGCCCGGCAGATAGTCCCGCGCCTCCGGCGTCAGCGTCAGCGCGCGGTTCTGCCGGACGAACAGGCGGATGCCGAGCTCCTCCTCGAGCCTGCGGATCTGATGGCTGATCGCGGTCTGGGTCACGTTCAGCTCGGACGCCGCCAAGGTGAAGCTGAGATGGCGCGCGGCGGCCTCAAAGGCCCGCAATCCGTTCAGGGAGGGCAATCTGGCAGTCATCTGGCAGCAGGATACATGAGTTTATTTCATGCGAAAGAGTACAAATTGTCGTTTGTCGCAGTGCACCAGCAAGCTGATATTAGCGGTCAACTTAGCTCCAGGAGCTGACAATGTCTACTTTGACCCAGAATTCGATGACAAATCATCATGCGCCCAGCCTGATCCACCAGATCGGCGAGACCCTCCATGTCTGGCACGAGCGCTACCGGACCCGGCGAGAGCTCACCAACTGGTCGGCGCGCGACCTTCAGGATGTCGGGCTGTCCTGGAGCGATGTGGCCTACGAGGCCGACAAACCCTTCTGGCGGGCCTGATTGGCCGCCAGGCCGGCGCCGCCTGACTGTGGGGGCGCCGGCGGTCCCTTTCGCCTTTGGTCCCGTTGGGGGCGCGTGTCATGAGCATCCTTCGCCCGGAAGATCTGAAGCAGTATTCGGACACGCTGCGCACGCGAGACGGCGAGGCGCTGCGCGTTCGCTTCGTCGAGCCGCGCGACACCGAGGAGGTCCAGCACTATTTTCGCTCGCTCTCGACGCGGTCCCGTTACAACCGCTTCTTCGGCGCGATCAGCGAACTGCCGCAGGGCCTGCTGCACGAATTCCTCCAGATCGGCGAGCGTGAGCGTTTTACCGTGGTCGCAACCATGATGGTCGACGGCTTCGAGACCATCGTCGCCGAAGCGCGCTACGCGCTGCATGCCGAAACCGCGACGCTTGAATTCGGCCTGTCAGTTGCCGACCGCTGGCAGGGCCATGGCATCGCTACCGTGCTGATGAAGAATCTTGAATGCCGCGCCGCCGCGCTTGGCGCCGACCACATGTTCGGCGACACGTTGCGCTCCAACGCCGCCATGATCTCGCTCGCGCGCAAATCGGACTTCGCCTTCGTCAATCATCCTGACGACTGGAAGCTGGTGCGCTTCGACAAGGAGATCTCCGTCGCACCGAAAGACATTCCTTGCGCGAGCTGGCGTCTCGTCGCTCTTTCCCGTCAGGCCGATAGCCCCTCAGCCTCGGCTTGACACCACTCGAGCCCGGCCTGGCGAAAACCAGAGCCGGGCATTTTTTTCGCCCCTACTTCCCCGCGAACACCGCCTTGCGTTTCTCGATGAAGGCCTGCACCGCCTCCTTGTGGTCAGCGGTCGTGGTCAGGCGGACCAGCCGTTCGGCCTCGTGGTCGCGCGCGGTTTCGAAGTCGAACAGCACGGCCTCGTCGAGATTGTCCTTCATGTAGCGCAGCGCGAGGCGCGGACCTCCGGCGAGGGATTTTGCCAATGCAAAGGCCTCCGCCTGCAATTTGTCGTCGGGCACCACGCGGTTGACGAGACCGATGGCCTCGCACCTGACGGCATCGACCCGATCGCCGGTGAACAGCAGCTCGCGCGCCCGCGCGGTGCCGACGAGGCGCGTCAACAGCCACGCGATGCCATAGTCGCCGCTGAGCGCAATGCGCGCATAGCCGGTGGCCACGAAGGCCGATTGCGCGGCGATGCGGATGTCACAGGCCATGGCGATGGCGAGCCCCGCGCCAACCGCCGGTCCCGGCAGCGCCGCGATCGTCGGCTTGCGCACCGACACCAGCGCGCCGGTGAGCAGTCGCTGCCGCTCCTGGAGATCGGCGACCTTGTCGTCAAAGGACATCTCCAGCTTCTTCGGGTCGCGATGCGCGCCCATGCCCTTGACGTTGCCGCCCGCGCAGAACGCTTCGCCCGCGCCGGTGATCAGCAGCGCGCCGACATCGGGGTTCTCGCCGCAGGAGCGGATCATCGTGCGCAGCGCCGGGGTCAGCGCGTCCGACAGCGAGTTTCGCGCCTCGGGCCGGTTCAGCGTGATCAATGCGACGCGATCGCGGATCACGCAGAGGAGTTCACTGGTGCCGGTGTCGATGGTGGTTTCCGTGGTCATGCCGCTCCCTCTCTTTCGTCATTGCGAGGAGCGAAGCGACGAAGCAATCCAGCCTTTTTTCAGTGGAGACATTTCTGGATTGCTTCGCTTCGCTCGCAATGACGGTCGCTGTGAATCTATCGTCTCAAAACTTCTCCACCCAGGGCCGCAGCTCCAGCTCCCAGCTCCAGGCGCTGCGCGGCTGCTGCAACACGTTCCAGTAGCTCTCCGCGATGGCATCGGGATCGAGCATCGAATCCGGCTTGTCCGGCGCTTCGATGCGCGCTGCGCTCCTGATGCCGCCATCGATCACGAAATGCGCGACATGGATGCCTTGCGGCGACAATTCGCGCGCCATGCTCTGCGCGAGCCCGCGCAGTGCGAACTTGCCCATCGCGAACGGTGCGGACTGCGCATAGCCCTTGACGCTCGCCGAGGCGCCGGTGAACAGGATCGCACCGTGCTGGTTCGGCAGCATGCGCCTGGCCGCCTGCTGCGCCACCAGGAAGCCGCCATAGGCACTGACCGCAATGGCGTTCGCCACGTCGGCCGGAACGAGATCGACGAACGGCCCGCGCGCCCGGCCGCTGGCGTTGTAGACAACCAAATCGGGCGTGCCGATCTCGCGTTCGACGAGGCCGAACAGGCGTTCGACCTCATCAGGCTCGGTGGCGTTGCAGGCATAGGCCTTGGCGCCGGTTGCGCTGCAGAGCGCGCCGAGCTTCTCGATTTTTCGCGCGGCCAGTGCGACGCGGATGCCCTGGGCGGACAACAGTCGCGCCAGCGAGGCGCTCAGGCCTTCGCCGGCGCCGACGATGAGGGCGATCTTGTATTTCGGGTGTTCCATGACGTGATCTCTCGAAGACAGGAAGCCGCTGATCTATGTACGGTCCGCGCGGACAACCAGCCAGAGCTTTGGGCAAGCCGATCACAATTCCGCAGGGCGAATTGCTCCCACACGGCGATCATGCCTCCCTGACAATTTGCGGCTTTATCCGCTTTCGCGACTGGAGCATGATCGACATCATCCCAAGCGGCAAGCGCCAAATCAGCGCAAAATGGCCGCCAGGCGGAAACGAAGAGGACGATCATGCACAAGCCGGCCCCCGCGCAGGCAAAACAGGTCGCGGCCGCACCATCCGGACTGCTGGCTCCCGACACCACCGGCATGAATTTCTACCGCGCCGATCAGGCACTCACCGATCTCCTGCGCATTCATCTGCCGGACACGCTATTCCGTCACATCGAGCCGCAACTCGATCGCCTTGGTGAACTCGCCGGCGGATATCTCGACGACTGCGCGCGGCTCGCCGACCGGCACGGGCCGGTGTTGCACCAGCGCGACAAGTTCGGCCGCGACGTGCAGTGGATCGAATACCACCCCGCCTATCGCGAGTTGGAGAAGGCAGCCTTCGGCGAGTTCGGCATCCACGCGCTCTCGATTCGCAAGGGCATCATGGGCTGGCCGGACAAATATCCCGTCGTGGCCAAGCACGCCTTCACCTTCCTGTTCAACCAGACCGAATTCGGCATGGGCTGCCCGATCAACGTCACCGACGGCTGCGCCAAGCTGCTGGCGAATTTCGGCAGCGACGCGCTGAAGGCGAAATATCTCGACGGCCTGACCCAGACCGACATGAGCAAGCTGACCCAGGGCGGCCAGTTCATGACCGAAAAGGAAGGCGGCTCCGACGTCGGCACGCTGACCACGACGGCGGTGCAGGAAGGCGACCATTGGCGCCTCACCGGCGAAAAATGGTTCTGCTCGAACGCCGACGCAAAGATCGTGATGCTGCTGGCGCGCCCCGAAGGCGCCGGCCCCGGCACGCGCGGTGTCGGCCTGTTCCTGATGCCGCGGTTCCTCGACGATGGTTCGCAGAACCACTACCGGATCGTGCGTCTGAAGGACAAGCTCGGCACGCGCTCGATGGCCTCGGGTGAGATCAAGCTCGAAGGCGCGATCGCCTACGCGGTCGGCAAGCTCGACCGCGGCTTCGTGCAGATGGCCGAAATGGTAAACTCGTCGCGGCTTTCAAATGGCGTCAAATCCACCGCGCTGATGCGCCGCGCCTACCATGACGCGATGACGGTGGCGAAAAACCGCGTCGTGTTCGGCAACCGCATCATCGACCTGCCGCTGGGCCGGCGCCAGATGCTGAAGATCATGCTGCCGGTCGAGCAGGCGTTGTCGATGAGCTTTCTCACTGCGGACGCGCTCGACCGCGCCGAGGCCGGCAGCCAGGATGCGGCCGCACTGCTGCGCATCCTGACGCCGACCTTGAAATTCCGCGCCACCCGCGATGCGCGAAAGGTCTGTGGCGACGCGCTCGAGATGCGCGGCGGCATCGGCTATATCGAGGAATTCGCAACCGCCCGCCTGCTCCGCGACGCGCATCTCGGCTCGGTCTGGGAAGGCACCGGCAACATCGTCGCGATTGATGCACTGAGGCGTGCGGTCGGCCGCCACGGCGCCGAATCCGCGCTCGCCGCCGATTTGCACGCCCGCCTCGATGACAGCCCCTCGGTGCCGCAGGCCTGGCGCGACCGGCTCCGCACCCTCACCGATCGCGCGGTCGGTTTTGCGCGCGAGGTCGCGGCGAAATCCGAAAACGAAGCCGATGCGCGCCGCGCCACCAGCCTGCTCTATCATGTCGCCAGTGCCGTGGCGCTCGCCTGGGAGGCCCATCGCATTCACGACATGCGCGGCGATGCGCGAAGGCTGTTGTTGTCGCGGCTGGTGATCGATCACCGGGTGTCGCCGAGCGATCCGTTCCGGCTGACGGAAAATGCCGTGCAGCAGAAGATCGCCACGCTGCTGCTCGGCGAGCGCGCAGCTGATATGAGCGAGGTTGGCGAACTGGTCCTGGCGGCGTAGGCTGCACCCACGTTCAAAGCAAAAAAAGCGATAGGGAGTGCTCGATGAAGGCCGCCGTCCTCCATGAAGTCAACAAGCCTCTGGTCATCGAGGATGTCAGCCTGCCGAAGCCCGGCCCGCGCGAGGTCCTGATCCGGACCTCGGTCGCAGGTCTCTGCCACTCCGATTTGCACTTCATGGAAGGCCTTTATCCGCATCCGCTGCCCGCGGTGCTCGGGCACGAATCGGCCGGCGTCGTCGAACAGGTCGGCTCCGACGTCACCTATGTGAAACCGGGCGACCATGTCGTCACTTGCCTGTCCGTGTTCTGCGGCACCTGCGACAATTGCACCACGGGCCGCACGGTGCTCTGCACCGACACCACCGTAAAACTGCTGCCGGGCGCCTCTAATCGGATGCAGTGGGCCCGCTCGGAGAAGCTGCATCAGTTTCTCAACCTATCGTCCTTCGCCGAGCAGATGCTGGTGCACGAGAACGCGATCGTCAAAATCCGCAAGGAAATGCCGCTCGATCTTGCGGCACTGATCGGCTGCGGCGTCATTACGGGCTACGGCGCGGTCGTGAACACGGCGAAGGTGACGGCCGGCGAGACCGTGGCCGTGATCGGCTGCGGCGGTGTCGGCATGGCTGCGATCAACGGCGCGCAGATCGCGGGCGCCGGCCGCATCATCGCCATCGACACCAATCCGGCCAAGCTCCAGCTTGCGACCAAGCTTGGCGCCACCGACATCATCAACCCGGCAGACGGCGACGTCGTGAAGCAGGTGCGCGATCTCACCAATGGCGGCGTGCATCATTCCTTCGAGGTGCTCGGCCGCAAGGAGACCGCCGAGCAGGCCTTCGGCATGCTCGCCTCGGGCGGCACGGCCACCATCGTCGGCATGATTCCGTTCGGCCAGAAGATCGAGCTGCATGGCTTCGACTTCCTGCGCGAGCGCAGGATCCAGGGCTCATCGATGGGCTCGAACCATTTTCGCGTCGACATGCCGCGGCTGGTGGATTTCTACCTGCGCGGCCGGCTGCACCTGGAGGACTGGATCTCGGCCAAGCTGAAGCTCTCCGAGATCAACGAAGGCTTTGCCAACATGAAGGCCGGCAAGACGCTGCGCAGCGTGATCATGTTTGACAGCTGATGGCTGGATGAGGCGGGACGCTCAGGATTGAGGCAACTGGTCCGGACCGGCCAAGTCGCAACGCGACTGCTTCAGGAGCTGCCGCGCCGCAGCTCAGACGAGGCCCGTGGCGAACAGGTATACGCGGGATACGCTCCAGCCGGGTCCGAGCCAAAGATTGAGCACGAGGTTTGCCATTAAACCGATGTTGCCGAATAAGTCGCGCGGCGTGCCACGGGTGAATGACCGTCGTGTCCTCAATGGCATTTTCTGGATCTTGCGATCCGGAGCTTCTCTTTCCGGCTTAACCGGCCGCCCGTCGGTTCCATATTTGGAAGGCCGCCGTCAACATTAGGAACAAATTCTTCACCAACACACAAACGATAGTACTCATTGTAAACACAACCGGACGACGCGCGTGCTAGAACCCCAAGAAGCAGCGCGAAGTTGCACACCTGCCGTCGCAATTGGGAATCTGGAATGTTTAGCGGACTGACCTACTCCGCATGGGGGCGCTCCCCCGCATTGGAGTGTCGAAAGGCGTGCGGACCGCGGGTTCAAGTGCGCTGGGAGCACGCCAGGCATCGGCGGATCGAGACGTGCTGCTGGTTGATCGCCGCTTCGGCGTGCGGTTTTGTGGCGTTTCGCTAAGAGCACAAGCATGTTCAGTCTGGCTGATCAGCTGGCTCTTTCGCGCAATCGGCCTGCAGGTTTCGATTACATGCGAATTGCGCTGGCGGCCGCGATCATCTGCCTGCACAGCGCGAACGTCACACTTGGGCTTGATCGGGCAATGGAGGTAGCAGGCCATTTTCGCATGGTGAACGCAACGGTTCTTGCGCTGTTCTTCGCCTTGAGCGGCTTCTTGGTGACGGGCAGCCTGTTGAGGTGCAAGAGCCTGATTTCGTTTGTCGGCCTGCGCGTGCTTCGCATCGCGCCCGCCCTCGTGGTTGAGACGACGCTTTCAGCCATCATCATCGGCCCGATCTTCACCGCGATGCCTTTGACGGAGTACTTCGCGGACCCGAGATTCCATGTCTATTTTCTCAACATGCTCGGCGACGTCCACTTCGAACTCCCGGGTGTATTTCTTTACAATCCGGTGCCTGATCTGGTGAATGCTCAGCTCTGGACGGTGCCGTATGAGCTGTGGTGTTACGCTATCCTGGCGCTTCTTGCCGCGACCACGATTTGCTTCAACAGGGCACTATATCTTGGGTTCCTGGTGTTCGCCCAGATCGGCCTCGTCTGGTACGATATCTACCATTCAGACGAACTGTTCATTCACCTTCGCCCGCACATTCTGGTGTTCTGCTTCCTCTTGGGCGTCGGCTTCTACCTCTGGCGCGACAAGGTACCGTTCAACCGGGCGACGGGCCTGTTCGCGCTTGT
This sequence comes from Bradyrhizobium sp. Kon37, assembly GCF_055807535.1. Classification (NCBI taxonomy): domain Bacteria; kingdom Pseudomonadati; phylum Pseudomonadota; class Alphaproteobacteria; order Hyphomicrobiales; family Nitrobacteraceae; genus Bradyrhizobium; species Bradyrhizobium sp. Kon37. The sequence continues at coordinate 40,078 of NZ_JBVVOY010000023.1, forward strand.
ACTTTGCATGATCGGCATGGCCGGCGGACGCAGCGATGCGATTTTTGCCATGCCGGCCGCCTATATCGCGTGTTATCTGGGCCTCACGAACCCGCGGCGAATCTGGATCGTGTCGTCCGGCGACTATTCCTACGGGATGTACCTCTATGGATTCGTCATCCAGCAGTGCGTTGCAGCGCTGGGCCCGTCGCTTCAGTACTGGTATCTGAACGTCCTGATCAGCCTGCCGATTGCCTTTGGCGTCGCTGTCGCCTCCTGGCACCTCCTCGAGAAACACGCTCTTCGGCTGAAAGGCCAGCTCGAACGCTTTGAGACGGCAGTTCTTTCGGCGTTTCGATCGTGGATTGCCCATAGGAGGAGGCGCCGCGTGCAATCGCATAGCCGACCGATTGCTGAAAACTGAACAACTCCTCTCCGTGAGCAACCGAGTTTTAACCAGTCGTTGCTTTGCTCATTCTATCTCTATCAAAGGCGCGATCTGGCCCTCGCACGGTCTAAGTCTTTCGAGACTTGAGGGATACAATTGAAGTCATCAGCCGGTTTGCACTTCATCGGGCTTGACCACGTTCGGGCAGTCGCGGTGCTCATGGTTTTCGCTTGGCACTTCACGCATGCCGTTGGTGCTTATCCCGAGACCTTCGAGGGCGCCCCGGCTGTGTTTCCGCTGGCTCTGTTTGACGAAGGTCACACCGGCGTGGCGCTTTTCATGGTGCTCAGCGGATATCTGTTCGCGAAGCTGCTTGATGGCAAAACGATAAACTACCTTGCATTTTTCTGGAACCGTTTGATCCGGCTCGCCCCGCTCCTGGTCCTCGTCCTCATCCTGGTCGGGATCATCAAGCATGCGGAGGGCGAGGGGCTCGGTGGATACGTCGCAAATCTAGCGAAGGGATTCGTGGTCCCAGCTTGGCCGAATGGCGCGTGGTCCATCACCATCGAAATGCATTTCTATATCGCGCTGCCCTTTCTGATCTACGCGAGCCGGCGCCATAAGTGGACACCACTCATCTTTGTGGGAGCAGCAATTGCCCTACGCTCCATCATCTTCGCAATGGTCGGCGAAGTAGAATATTACGCGTACTACACGATCATTGGCCGCATAGATCAGTTCGCTTTGGGCATCATCGCGTTCAGCTATCGACACATTTTGACCGGAAGACACCTTTCGGCCATCGGATTACTCACAGCGTTCAGTGTGGGGTTCTGGATGTTCGACATTGCCGGCGGCTACTACGGAACAGAGCGCAATCCGCTATGGATAATCCTCCCGACCGCCGAAGCCGTCGCTTACTCGTCGCTTGTCGCCTACTATGACACCAGTTTCAGGCTGAGAAACGCGGGCATTTCATGGGCGTTCTCGAAGATTGGCGAATATAGCTATTCAATCTACCTGCTGCATACGTTCTTCGTGGTCGAGCTAGCGGAGTTCGTTCAACGCCACGTCATGGACATTTCGAACTTCTATGTCGCATTGGCGTGGTCATTCGCCTGCTTCACCCTGATGATTCCGATCGGGATCATCAGTTTCGTTTACGTGGAAGCGCCTTTTCTCCGGCTTCGTCGCGTCTATACAAAGCCAATTGCACGAGTCTCCCAGTACGGCAGCAGCGTCGCCGCACAGGGATTAGGCCCCGTTTGATTCGCCCGGCTATGACTTTGGCGTCGATCGCTCAAAGCGCCCACCCGATGACCCTAGATCATGACCAACTGCCCCGGAGCATGATGCGGAGGCCGGAGCGGAACTACCGCTGCAAATGTCGCGTAAAGATCCGCACCACGTGACCCCGGACCCGCGGAGCCTCGTCGTAGAGGTCTGAGGCGAGCCGCTCGATGGTCTCGCGCAGCGACAGGAACTGGGCCTGCCGCGCGCTGCTTTCGGTACCCTGCATGCCCGCAAGCTCGTCCATCGCGGCGTCGCTGATCTGGCACTGCACGACCTCGCCGTCGTTCAGCATGGTGAAGCGAAAGGCGAGGCGTTCGAGATCATGGCCAATGATCCTGTCGCGCATGAGTGGCATCAATTCGTCCCGGTCGACCCCCGCGCCGAAAATGCCGAAAATCCCGCTGCTTGTCAGCAGCAAAGGCAATCCATCGCCTACTGGAACGCGACTTCGGCGAAACTGCGGAGCTTTCGCGAATGCAGCCGCTCGGATTCCTGCTGCTTGAGCCGTTCCAGCGCCTTCAGGCCGATCTCGAGATGCTGGCCGACGCGGCGGCGGTAGAATTCGCTGGCCATGCCTGCGAGCTTGATCTCGCCGTGCAGAGGCTTGTCGGAGACGCACAGCAGCGTGCCGTAGGGGACGCGAAAGCGGTAGCCGTTGGCGGCAATCGCGGCCGATTCCATGTCGAGCGCAACCGCGCGCGATTGCGACAAGCGGCGAATGACATCGGGCCCGCTGATCTCCCAATTGCGGTTGTCGACGCTGGCGACGGTGCCGGTACGCATCAGGCGCTTGAGCTCGAAACCTTCGAGCCCGGTGACGTCCTCGACGGCCTCCTCGAGCGCCACCTGCATCTCCGCGAGCGCCGGGATCGGCACCCACAGCGGCAACTCACGATCGAGCACATGGTCCTCGCGCACATAGCCATGGGCGAGCACGTAGTCGCCGAGCCGCTGCGTGTTGCGCAGGCCCGCGCAATGGCCGAGCATCAGCCAGGCATGGGGCCGCAGCACGGCAACATGGTCGGTGACGTTGCGCGCGTTGGACGGACCGGTACCGATATTGATCAGTGTGATGCCGCGATAGCCGGGCGCGACCAGATGGAAGGCCGGCATCTGCGGCGCACGCGGGGGCGCAACGCCCGTCGTCGCGCCGCCGCTGCGCGTGATCACATTGCCTGGAGCGACGAAGGCATCGAGGCCGGCCTCGCCAGCCTGAAGCCGCTGCTGGCAGAGCTGCGCGAAGGCGTCGACATAGAACTGGTAGTTGGTGAAGATCACGAAGTTCTGGAAGTGCTCTGGATCTGTCCCCGTGTAGTGGTAGAGCCGGCGCAGCGAGTAGTCGACGCGGGCCGCCCGAAACAGGGACAGCGGCTCGGGCGCGCCGGGCTGGAGCTCGAACGTGCCGTCGGCGATGGCATCGTCCATGGTGGCCAGATCGGGCACGTCGAACGCATCGCGCAGCGACCGCGTCACGGGCGAGTTCTCGCTGGTGGTGATGGCGGCTTCGATGTTGATGTCGCGGCGGTAGGCGAAGTGAACGGGGATCGGTTCGCTGGACTCGCCGATCTCGACCGGGACGCCGTGGTTCTGGATCAACAGTCCGATCTGCTCGGTGAGATAGGTCCGGAACAGATCCGGCCGCGTGACGCTGGTCTCGTGCACACCGGGCCGGGCGACGAAGCCGTAGGCAAGACGCGAATCCAGCCGCGCATGCGTCGCGGTCGTGACACGGACGAAGGGATAGAAGGCCCGCACCCGCGTCGTGATTGCCTCGCCGTTGACGTAAGCTTCGAACCGGTCGCGCAGGAACTTCGTGTTGCGCTCATAGATCTCTTCGAGGCGAGCGACGGCGAGGCCAGCATCGGAGAAGGATTCGGTGGCGACGGGGGGTGGAGATTGGATGGATTGCATTGTTCGACGCCGGGTTGCTGGGGCTGAATCGAACTATAGCAAGAAAACCAAAGCAAGAAAGAAGCCGCCCGTCATTGCGAGCGTAGCGAAGCAATCCAGAAATCTCGCCGCGGAGGCAACCTGGATTGCTTCGCTACGCTCGCAATGACGAAAGGAGGCGATGACGCGCTTTCGCGCGTCACTTCTCCCGGAACGCCCGCATGAACTGGTCGTGCAGCGGCTTCATCAGATAGGACAGCATGGTGCGGTCGCCGGTCTGGACGAAGGCTTCCGCCGGCATGCCGGGGATCAGCCTGGAGTCACCGAGCTTGGCGACCTCTTCCGCGGACAACGAAACGCGGATGGTGTAGTAGCTCTGACCGGTGCGCTGATCGGTGGTGACGTCGGGCGAGACGCGGCTGACGACGCCGTTGAGCTCGGGCGTGGTGCGCTGGTTGAAGGCAGACAGGCGCAGCAGCGTCTTCTGGCCGATCTGGAGCTTGTCGATGTCGACCGGATTGACCTTGGCTTCGACCTGGAGATCGTCGGCCTGCGGCACGATCAGCATGAGGGCGTCGCCGGCGGTGATGACGCCACCAACCGTATGCACCGTCGATTGCAGCACCATGCCGTCCTGCGGCGCGCGGATGTCGACGCGGCGAAGCTGGTCCTCGGCGGCGACCTTGCGCTCGATCATCTCGCCGATCTTGTCGTTGGTCTCGCGCAGATCCTTGGAGACCTCGCTGACCATGTCCTTGTCGACCTGGATGATCTGGAGCTCGGTCTCGGTGATCTTGCCCTTGGCCTGCGCGCGCGAGGCGATGTATTGCGCGCGTTCGCCGTTGAGGCGGGCGCTGTCGCGTTCGAGCGTGGTCAGGCGGGAGATCTGCACCAGATGCTTGTCATAGAGATCGCGGACACCCACGAGCTCCTGCTGCACCAGCGAGATTTCCTTGTCCTTGGCCCGCTCCTGCGCGGAAAGGCCCTCGATCTCCTCGTTAAGCTGCTGGATGCGCTCGCGCAGCTGCGCCTTCTGGCCGGCGCGTCCGTTGACGCGAACGTCGAACAGCTTGGTTTCGGCGGAGAGCAGCGCCTTGACGTCGGGATCGTTGCCGCGATCGAGCAGCGCTTGCGGGTAGTCGATCCTGTCGATCCCGCGCTGCTCGGCCTGGAGCCGCGCCGCACGCGCCTGCGCCGCGTCGAGATTCTTGGTGACGATGGCGAGGTTGGCCTTGGTGACGGTGTCGTCGAGCCGCACCACGATGTCGCCAGCCTTGACCACGTCGCCATCGTGAGCGCGCAGCTCGCCGACGACGCCGCCGGTCGGATGCTGTACCTTCTTGACGTTGGATTCGACCACGATCTGACCCGGCGCGATCAGCGCGCCCGAGATCTGCACGGTCGATCCCCAGCCGCCGAGGCCGACCAGGAGGACCAGCACGATCCCAAGCCCGAGCATCAGGTGAAACCGGATCGACTGCCGTACGGTCCGCTTCGCGGCGGGCTTCGCCCCGCCGAGCGCCATCGTGCTCATGCCTTGGCTCCGCCTTCGCTGACGATCTTGATCGGCGCCGGCGGCGTCACGCGCGGCTGGAGCACCTGGGCAAGCACCTGCTCCTTCGGCCCGAAGGCCTGCATGCGGCCGTCGCGCAGCACCAGGATCTGGTCGACCGCTTCCACGCCGATCGGACGGTGCGCCACCACGATGACGATGGCGCCGCGCTCGCGCGCCGCGCGGATGGCGCGGGTCAGCGCTTCGTCGCCTTCGGTATCGAGATTGGAATTGGGTTCGTCGAGCACGATCAGGAACGGATTGCCATAGAGCGCGCGCGCCAGCGCCACGCGCTGCGCCTGGCCCGCGGAGAGCGCCGTGCCCTGCTCGCCGACCTGGGTATTGTAGCCCTCGCGCATCTTGATGATCATCTCGTGCACGCCGGCTTCCTTGGCGGCGGCGATGATGCCGTCAGACGTGGCCTCGGGATCGAAGCGGCTGATGTTCTGCGCGATGGTGCCGCCGAACAATTCGACGTCCTGCGGCAGATAGCCGATATGGCGGCCAAGCATGTCCGACGACCATTGGTCGAGCGCCGCGCCGTCGAGCCGCACCTTGCCGCGGACAGGTTGCCAGACGCCGACCAGCGCGCGGATCAGCGACGACTTGCCCGAGCCGCTCGGTCCGATCACGCCGAGGCCATTGCCGGCTTCGAGCGCGAAGGTGATGTCCTGCACGATGAGGCGCTGGTCGCCCGGCGGCACCATGGCGATGCCTTCGACCGAGAGGCGGCTGGTCGGCGCCTGCAGCTGGGTCGGCATCGTCTGCGCCGGCATCTGCTCCAGAAGGCGGGTCAGGCGATGCCAGCTCTGGCGTGCCGCGACAAAGGATTTCCAGTGCGCGATCGCGAGGTCGACCGGCGCGAGCGCACGGGCCGAGAGGATCGAGCCGGCGATGATGATGCCGGCGGTCGCCTCCTGATGGATGACGAGATAGGCGCCGACCGCGAGCACGGCCGATTGCAGCATCATGCGTAGCACTTTTGCGACCGCGCCGAGACCGCCGGCGACGTCGCTCGCACGCTGGTTGCCGTCGAGATATTTTTCGTTGGCCTCGCTCCAGCGCGCGTTCATCCGGCCGGCCATGCCCATCGACACCATGACTTCGGCATTGCGGCGGCTGGCCTGGGCGAGATCGTTGCGCTGGGCGGCAAGCCCCATCGCCTCCTTCGCCGGCTGGCGCGACATGAACTCGGTGACCAGCGTCAGCCCGACCAGGATGACGGCGCCGACCAGCGCGGTGAGGCCGATCATGACGTGGAAGGCGAAGCAGATGGCGAGATAGAGCGGCAGCCAGGGCAGGTCGAAGAACGCGCTCGGGCCCATGCCGCCAAGAAAGGAGCGGACATTGTCGAGATCGCGCAGCGGCTGAAGCCCCTCGTTGCGGCTGCCGACCAGCAGCGGCAGACGCACGATGGTGTCGAACACCCGCTTGTTCAGGGCTTCGTCCAGCGCGGTGCCGACCCGGCCCAGGATCCGGTTACGGATCATGTCCAGCACGCCCTGCGCCATGTAGAGGAAACTGGCGAGGACGATCAGGCCGACCAGGGTCGGAATGCTGCGGCTCGGCAGCACCCGGTCGTAGACCTCCAGCATGAAGATCGACCCAGTCAGATAGAGCAGGTTGATCATGCAGCTCATCAAGCCGACGCCGACAAACGCCGTGCGACAGGCGCGCAGCGCATCACCGAGCTCTGAGCGGCGGACGCCGGGAACGGCTGCCATCAGTCTGATCTCTTTCGGGTAGGGGCCAAAGTCCCTGATTTCAAAGGCAAATTCAGGAGTAATTGACCCGGATTAACATCGCGTTTGCGCTCATCGCCCAACGCAGTCGAACACCCGGGACCCCTATGGCCCACATCACCCTCGACCGACCTTGCACGCAAGTCCGGAATCTCACGATCTTGCGGCTTTTTCTTGCAGACATGTCACCTCTCCCCGGGCGGGGAGAGGTCAAAAGTTCGATCAATTGAACTCGGGGGCCGTTAGAACCGGCCGCCGCCGCGGACCAGCCGCACCACCAGCAGCAGGATGACTGCGCCGATCGCGGAATAGATGATCTCCGATATCAGCCCGGTGCCGATGTGGATGCCGAGCTTCGGAAACAGGAAGCTTGCCACCAGCGCGCCGGCGATGCCGACCACGATATCGCCGATGATGCCGAATCCGGTTCCGCGCACCACCTTGCCGGCCAACCAGCCGGCCACCAGGCCGACGAACAGGATGACAAGCAGGCCTTCATTGGAAATGTACATAAGTGAGGTCCCTCTCCGTGAACGGTTCCATGGAAGCGGAACCGGGATGAACGAGGTCTGAATGCTGTTCCCCGTCCCCCGCTGGCGGTCCAAATATCAGGACAGTGCGGTGACTGGCTCCGCCAGCACGCACCGTGCCGCCCGGCCCGGGCTGACCTCCACATTCCCGGGCAGCTGTTCCAGGCAGCGCGGCTGGGCTACGGCGCAGCGGGGCGCAAAGGAGCAGTTGTGCGGCCTCTCGCCGAGCGACGGCGGGGTGCCGGGGATGGTCTCGAGCCGCTGTCCCCGCTTGGCCCCGTGGACGGTCGAGGCGAGCAGGCCCTTGGCATAGGGATGCACCGGCGAGCGGACGATGTCGCGAAGCGTGCCCTGCTCCACGATCTGGCCGGCATACATCACCGCGACCCGGTCGCAGATCTCGATGGCGACCCCGATGTCGTGCGTGACGAAGATAACGGACATGCCGAACTCGCGCTGCAGCTCGCGCAACAGCAGCAGGATCTGTATCTGCACGGTGGCATCGAGCGCGGTGGTCGGCTCGTCGGCGAGCAATATCTTCGGACGACACGCGAGCGCCAGCGCGATCATCGCGCGCTGACGCATGCCGCCGGACATCTCATGCGGATAGGCATCGAGCCGCCGTTTTGCGGAAGGAATGCGCACGACCTCGAGCATTTCGAGCGCCCTCGCCCTGCCTTCCGCATAAGACTTGCCTTCGTGACGCACCACGCTTTCGGCGATCTGCGCGCCGATGGTGTAGACCGGATCGAGCGCGAGCGCCGGCTCCTGAAAGATCATCGACACCGTCTGGCCGCGGAACGACGACAGTTGCTCGTCGTTCATCGCAAGAACGTCGCGGCCCATGACGTTGACCTTGCCCGTGATCTGCGTGCGCTTCTTCGGCAGCAGCCGCATCAGTGCACGCAAGGTCACGCTCTTGCCCGAACCGGACTCGCCGAGCAGGCCCAGCACCTCGCCGTCGCCGAGCGAGAGGCTGAGATCGTTCACGGCATAGACCGTACGCTCGCCGGTGAAGCGGATGTTTAGGCCTGCGATCTCTACGAGCTTTGTCATGACGGAAGTTTCGGCAGCCTGTCGTGGTAGTCGGTGGCGCGCTGGAATGCGGCGCCGATGGTGAGCAGCGTCGCTTCATCGAACGAGCGGCCGATCAACTGCATGCCGATCGGAAGACCGCTTTTGGTGAAGCCCGAGGGCACCGTGAGCGACGGCAGGCCGAGATAATTCACCGGACGGGTGAACAGCGTCAGCCGCTGCAACAGCGCCGGCGCGTTCGGCCCGCCGCCGACGTCGCTCTCCTCGATCGTCGGGGCCGGCACCGGGGACGCCGGCGCGATCATCGCGTCGACACCAGCCGTTGCTGCATTGTGCGCAGCAAGTGCCGGCCCTCGCCAACGCATCGCCTCGAGATAGGTGATGGCGGGGACCGCGAGGCCATTCTGGAGCCGCATCAACACCTGCGGACCATAATCCTGCGGTCGCTCGATCATCCAGCGCTTGTGGAAGGCGGCGGCTTCGGCTGCAAGCACGAGCTGGCTTGCCGAGGACAATTGCCGCTGATCGGGCAGCTCGACCGTGACGATGTCGGCGCCCTCGCGCTTGAGCACCGCAATGGTCTCGTCCAGCACGCGCGCGACCTCGCCGTCGAGGTCGTCGACATAGAAGGACGAGGGGACGCCGACCTTCAGGCCCTTCAGCGAGCCTTTGGTCGCGCCGACATAGTCAGACAGCGGCTCACGGCTCGCGGTCGAATCCTCAGGATCAGGGCCAGCCATCAGCGCCAGCAGCAGCGCGCAATCCTGGGCGGTGCGGGCGAGCGGGCCGACCGTGTCGAGCGACTGCGACAGCGGCATCGCGCCGGCGCGGCTGACCCGGCCGACCGTGGTCTTCAATCCCGTCACGCCGCAGAAATGCGCGGGCATGCGGATCGAGCCGCCAGTGTCGGAGCCGAGCGCGGCATAGGTCAATCGCGCCGCGACCGCCGAGCCCGAGCCCGACGACGAGCCGCCGGTGATGTGCGCGACGTTCCAGGGATTGCGAACCGGACCATAATGGGCGTTATGACCGGTCGGGCCATAGGCGAATTCGGCGAGATGCAGCGTGCCGAGCCGAACCTGGCCGGCGTCCTTCAGCCGCTGCAAGGCAGTCGAGGTGACGGTCGGAACGAAATCGCGGCGGATCAACGAGCCGCAGGTCGCGACGTGGCCGGCGTCGTAGTACATGTCCTTGTGCGCGAGCGGCACGCCATGCAACGGCCCGCGGACTTCGCCCTTGGCGAGTTCGGCGTCGGCGGCATCGGCGGCCTTCAGCGCCGCCTCCGATTCGATCGACATGAAGGCGTTGAGATGCGGCTGCCACTGCGCGATGCGATGCAGCAACGCCCGCGCCACCTCATGCGAGGACACCTGCTTCATCGCAATCGCGCGCGCGACCTCGGTAAGCGTCATCAATGCGGGTTCGGTGCTCATTTCCAGACCTTGGCAGTCTGCGCAATCGGATAGAGCGCGGGCTCGAGATCGAACGGCAATGTGCCGGCAATGGCCGCAAAGCCATCGAAGGCCGGTCCGATGGAATTGGAGATGCGCGTCGCAATCTCGTCGTCAACGGGAACACCGGCGACCTGTGCCGTCGCCTTGATCTCTTTTGTCGTCGGTCTCGTCATACGGTTTCCTCCTTCGGCGCGCGGCTATGGCCTGAACCCGGAATCGCCATGTAGCACGCGGCCTCGTGGCCCATTCTATCGAGCGCGCTGAGTTTTGGTGTCGCATTTGCGCAGAGCGGCTCCGCAAACGGGCAACGGGTGTGGAAGCGGCAGCCCGAAGGTGGATCGATCGGATTGGGCGGATCGCCCGTGATCGGCGGCGTCTCGGTGCGGCGGTCCGGATCCGAGGACGGCATCGCGGCAAGAAGTGCGCGCGTATAGGGATGTGCCGGCTGGTCCCAGACCTGGTCGACCGGTCCGAGCTCGACGACCTCGCCGAGATACATCACCAGCACGCGATCGCTGATGTAGCGCACGACGTTGAGATCGTGACTGATGAAGAGATAGGTCAGGCCGAACTCGCTCTTGAGATCGGCAAGCAGATTGAGCACCTGCGCCTCGACCGATTTGTCGAGCGCGGAGACCGCTTCATCGAGGATCACCAGCCGCGGCGAGAGTGCCAGCGCACGTGCGATGTTGACGCGCTGGCGCTGGCCGCCGGAGATCTCATGCGGATAGCGGTTGGCGAAATTTGCAGGAACCAGCCCCACTTTGCCGAGCAGCTCGCGCGCCAGCGCGCGTGCGGCGCCGTCCGCCATACCGTGCACCTTCGGGCCGAAGGCGATCGATTCCTCAATGGTCAGGCGCGGGTTGAGCGAGGCGTAGGAATCCTGGAACACCATCTGCATGCCGCGGCGCAACTCGCGCAAGGAGAGCGACTGTCCGACGCTCATGCCGTCATAGATGATGTCGCCGGTGTCGCGCGGCATCAGATGCATCAGCAGCCGCGCGGTGGTCGACTTGCCGCAACCGGACTCGCCGACGATGCCGACGGTCTCGCCCTTGGCGACAGAGAAGGAGACATTGTCGACGGCACGCACGGTGCGCTTTGCGGCGAACAAGCCGCCACGCACCGGAAAATGCTTGGTCAGGCCGTTGACCTGAAGCAGCGGCTGGGCGACGCCGCCGAGGTCTTCGATCGGCTCCAGCATCGTGACGGAGGCCTTGGTTTCGCTCATGGCTAGTTCCTGATGTCCATGGCGCTGCGCAGGCCGTCCGAGAGCAGGTTGAAGCAGATCGAGACCGCGAAGATCATCGCACCGGGGAGCGCGGCGACCCAGGGATTGACATAGATCGCGGTCCGCAAGGTATTCAACATCAGGCCCCATTCCGGCTCCGGCGGTTTGGTGCCGAGGCCAAGGAAGGACAGGCCCGCCGCAAGGATCATCGAGACCGAGATCAGGCTGGTCGCGTAGACGAAGATCGATCCGAGCACATTGCCGAGAATGTGCACGCGCATGATGGTGAACGGTCCCGCGCCCGAGGCGCGCGCGGCATCGACGAAGTCCATGTTGCGCACGCCCGTCGTGACGCTTTCGGCGACACGGGTGATCTGCGGCACGAACACGACGGTCAACGACACGATGGAATTGAGGATGCCCGCGCCCAGAGCGCCCGAGATCGCGATCGCCAGCAACACGGACGGAAAGGCATAGAACACATCGATCGTGCGCATGATCGCGGTGTTGAGCTTGCCGCCGACATAGCCGGCAACGAGGCCGAGCGACGTACCGATGCAGAAGGCGAGGATCACCGGCAAAATGCCGATGAGAAGCGACAACCGGCCGCCATAGATCAGCCGCGCCAGCATGTCGCGGCCGAGCTCGTCGGTGCCGAGCGGGTAGCCTGATGTGCCGATGTGGCGCAGGCGCCGGATCATCGAGCCCTTGTAGGGATCTTCCAGACCGAGCCACGGCGCAACGATCGCGGACAGGAAGATCAGCAGCAGCACCAGCGCGCAGACCATGCTGACCTTGTCGCGCCGGATACGACGGCCGACGGTCGCCCAATAGCCGCGCGCCTTGGTCGCGGGCGCGGACTGAAGTGCGGCGTCGCTTGTGACAGACAACGGAAGCTCGCTCATCGGCTAGCCCCGCTTGATGCGCGGGTCGATCGCGGCTTGCGCGATGTCGACCAGCAGATTGAGGAAGACGAAGAACAGCGCCAGGATCAGGATCGTGCCCTGCAGCAGCGGCAGGTCGCGCTGGAAGATCGCCGAGTTGAGCAGGAAGCCCGAGCCCGGCCAGGAGAACACGGTCTCGATCAGGATCGAGCCGCCGAGCATGTAACCGAGCTGAAGTCCCATCACCGCGAGCGCGGTGGGTGCGGCGTTCTTGATGACGTGGCGGAACACGCCGCGCTCATGCAGGCCTTTTGCACGCAGCGCCTCGACGAAGTCCTGGCTGAGAATGTCGCCGGTCAGCGCCCGCACCGTGCGGGTGACGATGCCCATCGGGATCACCGAGGTCGTGATCGCCGGCAGCACGAGATATTGCAAATGCGCCCAGTCCCAGGCCCAGGCGGCCGAGCCGCCGGGTCCGGCGCCGACGGCGGGCAGCCAGTTCAGCTGGACCGAGAAGATGATGACGAGCACCATGCCAAGCCAGTAATGCGGCACCGAGACGCCGGCGATGGCAAACGACGTCGCCAGCTTGTCGATCCAGGTCTCTCGGAAATAGCCGGCGATCAGGCCGAGCAGGATGCCCATGGTGAAGCCGATGATGGCGGCAGCAATCGCCAGCGTGACTGTGTTGCTGACCGCACGCATGACTTCGGCCAGCACCGGGCGGCCGGTCGCGATGGAATTGCCGAGATCGCCATGAAGCGCGCGGAGCAGCCAAAGCCCGAACTGCACCGGCAGCGGGCGGTCGAAACCGTAGGCGGTACGAAGCTGCGCGGCGAGCTCCTGCGAGGCGTCGGCCGGCAACACGGCCACCAGCGGATCGCCCGGCGTGATGTGCACGAGCAGAAAACACACCAGCGCGACGCTGATGACGATCGGGACGACATAGACGATGCGTCTGGCGATATAGGCGAGCACTGCAGTTCTTTCTTCCTTCTCTCCTTGCGAGAGAAGGTGGCGCGAAGCGCCGGATGAGGGGTTGTTTCCGCGGATGATACTGCGTCGGTTGAGAGGTCCGCATTCGCGGAGAGAGATCCCTCACCCGGCTTCGCTATCCGCGAAGCCACCCTCTCCCGCAAGGGGAGAGGGCACTGAGCAAACCGAGCGAACTACTGCATCGACACGAGCGAGAAGTCGATGAACCAGCTCTTCGGCTGCACGACGCCTGTCACCTTCGGGCTGATGGCACGGGGGCCGACGTCGTGGGCGACATAGAGGAAGGCTGCGTCGTCGACGGAGGCCGCGTGCAGTTCGGCGAGCGCGGCGTCACGCGCGGCGGGATCGAAGGTCTGCCGTGCCTTCTTCACGAGCTCGTCGAATTTGGGATTGTTGATGAAACCCCAATTGTTCGAGACCGGCGGGGCCATGCCCGATTGCAGGAAACGCACCAGCGCGAAGAACGGATCCATCGCCGCGTAGGTGACGTTGGTCGCGTTCGAGCCGTTGGCGCTGGGATCCTTGGCGCCGCGGCGCCAATTGGTGAACAGCGTATTCCACTCGATGACATCGAGCTGCACGTCGAAATAGCATTCGGCCAGCGCCTGCTGGAGATATTCATTCATCGGCAGCGGCTGCATCTGGCCCGAGCCGGACGCCGAGGTCTGGGTCTTCACCGTCAGCTTCTTGTTCGGGCCGAATCCTGCCTCCTGCATCAGCTTCTGCGCAGCAGCCTTGTCGTACTTGATCTCGAAGGTCGGCTTGCCGCGCCAGGGATGGCCGGGCTCGAACGTGCCGGTCGCCGGCACCATCAGCCCCGCGAGCAGGCCGTCCTTGAGGCCCTCGCGATCGACGCAGAGGTTTGCGGCCTTACGCACGCGGATGTCGTTCCATGGCGAGCCCTCGACGCGCGAGAACTGCCACGGCCAAACATGCGGCTGCTCGTTGGCGTAGAGCTTGAAACCGCGCTGCTTTAATTCGGGCAACGCGTCCGGCGCCGGTGCCTCGACCCAATCGACCTGCCCGGAGAGCAGCGCCGCGGTGCGCGCGTTCGCCTCCGGCATCGGCAGGAGCACCATTTTGTCGACCTTGGGCACGCGGTCCTTGTTCCAGTAGCTCGCATTCTTGACCAGCTCGAGCCGCTCGCGCGGGGTGAACGCGGCCATCTTCCACGGGCCGGTGCCCGCGGCGTCCTTGGCGAACGCGGTCCATGCGGCCTGCGACTTGGCCTTGGCGTCAGCGCCTTCCGCCTTTTCGTAGAAATGCTGCCACTTCGCCGGGCTCGCCATGAAGAGATTGGTGAGGTTGATCGGCAAAAAGCTGTCGGGCTCCTTGGTGGTGAGCTCGACCGTCATGTCGTCGATCTTCTTCGCCGACGCCAGCGTCGGCATGCGTGAGGCCGTGACGCCGACCTGGCTGGCGTCGAATTGCGGCGCATCCTGCTTCAGCACCTTCTCGACGTTCCACACCACGGCGTCCGCGTTGAACGGCGAGCCGTCATGGAAGGTGACGCCGGGGCGTAGCTTGAAAGTCCATTTGGTCTTGTCGGCATCGTCGACCTTCCACTCGCTGGCAAGGCCGGGGATCACCACGCTCGCCTTGTCGGCCGAGGACAGATCCCAGCCGGTGAGCGCGTCATACATGGTGAGGCCGGTGAAGCGGTTGCCTTCAAAACCCTGATCGGGCTGGCCCAACGTGCGCGGAATATCGGCAGCGGTCATGGCGATGCGCAGCACGGTTTCGGCACCGGCCGCGCGCGGCCACGCAGCCGCGCTACTGAGCGCCAGCAACGCGATCAGCGCCGCGCGGGTCTTGTTCTTATTGATAAGCATTGACTCAATCCTTTTCCGGCTTCGATGACTAATTTTGATGCAATCGTATGCAATGCCTATGCCAATGGGGAAACTTATTCTGCAAATTGCCCCTGCGACGACAAGTCCTTGTGATGACGCCTCGGTAAAAGCACCTCGCTGCCTATTCTGGCATCAAGATTGCAGGTTTGGCTCCGATTGTCCTTGAAGCCTTCCCTGGAGCTTTGGCCCATGCGTATCCGACTATCGACCTGTTTCGCCGTGCTTGCACTGGCGTTGTCCGCGATTCCCGCGGGCGCCGAGACGGTGCTGCGCTACGGCATCTCGATGGCGGACATCCCGCTGACGACCGGCCAGCCCGATCGAGGCGCCGGCGCCTATCAGTTCACGGCCTACACCATCTACGATCCGCTCGTGGCGTGGGAGATGGACGTCGCCGACCGCCCGGGAAAGCTGGTGCCGGGACTGGCCACCGAGTGGAAAGTCGATGACGAGAACAAGACCAAATGGCGCTTCACCTTGCGCAAGGGCGTGAAGTTTCACGACGGCAGCGAGTTCAACGCCGATGCCGTGATCTGGAATCTGGACAAGGTGCTCAACGACAAGGCGCCGCAATTCGACAAGCGCCAGAGTGCGCAGGTCAAGACCCGCCTGCCTTCGGTCGCGAGCTACGCCAAGATCGACGACTCCACGGTGGAGATCACCACCAAGACGGTCGATTCCTTCTTTCCCTATCAGATGTTGTGGTTCCTGGTCTCGAGCCCGACGCAGTACGAAAAGCTCGGCAAGGATTGGGACAAGTTCGCGAGCCAGCCTTCGGGGACCGGTCCTTTCAAATTGACCAAACTGGTGCCGCGCGAGCTCGCCGAGCTCACGAAGAATCCGGATTACTGGAACAAGAAGCGCATTCCCAAGGTCGACAAGCTCGTGCTGGTGCCGATGCCGGAAGCGCTGACGCGCACCAATGCGCTGCTCGCCGGACAAGTCGATCTGATCGAGACGCCGGCGCCGGATGCCGTGCCGCAGCTCAAGGCCGCCGGCATGAAGCTCGTCGACAACGTCACGCCGCATGTCTGGAATTATCATCTGAGCGTGCTGCCGGGTTCGCCCTGGACCGACATCCGTCTGCGCAAGGCGCTGAACCTCGCGATCGATCGTGAAGCCGTGGTGGGCCTGATGAACGGCCTCGCAAAACCCGCCAAGGGACAGGTCGATCCATCGAGCCCGTGGTTCGGCAAGCCGAGCTTCGAGCTGAAATACGATGTCGCCGCGGCGAAGAAGCTGGTCGAGGAAGCCGGCTACTCCAAGGCGAAGCCGCTGAAGGCGACCTTCATCATCGCGCAGGGCGGCACCGGCCAGATGCTGTCGCTGCCGATGAACGAATTCTTGCAGCAGAGCTTCAAGGAGATCGGCATCGACATCGATTTCAAGGTCGTCGAGCTCGAGACCCTCTACACGCATTGGCGCAAGGGCGCGGCCGACGAGATGAACGCCGGCATCACCGCCAACAACATCGCCTACGTCACTTCCGACCCGCTCTACGCCATCGTCCGCTTCTTCCATTCGAGCCAGATCGCGCCGGTCGGCGTCAACTGGGGTGGCTACAAGAATCCGAAGGTCGACGCGCTGATCGACGAGGCCAAGCAGACCTTCGACAGCACCAAGCAGGACGAGCTGCTGGCGCAGGCGCACGCGCTGATCGTCGACGACGCCACGCTGGTGTGGGTGGTGCACGACACCAACCCGCATGCGCTGTCGCCCAAGGTCAAGCAGTTCGTGCAGGCGCAGCACTGGTTCCAGGACCTCACGACGATCGGGGCGGAGTGAGGGTTGCGGCTCAACGCTCAGCGTCCGCAAACACCACTGTCGTCCTGGCGAAAGCCAGGACCCATAGCCACCGAATTTCGTTTGGCGAAGATTGGTGGTTGGCCGCTCGCCATAACAACTTCTCCCTGGGGTAATGGGTCCTGGCTTTCGCCAGGACGACAGCGAGAGTGTGGTTACGTTCAAACTGCGCATCTGCTCCGCTACTTCGTCAGCAGTGCATAGGCCCCGGTCCAGCCTTCCGGCGGCGGGTTGACCTGGAATTCCTTGATGCGCACTTCGTAGAGCTTGAACAGCTTTTCCAGCGTGTCGGCATCCTCGCTCCTGCGGCCGCGTTCGATCGCGTCCAGCGCGCCATGCCAGTCGCGGCTGCGATAGCAGGCGAGCATTTCGATGGTGACGTTGCGCAGGCGCTGGAACGCGCCCGAATGCATCACGTCCGCGCGGCCGGCGATCGCGTAGATCACTTCCGGCTCAGTCTTGCCCTTGACCATGATGAAGTCGAGCTCGAGAATCGCGAACTTGTCCTTGGCGGCGAGCGCGGTCCGGGAGCCAACGATGATGGGAAAGCCGTACTCCTTCGACTGGCCTTCCAGGCGCGACGCCAGGTTGACGCTGTCGCCGAGCACCGAATAGTTCTTCTTCAGGTCGGAGCCCATGTTGCCGACGACGCCGATGCCGGTGTTGAGACCGATACCGACGTTGAGCGGGATGTAGACGTGGCCGCCATCGACGGCTTCCTGCTCGCGCTCCTTATTAACGGCGTCGATCCTCTCCAGCATCTGGATCGCGGCCTCACAGGCGTTGACCTCGTGCTCGGCATCGTCGAGCGGCGCGTTCCAGAACGCCATGATGGCGTCGCCCATATATTTGTCGATATAGCCCTTCTGATCGATGATCACGTCGGTCAGCGGAGTCAGGAAACGGTTCATCAGCGCGATCAGGCCCTGCGGATCGTGCTTGTAGGTTTCCGAGATGGTGGTGAAGCCCCGCACGTCGGAGAACATGATCGTCATCTCGCGCTCCTCGCCGCCGAGGACGAGCTTTTCCGGTGACTGCGCGAGCTGCTCGACCAGCACCGGCGACATGTATTGCGCGAACATGCCGCGGATCTGCACGCGCTGCCGCTGCTCGCGCACGAAGCTGGCAAAGATCAGCGTCAGATAGATCGCGGTGGTCGACAGCAGCGGATAGGTGAAGTCGATGAGATAGCGGTGCTGCGCATAGAAGAACCAGGATACTCCGATCAGGATCGCGGCGAAGGTCGCGCCGGCAAGCACGAGACGGACCGGTCCAAGGTTCGGCGTGAAGATGATGACGAGCAGGCCGATGACAAGAGCTGCGAGCAGCTCGACGCCGAGTGCGTAGTTCGGCTGGGAGATCACCGCGCCGCTCAACACGCTCTCCAGCACCTGGGCGTGGATCTCGACGCCGGGCATGGTCGAGGACACCGGCGTGGTCTTGATGTCGTTGAGCCCAACAGCGGAGGTGCCGATCAGCACCAGCTTGCCGGCGATCTTGTTCGGCGGCACGGTGTTGTCGAGCACGTCGGCGGCCGAGACGTAGATCGAGGGATCCTGGCGGGCGTAATGCACCCAGAGCTGACCGTTCCTGTCGGTAGGGATCTCCACGCCCTTGAGACGCACGGCCCGCACGCCAGTCTTGTCGGTCCGAACCAGCAAGGTCGGCGTGCCCGTGACGACGCGCAAAATCTCGAGGCTGAGCGAGGGCATGACCATGCCCTGGGCGCGCATGATCATCGGTACGCGCCGGATCAGGCCGTCGCGCTCGGTCTTGATCGAGAACAGGCCGCGGCCGGCCGCGACCTTCTCGATCTCTGGCACGTTGCGCAACAGCCCGGGAAATTCGAACAGGAAGCGCTCAGCACCCTCCTCGCCGACCGTCGCGACGCCGGTAAAGGGCAGCGACTTGTCGACCTCGGACGAAATCGCCCGCTGCCCGGTCTCGCCCAGGATCACGCGCGAGCGCTTGATCGCTTCGGAGAGGATCTGGTCGTTGCTCGGCAGCTCGCGCAGCTTGGCGCGGGTGGCATCGTCGAGGTAACGCATCTGGCTCGCGACCAGATCCGGATTGAGCCGATCAGCCTCCGAGAACACCACGTCGAAGCCGATTGCGACCGCGCCGTGACTGGTGAGGTTCTGGATCAGGTCGGCGATCCGCGTCCGCGGCCACGGCCATTGGCCGAGCTTGGCGAGGCTCTTGTCGTCGATGTCGACGATCGTAACCGGCCGCGCCGCCTTGTGGCGCGGATCGATCAACTGAAACATGTCGAAGGTGCGCAGCCGCAGTTCCTGGATCGGCGGCGGATCCCAGAGGCGAGCGCCGGCAAACACGACCAGCAGCGCAAGGCACATCAGCCGCGCAAACCCCAACTTCCGCGCAAACCACCGCCGCAGGATCTTGAGACGTTTCATTCGGATCGGACTTCCTGCAAACCCGCTTCGGCCCGATCTTGGATCGCCATAGCGCAAATGGCCACTGCTTTGACGGCAAAGGACGGGGATTTTTCGCCGCGGTCAAAGCGAATTGAGAGCCGATTGCCCGACGGGCCGTCTAGCTCACATGGAGAATGAAGTCGCCGGCGTGGAGATTGCCGGCAATCGTGTTTTTCAGGAGGATCTTGTCGTTGGTATCGAGATTGAGCAGGGTATCGGCGCCCTGCTGCTCTGCGAGCCCGGATACCTGCGTCCACGACGTGATGCTGCCGAACTGTCGCAGGTCAATCTTGTCGAGGTTGATCTCGAAATCGTTCACGGTGTGCAGGACCGGATCCAGCGACGACGTCGGCGCGAACACGAATTGGTCCTTGGCGCCGCCGCCGACGAGCGTGTCACTCGACTCGCTCGCGAAGATGACGTCCTTGCCGGCTGCACCTGACAGGGTGATGCCCTGGCCGTCGGCACCTTCGACGAAGATGAAATTGACGGTGTCGAACAGGCCCGTGGTCTTGTCCGTCACCGTCAGTGTGATCTGGTCAGTCGCGGGCGGGGTGGCTCCTGGACTGTAGGTGACGCCGTCGGCGAGGACCGAGTTGATATCGTCGAGGTTGCCGCAAGCGGTCGCCGGATCGACGCTACTGTCCGGATCTTGCCCGGTTACGGCCGTCATCTTGAAGTCGTCCGTCGCGGCACCGGAATCGGTATCAACGACCGAGAGACCGGTGATGGAGTCGGTATTCGGCTCGTTGGTGTGCCAGACCTGGAAGTGATCGGTGTTGATGACAGGGCCGCTGGCGGGGGGCGCCGTCACTTTCGTATCGATAGTGGTGAGGTCGTGCGAGACAGGCGTCGTGCCGCCGGTGCCCGTCGCCGTAAGATCGATCGTCGCGGGCGACGAGGAATCGGTGATTGCACCGATATAGGTGTCGTCGAGGGCATGCACGCCCAACGCATCCGGCGTCCCGGTGAAGCCATCGGCCGGCACGAACCTGATCAGCGTATCCGTGCTCAGCACCAGCGCACTCGTGTTGCTGACCGCCCCGACATCAACCCATTGATCGGTGCCGACGAGCTCGTACTGCCAGACGCCCTGATCCGAGGTGGCACTATCCGCGCTAACCGCGATGGCCTGGAAGCTCGCGCCGTCGTCGGCGTCGTGGAACTTGCCGGCAAAGAGATGGCTGACTGTGGAGCCAGCTGGATCGCTGTTATCTCCACTGACCGAGGCCAGCGTCGCGTCATCCAGAGTCGGTGCATCGTTGCTGCCGGCGATGTTGATGGCGATCACGCCGTTACCGGCTCCGGTCGGCGTGTGGCCGTCGTTGGGCACGATCGTGTACTGCAGCGACAGCGTGTGGCCGGCGGCAAGGAAGTCGAAGGCCTCGCTGCCTGAATTGAAGTCCCACGTAAACGTGGCGTGGGTGGCGGAGCCATTGAGAATGTCCCCGGGCTGCACGGCCAGATAGTTGAGCAGCGTCGCGCTCGAGGGCTCGCCGACATAGCCGGTCTGGAGCACATCGTCCAAATAGATATCGAGATGACCGACCGCGACCGTCACGTGATCGGTAGTATCGGCATCCGAAACCGTCAGCGTACCATGCTTCACCAGTTGCGTATTCGTCTCGAGCAGGTCCGCGCCGGAATGGTCGTTCGTTTCCGCCGTGATCGCGGGTGCATCGTTCTTGCCCGTGATCGTGATCGTGACGTCGGTTGTGGCGGTATTGCCCTGGTGGTCATCAAGGGTGACGGTGGAGACTACCTTGGCGCTCTGGTTCTCGCCGAGGAAATCCAACGCGCCGTCGGCGATCGAATAGCTCCAGGTGGCCGTGCCGTTGTTCTTGCCGGTCTGCGGCAGAAGGGTCAGGGCGTGTTCGAGCGCAGCTTCCTGGCCCGTCAGCGTCAATGGAGTCGTGCCGTCGGTGTCGAGCCAGGTTACGGATTGGCTCGTGATCTCCGCGGTCGGTCGGTCGGTCAGGTCGACGTCCTTGAAATCGATCGAGCCGGTCGCGGCAGTGGGCGTGGGGTCGAGTGCCGAAGAGCCGGTGGTGCTCTCGCGTTCCGAGACCGTCGCGGTCAGCGTTGCCGTTGCCGTATCGAACAGCGGCTTGTCGTCATTCGGACTGATCGTGATCAGCGTGCCGCCATGGCCGTCGTCGCTGCCGGCGAAATGATAATTGCTGTAGTCGACGCCGGGGGCGAGTTTCAGCGTAATCGTATGATTGTGGGCGTCGCTCACGACGAGCTCGCCCGTCGCGGCGTTATAGGTCGCCGACGTGCCGTCGTCATAAACAATGCTCGACAGATCGATCGTATCGTGCGCGGACAACGCCGCGATCGATCCGCCGAAGGTCGACGCATCGATCTGAAGATGGGCGCCGTCGCCGTCGAGCGTGATCGTTTGCGTGGCCGTCACCGTGCCCTCGAGCTTCAGCAACGCGCCGGCGTCGACGGTGACCGAGCCCGAGCCCGAGCCCGACACCGAGCCGAACAGCGTCAGCGCCCCGTCATGGACCTCGATGCTGCCGGCATTGGCGATGGTACCCGTGATCGACGCTGTGCCCCAGCTGTCGATGGTCGCGTAATTCTCGACGCTCAGCCCGGTCCCGGAGATCGACGCGCCATGCAGGTCGATGGCACCGTGGTTGACGATGGACGACGCGTTGCCGAAGACGCCCGAGCCGGCGACCGTCCAGGTGCCGCCGGACTCGTTGTTGAACGTCGCGGTAGCAACCGAGATATTGCCGTTGATGTGGCCGGCATTGTTGATCGTGATGGCGCCGCCGGTCTCGACGATGGCGTAGGTCGCGGCGGTCACGGTCGAGGCGAGGGCAGGTCCTATCGTTCCGGTGGTGGAATTATCGATCTGCGCGGTGCCGGTCGCGTTCTCCTGGATGAAGATCGCCGCATGGGCGCTCGGGGCCACGATCGATCCGGTATTGGTGATATGGGTCGAGCCTGTCGCGCCCACTTCGTTCTGCGTCACGCTGATGCCGGCGAGGCTCGTGCTGGTGATACCACCGTGATTGACGATAGTGACGTCGCCGCTGCCGTTGGCGACGGCAGACACGCCTACTGCGCCGGTAGCGGAGCCATTATTGGTGACGCTGACGTCGCCGCCACCGTGATCGAAGGCGCCGATAGCGGTACCGGCGGCCGTAATCGAGGAGGTCGCCCCGGTCGTGACTGTGAGGTTGCCGACACCCCAGGTGAACGCCTCGATGCCGTAGCCCGCATCGGCGATAATCGTTGCATCGCTCGTGACGGTGACGTCGCCCTTGACTGCATTCGAGAACGTTCCGGCCCCGCCGGGCTTATAGCCGGCGATGATCCCGCCGGGAGTGGTGCCGTCGTTATTCGAGGTCGAGCCGGAGTGGATCGTGCCATGGGCCTCGACCGAGATCGTGCTGCCGACGCCATCAGCGATCGCAGTGGCGTAGTTGACCGCCACGATGCCGGTGCTGCCAGACGTGATGCTGTCGCCGTTCGCCATGGTAACGCTGACGTCGCCCGCATCGATGCTGTAAGCCCTGATGCCGTAGCTCGTCGCACCCGAGATCGTAACATTTGCGCCAAGCGTGACCGTCACGTGGCCAGTGCCGCCGCTCAATGCCGAGGCGTTGATACCGACGCTTTGGGTCCCGGAGACCGAAATCGTGGTGCCGGCGAAGCTGGTCACCCTGACGTCGCCATTGCCGTAATTGTAGGCGTCGATACCATAGCCCGCCGCGGCGTTGATGTTGGCGTGATTGCTGATGGTGACGGTGCCGTTAACGTTGGTATTGGCGGTCGATCCGGTCGTGGCACCGGTGTAACCGGCCTGGATGCCCGCCGGCGTGTTACCGCTCTGGTTTAGGCTGCTGCCGGAATTGATCGTGCCGTAGGTCGTGACGGTGATGGTGCTGCCGTCCGACGCGTCGATCGAATCTGCTCGATTGACCGCGATGATGGCCGAACTGCCCGACGTGACGACGCTGCCGGCCTCGGTCGTGACGGTCTCGCTGCCACTGCCGTAGCTGCGCGCACGGATACCGTAGACGGAGCTGCCGGTGATGGTACCGCCGGCGTCAATGGCAATGTCGCCGTCGCCCTGCGTGGTCGCGTCGATTCCGTATGCGCCACCAACAGCGCCGCCGAGCTGGGTGATCGAGATGCCGCCGGCGCTGGCGCTGTTCAAATTCTCGACAAGAACGCCGACCGAATTCGCGCCGGTGCCGGTCGCCTTGCCGGTGAGATTGTTGACAGTGATATCGCCAGCGCCGGTCGCGCTGTCGCGCAGCCAGATGCCGTGGCCAGCGAGGCCCTTGATGTCGCCGGTCGCCGTGAACGAGATATCGCCGGTACCGTTCTGAGTGACCGCGACGCCGTTGGCCGCGCCCGTCAGCGCACCGGTGGGCGTGAGAACGATGTTGGCGGGCGCTGCAGATGTGCCGCCCGATGCGGTGAAGTCGAGCGCATCGCCGCTCGATGTCGTGATATCGGCCGCGCCCTTGATCGTGAACGTGCCGGCTTTCGTCGACTGACCGGCAATGGTGCCGGTGAAGCTCTGGCCCGCCACCTTGTCGAGCTGGAGCGTATCGGCGCCGCCGGCAAAGGCAATGGTCTGCGCCGTCGCCCCGGCGAGTTCGAGCGTCGCGCCGTCGTCGATGATGACCGAGCCGACACCGCTGAGGCCGCCGGCGAGGTTGAGCGTGCCGGCCTGCACCTCGATGGTGCCGGTGTTCGTGACCATCGCCGAAACGGTGCTGGAGCCGGATACGCCGTAGAGATTGCCGGCATTGCTCAGGCTGCCGCCGTTGATCGAGACGTCGGTCAGATAGAGCTTGGAACTTGCGTCGACCGTGATCGTCCCGCCGGAATTGGTGACGATGACGGTCGCAAGCTTCAGCGTGCCGCCGTGGACCGCCTTGATATCGGCGGAGTTGACGATCAGGTCACCGGAAATATCGAGTTCACCACCATTCGCCTGAATCAGATTGTGGTTGGTGAGGGTGTGGAGGATGGCGGGATCAATCGTCAGCGTGCCGCTGGTCACCGTGATCGTGCCGGTGTTGGTGATGTCTGCGTTGTTGATGGCACTGGTGCCGGTCGATTCCAGCGTACCGGCAATCGTCACCGTACCGCCAACGATGGTCGCGCCCTGGAGATCGAGTGTCGAGCCGGACTCGACCGAGACATGACCGCTGCCGGTGTCGGTCACCGTCATGCCGATCAGCTTCAGTGTCCCGTGATTGATCGCCGCCAACGTGCCGGTGTTTGCGATGGCTTCGCCGTTGATGTCGAGCTCGGCGCCATTGGCCCGGAGGATGCCGTCATTCGCGATCGAGGTTGCGGAGCTCGTCGCCAGCAGCGTCAACGCGCCGAGAGTTGCCTCGATCAGATAGTTGTTCGAGATGTTGGCGTCGGTAATCGCAGTTGTGCCGGTCGAATTCAGCGTACCCGAAACAATGAGCGCACCGCCAGTCAGGCTTGCACCGTTCAATGTCAGCTTGCTGCTTGCATCGACCTTGACCGTGCCATGATTGGCTATTGCGGTGCCCGCAACAGTCACGTCATCCAGCGTCAGTATGACGCCGCTCTCAACCGTCACGGCAGAGCTGCTCAGCGTCGCGCCGCCATCGATCTTGCTGGCGCCGGTGACGTCGATCGTGCCGGGACCGTCGATCGTACCCCCGCTGATCGTCGCGCCGTTCACTGTCAGCTTGCCGTTGGCATCGATCGTGACGTTGCCGGCATTCGCAACCGTCGAGCCCTGGTCGATCGTCAGCGCGCCGTTCGCCAACACTTCGATCGTGCCGGTGCTCGCATTCGTGACCGTCTCGTGCTCGAGCGCATTGCCGGTGCCGCTGACCTTAAAGGCCGCGTTGTTGTTCAGGATGCCGCCGCTCAGCACCGCAGCGCCGGTCAGGTCGATCTCGCCGCTGCCCGTAACCGTACCGGTGCCGCTGATCGTAGCCCCGTTCACCGTCAGCTTGCCGGTGGCATCGACCGTGACGTTGCCGGTGTTGGCGACGGTTGAACCCTGGTCGATCGTCAGCGCGCCGTTCGCCAGCACTTCGATCGTGCCGGTGCTCGCGTTCGTGACCGTCTCGTGGTCGAGCGCATTGCCGGTGCCGCTGACCTTGAAGGCCGCGTTGTTGTTCAGGATGCCGCCGCTCAGCACCGCAGCGCCGGTCAGGTCGATCTCGCCGCTGCCCGTAACCGTACCGGTGCCGCTGATCGTGGCCCCGTTCACCGTCAGCTTGCCGGTGGCGTCCACCGTGACGTTGCCGGCATTCGCAACCGTCGAGCCCTGGTCGATCGTCAGCGCGCCGTTCGCCAGCACTTCGATCGTGCCGGTGCTCGCATTCGTGATCGTCTCGTGGTCCAGCGCGTTGCCGGCGCCGCTGACCTTGAAGGCCGCATTGTTGTCCAGGATGCCGCCGCTTAGCACCGCAGCGCCGGTCAGGTCGATCTCGCCGTTGTCCGTGACAGTGCCGGCACCATTGATTGTGGCGCCATTGACCGTCAGCTTGCCGGTGGCGTCCACCGTGACGTTGCCGGCATTCGCAACCGTCGAGCCCTGGTCGATCGTCAGCGCGCCGTTCGCCAGCACTTCGATCGTGCCGGTGCTCGCATTCGTGACCGTCTCGTGGTCCAGCGCATTGCCGGTGCCGCTGACCTTGAAGGCCGCATTGTTGTTCAGGATGCCGCCGCTCAGCACCGCAGCGCCGGTCAGGTCGATCTCGCCGTTGCCCGTAACCGTACCGGTGCCGCTAATCGTGGCCCCGTTCACTGTCAGCTTGCCAGCGGCATCGATCGTGACGTTGCCGGTATTGGCAACGGTCGAGCCCTGGTCGATCGTCAGCCAGCCATTCGCCAGCACCTTGATTGTGCCGCCGGACGTGTTTGCGACGGTCTCGTGGGCGAACTCCGCGGTGCCCTTGACGTTGACCGCTCCTGAATTGTTCAGCGTGCCGCCTTTGAGGACGCTGGTGCCGTCGAGCTCCAACGTGCCCAGAATGGTCACGGTGCCGCCATCGACCGTCGCGGTGTCGACGATCAGCGTCGTGCCGGCATCGGCCTTCAGCGTGCCACCGGCATTGTCAATTCCGGCCAACGTCGTCAGCGTGCCGCCGAACAGCTCGATCGTGCCGGAATTGGTGATCGTGGTGCTCTTGGCGAAATCGCCGCCGCCCTTGAGCGTCAGGTAGCCGGCGTTGGTGAGGACGCTACTGTCCAGGAACTCAGCCTTGCCACCAACCGAGATCGTGCTGGCCGTGAAATTGGTGAGCTTCGAATCGGCCTTGAGGCTAACCTCGCCCGCAATCATCAACGCACTCTTGTTGATGACTTCCGGTGCCGTGTGGCCGACCGTGGTGTCGTAGTCGTTCATCGTGATCGACTTGGCATAAGCAGCCGCGTCGATCGTCACCGGATAGGACGGCGTCAGCCCGTGCAATTGATCCGTGATGACGATGACGTCGTCATTGATGGTCGGGACCGTGCCGGTTTCCCAGTTGGCCGCGTCCTTCCAGAAGCCGCCGGAGGGCGCGCCGGCATGGTCGGTCGCGATCCACACCACGGCGGGAGCGTCGGTGCCGGTGATCGTGACGGTGATGGTCTGCTGCGAGGTGGCGCCTTGCGCGTCCCTGAGCGTCACGGTGTAGACCAGCGTCAGCACCTCACCCTTGGGGATGAAGTCGGCGAGATAGACCGGCAGGTCGGCCAGCGACCAGTTGATGGTGCCGGTGCCGTCCCCGGTGCTATCGGCGCCCGCCGCGATCGCGACCGACATCGCGCTCTGGAACGCAGCTAGCGGGCCCGGCGGAACGGTACCATCAGGCAGGGTCGCGCTGGTCAGCTTGACAGCGACCGTGTGGGTGTCGGTGAGGTCGACATCATTGAAGGTCAGCGTGCCCGAAGTCGGCACCTCGCTGGTGAGCGGGCCACCCGGCACGCTGGTGCCGCCTTCGAAGACGATGACCGGAACGCTGGTGGTGATCACCGGCTTGTCGTTGGTGCCGGTGATCGTGATGGTGATGTCGATGGTCGACGCTTCGGCATTGACCGAGAAATTATTGTTGACGCGGACCTTGTAGGTCAGCGTCAGCGTCTCACCCGCCGCGAGAAAGTCGAAGACGTGGTCGGGAATCGTGTAGGTCCAGACCGCCGAGCCGTGGTTGGTGTTGCCGCCATTGGCGACCACGTCGATGTTGATCAGCGTCGCAGCAATGTCCTGCTTCTGGAGCGCGGTGAGCGATCCGGTGACATCGTGCAGCCCGGCGTCCTTGTAGACGTAGTTGGGCGCGTCGGCGACGCTCATGCTCACAGTCGGCCGGTCGCCCAGGTTCTGGTCGTCGAAGGTGATCAGGCCGGAGATCGTGTCGGAATGCGTCGTGTCGCCGGTCGTATCCGCGCGCTCGGTCAGCGCGAACGCCTTCTGCACATTGCCGTTGAGATCAAGACTGCGCGCAAGGGGCGGGCCGGGAATGCGGGTGCTGGTCGCCGGATCATGGCCGGGCCCCGGCGATGTCGGCTCAGTGAGATGCGTGAAGGTCGCGGTCGCGGTGGCACCGGTATCCGTCTTGATGAAGACAATGTTGCCGGTCTGCGTGATCGAGTCGGTGAAGTTCTGGGTCAGCTTGGTGTTGCTGTTGTTGTCCGTGAACTTCAGCGTGAACACGTCCGTGATCAGCTTCTGGATGTCCGGCGACATCAGGGCATTGGAGATCGAGACGTTGCCGCCGCTGATCTGGATCATCTGGCCGGCCTGGTTGACCGTGGCGATCGGCAGCAGCGTGACCTTGTCGAACAGGATGTAGGAGCCCGTCGTGCCGTTCGGCTCGACCAGCACCTGGAAGCTCGCCTGCGGCTGCGGATCGCCGCCGCCGGCGGGAACGACGAAGTTGATCTGGCTCAGCACCGCCGTGCCGCGGATGCCCATGGTGGCGACCGGCGTGTCGACCTTCATGTCGCCGTGCTTGGCGGTCTCGCCGGCGACGAAGGTGATGGTGCCCGCGACCAGACTGAGCAGCGAGGAATTGTTCGACCCGTTGGGGTCGTAGACCATCTCGTTCAGCACCATCCGCGCATTGGAGGACAGGCCGAACACCGTGCCGTCGATGAACGTGATGCCGAGCGTCGAGTCGCCGCCGGTCGAGACCACGTCGCCCTTCTCGACATTGTCGCCGTTGTTCAGGATGACGGAGACGCCGTTACGGACCGCGGTCGCGCTGCCGGAAAGCTTGGTGACGTGGCCGATGACCTGGGCGGCTGCAATGCCGGAGGCGGCCTGCGCATATTGCACATGGCCGGTGAGTGCGTTGACGACGTCGCCGGTGAGGTGCGCGCCGTCGGGCGAGGCGATCGCCGCGCGCTTGTCGCCCCTGAAATAATCGTGAACGACGAAATCGTGCCCATCATGGGACAGCACGAGGTCGAGGCCGGCGCGCTTGAAATCGCCGTTGAAGATCAGATTCGGGTCGGGAACGACGAACGCGCCATCAGGCACGTGACCGTGCGCCTTGGCGGTAAAGGAATCGACATGGCCATCGGCGGGCGATCGGGAACCCAAGCCGTCCAAGGAAATCGCGGCGTCAAATTTGCCAGCGTAATTCAATCCGGGCACCAAAAAAGGGAGTTAAAATCTAAGTAAGTATCGCTCGCCTAAACTTGCATATCATTACCAAGTCCTTAGCGAAACCACCTATTGCTTGTGTGATTTGGCATCACCAAGCGGTCGATGCTCTCAGGCGGCTGGGCGTCCGCAGAGAAGCCAAAGTAATTTTTGAAATACTCATAAGTAAAGTAGCGCTTATTTTCGCGCATTTCCAGTAACCCCATGTATTCTATTGTAGAAATCATACAATAGATACTTATGTCATCTTTTGTTCGTGGATCCCCGCACCACCCTGCGGCAAATACGGGGCCAAATCTGTGATCCAACTAACAGAAGCTGTGAAATAGCGAGCCGTTAGCCATAAGGTGCAGAATCAGTTCCACGACAACTTGTGACTGCAATTGGTCGTTCTTCGCGGCAACTGCCGCCCTCCTAGCCGGCGAATCGTAAAATTTTACGCAATTTGAGCAGGCCCGTTTCAGCCTGTTGCCCGGTTTTGGGACCCCAGCCGGGCGCGTTAAGCAGAACAAAACCGGCCGCCTCGCACTATCTCCCCGAAAGCAACAAAGCCCGGCACGTGCAGGTCGAGGGGGACCTGGCGAAGCCGGAAGGGGATGTCAGATGGAGACCGCTGCTCGCTCGCGCGCTTGGCGCGTAATCGTTGTGCTGTGCGGATTGATCCTGCTCGGATCGGCCGCCGAGCTTCGCGCTGGAACGCTACTGTCGCCGGGGGCCGGCGTCCTCGTGCGCAAATCTGCCGAGCCGTTCGGCGTGTTCGCCTTCGCTATCTCCGCCGGCAGCCTGCAACAGAAATGGCTCGCGCTGAGGTCCAGGCTCGACGATGACATGGTGCAGCTCGCGCTGTGCGACGGCGACCGGGACAATTGCGCGTCGCCTGCTGCGCTGAAACTGCTCGCCATCGTCGACCAGGCCCGCAGCCGTGACGGCCGCGCTCTGCTGGGCGAAACCAATCGCGCCATCAACCTCGCCATCCGTGCCGCCGATGACGGTTCTGAGGACGTCTGGAGCTCGCCGCTCGCGACTTTCGCGCGTGGCGCCGGGGATTGCGAGGACTATGCCATTGCCAAGCTCGCCGCCCTTAAGCTTGCGGGCGTCGCCGCCGAAGATCTCCGCATCGTCGTCGTGCGCGACATCCGCGCCGGCGAAGAGCATACGGTTGCCGCTGCACGGCTCGACGGCCACTGGCTGATGCTCGACAACCGCCGCATGGCAATGGTCGAGGACGACGCTGCGCGGAGCTACCAGCCGTTGTTCGTCCTCTACCGGTCGGCCGTGCTGAAATATGTCGACGAACCCGTGCGGTTCTCGATGGTCGCCGCCGAGGCGCGTTGATTTTCTTGTAGCCGGGATGGAGCCACCGGGTCGGCGCACAGCGCCGCCCGATGACGGGCTCCGCGCAATCCGGGGCCGCTGCCGCCTGCCGCACGAATCCCGGATTGCGCTGCGCTCCATCCGGGCTACCAGCACAATGCGCGCTTACCCACAAACCCATTCCACAGTGCGATCCCGGACGCTAGCATGGCCGCGGCTATGCGGGGGCGACTGGAATGCGGTTCATCGTGCTGACTTTGCTTGCGCTGCTGGCCTTGCCGGCGGCTCCAGGCTTCGCGCAATCCAGCCCGACTGTCCGCTCCGTCGCCGACAGGCTGCCGCTGTTCGCCAGGAACAACTGCCAGCAGATCCGCGATCCCGGCAATCAATTGTTCTGCGGTGATGCCGAGCTTGCCGCCGCCGCCGAGAAGCTGAGCACGGGAATCGAGGCGCGGCTTGCCCGCCTGCCCGATCGCCTGCCCGGGATCGAGGAGAACGCGATCTGGATTCGCCAGCGCAATCTCGGCTGCGGCATCGTCGGCCAGACCGCGATCCGCACCGACGATTTTGACCGGGTGAAGGCATGTCTTCTGAAGGTGACCGATGAGCGCGCCGCGATCGTGCGCGATCCGGATTTCGACTGTCTCGCAGCCAACACCGCCGCGGGCGCGCTGATCTGCGCAGACCCGTCGCTGGCGCTTGCCGAGACCGAGTTGAACAGCCAGGTTCTCGGCCTGATCGGCAAGCTCGATCCGACCGCGGCCCGCTTTGCCTTCGCCGAATATGGCCGGTGGACGCGGGAGCGCGATCGCAAATGCAATCTGGTCGGCAAGGAGAATGTGCCGCTCGGGGAGCTCGAGTCCGCGGAGGACTGTCTCGCCGGCTATCTGAAGCACAAGGCCGACGAGATTGGCGCGGCGAAAGGCGATCCGAAGAAGGTGTTCGGCCGGCAGGTCGCAGCCCGGGCGCCCGACACCGATGCCGTCGACTTCTGCGCCGCGCGAATCCACGCGGCCAATTCCTGCGGCAACTTCCTCCGCATCAACCGCGTCTACGCACTCGACAGCCAGGTGGGCGAGCAGGAGGCGCAGGTCACGGGCGAGATCGAGATGGCCGTGCTGGCGCCCTTCGCCACCTGTAGCAAGATCGCCACGACGTGCACGGGCACCTGCTGGAACGCCACAACGGGTCGTCCGCAGCCTGGCGTCAGCAACAAGGAGCGCTCCGCAGACGCCTTCAACGTCACGCGCCGCCTCAGGATCCAGCGCACCTTTGCGTTCGTGAAGGCCGCCGACGGGTGGCGCTGCCGGGAAGACGAGTTGGCCCCGGTGAATTCAGGCACCGCGGGTGGGGGATCGTAGGGCTGTGTGCTCTCCCTCGCCCCGTTCTTACGGGGTCGCGACGAGCTTCGCTCGCGCTGAGAGGGTTGGGGTGAGGGGCTGCTTCAGCGAATCCCGTGACAGTTCGACTCGCGGAGAGCCCCTCACCCGGGATTTGCTGCGCAAATTCCGGCCTCTCCCCGCGTGCGGGGAGAGGCGAAGAAATCAAAACATCAGATTGTCCTTCACCAGAACCCAGCGGCCGCCCTTGACCTGCTGCACCTGGGTGATGGTGTTGGCGAGGTGGTCGGTCTTGGAGAATTTGGTCGGCGGCGAGTTGAAGATGTCGAGGAATTTGTCGCCCGATTCCAGCGCGTCCAGCATCTTCTGGCCGGTCAGATCCTTGCCTGCCTTGTTGGCGTAGAACGCAAACGTCGTGACCGCGTTATAGCCGATGATCGCCTGGGTGTTGGCATCGGTGTTGAACATCTTCTTGTAATTGATGAGCCAGTCGTGGACCTTGCCCTTGGCGGTGTCCTCATAGGGGATCTCGAAGCCGCTCGCCGCATAGAGGCCCTCGACGGCGTCCTTGCCGAGCGCCGGCACTTCCAGCACGTTGGTCGGCGTCGCCCCCAGGAAGGTGACGTCCCAGCCGAGCTTCTTCGCCTCCGTCATCGCGCCGATGGTCTCGCGGATCACGGTGCCGAGCACGACGAGATCGCAGCCGTCGGACTTCATTTTGGCGATCTGCGCGCTGAAATCGGAGGCGCCGCGCTTGTAGCTCGTCACCGACGCCGGCTGCAGCTTCATGGCCGTCAATTGCTGGGTGAAGCCGTCGAGCACGTTCTTTCCATACTCGTCATCCTGATGCATGATGCAGGGCTTCTGAAAGTTCTTCCACTCCACCATGTATTTCAGCGCGGCCCGTGTGCTCTCGACATAGGGCAAGAGGTTGTTGAACTTCAGCCGCTCCTGCGGCTTGGCCGGGTCGAATTTGAAGGTGAACTCGGCGGCGGTCAGCGGGAAGAGCTGGAGCACGCCGGCATCAAACAGGATGTCCTGCGCGGCGAGCGTCGGCGCTGATCCCATCGAGCCGATCATTGCAAATATCTTGTCGCGCTCGACCATCTTCTGGGACGCCAACACGCCCTTCTTCGGATCGTAGCCGTTATCCTCGAGGATCATCCTGATCTTGCGGCCATTGATGCCGCCGGCCGCGTTGATTTCCTCGACCGCCATCTTCATGCCGTTGGAGACCGGCACGCCCCAGACCTTGATCGGCCCCGACAGATCCTGATGGGTGCCGATGACGATCTCGGAGGCCGAGATGCCTTCATTGGTGACCTTGGTCTGCGCCGCGGCAGGCAAACAGGTAAGCACCACCGCGCCTGCCGCAAAGCCGAACGTTCTCAACGATCTCGACATTGACGTCTCCTCTCCTTGGGGCCCTTGTGATGCGAAGGGTGGGGCCATCACTCCTTCGCTGCTATTCAAACAGGATTGTTCAAGCCACCGCCCGCGTCGGATACATTGCGTCGATCTCGGCGGCATAGCGCTTGTTCACGAAGCCGCGCTTCAGCTTCATGGTCGGCGTCAGCTCCTCGTCCTCCGGAGTGAGTTGCCGTTCGATCAGATAGAATCTCTTGATGGTCTCGACGCGGGCGAAATTGGCATTGACCGCTTCGATCTCGCGCCAGATCAGGTCCTGGATCTCCGCCGCGCGGCACAGGCTGGCATAATTGGTGAAGGGGATGTCGTGGTCCTGCGCGAACTTCTCGACATTCTCCTGGTCGATCATCACGAGGCAGGTGAGGTATGGCCGCTTGTCGCCGATCACCACGGAATCCGAGATGTAGGGCGAGAATTTCAGCTGATTCTCGATCTCGGACGGCGTGATGTTCTTGCCGCCCGAGGTGATGATGATGTCCTTCATCCGGTCGGTGATGCGGACGAAGCCCTCATTGTCGATGGTGCCGACGTCGCCGGTATGCAGCCAGCCGCGATGGTCGATGGTCTCAGCTGTCCTCTCCGGCTGGTTCAGATAGCCCATGAACAGGAAGTCGCCCCTGATCAGGATCTCCCCGTCGGGCGACAGCGCCACTTCACCCCACGACACCGCCTTGCCGACCGAGCCGAGCTTGATCCGCTCCGCCGGCATCATGGTGGCGACCCCGCAATTCTCGGTCTGGCCGTAGAGCTCGTGGATATCGATGCCGAGCGCGAGATACCAGCGGATCAGCTCCGGTGCGATCGGCGCCGCGCCGGTGAAGGCGATGCGGCAACGGTCGAGCCCGATCATGCGCCGGATGTTGCGGAATGCGAGCCGGTAAGCGATGCCGTTCGCGATACGCAACGACAGCGGCGGCGGCTTCCCTTCGATCCTGCAATCGACCATGCGATAACCGGTATCGATGGCGCGGCGGTAGACCCATTGCTGCAGCGGCGTCGCGTCCTTTAGGGCGATAGTGATCGCGGAATAGAATTTCTCCCAGATGCGCGGCACCGCGAGGAAGATGGTCGGCTGCACCTCGCGCAGATTATCCGGCACGGTCTCCGGGCTCTCGGCAAAATTCATCACCGAGCCGAGCGCGACCGAGATGTAGTAGCCGCCGATCCGTTCGGCGACGTGGCAGAGCGGCAGGAAGATCAGCCGGTCCTCGTTCTCGCGCGCCGGAATGAAATCGTTGGCGTGCCGCATCTGGTGCGTGACGCTGCGGTTGGCGTGCATGGCGCCCTTGGGCGGGCCCGTAGTGCCGGATGTATAGACGAGGACCGCGAGATCGCTCGCGCTGCGACTGTCGATCATCTCCTGCCACAGCGCCTCACGGCCGGCCATGTGGTTGCGCCCGAGCGCACGGAACTCGTCGAGGGACATCACCATCTCATCGGAGAAGCCGCTGAGGCCCTCCATGTCGAACACGATGATCTTTCGCAGAGACGGACAGCGTGCGCGGCAGGCCAGGATCTTGTCGAGCTGCTCCTCGTCCTCGGCGAAGATCACTTTCGTCCGGGAATCGTTGACGAGATATTCGACCTGGGATGAGGCATCGGTCGGATAGATCCCGGAAGAGACGCCGCCGGCGCACAGAATGCCCATGTCGACATGGACCCATTCCGGCACGGCGTTGGCGATGATGGAAGCAACGTCGCCGGGCCTGAAGTCGATGGCGTGCAGCGCGTAGGCGATCTCCTTCGAGATCTCCAACCATTCGCGCCAGCTGGTCGGCTGCCAAATCCCGAATTTCTTCTCGCGTATAGCCGGCCTGTCGCCCCGCGTCTCCGCGGCGCGCAAAAAGCTCTTCGCGATCGTGTCAGCGACCGTCAGCTCCGCCGGTCGGGCCATGCACGTCTCCTCCTTGTCGCGTTCCCCTCCGCTGCCTGCCTTGCCGGCGGTCTATTGTTTCGGACGGTTCTCCCGATCTAACGCCAATTCTTCCTTCAATGCCAAGTCTTGCTTCAACGCCAAGTCTTCTTCTTTTTCCAGCGCCGCTCGCCTCGTGCGCCCGCTTCCTTGGCGCCAAGATAGAATTCCTGGATGTCCTTCGAATGCATCAAACGGTCGCAGCTGTCGTTCATCACGATCCGGCCGATCTCCAGCACATAGCCATAATGCGCCGTCTCCAGCGCCACCTTGGCGTTCTGCTCGACCAGCAGGATCGACATGCCCTGCTCCTCGTTGACGCGACGGATGATGGCGAAGATCTCCTTCACCAGCAGCGGCGACAGCCCGAGCGAGGGCTCGTCGAGCAGCAACAGCGTCGGCCGGTTCATCAGTGCGCGGCCGATTGCGAGCATCTGCTGCTCGCCGCCGGAGAGCTGTCCGGCCGGCTGGTTGATGCGCTCCTTCAGCCGCGGGAAATAGCCGTAGACGCGCTCCAGATCGTCGGCAACGCCGTTACGATCGTTGCGCGGATAGGCCCCCATCATCAGGTTTTCGCGCACGGAGAGGAACGGAAACACCTCGCGGCCCTCCGGCACGTGGCTGAGGCCGAGCCGCACGATCCTGTCCGCCTCCATGCGCTGAATCGACCTGCCCATGAACTCGATGGCGCCCTTCTGCGGATCGAGAATGCCCGAGATCGTCTTGAGCACCGTGGTCTTGCCGGCGCCGTTGGCACCCAGCAGCGTGACGATGCGGCCGCGCGGCACTTCGAGCGAGATGCCGCGGATCGCCATGATCGGCCCGTAATAGCTCTCGATGTTGGAGAGTTTCAGGATGATGTCTGGTGTCACCACGGCATCCATCGCGTCAGGCTCCCAGATAGGCGGCGACGACATCGGGGTGCTGCTGCACTTCGGCCGGCGAGCCCATCGCCAGCACCCTGCCGTAGTTCAGCGCGATGACGCGGTCGGAGACGCGGTTAACCAGTGACATGTCGTGCTCGACCATGAGCACGGTGACGCCGAGCTCGCTCTTCAGGTCTCGGATCCAAAACGACATGTCGTCGGTCTCCTCCACGTTGAGGCCGGAGGACGGCTCGTCGAGCAGGATCAGCTTCGGCTCCGAGCATAGTGCGCGCGCCAGCTCGATCACCTTGCGCACGCCGTAAGGCAGACCCGAGATCAGCTTGTCGCGGTAGGGTTCGAGATCGAGGAATTCGATGACCTGCTCGACCCTGCGGCGATGCACCTTCTCGTCGGCCCGTACGCCCGGCAGGAACAACAGCTCCTGCCAAAGCTGCGTGGTCGAATGCCGGTGGCGTCCGACCAGCAGGTTCGACAACACCGTCGCGTTCTCGAACAGCTCGATGTTCTGGAACGTGCGGGCGATGCCGAGCCTTGCGATGTCGTGGGGCGGCTGCTCCGTGATGTCCTGATCCTCGAAGAAAATGCGGCCGGAGGTCGGCCGGTAGATCCGCGAAATCAGGTTGAAAATCGAGCTCTTGCCGGCGCCGTTCGGCCCGATGATCGAGAGGATCTCGCCCCTCTCGACCGCGAACGACACCGCATCGACGGCCTTCAGCCCGCCGAAATGCAGCGACAAGCTCTCGGCGCGAAAATAGCTCATCGGTTGCGCTCCGACTTCACGTAGATCTTCTGCCGCTTGAAGGTGGCGCGCTTGTAGAGCGGGAACAGCTGGAAGAAGAGTTTGATCTTCAGCCAGCGGCCGTAAAGCCCGAGCGGCTCGAACAGCACGAACAATACGATGATGATGCCGTAGATCGCGCCTTTCAGGCCGTTGAGCGAGGCAAAGGCCGCGACCTTGGACTGGACGTTGGCGGCGGCTTGCGTGCCCGCTCCGAAGGTCGCGGCGATGCCGGCGATGATGCCGGGCATGTCGTCCTTGAGGTAGGTCAGGAACGGATCGATCATCACGATGAAGATCGCCCCCAGCACCGCGCCGTGCAGGCTGAAGGTGCCGCCGATCAGGATGACGATGATGAACTCGATCGAGAGTTGGAGCGTGAACATCTCCGGCGAGATGAAGGAGAGTTTGTGCGCGAACAGGACACCGGCGAAGCCGGTGATCGCCGCGGAGATCGCAAAGGACTTCACTTTGTACAGCGCGACATTGATGCCCATGCTGCGCGCCGCGGTCTCGCTGTCGCGGATCGCGACGAAGGCGCGCCCGGTCGGCGAACGCAGCAGATTGAGCGTACCGACGATGGTCAGCACCAGCACGGCGAGGCAGAGGAAATAGAAAGTGGGGCTGTCGCGCGAGACTGCGACCCCAAACAGCGACACCGCCTTGATCCGCATGCCCTCGTTGCCGTTGGTGACGCTCTCCCAACGCGCCAGAATCTCCTCGACGATGAAGGCGAAGGAGATGGTGGCGATGACGAGATAAATGCCTTGCAGCCGCAGCGCGGGGAAGCCGACCAAGGCACCGATCAGCCCGGTCAGGAGCCCGGCGGCGAGAAAGTAGACCGGGAACGGCACACCATATTTCTGCAAATAGGCCGCCGTATACGCACCGATCGCGAGAAATGCCGCATGCCCGAGCGAGGCCTGCCCGGTGAAACCCGTCAAGATCAGCAGCGCCACGCCGACGGTCGCATAGATGCAGACGAAGACGAGCTGGCTCATCAGATAGCTGGAGAGCACATAGGGCGCGATCAGCAGCACGGCCAGCAGGAGACCGTACGAGACGTAATAGCCCGAATGCGGAAACAGCCTGATGTCGTCCTCGTAGTCGGTCTTGAACAGGAAGCGCATGCGCTCAGACCTTCTTGCGGACGTGAAGGCCGAACAGGCCTTCGGGCTTGAGCAAGAGCACGGCGAGCAGCACGATGTAGGGCGCGACGTCCTTCCAGCCCTCGGCCAGATAGAAGCCGGCCATGCTCTCGATGACGCCGATCAGGACGCCGCCGACGACGGCGCCGGGGATCGAGCCGAAGCCGCCGAGCACGGCGGCCGGAAACGCTTTCAGGCCCAGCACGAGACCGACATTGGAATGGATGAAGGTGATCGGCGCCAGCAGCACGCCGGCACAGGTCGCAACCGCCGCGCTGATCGCCCAGACGATCGACACCACGCGCTTGACCGGGATGCCCATGTAATAGGCCGCCAGCATGTTCTCGGAACTGGCGCGCATCGCGGTGCCGAGCGTGGTCTTGTTGAAGAACAGCCAGAGCAGCGCGCAGAGGATGACCGTCGCCGCAATCACCGAGAGCTTGTCATGGGCGAGCACCAGCGAACCGATCCGCAGCACGCCCTGGCTGAACGGCGTGTCGATCTTGAAATCGTCGGTGCCCCAGATCATGCCGGACACCGAGCGCAGGAAATAGCCGAGCCCGATGGTGGCCATGATGATGGAGAATTGCGGATAGCCGAGGATCGGCCGCACCACCACGCGCTCGGCCAACATGCCGAACAGCGCCATCGCCGCCACCGCGCCGGCAAAGCCGATCCAGTAGTTCAGCCCCATCATGCCGATGAAGGTGAAGGCAAAGAAGCCGCCCAGCATCATCAGATCGCCTTGGGCGAAATTGACGACCTCGGTGGCCTTGTAGACGAGCACGAAGCCAAGCGCGATCAGGCCGTAGACGCAGCCGAGCGCAACACCGCTGACCAGCTGCTGAACGAAATCCAGCATCGTCGCGCATCCTCCCGATACAACCGGCGGTTCTTCCCGACCGCCTTGCCGCATCTTGTGTTCAGTCGCTACGCAGTCGTTTCGCTGCGTTCGCGCCATTCGTCCCTTCGCCAATTCAGCCTGAACCGCCAAGCGCTGTCAACAAACGGTGACTTGCCATTAGTCCAATCCGGATGACGGAATTTGCGGCAGCGCGATTCACGGTGCCGAAACATCTTCGGGGCATGGTCGCGAGCGATGCAAAACCGCAAGGTGTGGCCGTGATGAAGCGGGACGATTCGGCGCTCGAAGTCATGGGGTTAACGAAGCGTTTTGACCGTCTGGCGGTCGATAACCTCGATCTCACCATCCATGCCGGCGAATTCTATGCGCTGGTCGGCCCCAACGGCGCCGGCAAGACCACCACTTTGCGCATGGTTGCAGGCCTTTTGCGGCCCGATGCGGGCGCAGTCTCCATCTTCGGCATCGATGCGCTCCAGAACCCCGTCGCCGCCAAGCAGGTGATGGCGTGGGTCTCCGACGAGCCCAGGATCTACGACAAGCTCACGCCGCTCGAATATCTCGAATTCGTGGCCGGTCTGTGGGGCATCGCACCATCGGCCTCGGAACCGGTCGCCGCGGGGCTCCTGACCTCGCTCGGGCTCGAACCGCACCGGCACGAACGCTGCGAGGGCTTTTCCAAGGGCATGCGCCAGAAGGTCGCCCTCGCCGGCGCACTGGTGCACGATCCCCGCCTCATCATCCTCGACGAGCCGCTGACGGGACTGGACGCCGTCTCCGCCCGCCACGTGAAGGGATTGCTGAGCGATCGCGTCCGCGCCGGCTGCACCGTCATCATGACCACGCATATCCTCGAGGTCGCCGAACGCATGGCCGACCGCATCGGCGTGATCGCAGCCGGCCGCCTGGTTGCCGAGGGCACGCTGACCGAGCTGCGCCAGCAAAACGGGCACGCCGATACCAGTCTGGAAGATCTCTTCATCGCACTGGTGACGCTCCAGGACGCCGCATGAGCTCGGCCACCGCGCTGTCCTGGTTCGCCCGCCACGAGCTCCGGCTCGCCTGGCGCGAATGGCTCGCGATGATGACCGGGGGGCGGCGCAAAAGAACGCGTGCCGCGGTGATCGGACTGCTGTTCTTCGCGGCGCTGCTGCACGTGCCGGCCTGGGCGGTGATCGGCCGCTTCGCCGACCTGCAATTGCCGCTCGACAAATCCTCGCTGATCGTGATTTCGGCGACGAT
Source organism: Bradyrhizobium sp. Kon37 (assembly GCF_055807535.1). Taxonomy (NCBI): domain Bacteria; kingdom Pseudomonadati; phylum Pseudomonadota; class Alphaproteobacteria; order Hyphomicrobiales; family Nitrobacteraceae; genus Bradyrhizobium; species Bradyrhizobium sp. Kon37. The sequence goes on from NZ_JBVVOY010000023.1 coordinate 79,676, forward strand.
TTTTCTCGCCTGGACGCTGATGCTGTCGCAGGCAATCGAATCGGTGACGCGGGTGTTTTACGCCCGCGCCGATCTCGACCTCATCATGTCCTCACCCGCGACGCTGGCCAATCTGTTCTCGGTGCGCATCGCCGCGATCGCGCTCACCGTCACGGTGATCGCGCTGCTGTTCTCGACTCCCTTCATCGACGTGCTGGTGTTCGGGGGCGGCGCGCGCTGGCTCGCAGCGTTCGGCGTTGTCGTCGCGATGGGCCTGTCGGCCGCAGCGGTCGCGATCGCCGTCACCATCCTGCTGTTCCGCCTGATCGGTCCGGCGCGGACACGGTTCGTCGCCCAGATCCTCGCCGCGATCATCGGCGCCGGCTTCGTGATCGCGCTCCAGGTCGCGGCGATCATGTCCTACGGCACGCTGTCGCGCTTCACCATCCTGACCTCGGGTAGCTTGGCCGCTTACGCGCCCGATGCCGACAGCATCTGGTGGTGGCCGGCGCGGGCGGCGATGGGGGACCCCGAAGCGCTGCTGCTGCTCCTGGCGCTCGGGCTCGTGCTGCTCGGAAGCGTCATGGCGATCTTCTCGGGCCGCTTCGCAGACACGGCGATCGATGCCGCCGCCTACGGCGCGTCCGGCCGTCGCAGCGCGAAGGAGCGCCCGTTCCGCGGCGGATCGCGGCAGCATGCCCTGCGGCGCAAGGAATTTTTGCTGCTCTGGCGCGATCCCTGGCTGATCTCGCAGACGCTGATGCAGCTGCTCTATCTGGTGCCGCCGGCGCTGCTGCTCTGGCGCAACTTTGCTGACAGCTCCGCGGCGCTGACGCTGATCACGCCCGTCATCGTCATGGCGGCGGGACAACTCGCCGGCGGGCTTGCCTGGCTGACGATCTCGGGCGAGGACGCGCCCGACCTGGTTGCAACCGCGCCATTGACGCCGTCCAGCGTCATCCGCGCCAAGATCGAGGTCGTGCTGATCGCGATCGCCATCATCTTCTGCCCGTTGATCGCGGCGCTCGCTTTCGCCTCGCCGTTCCAGGCCGCGGTCAGCGCCGGTGCGGTCATCGTCAGCGCGGCCTCCGCCACCGCAATCCAGCTCTGGTTCCGGGTGCAGGCCCGGCGCAGCCAATTTCGCCGCCGCCAGACCTCGTCGCGGCTTGCGACCTTTGCCGAAGCGTTCTCCTCGATCGGCTGGGCTGCCAGCGCCGCGTTGGTGCTCACGCTGCCCATCGTCGGTCTCGTCAGCGGCCTGATCACCGCGGGCCTCGTCGCCATCACCTGGAAGTTCAGCCCAAGGCGGGAATGAAGGCTGCCTGCCTTGAAAGTAAGGATAAATTGCCTTACCTATCAAGGTCTCAGTATTGAGGGATCCCCATGAGCACGCTCACGGTCACGGCAAAGGGGCAGGTTACGCTACGGAAAGACCTCCTGGAGCACCTCGGTGTACATCCGGGCGACAAGATTTCGATAGAAAAGCTTCCTGGCGGGCGAGTTGAGGTGAGAGCAGTTCGGCCCACCGGAGAGATTTCGGATGCCTTCGGCTTTCTGAAGGGAAAGACGAACGGTCGATCGCTCTCGATCGAGGAGATGAACGCGGTGATTGCTGGCGGCTGGGCCAGCAAGCGATGAAGATAACACCCGACACCAACGTCCTGGTACGGGTGCTGGTCGAAGATGATGCCGAACAGAGCAAGGTGGCCGAAGCCCTTCTCGAGAACGCGGACCTCATAGCCATCTCGATCCCCGCATTGTGTGAGTTAGCTTGGGTCCTCTCACGAGGCTACAAAACCTCTGCTGGAGATGTCGCGGCTTCGATCCGGCACTTGATCAATGCATCCAATGTCGTCGTCAACCGGCCCATAGCTGAGGCTGGATTAGCGCTCCTCGAGGCCGGGGGTGACTTTGCCGATGGCGTTATCGCCCACGAAGGCAGGTGGCTTGGGGCCGATACTTTCGTGTCGTTCGACAAAACGGCCGTGAAACTGATCAAAGCAAGCGGTGGAATGGCGCGGCTCGCCGGCACCACATGACGCGAGGATAATTCGTAGATACACTCATCAGATCGTCGATAAGCGCCGGACGGTTCCTGATGTCTCGATTATTGCTGACGGTCTGTGCGCTTCTCGGTTGGCTGGTAACATCTGCCTTCGCGCAGCAATCACCTCAGCGCAGCGAATGCCTGGCGATGGCGAATGCGGCGCCGCGTGTCATGTCGGTCGCCTTCAGGCAGGCGGCGACCGCAGCCGAGGTCGAGATCACCTATGCCGGCCATTCCACCTATTTCATCGACACGCCCGGCGGCTTGCGCATCGCCACCGACTATAGCGGGGCCTACCAGGTGGGCCGGCTGCCCGATGTCGTCACCATGAACCGGGCCCACAGCACGCACTACTCTCTATACCCCGACACGCGCATTCCTCGCGTGCTGCATGGCTGGGGCGAGGACGGCAAGCCGGCCATCGTGTCGGAGCGCATCGGCGACACCTTGATCCGCAACGTCACCACCGACATCCGCCGCTATTTCGGCGACGATTCCGGCGCCGACATGATCCGCGACGGCAACTCCATCTTCATCTTCGAGGTCGCGGGCCTCTGCATCGGCCATCTCGGCCATCTTCACCACAAGCTCGACGACAGCCATTTTGCCCAAATCGGGCGGCTCGACATCGTCATGGTGCCGATCGACGGCACCTACACCATGTCGCTCGACGGCGTCTCCGAGATCACCAAGCGGCTGCGCGCCTCGGTCGTGCTGCCGATGCACCGCTTCGCCACCCCGCTCGACGATTTCATGCAACGCATCGGCCAGCAGTTCGAGATCGACCGGCGCATGGAACGAAGTTTCCGGACGTCCCGGGATGCATTGCCGTCGAAGCCGACGGTGATCATCCTCGACGGGGTGTGACGCACAATTTTCTCCAAGTCGGCTGCCGGCCGGTCGTGCTGATCTCCTCGCAACAGGAGATCGACATGACCGACTTTGCGAGATTATTGCACGCGGACGGACCGAACCCCGAGCACGCGGCGGCGCTGCGGCTTTACGGCCGTTTCGTCGGCGATTGGGACGCCGAGATCACCGCCCATGGACCCGATGGAACGAAACACACCGCGCCCGGCGAAATCCATTTCGGCTGGGTGCTGGAGGGCCGCGCCGTGCAGGACGTCTGGATCATTCCGCACCCGGCCGGCAGCCCGGCCTTGCCGATCGCCGGCAATTGGTACGGCACGACGCTGCGGGTCTACGATCCGACCATCGATGGATGGCGGATTTCCTGGTTCGATCCCGGTCGCTGCATATTCCGCCAGCAGATCGGCCGTCCACGCGATCCCGACATCGTGCAGGAAGGCACGACCGAAGCCGGCGACCTGACGCGCTGGAGTTTTACGGAGATCACCGAGGATTTCTTCCATTGGCTCGGCGAGGTGAAGCCGGCCACCGCGACCGATTGGCGGCTGGTGGTCGATGTGAGGGCGAAGCGGCGCAAGGGTTGACGACGGCGCCGCTGTGCCCGCGATGCCGGGTGCGGTTGCGCAACGCGCGCTGCTGCGTGCGAAAACGAGGTGTTAGGCTTCCCGGACAAGAAGCATACATCAAGGGAGCGAACACCGATGGCAGCAAGCGGTCTGCCCGCCAACACGAGCGGGCTATTCGTCGAGCCGCGCGAGGACTGGCTCGCGCTGCATCGGGAGGAGATCATCGATCCCTCGCGGCCGATCGTCGATCCCCATCACCATCTCTGGAATCGCGGGCACCGCTATCTGATCGAGGAGATGGCTGATGACATCGCCTCTGGCCACAACGTCATCGCCACGGTCTATGTCGACTGCCGCTCGATGTATCGTGCGCACGGGCCCGAGGCGTTCCGGCCGGTCGGCGAAGTCGAGTTCGCCAATGGCGTCGCCGCGATGAGCGCCAGCGGCGGTTACGGCAAGGCCGCGATTTGCGCCGGCATCGTCAGCCACGTCAATCTGCTGCTCGGCGATGCCGCACAACCGGTGTTGGAGGCCGAGATCGCGGCGGGCAACGGTCGCTTCCGCGGCATCCGGCATTCCTCGGCCTGGGACCCGGATCCTGCTGTTGCCGGCATGTATGCGAACCGGCCGCAGGGATTGCTGCAGGACCCGACCTTCCGCAGGGGGTTCGCCTGTCTCGCGCCGCTGAACCTGAGCTTCGATGCCTGGCTGTTCCATCCGCAGATCGGCGAGCTGACCGAGCTCGCCCGTGCATTTCCCGACACCAGGATCGTGCTCGACCATTGCGGCGGTCCCGCCGGAACCGGCCGCTTTGCCGGGCGACGCGAGGAGGTGTTTGCGCAATGGCGGGCGTCGATCCAGGAGATCGCCAAATGCGAGAACGTGGCGGTGAAGCTCGGCGGGCTCGCGATGTGCCTGCTCGGCTACGACTTCCATTTGCGCGAGAGACCGCCGTCATCCGAGGAGCTTGCCGCGGCGTGGCGGCCTTACATTGAGGCCTGCATCGAGGCGTTTGGACCCAAGCGCGCAATGTTCGAGAGCAATTTCCCACCGGACAAGGGCCAGTGCAGCTACCAGGTGATCTTCAACACCTTCAAGCGTATCGCCGCACCCTTGAGCGAGACAGAGAAGACGGCGTTATTCTCGCAGACCGCGAGCAATTTCTACCGGCTCGATTTGCCTTGAAAGGGATTGGCGCCATGACGAGAACAGGGGCCGGGATGTTGATCCCGGCCCCTGTTCCGTCGTGACCGCTGGGAAGCGTCCTTGAAACTGGTTGAACTCTAACCGGCGCCCATCAGCGAGGCCGGGCGGCGCTCGCCGGTGGAGACGAGCATCTTCTTGAGCTTGTTGACGACGCGGATCAGGAAGCCGATCATCACGGGATTGGTCTTGCGGCAGAAGGCGATCTTCTTGACGTGGCCTTCGACATGCCATTTGGCGTGCGCGCCGTTACGGAAGAAAACGACGTCGCCCGGGCCGTAGCGCTTCGGCGGCATGCCGTCGCTTTCGAGCACGATCGATCCTTCCATGATCATGATCGTCTCATCGATATCGTAGTACCAGTTGAAGCGCCCTTCGGTGCAGGCCCAGATGATGGTCGAAGCGGTGCCGTCGGCGCTGGTGGAGAGGATGTGCGAGCGCGACACCGGATTGCCTTCGATGATCCAGGAAGGCTCGATCGGCCGCAGCTCAAGCTCTACATTGCAACTACTGATTTCAATCAATGTGCGCGACATCTGTTCCCCCAGGGGATAAAATATGATCCGCCGGGTCTCGGCCCGGATTGTTCAAAGATGGCGGGAACGCTAGTAGCCGGTTTTTAATTCTTTCTTACGCAGGGCCCGACAATCAGCCGCAAGTTGCAGACGCGAAACGGTTAACGTCCCAATTTCCCTGCAATTTCGCGCACATGAACCCCTCTTTCCCGGGGTGCGACAAAGTGCGCGGAGCTATCTGAAAGGAGCCATACCGATGCCCCTCACCCCGGAGGTTCTCGCAGCTCAAGGCGAGGTCGTCGCCTGGCTCGGCAGCCTTGATGTCTCCTTCGCAACCGACGAGGAGCCCTGGTTCACCGTCGACGGCATCGAAAGCCCCTGGCAGATCGGCAGTGACGGCTCCGGCGGCGCGTTCGTGCTGCTGCCGTCTCAGAACGTGCTCTACGCCTCGTCGGAAGGCCGCGCGGGAATCATCGCGGAGAGTTTCGAGGCTTTCGTCCAGCTCGTTGTGGCGCGCCCCTATTGGCTCGACATCCTCAAATTTTCCGCCGGCGGTGACCTCCATGAGATGCGGCGGGCGGCGGACGCGCTGGAGGCGACACTCGACGACGAGGACGACGTCAACGAGGCCCGCGAGCAAATCCGCGGGGGTCTCGACCTGCCCGAGGCGAATGATCCGGTCGGTGCGCTCTACGACGCGGTGGCGGCCTCCGACGCCGTCGTGCGGGCCACCGACGGCAGCCCGTTCACGACGCTGTTCAACCGCTTCAGCATCGACAACAGCCCGATGCTGCGCAACGCGGCGGCGTAAGGCGGGCTTTGAGAATAGGAACGTGCTCGGCCTTCATGGTTCGAGACGCGCCGTGAACGGCGCTCCTCACCATGACGGTCTAATATCTCACCGCAAGACGAAACCTCATCCTGAGGAGCCCGCGAAGCGCGGCGTCTCGAAGGATGGACAGCAAGACGCGTTACTTCGCCCATTCGCCCTTGCGAAACACCGGCACTTTGCTGCCGTCGGCGAGAATGCCGTCGATATCGGTCTCGGCCGAGCCGATCATCCAGTCGATATGGATCAGGCTCTGGTTGCCGCCTTGCGCCGCGATCTGCTGCGGCGTGAGCTGGGCGCCGTTGACGAAGCACTTCGAGTAGCATTGGCCGAGCGCGATGTGCGAGGCCGCGTTCTCGTCGAACAGCGTGTTGTAGAACAACAGCCCGCTCTGCGAGATCGGCGAGGAATGCGGCACCAGGGCCACTTCGCCGAGACGGCGCGCGCCCTCGTCGGTGTCGAGCACCTTGTTCAGTACCTCCTCGCCGCGCGAAGCCTTGGCGTCGACGATCCTGCCGTCCTCGAAGCGCACCGCGATGTTGTCGATCAGCGTGCCCTGGTAGGACAGCGGCTTCGAGCTCACGACATGGCCGTAGACGCGCCGGCAATGCGGCGTGGTGAAGACCTCTTCGGTCGGGATGTTGGCGTTGCAGCTGATGCCGTTCTTGGAGAGCGAAGCGCCGCCCTCCCATTCATGGCCGTCGGCGAGGCCGATCGTGAGGTCGGTGCCCGGTCCCGAGTACTGGAGCGCGCGGAAACGCTGGCCGTTGAGCCAGTTGGTGCGCTCGCGCAGCACCGCGTTGTGGCTCGCCCAATTGGCCGGCGCATCGTCGCGATCGACCCGGGACGCCGCGAAGATCGCGTCTGCGAGCTTGCCGATGGCAATTTCCTCGGGTTCATTGGGGAACACCTGCCGGGCCCAGGACGGGCTCGGATAGGCAATGATGTTCCAGTTGGTGTCGAAATTGACAATCTTCTCCAGCGCCGGCTGATAGGCCATGGAATTGGCCTTGCTGGCGCGCGCGACCTTGGATGCATCTTCGCCCGACAGCAGCATCGGATTGTCGCCGACGATGGCGAGACGCGCGGTGTTGTTCGAGAACGCCTTGGCCATGCCCTCGTAGAGCCAGTTGGCGGCGCGATCGAAGCTGTCGTCGTGGCCGTGGCGGTAGCGCGCCAGCGTCATCTCTTCGTCCGAGAGAATAGGCGTCACGATGCCGGCGCCCGCCTTGTAGGCATGCACGGCGATCCGCCGCACCAGCGGCAACGCGATCGCAGGCGCCGTCAAGAGCAGATCCTGGCCGGGCCGCAAGCCCAGGCCCACCTTCACCGCAACCTCGGCCAGCCGGTCGAGCTTCACGGGATCGATGGGAGTGGAGGTGATGCGTTGATCAGTCATGCCGAATCCTCTGCCGAACGTCTCTCGCTCAATCTAAGTCTAGCATCGCGAGACACAAGTGCGCGAGTGCCTTGCGACACCCCAAAGATACGCAGTTTCGCGCATTTTGGTTTTCAGCGCGTTGCCGATTTCAGCACCCGATCGACCATGGCGGGAGCAAGGCCGAGGTAATTTTTCGGTGATGTCAGCGCCTCGATCGTGGCACGATCGATTCTGACGGAGACGCGGGAATCGGACGACAGTGCGTCCGCCAATGTAAGACCTTTCTCATTGGCGAGCCGGCAGGCGTCATAGACCACGTCATGGGCCTCCTGCCGCCCGATCTGCGGCGCGAGCCCCATCATGACGGCCTCGGCCACGATCAGACCGCGGCTGACGGCAAGATTCTCGTTCATCTTGCTTTCATCCACGATGAGGCCGGCGAGCGCGAACCTCGCCTGGTGCAACGCGCCGGCGGTCAGCACAAAGCTCTCGGGGATCGCCATCCATTCGGCGTGCCAGGGCCCGGTGGCACGCTCGAAATCCTGCACCATGGCATCCAGCATGAGGCCGGCGTGCTGGCGCACCGCCTTGGACGCCGCAAGCATCAGTTCCGAGGAGATCGGGTTGCGCTTCTGAGGCATGGTCGAGGAAGCGCCGCGTCCCTTGACGAAGGGCTCGTAGACCTCCGCGAATTCGGTCGAGGCCATGATCATGATGTCGAGCGCGATCTTGCCGAGCGAGCCGGTGACGAGCGCCAGGAAATTCACCGCCTCGGCAAAACCGTCGCGTGCGACGTGCCAGGTCGAGGCGGGGACGCCGAGCCTCAGTTCGGCGCAGAGCGCTTCCTGCACCTCGAACCCCTTGTCGCCGAGCGAGGCCAGCGTGCCGGCGGCGCCGGCGAACTGGCCGACCAGAACGCGCGGCTTCAATTCACTGAGGCGCTCGGCGTGGCGGTCGAACATCGCGAGCCAGATCGCGGTCTTGTAACCGAAGGTGACCGGCAGCGCCTGCTGGAGATGGGTGCGGCCCGCCATCGGCGTGTCGCGGTAGCGCTTCGAGAGGTCGGCGAGGATTGTGCGCAGTGCGGCGATGTCCTGCTCGACGATCTCGAGGCCGGCGCGCAGTTGCAGCACCACGGCGGTGTCCATGATGTCCTGCGTGGTCGCGCCCCAATGCACATAGCGGCCGGCATCGCCGCATTGCTTCACCATCTGATGCACGAGCGGCAGGATCGGATAGCCGACGACATCGGTCTCCTGCCGCAACAGATCGAAATCCAGCGCGGCAACGTCGGTCCGCGCCGCGATCTGGTCGGCCGCGTCCTGCGGAATCACCCCGCATCTCGCTTCCGCCTTCGCCAGCGCCACCTCGACCTCGGCATAGCGCGCGACCGTCGCAATATCGGAAAACACCTCCCGCATCTGCGGTGTGCCGAAGGCATCGCGGAACAGCATGGAATCGAGCACGGTGGTCGAGGCATGAAAAGCGGGCATGGACGTTTCTTCGTTGCTTGGGTTGTGTGAGGGCACCTTACGCACACGGAACTGTTCGGCAATGGACATTCACCGTTCGTCAAGTTTTCAGACGTCTAAACTGTCGCCTCCGTCATCCTGACGTGCGAGGCTTCGCTACGGCGCCTCAGGGTGACGGTGATAAACTGTGCGCTCAGCAAGATCAGGTCCAGCGAGGAGACCGGGACAATCCGGCCGAACCGGCCACGTTCTAACCCAGGTTGCATTCCTCCCCGTAAATCGCATGGCTGCCATCACGCGATCGTGGTGAACCGGACAGGCCCCTTGGCGGACTCACAGACATCAGCCGAAATCCGTTTTGCTTTCATCATTGCCCGATGTTGCCTTGAGGTCTGAGTTTTCGACGTGCAGTTTCTGTTCCGGGATCACCTGCTCGATACCGACTTGCGCGAGCTGAGCCGCGAGCAGGTTCCCGTTGCCGTGGAGCCGCAGGTCTTCGATCTCGTTGTCCACCTCATGGAGAACCGCGATCGGGTGGTCAGCAAGGACGAGCTGATCGACAAGATCTGGCACGGGCGCAGCGTCTCCGAATCCACGCTGACCAGCCGGATCAATGCGGCACGCAAGGCGGTCGGCGACACCGGCGCGAGCCAGGCAGTGATCCGTACCATCTCGCGCAAGGGTTTTCGTTTCGTCGGCGACGTCGAGACCAAGCGTGGAGCAACCGCGCCGGAGTCCGATTTCGGAGCGAAGCTTCTGCAGGCCCCGCTGCCTCTACCGGACCGGCCGGCGATCGCGGTGCTGCCCTTCACCAACATGAGCGGCGACCTCGATCAGGATTATTTCTCCGACGGAATCAGCGAGGACATCATCACCGCGCTGTCGAAGCTGCGCTGGTTCTTCGTCATCGCGCGCAACTCCTCCTTCGTTTACAAGGGCCGCGCGGTGCACATGAACGAGGTCGCGCGCGAGCTCGGCGTGCGCTACGTGCTCGAAGGCAGCGTGCGGCGGAGCGGCGATCGCGTGCGTATCTCCGCGCAGCTCAACGACGTCTCGACCGGCAGCCATCTCTGGGCCGAACGCTACGACCGCGAGCTTGCCGACATCTTCGCCGTGCAGGACGAGATCACCGAGGCGATCGTCGCCGCGATCGAGCCGCAGCTCTATACCGCCGAGAGTTTTCGCGCCCAGCAGAAGCCGCCGGGAAGCCTGGATGCCTGGGACCTCGTGATGCGCGCATTGTCGCATTACTGGCGCATCACCCGCGAGGACAATGCCGCCGCGCAAGGACTGCTCGAAAAGGCCGTCGCGCTCGATCCCGCCTATGGCAAGGCACTCGGCCTGCTCGCGACCAGCCACATCTTCGGCGCGCATATGGGCTGGTCCGACATGGCCGCGACCGTGCCGGTGGCCGAGCGCGCCGCGCTCGCGGCGGTGGAGGCCGATCGCGAGGATGCCTGGGCCCATCATGGTCTGGCTTATACTTATCTATTCCGCCGCCGCTTCGATGACGCGCTGGCGGAATTCGAGCTCGCGCTGAACCTCAATCCGAATTTTGCGATGGCGCACGCCTTCTACGGCGTGACGCTGTGTTACGCGGGACGATGGCAGAACGGCGATGTCGCCGCGCGCCGCGCGCTGCGGCTGAGCCCGCGCGACCCGCTCGCGGCGATCTATTGTGGCGTCGCGGCCTATGCCCGGTTCATCGGCCGCGATTACGAAGGCGCCGCACAGATGGCGCGCGAGTCGATGCGGCAGCGCGCCGATTTCGTCGGCGCGCATCGCGTGCTGACGGCCGCCACCGGAATGTCGGGAGATCCCGCGCGCGCGGCTTCCGCCCTGGAGGGCTTGCGCCGCGCCCAACCGGGCATCTCGCTCGCCTGGATCACGCGCGAGCTACCGATGCTGCGGGACGAGGATCGCGAGCATTATCTCGAGGGATTGCGGCGCGCGGGGATGACATAGCGAATCTCTCCTCTCTCCGCTTGCGGGGAGAGGAGAGAAGAAAGCGCATCACTCCTGCATCATCTCGCCGCTGCCGCCGAATTCGGCCGGGAAATCCTTGAGCTTGGGCAGGCCGTCGCGCATTGGCAGCACCGTCTCGGCGTAATTGACGTGGACGCCGGGCGCGAAGGCGAGCGTGGGGATGGTGGCGGTGAAGACGTCGACCAGGCCGAGCGGCGGATGGTTGGTCATGAGATGGCCGCCGCACTTCTTGCAATATTTGCGTTGGCTGAGCGGCGTCTTGGTAAAAGTCTCGACATTCTGAGCACCTTCTGTGATGCGCACGGCTTCGGGCTTCCAAAGGCTGAAGGCGTTCACCGGACCGCCCGACCACGAGCGGCACGAGCTGCAATGGCAATAGCCCATAGCCTCCGGCGCGCCTGTAACCTCGATCGTGACCGCGCCACAGAAGCAGTTTCCAACATGTTTCATTAGGTCGTCTCCGTTGATGATTGTTCAGATTCCTCTCCCCGCTCCTGTTTGCCGATAACTCGGCAAAAACGAACGCGGGAGTCGCGACGAGCTTCGCTCGCGCAGGTAACGTCGGGGTGAGGGAGATCACCCCGAGAAGCGTTGAAGGTTGCGTCCGGCAGGATCCGTTACGCGCCTCGGCGCCGCCGCGCATCCTCCTTTCGGCGGACGCCGCCGACGACGCGCAAGCTATACTGACTTGCGCCAGGGAATAAGCATCGACACCCGTTGTTTGTACTGCCGGTACTCGTCGCCGAAGAGATCGATGAGGTCGTGCTCCTCCAGCGCGATGCCGACGAAGATGTAGAGCGTGGTCACGGCGGCGAACAGCAGATGGCCCGCGGTCATGACCGGCGCCGCCCAGAACGCGATGATGAAGCCGAGATAGATCGGATGACGGACGAACTTGTAGAGCAGCGGCGTCTTGAAGCGCGGCGGCGACGCCTCCTTGCCGACGAGATGATTGGTCACCTGATGCAAGCCGAACAACTCGAAATGATTGATGATGAAGGTCGAGGTGAACACCAGCACCCAGCCCACCAGCGACAGCGTGACGATCGTCACAGCAAGATCCGGATTCGCAACGTCCCATATGACCGTGGGCAGCGGACGCCACTGCCAGAACAGGAGCAGCAATGACAGGCTCGCAAACAGCACGTAGGTGCTGCGCTCGACCGGCTTGGGGACGTACTGCGTCCACCACGCCTTGAATTGCCGGCGCGCCATGACGCTGTGCTGGACCGCGAACAGGGCCATCAGGAGCAGATTGATGATGACGGCCTCGGCCACGGGCGTGTCGGTCCCGGTGTCGATGGTCTTCGGCACCACCAGCCCCATGACGAAGCCGATGGCGTAGAGAATGGTGACGAAAAACACGAGATACGCCGCAATTCCGTACAGAAATGCGATGAACTTGAAAATGCGTGAGCCCGCAACCGGGCCGATAGGGTGAACCTGATGATCAATTTGGGTCATAAACAGCTCCGTTGTGCCAAAACGCCGGCACTTCATTGGTCGCTGCACCATGCCGCACCGGAGGTCGCAAGACTTTGGCGGACGGTTGATTTTCGCCTGAGACGACTTTGATTTTTGCTTGAGACGACAGAAACGTGCGATTTTGCTTTGAAAACAACGTGCTCGACGGCGACCTGCGGGAACTCACCTGCAGCGGCGCCGCCGTGCCGTTGCAGCCGCAGGTGTTCGATCTCCTGCTCTATCTGGTGGCGCAGCGCACCCGTGTGGTCAGCAAGGATGACCTGATCAGCCAGATCTGGAGCGACCGGATCATCTCGGATTCCGCCCTGAACAGCCGGATCAACGCCGCGCGCAAGGCGCTCGGCGACGACGGTGCGAGCCAGCGGCTGATCAAGACCATTCCGCGCAAGGGCTTTCGTTTCGTCGGCGAAGTCCGGGAAGAAGTGGCAGCCGCAACGGCGCCCGCGCAACCCGTCGCTGTCCTGCCGCGCGCCTTGGCGGACCGCCCGGCGGTCGCGGTGCTCGCTTTCGAGAACATGAGCGGCGATCCCGCACAGGACTATTTCGGCGACGGCATCAGCGAGGACATCCTCACCGCGCTGTCGAAGCAGCGCTGGTTCATGGTGATCGCCCGCAACTCGTCCTTCACCTACAAGGGCCGCGCGGTCCACATCCGGCAGATCGCCGAGGAACTGGGCGTCCGCTACGTCGTCGAAGGCAGCGTGCGCAAGTCGGACAACCGGGTGCGCATCACCGCGCAGCTCAACGACGCCACGACGGGCAGCCATCTCTGGGCCGAGCGCTACGACCGCGAGCTGGTCGACGTATTCGCCGTGCAGGACGAGATCACCAACGCGATCGCCGCGGCGATCGAGCCGCAGATCCATGCGGCAGAAAGTTTTCGCGCCCATCGCAAGCCCCCCGCGAGCCTGGATGCCTGGGATCTCCTGATGCGGGCGCTGTCGCATTACTGGCGCGTGACGCGGCGGGATCACGAGACCGCACGGGTGCTGCTGGAACGCGCGGTCGGAATCGACCCGAACTACGGCCAGGCGCTGTCGGTGCTCGCGGCGAACCACATGTTCGGCGTGCATCTCGGCTGGGCCGAGCTTGCGCTGGTGGCGCCGGTGGCGGAAGCCGCCGCGCTCGCCGCGGTGCGCTGCGACCACGAGGATGCCTGGGCGCACGCCGCGCTCGGCAGCGTCTGCTTCTCGACGCGAAGGCTTGCAGACGCGCTGTCCGAGTTCGAGCAGGCGCTCGCGCTCAATCCGAACTTCTCGCTGGCGCAGGGCTATTACGCACTGGCGCTGTCCTATGCCGGACGACCGAAGGATTCATTCGAGGCCGCGCAGAGGGCAATGCGGCTCTCGCCGCGCGATCCATCCCTGGCGATCTATCACGGCATCGCCGGCTATGCCCGCTTCACCGAGCGGCGCTATGGCGAGGCCATCGCGCTCGCGCGGGAGGCGATCCGCCACCGCGGTGACCTCACCGGCGCCTACCGCGTGCTGGCGGTTTCTGCCGGCATGACCGGCGACGGCATGCTTGCGGAGATGGCGCTGGGCGAGCTCCGCCGCACCCAGCCCAACATCTCGTTGCACTGGATCGCGACGCAATTGCCGTGGGCCAACGAGGCCGACCGCGAGCACTATCTGGAAGGATTCCGGCGGGCGGGCTTGCGCTAGACGATCATCATGCCGGGTCTGCGTCGCGCTTCCGGCGCAGATGGACGACGACGTCGAGCCGCGCGATCTCGTGGCCCGGAAGCGCCTCGGGTATCCTGGTGAAGATCAGGCCGTCGGTGACGTCGACCAGCACATCCTCGCCTTCGAGGTAGAAATGCGGATGCACGGACGTATCGGTGTCGAAGAACGACTTGATGCCGTCGGCCGCGATCCGGCGCAACAGGCCGGCTTCGGTGAACTGGTTCAGCGTGTTGTAGACGGTCGCAAGCGACAGCCGCAGATTGGCGGCCGTGGCTTCTTCGTAGAGCCCCTCCGCTGTCACATGACGATGGGGGCCGAGGAACAGCATTTGACCGAGCGCCAGACGGTGGCGCGTCAGCCTGAGGCCGGCATCGCCGAGCAATTGCGCGCAACGTGCCGACGCCTCGTCCGCGAAGGAGGTGGCGATATCGTCTGAATCCGCTTCGGGTGGGGTGGAATGGACGTTCATCGCCGATGCACTCGCAGTTGACCGGGCACGCGGGGCTTCACGCGTCCTGCCATCAGATCGCAGAAGCGGAAGCCCGGCTTTGATCCCGATCAAATCCGGAACGAGCCCGCCTCTGACCTATCGCAAGGCGGACCAGTTTATTCCCGGCCAGAATAGCCTGACATCAATGAGACTCACATGTCCAAGCCGGTTCCCGACAAGGCAGAGATCGCGCTCGAATATCCCGACAAGTTCTATGTCGGCACCTTCGGGCATTCATCGCGGTTCGAGGCACGTCTCGACGGCAGCGGCGTTGCGCTGGTGCTGCAGCATCCGGGCACGGCGGAGGAAGCAAATCGGTGCACCTGCACCTCAATTTCGGCCTGCTCGCCGGAATCCTGCGCGAGCTCGCGGGCAGTGTCGCGGCCATCCCCAAGGACGACATCGCGCACCGGGAGCAACTCGCGGATGCGCTTGCCGAGTTGCAACGGGTGCTGCGGCCCTCCTGAAGCCGGGCGGCGCGGCGGCGCCGGTTTGGCCGTCAAACGCCATAACAGGACGCGCTGTACATTTTTTGTGCGAACACTGTCGAGACTTTCATCTTGCGGCGCCGAACGAGACTGTGTGAGCCTCGATCCCGGATGGGGACTGGGATGGGCCGGGCATAGCTTTGCGCGCCATGACGTGCGAAGCGTTTGCGGCTGGTCTCGCTTGAGAAAGATACGACATGTCAAAACGAGTGTTGCTTGGTGTCCTCCTGGCTTGCGGTCTCGCGGCCCCGGCGCTGGCGCAAGAGCCGAAAGCGGGTGGAGCGATCAATGCCGTGATTCAGCCCGAGCCGCCCGGCCTGATGCTGGCGATGGTCCAGAACGGCCCGGTGCAGATGGTGTCGGGCAACATTTTCGAAGGCCTGCTTCGCTACAGCCCCAAGCTCGAACCGCAGCCAGAGCTCGCCGAGAGCTGGAGTGTCAGCGAGGACGCAAAAACCTACACGTTCAAGCTCAGGAAGGGCGTGACCTGGCATGACGGCAAGCCCTTCACCGCCGCCGACGTGCTGTTCTCGCTCGAGATGCTGAAACAGACGCATGCGCGCGCCCGCAACAATCTCGCGCAGGTCGACAAGGTCGAGGCTCCCGATGACTACACGGTGGTGTTCACGCTGAAGCAGCCGTTCGGTCCGTTCCTCGGCATCTTCGAGGTCGGCTCGATGCCGATGGTGCCGAAGCATCTCTATGAGGGCACCGACTGGAAGACCAATCCCTACAATAACGCCCCTGTCGGCACCGGCCCCTTCATGTTCAAGGAATGGCAGAAGGGCTCTTTCATCCGCCTGGTCAAGAACCCGAACTATTACGAGAAGGGCAAGCCTTATCTCGACGAGATCTACTGGCAGATCATTCCCGACGCTGCGGCGCGCTCGGTGGCGTATGAGACCGGCAAGGTCGACGTGCTGCCCGGCGGCTCGGTCGAGAATTTCGACGTGCCGCGGCTGTCCAAGCTGAAGGACACCTGCGTCACCGGCGCCGGCTGGGAGTTCTTCTCGCCGCTGGCCTGGCTGTGGCTCAACAACCGCCAGGGTCCGCTCGCCGACAAGCGGGTGCGGCAGGCGGTCATGTTTGCGATCGACCGCGAGTTCGCCAAGGACGTGATCTGGAACGGGCTCGGCAAGGTCGCGACCGGCCCGTCGGCCTCGACCATCAAATACTACACCGGCGACGTGCCGAAATACCCTTACGATCCCGCCAAGGCCAAGGCGCTGCTGAAAGAAGCCGGCTACAAGGGCGAGAAGATCCGCCTTCTGCCGCTCGCCTATGGCGAGACCTGGCAGCGCTGGGGTGAAGCCGTGAAGCAAAACCTCCAGGACGTCGGCATGAACATCGAGACCATCGCCACCGACGTTGCCGGCGGCAACCAGAAGATCGGCGACTGGGACTACGACATCGCTTTCACCTATCTCTACCAGTACGGCGATCCGGCCCTCGGCGTCGGCCGCAACTACGTCTCCAGCGCCATCGCCAAGGGCCAGGTGTTCAACAACGTCGAGGGTTACTCCAACCCTGAGATCGACAAGCTGTTCGCCGACGGCGCGGTGGCGACGCCCGACTCCAAGCGCAAGGAGATCTACGAGAAGGCGCAGAAGATCCTGGTCGAGGACGTGCCGGTGGCCTGGATGCTCGAGCTGCAATTTCCGACCATCATGCGCTGCAAGGTCAAGAACCTGATCACCACCGGGATCGGGGTCAATGACGGCTTCAAGGACGCATGGCTCGACAAGTGAGGGTGTGGCTTCCTTCACCTCTCCCCGCCTGCGGGGAGAGGTCGACGCGCTCGCAGAGCGCGGCGGGTGAGGGGGTACAGATCCATCGACATTCTCGCACGTCGAGAGAGGCCCCTCACCCCAACCCTCTCCCCGCAAGAGCGGGGCGAGGGAGCGCACTGCCCCGGCGGCTTCAGGTCACGCTCCAAGATATGATCCTCTAGATGCTCTCCTTTGTCGCTCAGCGTATCGCGAAGGGCGTGATCGTCCTGCTCGCGATCGTCGTCCTCAATTTCTTCCTGATCCGGCTCGCGCCCGGCGATCCCGCCGTCGTAATGGCGGGCGAGGCCGGGGCGAGCGACCAGATCTTCGTCCAGCAGCTCAGGGAGAAGTTCGGCCTGGACAAGCCGCTGCCTGAGCAGCTCTTCATCTACGTCAAAGGCATTGCTACCCTCGACCTCGGCTTCTCCTTTCGCCAGCAGGCACCGGTCGCGAAGCTGATCGGCGAGCGGCTGCCCGCGACATTGCTGCTGACGCTGACGGCGTTCGCGATCTCGCTCGTGCTCGGCGTTCTCTTCGGCACCTTCGCCGCGCGCTTTGCCGGAACCTTTCTCGACACCGCGATCACCGTCTTCGCCCTGATATTCTACGCAATGCCGATCTTCTGGGTGGCGCTGATGGGCATCCTGCTGTTTTCGGTCACCATGGATTGGCTGCCGAGCTTCGGCTACGAGACCGTCGGCGCCAACCTCACCGGCTTCGCTCATGCCGTCGATGTGGCAAAGCACCTGATCATGCCGGCAATGACGCTTGGCCTGTTCTTCATGGCTACCTACACCCGCATGACGCGCGCCTCGATGCTGGAGGTGAAGCGTCTCGACTTCGTCAAGACCGCGCGCGCCAAAGGCCTCTCCGATGCCGTGATCCAGCGTCGCCACGTCCTGCGCAACGCGCTGCTCCCCGTCGTGACGCTCGCCGGCGTCCACTCCGGCACCCTGATCGGCGGCGCCGTCATCACCGAGACCGTGTTCGCCTGGCCCGGCATCGGACGCCTGATGTACGACGCCCTGCTCCAGCGCGACTACAATCTGTTGCTCGGCGTCTTCGTGATCTGCTCCGCCATGGTCCTGATCTTCAACCTCATCACCGACCTGGTCTATCGCCTGGTCGACCCGCGCATCGAATTCACCACATGAAACAGTTCTGGAAATCGATGCTGAGGAGCCCGAGCGGCGTTATCGGGCTCATCATCCTGCTCCTTGCGATCTCGGTCGCCTTGTTCGGTCCGATGCTGTTCCCGAACTCGCCCTGGCGCATGGTGCAGCGGCCCTTCCTGCCGCCGTTCACGCTCGCGACCGTGCCGCTCGGCACCGACGCGCTCGGCCGCGACGTGTTCGCGGGCATGATCTTTGGCGCACGCGTGTCGCTGCTCGTCGGCATGGTCTCCACCCTGGTGGCGCTGGTCGTCGGCGTTCCCATCGGCGCCATGGCCGGCTATTTCGGCGGCAGGGTCGACGACGCCCTGATGCGCTTCACCGAGTTCTTCCAGACCATTCCGAGCTTTGCGCTCGCGATCGTGCTGGTCGCGATCCTGCAGCCCTCGATCTATTCGATCGTCGCCTCGATCGCGCTGGTAAGCTGGCCGCCGGTCGCGCGCCTCGTCCGCGGCGAGGTGCTGTCGCTGCGCACGCGGGAGTACGTCCAGGCCGCGGTGGTCACGGGCCAGAGCAACACCTGGATCATCCTGCGCGAAATCCTGCCGAACACGTTGTCGCCGGTGATCGTGCTGGCCTCGCTGATGGTGGCGACCGCGATCCTGCTGGAATCCTCGCTGGCGTTCCTCGGCCTCGGCGATCCCAATCTGATCTCCTGGGGCTACATGGTCGGTGCCGGCCGTACCGTGATCCGCCAGGCCTGGTGGATCACCGTGTTTCCCGGCGTCGCGATCCTGATCTCGGTGCTCGGCCTCAATTTGATCGGCGAAGGCCTCAACGACGCGCTCAATCCGCGCCTGTCGCGGGAGGGCCGCTGATCATGACCGCACCGCCCGCCATCTCCATCAAGAACTTGCGGATCGCGCTGCCCAAGGGCGCGGAACGGCCGTTCGCGGTCGACGGCGTCTCGCTTGATCTGAGACCCGGCAAGATCGTCTGCGTCGTCGGCGAATCCGGCTCCGGCAAATCGATGTGCGCGCATGCGCTGATGGGCCTGTTGCCTGACACGGTCACCGTCACCTCCGGCGAGATCCAGTTCGAAGGCCGCGACCTGCTCAAGCTCGACGACGACGGCTGGCGCGATCTGCGCGGCCGCCGGCTGGCGATGATCTTTCAGGAGCCGATGACCGCGCTCAATCCGTTGATGCGGATCGGCGACCAGATGGCGGAGATGTTCGAGGCGCACGGGCTGCTCACGCCGAGGGAGCGGCGCGCCAAGGCGCTGGCGCTGGCGCGCGAGGTCGGTCTCCCCGACCCCGAGCGCATCGTACGCGCCTATCCGCACCAGCTCTCCGGCGGCCAGCGCCAGCGCGCCATGATCGCGATGGCGCTCGCGCTCGAACCGGCGGTGCTGGTCGCGGACGAGCCGACAACCGCGCTCGACGTCACCACGCAAGCACAGATCCTGAAACTGATCCGCAACCTCCAGCGCAATCGCAACATGGCGGTGATGTTCATCACCCATGATTTCGGCGTGGTCGCCGACATCGCCGACCAGGTCGTCGTGTTGCGCCATGGCAAGGTGGTCGAGGAAGGCCCCGCCTCGGCGGTCTTCAACGCGCCGCAGCACGACTACACCAAGGCGCTGCTCGCCGCCGTGCCTTCGATGGACCCGCCCGCCCGCAGCCCCCTCGACGACCAGGCCAAGGCGGTCGAGGTGATCGGACTGGACAAGACCTACGTCACCTCGGGCGGCTGGTTTCGCGAGGACCGCCGCGTCGATGCCGCGCGGGAAGTCAACTTCACGATTCTCAAGGGCGAGACGCTCGGCCTGGTCGGCGAATCCGGTTCCGGCAAATCGTCGGTGGCCCGGCTGGTGATGCGGCTGATCGAGGCCGACCGGGGCACCGTGCGGATCGGCGAGACCGATCTCACAAAGCTCGCGGGCAAGGCGCTACGCGCCGAGCGTCATCGCATCCAGATGATCTTCCAGGATCCGTTCGCTTCGCTCAATCCGCGCCGCAAGGTCGGTCATATCATCGCCGACGGCCCGATCGCGGCCGGCACCGATCCGAAAGTCGCGTTCGACCGCGCCCGCGATCTCCTCAAGATGGTCGGGCTCGATGCCGGCGCGCTCGAGCGCTATCCGCATGAATTCTCCGGAGGCCAACGCCAGCGCATCGGCATTGCGCGTGCGCTCGCGCTCGAGCCCGAGATCATCGTCGCGGACGAGGCCGTCTCCGCGCTCGACGTCTCCGTGCAGGCGCAGGTCCTGCGGCTGCTCGAAGACCTCAAGGCCCGCCTCGGCCTCTCGATGCTGTTCATCACCCACGATCTACGCGTTGCGGCGCAAATCTGCGACCGCATCGCCGTGATGCAGCGCGGCGTCATCGTCGAGCTGAAGCCGACCGCGCAGCTGTTCGCAGCGCCCGAACATCCCTATACGCGCGAGCTGCTCGGGGCAGTGCCGGGGCGCAAGGAGCGCGCGCCGGCAGCGTAAGTCAGCCGATTGCGGCTACTTCGGTCGAGGATTGGTGTTGTTCCAGGTGGGGACTGAGTTTGTTACGCCGACGGAGGGCTGGTTGGACGTTCCGACCGACGGCGCTGTCACGGTCCCGACAGTCTGCCCGGAACTTCCGATAGTCCCTTGCTGTACCGGCGCTCCGGTGCGTCCGCTCGTGCTGCCTGGTGTACCTGTCGCCGACGTCTGTGCGTTGACAGCGAGTGGCGCTGCGGCCAATCCGAGAGCAATGAGTGCAGCAATCGAGTGTTTCGTTGTTGTCATGGCTGATCCTTTCGGGCGGTCTCTCAATCGCAATGCCGTTTGTCAGGCGCCCGTGCATTGAGTGATCTTACAACTCCGCGCGCGAGGAAATGTGCCGCAAGGCGCTCACACGGCAGGGCTCAACTCGTCATCACGATGCTGCGAAGCGGTCACGGCCCGAACAGATGCGCCGCGAGACCGGCGCATCGCTGAAGGTATCGCGCTCCCCCTCAGGAACGGAATACTCACGGGCTTTTTATCCCTCGTGACCGCCCGCACGGCTGCAAAGCCGAAGCCGGCACCCCACATCTGGATGAAATGATTTCCATCATGTGATGATGGATTGAGAATCGATTGGAGCCGATATGGGCCAGGTTATTGAGTTTGTCTCGAAATCCGAGCGCGAGCGCATTCGCCTCATCCAGGAAGCGCGCGCGATCTACGACAGCATCTTCCCGCCGGCTGATCCGGTAGGCGAACGATCTAGCGGAGCCTCCGCGCGTCGCAGCGACGGAGGCAACCTCGCGTGATCAAGATCATCGCCGTGCTCTGCAACCTCGCCTCTCCAGCGAACTGTCATGAGCAAACCGTCACCACGTCCGACTTCGCCGACGTCTCGATGCAATCGTGCCTGATGGGTGCGCCACAGCTCGCCGAATGGATGAACCAGCATCCGGCCGAGCGTCTCGCCGGATGGCGCTGCGTGATCGGCCAACAGGTCGGCCGGGGAATTTAGGATCGGGCGCGCCTATCGGATGGGCGGGTTGGTGTTGTTCCAGGTCGGGACTGCGTTGGTCACGCCGACCGACGGCCAATTATACGTGCCGATCGACGGCGCCGTGACCGTCCCGACCGACTGTCCGCTCGACCCGTAGGCTCTGGGCTGTGCTGCCAACGATCCGGCGCTCCCATAGCCCGGAGCCACCACGCCGGTGCTGTAAGATCGGCTTGACCGGTGCTTCTTGGCTTCAGCCGCGAGCGGCGCGGCAAGCAGCCCGATGGTGACGAGGGCGGCAATGGCGGATTTGATGCTTGTCATGGCTGATCACTTCATTCTGCGGCCCCCTGGGCATCTGTTCATTCAGCGGCGGATTTCCATGGGCACCCCATTCATAACTTCGTGCGCGGGCGAAGGTGCCGCGGGCCGGTCGCACGGCATGATCAGCGCCGCCGCGGACGACAGGCCTTGCGGTTGTGGCGCTCCTTGACGGTCGCAACCGAGTGCATCAGCTCCTTGAAAGCCGCGACTGCCTTGTCATCGCCGAGTGCACTGTCACCGAGCGCTTCCAGATGCTCAATGACCACGAGCAGCGCATCCGCGACCTGACCGATCTGCTTGCCGTAACTGCCGACATCCGACAGCAGGTCCTTCTCGACATCGGGCGCCGAAGATTGGCCCACCGTGATGTTCACGAGACCGAACTGGCCGCCGGCCGGGCTGAAGAACGACGTGATCGGGTTGATGGATTGAACGACGTCCCCCGACAGAGGCAGCTTGAACACCGGCATGCGGTTTTCCTTTCCTGGCTGAGCCCGGCGGGGGGGAGACTAGCACGCCCGCCCGCTCGCATGCCCCGCCTTCGGATGGACCCGAATCAGCGCTAGTGCATTCACCTCATCGACTTCGCGTATTGAGGCAATATGACCGGTCCCGAACTGAAGCAACTCCGCAACGATCTCTCGGAGGTCCTCGAGCGCAAGCTCACCGCGGCCGACATGGCCCGGCTTTGCGGATTGCCGGAGAAGGGCGGCGCCGACACCATCCGACGCTGGGAAGTGAGCGGCCCGACACCGTCGGCGACCAAGGTGTTGCGCGTGCTCGCGATGGCGAGCGAGCGCTATCCGATCCTGGAGAAGTTCGACGTCTTCGATCGTCATGACGTACGCGAGGAAGACCGGCCCGCAAAGCGCGCTGCATTCCGCGAACAGATGCGCGATGAGGCGCGGCGCCGTCTTGGTTAACGAGATGCGCGCGCAAGTTACCTTGATAGCGCCGAGTTAAGCCTTCCTTCACCACTTCTTAAGCGGCCATTAAGCACGAAAATCATTTACAGCCCAATAAGTTAGGTTGGCTGCGGCTGTGCCACGGATGTGACAGCATTTTCGTCAAAAGCGAGCTATCTGCAGAACCAACGACGGCGCGGAAAGCGCGCCTGCCGGGGACCTAAGTGTTGGAGTTTGGACGATGAAGAAGATTCTGTTTGCAACCGTTGCGCTGCTCGTGGTGGGCGCTGCCGCACCGGCAGTCGGTGCCGATCTCGGTAACCGCAACTACTATAAGGCGCCCGCGCCCGCCTATGCCTCACCGATCTACAACTGGACCGGCTTCTATATCGGCGGCCATGTCGGCGGCGCGTTCTCCAGCGACAACAATTTCAGCGGCCTCTCCACCGGCAACAACGGCAACGGCCGTTTCCTCGGCGGTCTGCAGGCCGGCGCGGACTGGCAGTTCAACCCGAACTTCGTTGTCGGCGTCGAAGGCCAGTATTCCTGGCTCTCCGGCAGCGTCGGCGCGGTGTTCCCGGGCGGCGTCGCCTACACCAACGACCAGCGTGGTCTCGGCTCGATCACCGGCCGCGTCGGCTACACCTGGGGCCCGGGCCTGCTCTATGTGAAGGGCGGCTACGCTTATTCGGACAACAACGAGAAGGTCACTGTCGGCGGCGTGCCGGCGGCCTTCGTCATCACGGGCGATCACCGCAACGGCTACACCGTCGGCGCCGGCCTCGAATACATGTTCGCCCCGAACTGGTCGGCCAAGGCCGAGTACCAGTACTACAATTTCGGCGACGCGCACTTCACAGGTGGTCCGCTGGCGGGCACCGGCAACTTCACCACCGACGACCACACCATCAAGGCGGGCGTCAATTACCGCTTCAACTGGGCCAACTCGGCGGTCGCGCGCTACTGAACGGTTATCAAAACCTTATCATGATGAAGGGCCGGCATCGTTGCCGGCCCTTCTTTTTTTCGCTGTGCGGAACGTACGCAACCAATTGAGCGACTTGCGATTTTTTAACCTGACCCGAGGATACTCCGCGGCGAAAATATAAAGATCACGCGTGGGGGAATTTCGATGGCGATCCGTCTGGGCCTTGGCCGTTTGCTTGGTCGTATCCGGCCTCGTTTCAAAATGCCGACATGGGGCGTGCGCGGCAGCCTGTTCACGGCCTTCGCGGTGATCGCGGGCATGGGCCTCGTGATTGCAGCCGGCGCCGGCTTCGTCTTCAACCATCTCGGCAGCACTATGATGGACCTGAGCGGCCGCGACATCCCGCGCCTCTCCGCCAGCCTTCAACTCGCATCGCAAAGCGCAACGCTCGCGGCACAGGGGCCGGGCCTCCTGGCGTCGCCGTCCGATGAGGCGCTGAACGAACGCACTAAGAAGGTGCAGGAGATCCAGCAGCTCGCCATGGCCAAGCTTGGCGAGATCATCGAGCTCGGCGCCGACAAGCAGATCGCAACCGCGCTGCGCGAGACCGCCAAGAGCATCGACGAGGCGACCCAGAGCCTGGTATCGGCCGCGCGCGAGCGGCTCGATGCCGGCGCGGTGCATGACAAGCAGTATGAAGCGCTCCGCAAGGCGCAGCTCACCTTCGTCGGTGCGGCCGGTCCTGCCATGCTGGATGCGCAAACGCGCCTGAACGCGATCCTCGGCGCGGCGGAAGTTTCCGCCGACGATGCCACCGAAGCCGCCCGCACCGTCTCCCAGGTCGCGACCATCTCCGCCAACGGCAATCTGATGGCCGCCGACATGATGGCGGCGCTGTCGGCCAACAACAGCGATACGCTGGAGGCGATCGAGAAGGAGTTCAAGGCGACGCGCGACCGCGTCAAGTCGAATCTCGAGGACCTTCCGAACATGGCCTCGATGCAAGCGGTGCGCGACACCGTGCAAAAGCTGTTCGCCTTCGGCGAAGGCAAGTCCGGCGTGTTCAAGATCCGCCAGAAGGAGCTCGACGCCATCGACTACGGCCAGACCATTCTGGACGAGACCCGCAAGCTCAATGTCGGCCTCGGCATCAGCGTGCAGCAGCTGGTCGAGGGCGTGCAGAAGGAGACCAACGCGTCGACCTTCCAGGCGCGGCATGAGATCTCGCTCGCGACCACCGCGATGCTGGCACTCGGCGCTCTGACGCTGGTCGGCTCGGCGCTGTTCGTCTGGCTCTATGTCGGCCGCAACATCCTGCGCCGCATTCGCGAGCTTCAACGCGCCATGCAGTTGCTCTCTGCAGGCGACCTCGACACCGAGATCGTCCGCTCCCGGCAGAACGACGAGATCGGCGCGATGAAGGAAACGCTGACGGTGTTCCGCGACAGCATGATCGAAGCTCGCGCGCTTGCCAGCGAGCAAGACAGGGATCGCGTCGCCAAGGCCGAGCGTGCGGCGCAGATGGAGGCGAAGATTGCAGAATTCGAGGGCGCGGTCCGCACCGCACTCGACAATCTCGCGCAGTCGGCCAATTCTATGCAATCGACCGCGCAGAGCATGTCGACCACGGCAGACCAGTCCAATGCACTGGTGAACGCGGTTGCCTCCGCAGCCGAAGAGACCTCGGTCAACGTACAGACCGTATCGTCAGGCACCGAGCAGCTCTCATCCTCGATCGAGGAGATCAGCAAGCAGGTCGTGACCTCGGCCGCGATCGCCAGGAAGGCGGTCGACGAAGCCGGCGCGACCGATGCCACGGTGCAGAGCCTCGCCGACAGCGCGAGCCGCATCAGCGTGGTGGTCGACCTGATCCAGACCATTGCCTCGCAGACCAATCTGCTGGCGCTCAACGCCACCATCGAGGCGGCGCGCGCGGGCGAAGCCGGTCGTGGCTTCGCGGTGGTCGCCTCCGAGGTGAAGAGCCTCGCGAGCCAGACCGCGAAAGCGACGGAGGAGATCCGCAGCCAGATCGCCAGCATGCAGTCAGTGACGACTTCGGCCGTCGGCGCCATCCAGGGCATCGGCCGGATCATCGGCGAGATCAACGACGTCACCACGACGATCGCCGCTGCGGTCGAGGAACAGGGCGCGGCGACACGCGAGATCGCCCGCAACATTCAGCATGCGGCCGGTGGCACCAGCGAGGTTTCCAGCAACATCGTCGGCGTCTCCACGGCTTCGGCGGAAGCCGGCGCAGCGGCCAACGAAGTGCTCGGCGCCTCCGACGCGCTCCGCCGCGAAGCCGACATGCTGCGCGGAGAGATCGACGCGTTCCTCAACAACATGCGGGCGGCGTAGGGGCCGTTCCGTAACCCGGAATGACCGCTATGCGGGCCGCGCCAGCGTCCTTTTTCGGCTGGCGCGCCGTGACGAGCGGGTTTAAGCCGGTAGCATGAACGCAAAGACCGACACCGTGCAGTCCTCCGCCGACGCCCTGCGCTATCCCTGGGAACAGCATCCCGGCCCCGAACAGGTCGTCGAGGTGAAGCCCGGCGTGTTGTGGGCGCGGCTGAAGCTGCCGTTCCGCCTCAACCATGTGAACATCTACCTGCTCGCCGACGGTGACGGCTATGCCATGATCGATGCCGGCTTCGGCAATGAGGAGACGATCGAAGCCTGGACGAAGCTGTTCGACGGGCCGCTGAAGGGCGTCAACATCACGCGCCTGATCGTGACCCATTCCCATCCCGATCACGTCGGTCTCGCCGGGTGGATCGTCGAGCGGTTCAACTGCCCGCTGGTGATGTCGCAGGTCGAATATCTGCAATCGGTCTATCACCAGAACCGCGGCACCGAGGAGCGGCAGGAAGCGCAGCGGCTGTTCTTCCGCCGCCACGGCATGGACGAGTCACTCACCGAAAAACTGCTCGGCCGCGGCCAGGACTATCTCAAGCGCGTCTCGGTGCTGCCGCCGTCCTACCGCCGCATCTCGCATGGCGAGGACGTCGTGATCGGCACGCGCCGCTTCAAGGTGATCACCGGCGGCGGACACGCGCTCGACCAGGTGATGCTATATTGCGCCGACGACAAGCTGTTCCTCTCGGCCGACCAGGTGCTGAGCAAGATCTCGCCGAACGTCAGTGTGTGGGCGGTCGAACCCGACCAGAATTCGCTCGGCGAATATCTGGCCTCGCTCGCCAGCCTCACCACGACGCTGCCCTATGACGTGCTGGTGCTGCCCGGCCACGGCGTGCCGTTCTACGGGCTGAAGACCCGCATCAAGCAGCTCGCCGATCACCACGAGGAGCGCTGCCGCCTGATCGCGGAAGCCTGCCACGAGGTGCCGCAGACCTCGCGCGCCCTGGTGCCCGTGGTGTTCAACAAGCACGTGCTGGACGAACACCAGATGGGTTTCGCCGCCGGCGAACTGGTCGCGCACGTCAACTACATGATCGTCGAGGGCCGGCTGACGGCGGAGATGAAAGACGGCGTGTTGCAGTTCAGGACGACCTGAGGGCTGCGCTCAATGCACCGGATGGTGCAGAGCAACATCGCATCTCGCGCGAACTTGATCCGGATCAAGTTTCAAATCGCACGATAGGGCATTTTGCCCAAATGCCCCGCAGGTCCAAATGTGGGATAGCGCATAGACATTGGAGCTGGAAAAGCTCTAAGGATATGCGGGTCTTTGGTCGGTTCCGCTGCAGGTTTGACGATGGATTACGCCCAGTTCTTCACTTCCGCCCTTGATCGTCTCCACACCGAGCGGCGCTACCGCGTGTTCGCCGATCTCGAGCGCATTGCCGGCCGGTTCCCGCATGCGCTGTGGCACTCGCCGAAGGGCAAGCGCGACGTCGTGATCTGGTGCTCCAACGATTATCTCGGCATGGGCCAGCACCCGAAGGTGGTGGGCGCGATGGTCGAGACCGCGACCCGCGTCGGCACCGGCGCCGGCGGCACCCGCAACATCGCCGGCACGCATCATCCGCTGGTGCAGCTCGAGGCCGAGCTCGCCGATCTCCACGGCAAGGAAGCCTCGCTGCTCTTCACGTCCGGCTACGTCTCGAACCAGACCGGCATCGCGACCATCGCAAAGCTCATTCCGAACTGCCTGATCCTGTCCGACGAGCTCAACCACAATTCGATGATCGAGGGCATCCGCCAGTCCGGCTGCGAACGAGTCGTGTTCCGCCACAACGACCTCGCCGATCTCGAAGCGCTGTTGCAGGCGGCGGGCCCGAGCCGACCCAAGCTGATCGCCTGCGAGAGCCTTTATTCGATGGACGGCGACATCGCCCCGCTCGCCAAGATCTGCGACCTCGCCGAGAAGTACGGCGCGATGACCTATGTCGACGAGGTCCATGCGGTGGGCATGTATGGCCCGCGCGGCGGCGGCATCGCCGAGCGCGACGGCGTGATGCATCGCATCGACATTCTCGAGGGCACGCTCGCCAAGGCGTTCGGCTGCCTCGGCGGCTACATCGCCGCCAACGGCCAGATCATCGACGCCGTGCGCTCCTATGCGCCCGGCTTCATCTTCACCACCGCGCTGCCGCCGGCGATCTGCTCGGCCGCGACCGCCGCGATCAAGCATCTGAAGACTTCGAGCTGGGAGCGCGAGCGTCACCAGGATCGCGCCGCCCGGGTCAAGGCGATCCTCAACGCCGCCGGGCTGCCGGTGATGTCGAGCGACACCCACATCGTCCCGCTGTTCATCGGCGATGCCGAGAAGTGCAAGCAGGCTTCCGACCTCCTGCTCGAACAGCACGGCATCTACATCCAGCCGATCAACTATCCGACGGTCGCCAAGGGCTCCGAACGCCTGCGCATCACGCCCTCGCCCTATCACGACGACGGCCTGATCGACCAGCTCGCCGAAGCCCTGCTGCAGGTGTGGGACCGCCTGGGTCTGCCGCTTCGCGAGAAGTCGCTGGCGGCGGAGTAGATCCGGGTCGTCCTGGCGAAAGCCAGGACCCATTACCCCGACTGTGAATTGTTGCGGCTTGCTGGGGCCATTGGGGTGCCCATAACCGTGTCCTGTGGTTATGGGTCCTGGCTTTCGCCAGGACGACGCTGGGGGTTTGCACCTTAACGACACCCCCAGTTCCCGCGCCCCCACGACATTTCGCTGTCGCCTCCACCGGCCCAACGCGCTAGATTTACGGGGAAAATGAGATCGGGCGCGGCCAGCGCGCGCGCCCCGGGAGAAGCACGCTCGCCATGCTGCACGATTGGGGCGTGATCGCCGCCGCCTTCGGCTATATCGGCTTTCTGTTCCTGGTGGCGAGCCATGGCGACCGCCGCTCGCGGGCCGGGCGCGGCCGCGCCTCGGGGCTAATCTATCCGCTGTCGCTGGCGATCTACTGCACCTCCTGGACCTTCTTCGGCTCAGTCGGCTTCGCCACCCGCACCTCCACCGACTTCCTCGCGATCTATGTCGGCCCGATCCTGATGATCGGGTTAGGGGCCGGCGTGCTCCGCCGCGTGATCCAGCTCGCGAAAGCTCACAACATCACCTCGATCGCCGACTTCATCGGCGCGCGCTATGGCAAGAGCCAGGCGGTGGCGGCTACGGTCGCGCTGATCGCGATCATCGGCTCGGTGCCCTACATCGCGCTCCAGCTCAAGGCGGTCGCCTCCTCGCTCGAAACCATCCTGAGCGAAGACCAGGCCTTCTCCCACATCCCGATCGTCGGCGACGTGGCGCTGATGGTGACGCTGGCGATGGCGGCCTTCGCAGTGCTGTTCGGCACGCGGCAGACCGATGCCACCGAACACCAGCACGGCCTGATGCTGGCGGTCGCGACCGAATCCATCATCAAGCTGGTCGCCTTCCTCGCCGCGGGCATCTTCGTCACGTTCTGGATGTTCTCGCCGCACGAGCTGATCGAGCGCGCGATGAAGACGCCGGAGGCGGTGCGCGTCATCAACTATTCGCCGTCGATCGGCAACTTCCTGACCATGACGCTGCTGTCGCTGTGCGCGATCATGCTGCTGCCGCGCCAGTTCCACGTCAGCGTCGTCGAGAATTCCTCGGACGCCGAGGTCGGACGCGCGCGCTGGCTGTTTCCGCTCTATCTCGTCGCCATCAATCTGTTCGTGATCCCGATCGCGTTCGCAGGCCTCGTCAGCTTCCCGTTCGGCGCCGCCGATCCTGACATGTACGTGCTGGCGCTGCCGATGGAGGGCGGCGCGGATCTGCTCAGCGTCGCCGTCTTCGTCGGCGGCCTGTCGGCGGCGACCGCGATGGTGATCGTCGAATGCGTCGCGCTCTCCATCATGGTTTCGAACGACCTCGTGGTGCCCCTGGTGCTGCAACGACGGCCCGAGGGGCGCACCGGCGGCGCCGATTTCAGCGACTTCCTGTTGCGCTCGCGCCGGCTCGCGATCTTCGCCATCATGGTGATGGCGTATTTCTACTATCGCGCGCTCGGCAACACCCAGCTCGCGGCGATCGGGCTGCTGTCTTTTGCCGCCATCGCCCAGCTTGCACCAAGCTTCTTCGGCGGATTGCTGTGGCGGCGCGCGACCGCGCGCGGCGCGATCGGCGGCATGCTGGTCGGCTTCGCGGTGTGGCTCTACACGCTGTTCATCCCGAGCTTCATGGATACGTCGACGGCGGGCATCCTGCTGCTCCAGCACGGCCCGTTCGGGATCGAGGCGTTGCGGCCGCAGGCGCTGTTCGGCGCCGATTTGCCGCCGCTGATGCACGGCGTGGTCTGGTCGCTGTCGCTCAACATCCTCACCTACGTGCTGTTGTCGCTGGCGCGCCGGCCGTCTTCGATCGAGCTGGTGCAGGCCGATCTGTTCGTCCCCAACACCCTCGCGCCGATCTCCCCGAACTTCCGGCGCTGGCGCACCACCGTCACGGTGCAGGACATCCAGACCACGGTGGCGCAATATCTCGGGCCCGACCGGGCGCGGCATTCGTTCGAGGCCTTCTCCGCGCGGCGCAATGTGCGGCTGGAGTCCGGGGCACCGGCCGATTTCGAGCTGCTGCAGCACGCCGAGCACCTGATCGCCTCCTCGATCGGTGCGGCCTCATCGCGTCTGGTGATGTCGCTGCTGCTGCGCAAGCGGACGGTCTCCGCCAAGGCTGCGCTCAAGCTGCTCGACGATTCCCATGCGGCGCTTCATTTCAACCGCGAGATCCTCCAGACCGCGCTCAACCATGTGCGCCAGGGCATCGCGGTGTTCGATGCCGATCTGCAACTGATCTGCTCCAACCGGCAGTTCGGCGATCTCCTCAACGTTCCCCCGCATTTCATCCAGTTCGGCACGCCGTTGCGTGAAATCCTGGAATTCATGGGCGTGAGCGAGCCGGCCGATCCGATCGAGCGCGAGGCCATGCTGGAGCGCCGGCTGGTGGCTTACACCACCGACGGCGAGCCTTATCTCGAGCGTCTGCCCGACCGCCACATGGTGATCGAGATCTTGACGAACCGCATGCCCGGCGGCGGCTTCGTCATCACCTTCACCGACGTCACGCCCACGTTCGAGGCGGCGGAAGCGCTCGAGCGCGCCAATGCGACGCTGGAAAAGCGGGTGCGCGACCGCACCGAGGAGCTGACCCGGCTGAATTCCGAGCTGGCTCTGGCCAAGAGCGCGGCCGAAGACGCCAGCATCTCCAAGACGCGCTTTCTCGCCGCCGCCAGCCACGACATTCTCCAGCCGCTGAACGCGGCGCGGCTCTATGTCACGAGCCTGGTTGAGCGCCAGCACAGCGGCGAGGAGACGCGGCTGGTCGAGAACATCGACGAATCGCTCCAGGCGATCGAGGAGATCCTCGGCGCGCTGCTCGACATCTCCAGGCTCGACGCCGGCGCGATGACGACCTCGATCTCGAGCTTCAAGATGGCCGATCTGATGCGCTCGCTGGAGATCGAGTTCGCGCCGATCGCACGCGCCAAGAATCTGGCGCTCGTCTTCGTGCCGTGCTCGCTGCCCGTCGAGTCAGATCGTCTCCTGCTGCGGCGGCTGCTCCAGAACCTGATCTCCAACGCGATCAAATATACCCCGCGCGGGCGCGTGCTGGTCGGCTGCCGCCGCCGCGGCGCCTCGCTGAAGATCTGCGTCTACGACACCGGTGTCGGCATCCCGACGGTCAAGCGCAGCGAGATCTTCAAGGAATTCCACCGCCTCGAGCAGGGCGCGCGGATCGCCCGCGGCCTCGGCCTTGGCCTGTCGATCGTCGAGCGGTTGGCGCGCGTGCTCAAGCACGACATCGCCATCGATTCCAATGTGGGCGGCGGCTCGGTTTTTTCCGTGACGGTGCCGACGGCCAAGGCGATCACCCACACCGCGGCCGTGACCAGCGCGACGCCGCTCGCACGCACCTCGATCTCGGGGACCCTGATCGTCTGCATCGAGAACGACGCCGCGATCCTCGACGGCATGCGCACGCTGCTGAAGGCCTGGGACGCCGAAGTGATCGCGGTCGCCGATCCCGAGGGCGCGATCGCCGCGATCGAAGCCGCCGGCCGTCGCGTGACCGGCCTGCTGGTCGACTACCATCTCGACCGCGGCAACGGCATCGCCGCGATCCGCGACATCCGCCGCCGCTTCGGTGACGGCATTCCCGCGATCCTGATCACCGCCGACCGCAGCCCCGCCGTACAAATGGCGGCGCGCGACGAAAAGGTCGCGGTGCTCAACAAGCCGGTCAAGCCGGCTTCGCTCCGCGCCCTGCTCGGCCAATGGCGCACGCAGCAGATGGTGGCGGCGGAGTGAAACTCCGCGCTCAAGGCGCAAGCCTCGTAAACACGTAGTCGCGACTCTTCACACGAGCTTCGTGGCACGCGAAGCAGGTGCGATGCTGGGCCTCGTCGACCGGCTTGCCGTTCACAAAGCGACCAAATCCCCAGCCGCCGGTCGAGGCATATTTTTTGGAATCCTTAACCATCACCTGGACGGTGGTGGCCTCACCAGGAATCGTCGCCGACGAAAATTCGGGCGACTGTTTCCGCTTCCAGGCACGCTTCACCAGAATTGTGCCATCCGGGAACGGAAGCTTGCCGCCTTGATAGGCATCAATCGCGGTCCTGTTGCCGATGACGGCACGCAGCTCGTCCAAGGGAGCCGCCTCCTCGGCCGGCGCGATCAGCTCCCACCGCTTGTAGCCTTCCGGGACAGTGACGCCGAAGATCGGCGAGGCCTCCGCCGGGCCCTGCGCGAATGCGATCGTGACCAGATACGGCACGCAGGTCAGGACAACGACGAGGAGGAGCACGGCCAGCACGATCATCGCCGTAGAGGATGGAAATTTTGACTTCTCGGATTTCATTTTCGCTGATGCTTCATTGAACTGCGATCGCATGTCAGGCCTCGGTCCAGCCTTTCCGGCCCCTTGCCGGACCGAGGTGCTGCCAAAATCCTCAGGCGCCGCCGTCGGCGTCGATGACGGCCTTGGCAAAGGCTTGCGGTGCTTCCTGCGGCAGATTGTGGCCGATGCCGCCGGTAATCAGGCGATAGTCGTAGCGGCCCGAGAACTTCTTGGCGTAGGCGCTTGGATCGGGATGCGGCGCGCCGTTGGCGTCGCCTTCCATCGTGATGGTTGGGACGCTGATCACCGGAGCTGCCGCAAGCTTCCTTTCGAGCTCCTCGTATTTGACTTCGCCCTGGGCGAGCCCGAGCCGCCAGCGGTAATTGTGGATGGTGATCGCGACGTGATCCTTGTTGTCCAGCGCCGCCGCGCTGCGGTCGAAGGTGGCGTCGTCGAACTTCCACTGCGGCGAAGCCAGCTTCCAGATCAGTTTTGCGAAATCATGCGTATACTTCTCGTATCCGGCGCGGCCGCGCTCGGTCGAGAAGTAGAACTGGTACCACCATAGCAGCTCGGCCGACGGCGGCAGCGGCGCATTGCCTGCAGCCTGGCTGGAGATCAGATAGCCGCTGACCGAGACCAGCGCGCGGCAGCGCTCCGGCCACAGCGCGGCGACGATGTCGGCGGTGCGCGCGCCCCAATCGAAACCGGCGACCACCGCTTTCTTGATGTCGAGCTTGTCCATCAGCGCGATGATGTCGGCGGCCATTGCTGCCGGCTCGCCGTTGCGCGGCGTCTCGGCGGAGAGGAAGTGGGTCGAGCCGTAACCACGGAGATAGGGAATGATGACGCGATAGCCGGCCTTTGCCAGGATCGGGGCGACGTCGACAAAGGCGTGAATGTCGTAGGGCCAGCCGTGCAGTAGGATCGCGACGGGGCCGCTGGCGGGACCGGCCTCCGCGTAGCCGACGTTGAGGACGCCGGCATCGATCTGCTTGATCGCGCCGAATGACGCATTTGTCAGGGCGGAGCGCGGCGTTTCCGATTCGGCGCGGGCGCGGCCGATCACGCCGAGGCCGGTGGCGACGGTTCCGGCGGCGATGCCGAAAAACTGGCGGCGGTGCTGATCGATGCTCTGTGTCATGGTGCTGCTCCCTCGTTGATCGGTCGTGCACTGACTAGCAGCGGCGGCCGCGAGACACCCGTTTGGAGTTGTGAGAAGTTGTGAGGCTCCGGTTCCAGCATCTGCGGCCCGACTGTGAGACGGCACGAGAGTGGAGTGTGGCACACGTTCTCTCCACATCGTCATTGCGAGCGTAGCGACTTGTCCGCCGAAGCTTTAGCGAAGGCGGAAGCAATCCAGAATCCC
>NZ_JBVVOY010000024.1:0-105731 GCF_055807535.1 Bradyrhizobium sp. Kon37
ACGAAGCCTTGGGCTCACGGAGAGCAATCCGCCCTGCCCGACTCCTCGCACCCGAACGCTGCCGCGTCCACCGCAAGACCGGCTCGCAATCAAGACGACAACGAGATCGCCCCTCAAGGATGAGCCGGGATGGGCGACACATACGCCGTTTCCGAATTTCGGTAAAGTGGAATATTTTTGCACGTATGGATTGACAGCCGCGCGACACAGATGCGGTCCCGTAGCCCGGATGAGCGAAGCGATATCCGGGGTTTTCGCTAGCTAGCCGCACTAGCGGTCCCAGATGTCGCTTCGCTCATCCGGGCTACAGGCTGCGAGAGGCCCTCGCTCCATGCTCACCCCGTCGGGGTGCCCTGCTTCCATTGGCCGCCGGCGATCTTCGCGGCGGCGATCACGGCTTGGGTCCGGCTTTCGACGCCGAGCTTTTGCAGGATCGCCGAGACATGCGCCTTGATGGTGGCCTCGGAGACGCCGAGCTCATAGGCGATCTGCTTGTTGAGCAACCCCTCCGACAGCATCATCAGGACGCGGACCTGCTGCGGCGTCAGCGTCACCAGCCGGTCGCGCAGGCGCGTCATGTCGGGATCGGCGACGGCCGACAGATCGGTGTCGGCCGGAACCCAGACGTCGCCCTCCATCACCTTGAGGATGGCGTCGCGCAAGGTCTCGACGCCGAAGCGCTTCGGAATGAAACCGGAGGCGCCGAAATCGAGCGAGCGGCGGATCGTGGCGCTGTCGTCGGAAGCGGAGACGATCACCACCGGGATCGCCGGATATTGCGCGCGCAGATAGATCAGGCCTGAAAAGCCGGAGATCCCGGGCATCGAGAGGTCGAGCAGGATCAGGTCGACGTCGGAGGTCTGTTCCAAAAGCTTGGTCAGATCCTCGAACGATCCAGCCTCGTCGATCTTGGCCGAGCTCAGGACGCCCGCCACCGCCTGCCGCAGCGCGGCGCGGAACAATGGATGGTCATCGGCAATGACGAGATGGGTCGAGGGAGCGTTCATCGTTCTCTTGCTGCCAGTCGCACCGGGCCAGTAAGCCGGCGCGGGGCCTCGGTCAATTGTTTCCCGACCAGCCGTGGCATGCAAGCGGACATTATCCCTTTGCGGCAACGGGGTTAATCCACAGGCCGGCACTATGTTGCCGATGGAACGCCCGCGACGTCAGGTGCGCGTCAGTGCGAAAGGCCGAAAGTCGTATTGGGGCGGGTTTCACGCCAATGTTACCTTGGGGGTAAGGCTTGGGTTGATCCGGCATGACCGGACATCCAGGGCGCGAGGAAACGATTTTTCGGGGAGCGACTCAACATGTCGACAATGGCTGTGTCTCAAGCAGGTGCGGGAGGGATGACGAAGGACGAACGGTTCGTCATTCTCGCCTCCTCGCTCGGTACCGTCTTCGAGTGGTACGACTTCTATCTCTACGGTTCGCTGGCCGGCATCATCGGCGCGCAGTTCTTCTCGGCCTATCCGCCGGCAACCCGCGACATCTTCGCGCTGCTGGCCTTCGCGGCGGGCTTCCTGGTGCGCCCGTTTGGCGCGATCGTGTTCGGCCGTGTCGGCGACATCGTCGGCCGCAAATACACCTTCCTCGTCACCATCCTGATCATGGGTCTGTCGACCTTCATCGTCGGCCTGCTGCCCAATGCGGCGACCATCGGCATCGCGGCCCCGATCATCCTGATCGCGCTGCGTCTCGCCCAAGGCCTGGCGCTCGGCGGTGAGTATGGCGGTGCGGCCACCTACGTCGCGGAGCATGCTCCGAACGGCAAGCGCGGCTACTACACCTCCTTCATCCAGACCACGGCGACGCTCGGCCTGTTCCTGTCGCTGCTGGTGATCCTGTTCACGCGCTCCGCCCTCGGCGAACCCGACTTCGCGGCATGGGGCTGGCGCATTCCGTTCCTGGTCTCGGTGCTGCTGCTCGGCGTCTCGGTCTGGATCCGGCTTCGCCTCAACGAATCCCCGATCTTCCAGAAGATGAAGGACGAGGGGAAGAGCTCGAAGGCCCCGCTGACGGAAGCCTTCGGCAACTGGCAGAACGGCAAGCTCGTGCTGCTGGCGCTGCTTGGCGGCGTGATGGGCCAGGGCGTGGTCTGGTACACCGGCCAGTTCTACGCGCTGTTCTTCCTGCAATCGATCCTCAAGGTCGACGGCTACACAGCCAACCTGCTGATCGCCTGGTCGCTCCTGCTCGGCACCGGCTTCTTCATCGTGTTCGGCATGCTCTCCGACAGGATCGGCCGCAAGCCGATCATCCTCGGCGGCTGCCTGATCGCGGCGCTGACCTTCTTCCCGATCTTCAAGATGATCACCACCAACGCCAACCCGGCGCTGGAAAAAGCGATCGAGACGGTCAAGGTCGACGTGGTGGCGGATCCCGCAGGTTGCGGCGACCTGTTCAACCCGGTCGGCACCCGCGTCTTCACCTCGCCTTGCGACACCGCACGTGCCTATCTTTCGCAGTCGTCGGTCAAGTACTCGACCACGCCGGGTGCGGCAGGCTCCGGCGTGAAGGTGATGGTCAACGGCAAGGAAGTTCCCTACGCCAACGCCAAGGACGGCAATCCGGCAGTCCTCGCCGCCGTGCAGGGAGCCGGCTATCCGAAGCCTGGCGATGCGGGGATCGTGAAGATGGCGCATCCGTTCGACATCTTCCGTCCGCAGGTGGCCGCGGTCGTCGGACTGCTGTTCGTCCTGGTGCTCTTCGTCACCATGGTGTACGGCCCGATCGCCGCGATGCTGGTCGAACTGTTCCCGACCCGCATCCGCTACACCTCGATGTCGCTGCCCTACCACATCGGTAACGGCTGGTTCGGCGGCCTGCTGCCGGCGACCGCCTTCGCCATCGTGGCCTCGACGGGCGATATCTATGCGGGCCTCTGGTATCCGGTCATCTTCGCGTCGATTACCGTCGTGATCGGCTTGTTCTTCCTGCCGGAGACCAAGGACGTCGATATCAAGTCGACCTGATCGACGGCAGATCCAGATCAACATCAGCCGGCCGCGGTCTCCGCGGCCGGTTTTGTTTTATCCAACTCGCTCGAAAACGCTCTACTGATTGCTGCCGATGAATTGCAGCACGATTTCGCGCCGATGCGGGCGGGTGCGATGCTCGATCAGATAGATCGCCTGCCAGGTGCCCAGCGCAAGCGCGCCACCCAGGACCGGTATCTGCAACGAGGTCCCTGTCAGCATGGTTTTGATGTGCGCCGGCATATCGTCCGGCCCTTCGGTGTCGTGAGTCCAGCCTGCATCTTCATCGTCCGGCGCGAGCCGCGCGAGCACCGTCGTGAGATCGACGAGCACGGAAGGATCGGCATTCTCCTGGATGGTCAGCGATGCAGAGGTGTGGCGGATAAACAGCGTCAGCACGCCGTCCCGCGCATGAACGTCCTCGATGAACTTCGCGGCTTCGGTCGTGAGGTCGATGAAGCCGCAGCCTGAGGTCTGCACGGTGAGCAGCGACGACGCGACGGTGGTGGCCTGCCCTGACGACGGCGCCGAGCGCGAGATGGATTTGGCTGATGTCATCATCATCACTCTCAATTCGGAAAGCTGCCGTAGGGTGGGCAAAGCGAAGCGTGCCCACCGACTCACTCAACGGAGACGCAAATGGTGGGCACGGCGCGTCGCGCCTTTGCCCACCCTACGGCAACTCGCCACGCGCTAGATTTTCCCCGACACGTCCTTCTGCACGCGATTGGCCATGTCGATCAGCCGGCGCCAGGCCCTTTCTAGGAATGACATCACGCGATCGACGTCCTGGTCGCTCGGCAGCGGGATCTCGATCCTGCGCTCGCCCTCAGCGGTCTTTGGTTCTCGTGCTTGCGGCTCCGCCTTCTTGAGCGGATCGGTTTTCGGCAGCGCCTCGTCGATCTTGCCTGACACGGTCGGCCCCGCCGCAAGCCGTCCCTTCAGCGTCTCGACTTCGGCCTGGAGCCTGCCGATCTCGGCATCGAGCGCGGTACGTTCATCGGGCACCGCGTAGCAGGCCCAGCCGGCGCCGCTGCGGGTGCAGGTCGACACGGTGCCGGTGCGGCTGTCGAGCCGCAGCACGCCCTCGGGGATGGGGGTCATGCTGTAGCGGCCGTTTTCGCTGTCGGGCGCGGATTGCGCGGCGAGGCCGCCGGCGCTGACCGCCATCACCGCCGCGAACCCCGCCGCCGCGAGCCATGATGCTGTGCATGATGCTGTAGATGAATTCGCTGGTCTCATCGCGTTCTCCGCCACGACGGGCCGGTAGCACGTCCAAAGATGGCGCTCATCAAGGTGGCACTCATCAAGGTGGCACTTCTTGCAAATTCTACACCCCGGCGAGGCGATCCGCCGCTCAAAACGCGCCTCTGACATGAACGATCACGGCGCCCCCTTTGATCCCGGCAGCCGGGCGAAATGGCGACTGCATCCGCCGATCCAGCGGAGACCTGCTGCGGTGCGGCGTCACGCTGTGTGCAGCGCTGCCGCTTGCGTCAATATTGCCAAATAAATCAGATACATAACTGGAATGGACACAATCGTGACTTGGCTTGACTTGATTATGGGCCATCAGTATGGTCCGCGCGGCTTTTGAGGGTGGCGGGCGTAATTTCCATTCAGCCGCGGCGTTTCGGGTCTTCGTTGCATGACACAGGGCACGGGACACGGCGAGAATGGAGATCGCGATAGATCGCCCGAGGAAGCTGCGCTTTCCGATCGGCTCGGAAATCTTGATCAGCGGTTGTCCGAATTTCGCGGCCGCCACGTCAAGACCGAGCAACCCGCAGGTGACGGTGAGGACAGAGCGGCCAGAGCCTCGGCGATGGCGCTTGGTTTCCGGTTATCCTCCGAGTTGGTCGCCGGGGTCGTTGTCGGAGCGGGGATTGGCTGGGGGTTCGACCGCTTGCTGTCGACGTCGCCTTTCGGATTTATCGTGTTCCTGCTGCTGGGCTTCGTCGCCGGCGTGGTGAATGTGGTGAGAACGGCAGGCGCGGGTCAAAACAGGCGCGGTGGTTCTTAAGCGATCCACACCAGGAGAGGAATGATCGTGCCGGCTCGCGCCGGTACGGGCCGGGCCCGACCGGCAGACCGAGACCCGCCGGCATCGCCCGGCAGACCAAGAGATGCCGCGCTGATGAAAATCGATCCGATCCACCAGTTCAACATCGAGCCTCTCTTCACCCTGGGCCATATCGGCAATCACACGATCGCCTTCACCAATTCGTCGCTCTACATGCTGGTGGCGGTCGCGATCATCTCGATCCTGATGCTTGCCAGCGGGACGCAGCTGGTTCCCGGGCGCCTGCAGTCGGTCGCCGAAATCTCCTACGAGTTCGTGGCCTCGACCATCCGCTCGACGGCCGGCGCGGAAGGCATGAAGTTCTTCCCGCTGATCTTCTCGCTGTTCATGTTCATCTGCGTTTCGAACCTGGTCGGCATCATCCCCTACACCTTCACGATCTCGAGCCATCTGATCGTCACCGCAGCACTCGCGCTGCTGGTCTTCTTCACGGTCCTGATCTACGGCATTGCCAAGAACGGCCTGAAATTCTTCTCGATCTTCGTTCCGCACGGCGTCCCCGGCTACATCCTGCCACTGGTGATGTTCATCGAGATCCTGTCGTTCTTCCTGCGGCCGGTCTCCCACAGCGTCCGTCTGTTCGCCAACATGCTGGCCGGCCACATCGCGCTGAAGGTGTTCGCGGGCTTCGTCGCCATGCTCGGCTTCTCGCTCGGCGCCCTTGGCTGGGTCGGCGGCGTGCTGCCGCTGGCGCTCACGGTCGCGCTGTACGCTCTCGAAATTCTGGTCGCGTTCCTGCAAGCCTATGTGTTTGCGATCCTGACCTGCATCTACCTCAACGACGCCATTCATCCGGGACACTGAGCGGTCCGGGGAATTTCCACCCAAAACCCAATCTTTCTTTCAAGGAGTCTAAAATGGATCCGGCAGCAGCAAAACTTATCGGCGCGGGCATCGCATGCATCGGCATGGGCGGCGCGGGCGTCGGCGTCGGCGTGATCTTCGGCAACTACCTCGCCGCAGCCGTTCGCAACCCCTCGGCCGCTCAGGGCCAGTTCGGCAATCTGATCTTCGGCTTCGCCGTGACCGAAGCGCTCGGCATTTTCTCGCTGCTGATCGCGCTGCTGCTGCTGTTCGTTCCGCTCTGAGAACGATTTCTCGCGCCGCTTCGACCGAAGCGACGCGCATGGCTGCAACAGGAGTAATCCATGGCTGAAAGTCATGGCGGGGCGAAAAGTCCGGCGGCGGGCGCCCACACCGGGGCCGAAGGCGGTCACGGTGGCGGTTTTCCGCCGTTCGAGAGCGGCACCTATGCTTCGCAGCTGGTGTCGCTCGCGATCTTCTTCGTCGCGCTTTACGTGATCGTGTCCAAGCTCGCTCTGCCGCGCGTCGGCGGTGCGATCGAGGCGCGTCAGAACAAGATCGAGGGCGACCTCGCCGAAGCGCAGAAGCTGAAGGACCAGTCCGAAGCGGCGCTGAAGGCCTATGAAAGCGAGCTTGCTTCGGCGCGCTCGCGCGCGCAGGCCATCGGCAACGAATCCCGCGACAAGGCGAATGCGCAGGCGGACGCCGAGCGCAAGGCGCTGGAAGAGCAACTGGCGGCCAAGCTCGCCGAGGCGGAGAAGACCATCGCCTCGACCCGTGCGACCGCTATGAGCAACGTCCGCGGCATCGCGGCCGATGCGGCAGGCACCATCGTGCAGCAGCTCACCGGCGTGGTTCCGGACGCGGCGTTGGTGAATGCCGCCGTTGATGCGTCCTTGAAGGGTTAATCGATATGTTCTTCGATCCTGAAACCTGGGTCGCCATCGCCTTCGTGATCCTGATGGTCGTGTTCGGCTATCTCGGGGTCTTCAAGAAGGCCATGACTGCGCTCGACCATCGCGCCGATCGCATCAAGGCCGAGCTCGACGATGCGACGCGCCTCAAGCAGGAAGCCGCCAAGGTGCTCGCCGACTACAAGGCGCGCACCGCCTCGGCCGAACGCGAGGCCGCCGACATCATCGCCAACGCGAAGAGCGAAGCCGAGCGCATCGCAATTGAGGCCAAGGCCAAGGTGGAAGATTTCGTCGCTCGCCGCACCAAGACCGCGGAGGGCAAGATCGCGCTCGCCGAGGCGCAGGCGGTGGCCGATGTTCGCGCCGCAGCCGCAGAGGCCGCCGTCCAGGCCGCCTCCACGATCCTGTCGCAGTCGGTCAGGGGCCAGGTCGCCGACGATCTGCTCGCCAAGGGCATCACCGAAGTCAGGCAGAAGCTGAACTGAGGGCCTCGCCTTCACCAATCAAGAAAGCCGGCGCGATAAGCGCCGGCTTTTTTGTTTGGCGGGCACTGCATCGGCAAATCTGATGTCATCGCCCGCGAGGCGGGCGATCCAGTATTCCAGAGACAGCCCTGATGGATCGAGACGCCGCGGCGTATTGGATGCCCCGCCTTCGCGGGGCATGACGACTATCTTTACGTGGTTACTTCTTCTTCGCCCGCGCCTTCGGCTCGGGTGACAGCGCCTGCGGATCGAAGCCGACATAGAAGATGTAGCTGTCGGCGTCCTTGGCCGAAGGCATCGGATAGACCAGATCCTCGGCCACGAAGGTGAAGGGGACGCTGCCGCCCTCCGACATTCCGACCGTGGTCCGGTAGGCCTTGGAAGCGATCACCTTCTCGCCGACGCCGCCCTGCACCACCGCGACGCGCAGCGGCACCTCGACGGTCGCAGGCGCGCCGGCGGGACCGGCAATGACGCGGCCCTGGATGCCAATCCGGGCCGTGATATCGCCGCCATTGCGGGCGCATTCGCGCGCCATCTTGGTGATGGTGGCCTGGAAGCGGATCTCATTGCCGACGGCCGGCTTGCCGGTGGCACCGACCGCGTAGGTGGAGGCTCCGGCACGCACCGTGACCTGCGGGCAATCAAGATCATCATCAGCCGCCGGCTGGCCTGGTGCAGGCGCCGGCTTGGGTTGGGCCGGCTCGTCCGACTTGCCGCCGAACAGGCCCTTGAATCGATCGGTCAGCGACTGCGCCGCGACCGGCGAGACGGAGACGAGCGCAACCGATAACGCCAGCGCGACCGCTGCCCCCCGCCGCAACGCATTCCGCGATGACCGAAGCTCCTGCACCCTCAACGCCCCATACTCCATGACGACATCCCGGCCGATCACCGGCCGGCTTGCGCCGTTATATCGTCAAAACCGGCGAACCCAAGGCAAGCATGATAAGGCAGCAAACAAGGAGACTTTGGCCGCTCAGCCGCGAAAATCCTCGTGCAGCAGGCCGAACAGCAAATGGTCCTGCCAGATCCCGTTGATGCAGAGATAGCGGCGCGCCAGCCCCTCGCGGGAGAAACCGCATTTCTCCAGCACCCGGATCGACGGCGCATTGGTCGGGATGCAGGCGGCCTCGACCCGGTGCAGATTGAGCTCGCCAAACAGCGTCGGCAGCAGCACCCGCAGTGCGGCCGTCATGTAGCCGCGCTGGGCGTGGGGCTTGCCGACCCAATAGCCGATGGTGCCGGCCTGGACGATGCCGCGGCGGACATTGGCGAGCGTGATGCCGCCGACCATGGCGCCGTCGAGCTCCCGGAAGATCAGAAAGGGATAGGACCGGTCTGCGGCGATGTCCTCGGAATAGCGGCGCAGGCGACGGCGGAAACCGGAGCGCGTGAGATCGTCCGACGGCCAGATCGGCTCCCAGGGCGTCAGGTAATCGCGGCTGGACTCGCGCAGATGGGCCCACTGCAGGAAGTCCGACATCTGCGGCGCGCGGAGCAACAGGCCGTTGCCGCGCGGCGCGAGAGCGGCGGGTCCACTGGATGGCAGGCGGAAGAGGGCCATGGTGATGCTTCCCGGGGGCGAATCAACCCGTGCGCGGCTCTAATGCAGCCGCGCCTTGGCGCGTGCCCGGGTCAATCCTTCCGCAAAAGACACCGCCGTGTCCAGACCCCTGCCGCTGCCCAATGCGACAACCGCAGGGCGGCTGCGCGAAAGCAGCGCACGCGCCGCGTCCCGGGTGGACTCGACGCTGACGGCGTCGATCCGGGCCACCAGCTCCTCGGCGGTCTGGGGCCGGCCATAGGCCAGCACATGCCGGGCGAGCTGCTCGGCACGAGAGGAGCAGCTCTCCAGCGCCATCAGCAGCCCCGCCTTCATCTGCGCCTTGGCCCGCGCGATCTCGACCTCGGTCAGGGTCTCGACCGAATCATTCATGATGTCGACCACGACTTCCATCATCTCGGGCGCATCGGCCGGATCAGTGCCGGTGTAGAGGCCGAAGAAGCCGGTGTCGGTATAGGGGGCGTGGAACGAGTAGATCGAGTAACAGAGGCCGCGCTTCTCACGCACCTCCTGGAACAGCCGCGACGACATCCCGCCGCCGAGGATGTTGGTGAAGACCTGGAGCGAGAACAGCGACAGATCGGTCTGCGGAACGCCCTCCAGCGCCAGCGTCAGATGCGCCTGCTCGAGCTCGCGATGCACCACCTTGGTGCCGCCCTTGCCGAACTGCGCGGGTTGCGGTTTGGGACCCGCCGTCCCCTCAAAACTGGCAAAGCGCTGCTCGACCTCGGCGACCACCTGCTTGTGATCGACCGCCCCGGCTGCCGCCACCACCATGTCCGGCCCGCGATAATGCGTGGACAGATAGTCGCGCAGCGAGTCGCGGCTGAAGGCACGCAAGGTCTTGGCAGTGCCTAGCAGCGAGCGGCCCATCGGCTGGTCGGGATAGCAGAGCTCGTTGAGGTGCTCGAACACGACGTCGTCAGGCGTGTCCTGCGCCGCGCCGATCTCCTGCACGATGACGTTCTTCTCGCGCTCGAGCTCGTCGGGCTCGAAGGCGGGGTTGGCCAGGATGTCGGCGAGCACGTCGAGCGCGAGCGGCACGTCGGCCTTCAGCACCCGCGCATAATAGGACGTGGTCTCGGTCGA
The DNA here is from genome assembly GCF_055807535.1 of Bradyrhizobium sp. Kon37. NCBI lineage: Bacteria > Pseudomonadati > Pseudomonadota > Alphaproteobacteria > Hyphomicrobiales > Nitrobacteraceae > Bradyrhizobium > Bradyrhizobium sp. Kon37. The sequence goes on from NZ_JBVVOY010000024.1 coordinate 9,921, forward strand.
GGTGCCGGCGTTGAGGTCGCCGCCGACCGCCTCGATCTCCTCGACGATCTCGCGCGAGGAGCGCTTCGTCGTGCCCTTGAACGCCATGTGTTCCAGAAGATGCGAGATGCCGTGCTCGTTGGGCTTCTCGTCGCGCCCGCCGACGCCGGCCCAGACGCCGAGCGCCGCGGTCTCGAGATGGGGCATCTTGTCGGTGACGACAGTCAGGCCGGACGCAAGCTTGGAAATCTCGACGCTCATCCGGCTACTCCCTGTTTCGCGGCGCGGCTGACCGACAGCACGAACCGCTCGACCTCGGCCTGGTCGTTCTTCATCACCTTCATGTGTTCGGATTTGGTCATCAGACCATCGAGCCAGGCCGGCAGTTGCGGCCGCTGGCCGCAGGCCGCTTCCACCGCATCGGGGAATTTGGCCGGATGGGCGGTGGACAGCACGATGCTGGGAACCGTCCTGTCCGTGGTGTCGCGGTCGGCGACCGCAAGCGCGACCGCGGTGTGGGGATCGACCAGCTCGCCCGCCTCGCGCCAGGCGGCGCGGATCGCGGCTGCGGTCTCAGTCTCGTCGGCCCGGCCTGCGTCGAATCCCTCGCGGATCGCGGCCAGCGTCGCATCGGGCAGCACGAAGCGGCCGGACTGCTTCAGCGAATCCATCAGGCGGCGCACGCCGGCGGCATCGCGCCCGCCAGCCTCGAACAGCAGCCGCTCGAAATTCGAGGAGATCTGGATGTCCATCGACGGCGACGCCGTCGCGTGGACCTCGCGCACCTCGTAGATTCCGGTCTTCAGCGTGCGCGCCAGGATGTCGTTGACGTTGGCGGCGATGCCCAGGGTCCGCACCGGAAGACCCATGCGCTTGGCGACATAACCGGCAAAGATATCGCCGAAATTGCCGGTCGGCACGACGAAGTCCACCGCGCGCGCGGGTGCGCCGGCGGCAACGGCGGAGGTGAAATAGTAGACCACTTGGGCGACGATCCGCGCCCAATTGATGGAATTGACGCCGGACAGCGACGTCGCATCGCGGAAGCGATGATTGTTGAACATCGCCTTCACGAGGGCCTGGCAATCGTCGAAATTGCCCTCGACGGCGAGCGCATGGACGTTGGCCGCGCCCGTCGTCGTCATCATCCGCCGCTGCACCTCGGAAATGCGGCCATGCGGGAACAGCACGATGAGATCGACATTTTCGAGCCCTGCGAACGCGTCGACCGCAGCACCGCCGGTGTCGCCCGAGGTCGCGACCACGATGGTGGTGCGCTGGCCGCGCTTGGCGAGCACGTGGTCCATCAGCCGCGAGATCAGCTGCATCGCCACGTCCTTGAAAGCGAGCGTCGGACCGTGGAACAGCTCCAGCACGAACTGGTGCGGCGCCATCTGGCGCAGCGGCACCACCGCCGGATGGCGGAAGGTGGCGTAGGCCTCGTTCGCCATGCGGCCGAGCTCGGCGTCCGAGATCTCGCCGGCGACGAAGGGGCGGATCACCTCGACCGCGACCTCCCAATAGGGACGACCGAAGAAGCCGGCGATGGCGTCAGTCGAGAGTTGCGGCCAGGTGGCCGGCACATACAGGCCGCCGTCGCGGGCGAGCCCGGTCAGCATCACATCGCAGAAGCCGAGTTCGGGGGCCTCGCCCCGGGTCGAGATATAACGAGTCAAACTGCCCTCCAAAGGCCGGCCGAGCCTGGGCTCGATCCGCAAGCCTTTGATTTTACGAAATTACTTGTCAACAGCCAGAGGCTTTGAGCCACCATAAAGTGTTTTGCGGCATCAGGAAACCGCTTCGCGGCTGGGGCCATCCAAGGAAAAAGGCTGCCAACGAAAAGGGCTGCGGCAATGCCGCAGCCCTCTCTTGGAAGGTCTGTCGTTGTGTGCAGACCGGTTTGGCCTCTTGGGGTCACCGACCCGCAAAAACTGTTCGCGCAAGCTTTCGTCGGCTGTCACGACATCGTCAAGGGACAAAACGGGATGCGTGAGAAAATGTTCCTGTTTTTCCCGACCTGTTTCGGCTCGGACAAGCGTTCGCCAGCGGCTCTACGCCACGCATTACCATTATATCCCGAGCGACCGGACGGTTCAGGAACGAACGACGGCTGCGCTCATTGTGTCGGCGGATGGTGTCGGCGCTATCCATGCATTGCCCGGCTGAGCGCCGAGACCGGTCCGCCCGCCGAACCGGCAGCATCCTGGAGCAGCCGGTTCGGCGCCCCGGGCGTCAGTTCATCCCGATTTCCACCGCGATCCGGATCAGGTCGGAATGGTTCTTGGCACCGAGCTTCTGCTTGAGCAGGGAGGTGGTGTTGGCGACGGTCTTGTAGGAGATACCGAGCGCCTCGGCGACCTCGACGATCTTGTCGCCTCGCCCCAGCAGGCGGAGAATCTCGAGCTCCCGCGGCGTCATCTGCGAGGCAGGATTGGCCTTGATCGCCGCGCCGGAAAACGTCACGGCTTCCGCGAGTTGCGGTGAAATGAAATTGTCGCCCGCAACCACCTTGCGCACCGCCTTGAGCAGGATCCGGGGATCGTCGCCCTTGGAGACGTAGCCCTGCGCGCCCAGCTCGACCGCCCGCACCACGAAGGCCGGATCGTCGTTCATGCTGAACATGATGATCTTGGCGTCGGGATCGTCCTTGCGAATGCGTCGCATCAATTCAAAGCCGGAGACATCGGGCAGGCTGATGTCGATCACAGTGACGTCGGGCCGCTTGCTGACATAGGCGCGATGCCCGGATTTGGCGTCGGTCGCCTCGTCGATCCGGATCGAATGGTCGGAGGCGAACAGGGTGCGGCAACCGGACAGCACCACGGGATGGTCGTCGACAATCAGGACGCGGGTCGCCGGCTTGGCAGTATCTTGCATTGTAACTCTCTAGTTTTTCGACTCATAAACCGACGGGAACAAATGGAAAGAGCAAAATCCCCTGATGCGCGTTAGAATTGACCTAATGTGGCACCGGCTGTCCTTCAGTACACAATTGTTTCTGCCGCTCGGCCTGCTGTTCATGGCGGCGCTGATCATGGGTGGCGTCCTGCTGCACGTCTTCACGACCGGTCAGCTCGCCGAGGAGAACCTGCCGGCCCAACGATCGACCAAAGCCGTGGCCGAGGCCCTCAACAACGCTCTGCGTTCATCCGACCACCCGCGAAGGACGCTCGATGACTTCGTCCGGATGCTGGACGGGTCCTCGGATATTCAATTCCTTCCTGCAGGAGCGGTTGCTCCTCCCTTTGCGTCGAGAGGCCTGCAAGGTTCGCATGGCCCGCCAAAATGGTTCGTCGATCTCCTGTCCATTCCGGACTTGCACATTGCATTTCCCGTATCCGTCAATGGCGATCATTTCGGCGACATCGTGTTTGTCCCCGACCTGTCCGCAGCGCTGTTCGAGACCTGGGTAGGCTTCCTCGCCTTGGCCGGCTTCGTCGTCGGGCTCACGGGACTGACAGGGGTCGTCGCCTATGTGTTTGCGGGATCAGCCCTGCGCCCCCTCCAGGACCTTGGCGCAGGGCTCACGCGGCTACGGCGCGGCGACTACGCAACGCCGATCCCGGTTGGGGGACCGCCGGAAATCCGGCAAAGCTGTGAGGAGGCTAATGCGCTGGCCGAAACGCTGGTGCAATTGAGCCAGGACAATCGCGACCTGCTGCACCGCCTGGTGTCGCTCCAGGACGACGAGCGGCGCGATCTCGCGCGCGAACTGCACGACGAATTGGGTCCGCTGCTGTTCGGCATCCGCGTCGGCACGATCGCATTGGTCGATGCCTCGCCTCCGGCGGGAAATCTCGGCAGTTCGGCGCAGGAGGTACTGCAATCGGTCGAGGCGCTCCAGCAGACCAACCGCCGCATCCTCGACCGGTTGCGACCCCTCTACATCGAGGAATTGGGTCTGGAGACCAGCGTGCAGACGCTGCTCCGGAATTTTCGCAAGCAGGCGCCGTCTATTGACCTGACGGACACGATCGATCCGGATCTCAACGCGATTGACGGGCCGCTGGCTCAAACCGTCTATCGCGTGATCCAGGAGGCGCTGACTAACGTGCTGCGTCATGCCGGCGCCAGCAATGCCCATGTGCAGGCGACCTTCGCCGGCGAGACGCTCGTCATCGAGATTTCCGACGACGGCGGCGGCTTTCCCGAAGGGAATGTGTTCGGCCGCGGCCTGACCGGCATGCATGAGCGCGTGCGCGCACTCAGCGGATCGCTGTCACTGCTGCGCTTGGACGACAGAACCTATGTGCGCTGCCGCCTTCCCGCCGAACCGGCACGCGAGGCGCCGGTCAGCGATTGAAGCGCTTTCGAGCGAAGTGGATACCGGTTCGCATGAAGAAAACGCGTCAAAACACAATCTGGTGTTCGGTTCTGATTTAATCAGAACTGAAACTCTAGCACGCGCAGCCAAGCTGCGCGTTCTGTCGCGCCGGTTCGCACAGCGTGGCGCGGATCTTGCCGTCCGGGCTGAAGCAAAACGAGGCGCGGATGCGCAGCGCGCCGGCGACGGAATATTCGAGATCGATACCGTGGGGCGCAGGATGGATTTCCTCCAGCCCGAAACCGGCCGACGAGAAAGCGCTGAGCCGCGGCTGCCAATAGGCTTCGAGCTCGCTCCGGCCGCGATAGTGCTGCGTGCCGTTGCACGTGCATTCGACCTGGGCATCGTCCGCATAGAGGTCGAGAAGCGTCGCGAGGTCGCCCTTCCTGCAGGCATCGACCCAGTCCACGACAATTCCCATCTGGTCGAAATCGCTCACGCTGCAATCCTGTCTGCCGCGAAAAAACGATGGCGGCTTAGGACCACACTCGTGAATGTGCGCTGAATGGTAAACCCCGGGCGATACCGGGTTCCCTAGGTGGATCTACGGAGCTCAGCCCCGCCGCCGCCCTCTTGCCCACACGGCGAAGGCGATGAGCACGGCGCCTGCAAGCGTGAACCAGGTGATGGCGTATTGCAGGTGATCGTCCTTGAGATGCACGTCGAGCGGTCCCGGACGCGGAATGCCGTTCTCGGGCGCGGGCTGCTCGAGGTCGACATAGAACGGCGCAACCGCGCCCCAGCCCAGCGCGCTCGCGATCGCCACGTGATCGCGCACGAACCACAGCCGCTTGTCGCGGTTCGCCGCCGGGGTCAGCCAGCCAGGCGCCTCGGGGAAGCGCAGATAGCCGGTGAACGAGACCGCCTGCCCCGTGACGAGCTTCTTGACCGCGCGATCCTCGACGCTGCGATCCTGCATGGTGTTTTCGATGAAGCCCGCATCGATCACCACCGTCTCGCCGCTCGGCAGCCGCGCCGGCAGGAACGCCCAGGTGCCGGGGCCTGACGCGTCCTTGCGCACGGCGGAGCCGGGGGAATAGACCATCGCATCGGGTAACGACGCATAGGTCGCGGTAAAGCTGACACGGCGGAATTCATCGCGCGCGGGACTTAACGCGGCCCATCGTGCCGGCGGCGGCAGCGCGACCGGTGCCTCCGCAAGGCGCTCGGTCAGTGCGGTGATCAGCTCGTGCTTGGCGATGCGGCGCTGCAATTGCCAGATACCGAGCACGATACAGACCGCGGTCAGGAATAGCGTGAACAGCGCGAAGCCGGCCACGCGGGGCTTGCGCGCGGTCTCGTTCATTTCGCGCGGTCGACCAGCCGGCCCGGCGCCGCCTTATGATGGAATTGCAGCGCGATCAGCAGCGACTTCATCGCGCGCAACGGCAGCAGGGTGGTCGCGAGGATCAGCGGCAGCCACAGCACCGCGTGCAGCCAGTACGGCGGCTGGTACTTGACCTCGACGACGAGCGCGCAGCCGACCACGATCGCGCCGGCCAGCATGATGATGAAGATCGCCGGTCCGTCACCGGAATCGATGAAGGCGTAGTCGAGGCCGCAACGCTCGCAGGACGGCGCTAACGTCAGGAAGCCCGCATAGAGCTTGCCCTGGCCGCAGCGCGGGCATTTGCAGGCAAGCCCGCGCAGCGCGCTCTGCAGGACGGTGACTTGCGGCTCGGACGTATCGGTGGCTTCGTTCATGGTCAAAGGGTCTATCACAGTTTCTGCCGAAACCCTGCGCGCAGAAAGCAAAAGGGCGGCCCCGGGGCCGCCCTTTCTCGATCCGATGTCGGCCCGCTTAATGCGCGCCGTGGGCCATGGTCTCGGCGCCGTGTCCCCAGACATAGATGCAGAGGAACAGGAACAGCCAGACCACGTCGACGAAGTGCCAATACCAGGCGGCGAACTCGAAGCCGAGATGCTGGGTCGGCGTGAAGTGGCCGGCATAGGCGCGGAATAGGCACACCAGCAGGAAGATGGTGCCGACCAGCACATGGAAACCGTGGAAGCCGGTCGCCATGAAGAAGGTCGCGCCATAGACGTTGCCGCCGAAGGAGAAGGCCGCGTGGCCGTACTCATAGGCCTGCACGCAGGTGAAGAGCGCGCCGAGCACGACGGTGAGGATCAGGCCATATTTCAGGCCCTGGCGATCGTTCTCGAGCAGCGCATGGTGGGCCCAGGTCACCGTGGTGCCTGACGTGAGCAGGATCAGCGTGTTCAGGAGCGGAAGATGCCAGGGATCGAAGGTCTCGATGCCGTGCGGCGGCCAGGTGCCCGGCACGGCGCAGGCGCCGGCCGCGGTCCCGAGACCACAGCCGAACACCGCATCGCGGGTGGCGTGGACGGCGTCGGCCGGGAAGAGCGCTGCGTTGAAATAGGCCCAGAACCAGGCGACGAAGAACATCACCTCCGAGGCGATGAACAGGATCATGCCGTAGCGGTGATGCAGCTGCACCACGCGGGTGTGATCACCCTTGTACTGGGCTTCCCTGATCACGTCGCCCCACCAGCTCGCCATGGTGTAGAGCACACCGACGGTGCCGACACCGAAGATGATCGGCGCAGCCGAGAACATGTGGTGCATCCAGGTGATCGCGCCGACCGCCATGATGAAGGCGGAGATGGAGCCGACGACGGGCCATGGCGAGGGATCGACCAGATGGTAGTCGTGATGCTTGGTGTGCGCCGTTGCCATTTGCGGTCTCGCTCCTCAATCCCGTGCCTGTCAGGCACTTATCCCCTTATTTCCAACCCCGGCGCGTGAGCCCGGAGATCAGAGATTTCCCTTGCGTTTGTCGTCTTCGCTGGCCGCGAGCGGCTTCACCACCGGATCCTTCACCGGATAGAACGTGTAGGACAGCGTGATCGTGTTGAGACCGTCGTTCTCGTGGTCGTCGGCAATCGACGGATCGACGTAGAACACGACCGGCATCTCGCGCTTCTCGCCGGCCGCCATGGTCTGCTCGGTGAAGCAGAAGCAGTTGATCTTCTGGAAATAGGATCCGACCGTCAGCGGCGCGACATTATAGGCGGCCTGGCCTGCAGTGGTCCGCGCGGCCTGGTTGGTCACAGTGTAAAAGACGGTCACGACCTGGCCGATATTGACCTCGATCTCGCTCTGCTCGGGCTCGAACTTCCAGGGCAGGCCGGGCGCCACGTTGGAATCGAAGCGCACTGCGATCTTGCGTGCGATCGGGCCGCTGGCCGGCGCCGAGGTCGCGACCTGGGTCGTGCCGTTGAAGCCGGTGGCGCGGCAGAACCAGTTGTAGAACGGCACCGCCGCGTAGGAGGCGCCGACCATCAGCGCGACCACGCCGCCGCAGATCGAGGCGACCACCACGTCGCGGCCAACCCCCTTGGCAGGCCTGCGGCCTTTGGTGGCCGTCCGGCTCTGATCCTGCGATATGGTCGGCTTCTGATCCATGTTTCCTACATCGGCCGGACGAGCACGGCCGGCCCCTTGACCATGGTCACGGCGAAGAACAGCACCACGAGCACGCCGAGCGCGAGCGCGATCGCGATCGAGCGCTGACGACGGCTCTTCTTCTGCGCCTCGGTGAGGACGATTCCATCTATCTCGGGTTTGTCGGCCATTCCTGCGATCATGCGCCCCCTACCATCGGCGCAAGCGCCCGGAACACGACCTCGGCCAGCAAAGTCGCAAACAGCGCAAACAGATAAAGGATGGAGAACGCGAACAGCTTGCGGGTCGCCCGCAGCGATTGGCTGCGCTCGCGACGGACATAGACGTTGACGGCGAACGCCAGCATGCCGGCGCCGAGGATCAGCGAAACGATGCCGTAGATGGCATCGAAATAGCCGAGCGCCCAGGGCGCGGCCGCGACCGCGATCAGCACGATGGTGTAGAGCAGGATCTGAAGCCGCGTCGCGTCGGGACCGGCGACGTTGGGCAGCATCGGAATGCCGGCGCGGGCGTAGTCGTCGGAGCGGAACAGCGCCAGCGCCCAGAAATGCGGCGGGGTCCAGAAGAAGATGATGGCGAACAGCAGCAGCGGCTCGACATCGACCGTGCCCGTGACCGCGGCCCAGGCCACCACCGGCGGCAGCGCGCCGGCGGCACCGCCGATCACGATGTTCTGCGTGGTCCAGCGCTTCAGGCCGATCGTGTAGATCACGACGTAGAAGAAGATGGTGAAGGCGAGCAGCGCGCCCGCGATCCAGTTGACCAGGATGCCGAGCGTCATCACCGAGAAGAAGGCGAGCGTCATGCCGAAGGTCATCGCCTCGGGACGGGTGATGCGGCCGCGCGGAATCGGCCGGTTCATCGTGCGCGACATCTTGGCGTCGATGTCGCCTTCGAGCGCCATGTTGAGCGCCCCGGACGCGCCGGCGCCGACGGCGATGCAGAGCAGCGAGGTGAAGGCCAGCACCGGGTGGAAATGCCCGGGCGCCATCGCCATTCCGACCAGCGCGGTGAAGATCACCAGCGACATCACCCGCGGCTTCAGGAGCGCGATGTAATCGCCGACCTCCGCTTCGGAGATGCGGGGATTGATGTCGATGGCGTTATGGTCGAGGACGGACACTAGACTGACTCGCTTCGTTGTCGAGCCGCGGCGCCCGTCACGGGCGCCGCGAACGTTGGCTTACTGCACGCGGGGCAGCACTTCGAACTGGTGGAAGGGCGGCGGCGAGGGCAGCGTCCACTCCAGCGTGGTCGCACCTGCACCCCACGGATTGTCGCCAGCCGGCACCTTCTTCGCGAAGGCGTCGATCACGCAATAGAGGAAGATCAGCACGCCGAAACCGGAGATGTAGGAGCCGACCGACGAGACCAGGTTCCAGCCCGCGAACGCGTCGGGATAATCGACATAGCGGCGCGGCATGCCCGACAGGCCGAGGAAGTGCTGCGGGAAGAACACCAGATTCACGCCGATGAAGGTGACCCAAAAGTGCGCCTTCGCGAGCCCTTCATTGTACATGTAGCCCGACATCTTCGGGAACCAGTAGTACCAGCCGGCGAAGATTCCGAACACCGCACCGAGCGACAGCACGTAGTGGAAGTGCGCGACGACGTAGTAGGTCTCCTGCAGCACGCGGTCGACGCCGGCATTCGCCAGCACCACGCCGGTGACGCCGCCGACGGTAAACAGGAAGATGAATCCCACCGCCCAGATCATCGGCGCGCGGAACTCGATCGAGCCGCCCCACATCGTGGCGATCCACGAGAAGATCTTCACGCCGGTCGGGACCGCGATGACCATCGTGGCGGCGACGAAATAGGCCTGCGTCGCCGAGGACATGCCGACCGTGTACATGTGGTGCGCCCACACCACGAAGCCGATGCCGCCGATCGCGACCATGGCGTAGGCCATGCCGAGATAGCCGAACACGGGCTTGCGCGAGAAGGTCGAGACGATCTGGCTGACCATGCCGAAGGCGGGCAGGATCAGGATGTACACTTCGGGGTGACCGAAGAACCAGAACAGATGCTGGAACAGCACGGGATCGCCGCCGCCTTCCGGATTGAAGAACGTCGTGCCGAAATTGCGGTCGGTGAGCAGCATCGTGATCGCACCGGCGAGCACCGGCAGCGACAACAGCAGCAGGAACACCGTCACCAGGATCGACCACACGAACAGCGGCATCTTGTGCAGGGTCATGCCCGGCGCGCGCATGTTGAAGATGGTGGTGATGAAGTTGATGGCACCGAGGATCGACGAGGCGCCCGCCAGATGCAGCGACAGGATCGCGAAGTCGACGGCCGGGCCGGGATGGCCCGAGCTCGACAGCGGCGCGTACATGGTCCAGCCGGCGCCGACGCCGTTGGCGCCCGGCTCACCCTCGACGAAGGTCGACATCAGCAGCAGCGCGAACGACGCCGGCAGCAGCCAGAACGAGATGTTGTTCATGCGCGGGAACGCCATGTCCGGCGCGCCGATCATCAGCGGCACGAACCAGTTGCCGAAGCCGCCGATCATCGCAGGCATGACCATGAAGAAGATCATGATCAGACCATGGGAGGTCACGAACACATTGTAGGTGTGCGTCTCGTGGAAGATCTGCACGCCCGGATACATCAGCTCGGCACGGATCGCGATCGACATCGCGGCGCCGATGACGCCGGCGATGACCGCGAAGATCAGGTACATCGTGCCGATGTCCTTGTGGTTGGTCGAATAGACGTAGCGCCGCCATCCGGTCGGATGGGCGTGTTCGTCATGTCCGTGGTCTTGCGCGTGATCGCCGTGTGCCGCTGCGCTCGTTGCCATTTTCTAATCCTGCCTTGCGTCCCGATCGGACCTCTGGAGGTCCCGCCTTATGTCGCTTTCAGTTTCCTCGACCCCGTCACCTGGCGCTTACTGCGTCGGGCCGGCCGTGGAGGCGTAGGTACTGGTGCCGCCGCTCGCGTATTTCTTCTTCGCCGTCTCGACCCAGGAAGCGAACTCCTGGTCGCTCACCACGCGGATGGCGATCGGCATGAAGGCGTGGTCCTTGCCGCACAATTCCGAGCACTGGCCGTAGAACATGCCGGTCTTGGTGGCCTTGAACCAGGTCTCGTTGAGCCGGCCCGGAATGGCGTCGATCTTGACGCCGAAGGCCGGCAACGCAAAGGCATGAATCACGTCGGCGCCGGTGACCTGAACCCGGACCACCTTGTTGACGGGCACCACCATCTCGTTGTCGACGCCGAGCAGACGAGGCTGCTTGTCCTGGGCCATCAGCGAGTCGAACTCGAACTTGCCGTTATCCGGGTAGGCGTAGGACCAGTACCACTGCTTGCCGGTCGCCTTGATGGTCAGATCCGCCTTCGGCACATCGAGCTCGAGGAACAGGAGGCGGAAGGACGGCACCGAGATACCGACCAGAATCAGCACCGGAACGAGCGTCCACGCCACCTCGATCAGCGTGTTGTGCGTGGTCCGCGACGGCACCGGATTGGCTCGCGCGTTGAATTTGACGACCACGATCACGAGCAGCGCCAGAACGAACAGCGTGATCAGCGTGATCAGCACGAAAAGGAAATTGTGGAACCAGACGATGTTGTCCATCACCGGGGAAGCGGACTGCTGAAGCGTCCACTCCCACGCAGCCGGTTGCCCGAGCTCGGCAAATGCCGCACCGCCCGTCGCCAGCGTCAGACCCGCTACGGCCAATCCCAGCAAGTGCCGGCCCACCGGGCCCATCGACATCTTCATGCCGTTCGCGCTCCCCTAACGAAATCACCCCAAGTGCATTCCCCTATTTTCGGGAAACGCTTTATTCGATCCCCCGTCTGACAAACCGCCGCGCAAGAATACCTCTAAGAGGAATTGGGGCCAGATCGCTAGAACGCCGAAATCAAGCCTCTCAAACCATAATTCTTGATCTATCGCAATGCAGTCTTGAGCCTCGTCTGTCAGCCATCACCCGCAAGATATTTCCTAGTAACATCAGACAAAAATACCATTTGCCGGGATGCTGCCGCTTGACAGCGGAATTGCCCGCGGTAGGCACTGGCAGACAGCCGCACAGGAACCTGATTCGTGCGGGCGACGGCGGCCGTGGCGGCGTGGAATTTGCTTGCGAATCGCCTTCAAGACGCCGTCATTCCCGTATCAGTCCGCCTGACGCGAGCGACCCAGGCGAGCAGAGGGACCGACCCGATGGGGTTTTCGAGATCCATGGCAAGGCGGGCTAAAAGCCAGGCTGGCGGCCCCACGATGCTGGCCGCCCTGCTGGCGGCGGTCGTCGTCCTGGCGCTTCCGGGCCTCGCCCATGCGCAGGGCGCGGTGCGCTCCGTCCATGGCGACTGGCAGATCCGCTGCGACACCCCGCCGGGCGCCCAGTCCGAGCAATGTGCCCTGATCCAGAGCGTGGTGGCCGAAGACCGCTCCAACGCCGGCCTGACCGTGATCGTTCTCAAGACCGCCGACCAGAAGAGCCGCCTGATGCGGGTCGTCGCCCCCCTCGGCGTTCTCCTGCCCTCCGGCCTCGGCCTCAAGCTCGACAACCAGGATGTCGGCCGCGCCGGCTTTGTCCGCTGCCTGCCCAATGGCTGCGTCGCCGAGGTCGTCATGGACGACAAGCTGCTCGGCCAGCTCCGCACCGCCAAGACCGCGACCTTCATCATCTTCGAGACCCCGGAAGAAGGCATCGGCTTCCCGCTCAGCCTGAACGGGCTCGGCGAGGGATATGACAAGCTGCCGTAGGTTAGTTATACCGGCTTAGTAAATCTCAAGGCACGCAGCGCTGTCATCGCTCTCGAAAGATTGAATTGTCTGCGCGTGCCGGCGAAGCAGAGCCGCAATCGTCGCGGTCGTTTGATTGCCCGCCCGAAGCCAAATCACTTTGGGTGGAGAGCCCAACAGGCCCGCCAGCTCGGCAAAATCGACGTCCTGGGTCACAATCGCGAAACCATTTGCCTTCGCAAACTCCCAAAGCGCACCGTCGGCGACTTCGGACAGACCATGAGACCGGACGTGACTCGAATCCGGAAAAAGGTCGGCGATCATCTGGCAAAGTTTGAAGCTGAGATTCTGATCGAACAGCAGCCTCATATCGGTGCGGTCACCAATCGCCTCTCGCGGTCGGCGGCATAGGCCAGGCAAGCGCGGATATCGTCCTCGGTCAGTTCGGGGAAGTCGCCGAGGATTTGAGCGTGGGTCTGGCCAGCAGCCAGCCAGCCGAGCACATCTGCCACAGCGATCCGCATGTGGCGGATGCAGGGTCGCCCACCGCGTTTGCCAGGTTCAATCGAGATGATATCTCGGTAATTCATGACACTAGCATAGCACCGATCGGCATCCGCGTCAGGGCCCCTTACTCCCGTGCCAATCCTATCGTTTCCGTAATGTGACGGCCAAGCCCCTCGCGGAACTGCCGGGAAACCATTATCTTGCCTCACATCCCCCGATAATGGACGGACGCATGACCAACCCTGCCACAACCTCCCTGCTCGACCGCGCCAATCTCGACCGCGACCAGGTGCGCCACGAGCTCGCGCGCGGGCTTGCCGGTGCCGACGACGGCGAATTGTTCCTGGAATACAGCCAGACCGAAGCGTTGATGTTCGACAATGGGCGGCTGAAGCAGGCGACCTACGACACCTCGCAGGGTTTTGGCCTGCGCGCCGTCAAGGACGACGCGGTCGGCTACGCGCATTCCTCCGACGTGTCGCTGCCGGCGCTGATTCGCGCCGCGGACGCGGTCGCGGCCGTGCGCGGCGGTTATTCCGGCAGCTTCGCCGCGCCTCCAGCGCATACCAACGTGCGGCTTTACAGTGACGACAATCCGCTCGATGCCCCCGGCTTCGAGACCAAGGTCAAGCTGCTCGCCGAGATCGACGCCTATCTGCGCGACAAGGATCCGCGGGTGCGGCAGGTCAGCGTCAGCCTGGGCGCGACCTGGCAGGTGGTCGAGATCCTGCGGCCCGACGGCGAGAGCTATCGCGACATCCGCCCGCTCGTGCGCGTCAACGTCTCCGTCGTCGCCGGACAGGGCGACCGCCAGGAGAGCGGCAGCAAGGGCTATGGCGGCCGCGCCGGCTACGCCGAATTCATCGAAGCTAAGTCCTGGCGCGACGCCGCCGACGGCGCACTGCGCGAGGCTCTCGTCAATCTGGAATCAATTCCCGCCCCCGCCGGCGAGATGGACGTCGTGCTCGGGGCCGGCTGGCCCGGCGTGATGCTGCATGAGGCGGTCGGCCATGGCCTCGAAGGTGACTTCAATCGCAAGAAGACGTCTGCGTTTGCCGGCCTGATGGGCCAGCAGGTCGCGGCCAAGGGCGTCACCGTGGTCGACGACGGCACCATTGCCTCGCGCCGCGGCTCGCTGTCGATCGACGACGAGGGCACGCCGACCAACCGCACCGTGCTGATCGAGGACGGCGTCCTGGTCGGCTACATGCAGGACCGTCAGAACGCGCGCCTGATGAACATGAAGCCGACCGGCAACGGCCGCCGCCAAGGCTATGCCCATGTGCCGATGCCGCGCATGACCAACACTTACATGCTCGCGGGCGACCGCGATCCGGCCGAGATCCTGGCGTCGGTGAAGAACGGCGTCTTCGCCGCGAATTTCGGCGGTGGCCAGGTCGACATCACCTCGGGCAAATACGTGTTTCAGTGCACCGAGGCTTACAAGATCGAGAACGGCAAGATCGGTGCGCCCTTGAAGGGCGCCATGCTGATCGGCAACGGGCCGACCGACCTGCATCGCATCCGCATGATCGGCAACGACCTCGCGCTCGATACCGGCATCGGCACCTGCGGCAAGAACGGTCAGGGCGTGCCGGTCGGCGTCGGCCAGCCGTCGCTGTTGATGGAACGCATTACGGTGGGTGGAACAGGCGGATGAGTGTCGAGAAGATAACTGTCACCGCCAAGCGGAAGAGCAGCGGTTGGGCCGGCCAGCTCGTGCAGCTCGCCGGCATCGTCGCCGCGGTGTTCATCGCCAAGGGTGCGCTGGCCGAGCCGTTCTACGTGCCGTCGGGCTCGATGGAGCCGACGCTGTTGATCGGCGACGCCTTGATCGCCTCGAAATTCCCCTACGGCTACGGCACCTCGTCGCTGCCGATCCAGATCAACCTGCCTGAGAGCGGCCGCGTGTTCGCGGAGACGCCGAAGCAGGGCGACGTCGTGGTCTTCCGCTGGCCCGGCGACCGCTCGCAGGCCTGGGTCAAGCGCGTCGTGGGTCTGCCCGGCGACCGCATCCAGCTGCGCCAGGGCCAGCTCTTCGTCAACGACCGCCCCGCCGAGCTGAAGCCGGACGGCGTTGGCGCCGCCGAGGACGACAATGGCGGCAGCGAACCCGCCTATCGCTATGTCGAGACGCTGCCGAACGGCGTCTCGCATCTGATCTTCAAGATGCGCGACAATGGTCCGCTCGACAACACGCAGGAAGTAACGGTGCCGGCGGGCCATCTCTTCGTGCTCGGCGACAACCGCGACAACTCCGCCGACAGCCGCGTGCCCTTGCGCTCCGGCGGCGTCGGCATGTTGCCGATCGACAATCTTGTCGGCCGCGCGGATGCCGTGCTCGGATCCTGGGATCTCGGCATCCGGGGCCAGCCGGTGTGGACCTGGCTGTCCGGATTTCGCATGGCGCGGTTTTTCACCGCCGTGCATTGAAGGCCGGAATGTTCTCACCTCTCTCCTGCACGCGGGAGAGGGAGCGCGACAGTGATGATCCGCGACGAATTTCTGGCTCTCGCCCTGCGAAATCCGTTCAACGCAGCGATCCTCGATGAAATCGATCGCCTCGCGCTGCCGGATGCGTGGCTCGTCGCGGGCTGCCTGGTGCAGACGGTGTGGAACGCGCTCACGGGCCGCCCGATCGATCACGGCATCGCCGATTACGACGTGTTCTATTTCGATTCCGACACCTCATGGGAGGCGGAAGACGCGGTGATCCGCAAGCTGCACGCACAGCTCGCGCATCTCGGCCCCAAGGTCGAAATCCGCAACCAGGCGCGCGTGCACCTTTGGTATCCCGGCAAGCACGGTCTGCCCTATCCGCCCTTGATGCGCGCAACCGACGGTATCGACCGCTTCCTCACGGAGAATACGCAGGTGGGCATTCGCCCTGCCGGTGGGGATTTCAACGTCTACGCACCGCACGGGTTCGACGACGTCGCGAAGCTGATCGTGCGCCCCAATCGGGCGCCGAACTTTTCCGCCGCCAGTTACGCGGCGAAGGCGGCACGCTGGAAGACACTATGGCCCGAGATCACGGTGATCGCGCCGGGATGATCCGAGCTATCTCACCACGCCCGACGTGAAGCCCGCCTTCCGCCGCGGCGGCTTGATTTCCTTTTTCAGGAAGCAGCGCGCTTCGCGTCCGGTGTAGCCCGGGCGGGCATAGGTGAAAGCGCGGCATTTGTTGTCGGCGGTGCAGGCGGCCTTGCAGGCTTCTTCGCCTTCGCCGTCCTTCATCTCGAAATTGCGCAGATCGCCGCCGGGGCGGTCGATCGAGGTCTCCACGCCTTCGACACGCGGCTCAATCACGCCGGCGCCGCGCACACCGGAGATGCAGCAGCTTCCCGGCACACGCGCAGGCACCGTGTTCTTCAGCCAGCACACCGCCGAGCCGCCTTCGACGTCGGGATAGCTGAAGCTCCACGAGCGGCAACGGCGGTCGCGCTCGCACAGCAGCGCGCAATCCTCCGGATCGCCCGACGTGACCGGGGTGCTGAAATAGTCTCCGCCGGGCCGGTCGAACGCCGTCTGGGCGCGCGCAGGCCAGCTCGCAAACGCGAGCGAAAGCAGCGCGGCGCAGGCCACGACGCTTGCCATTGCGGCCAGGCGGCCCTTCCCCATCGGAACAGCTTTCGAGTTATTGACGACGCTCGGGTTTTTCAGCCGGCCATTTGATCGCCGCAAACCTGTACGGGCGATGAACGGCTCGGCTCCCGATCGCTGGCCTTGGGTTTAGAACGCGTATTCCGCGTAGGCCGGTTCCACCGAGCCGTTCCAGGGACCGTTGAATTTGTCGAGCATCTCCTCAGCCGGCGTGCGGCCGGAATCGATGATGCGATCGAGCGGCTCCAGATGCCTGGTCTCGTCGCGGCCGAGCTGGTCGATCCGGCCGCGCCGGCGCAAGCCGGCATGTGCCAGAACGAGGCACTCCTTGGCGATCTCGAACAGATAGCGGTCCTTGATTCGCGACTTGAAGCCGAAGCGCGGCACGTCGTCGCGCAGGGCCTGACGCTCATGCGCGCTCCAGTGCTTCACCAAATCCCAGGCGGCATCCAGCGACACATCGTCGTAAAGCAGACCGGCCCAGAACGCCGATAGCGCCGGCAGACGGCCCCACGGGCCACCATCGGAGCCGCGCATCTCGAGATAGCGCTTGAGCCGCACCTCCGGGAAAATCGTCGAAAGATGGTTGGCCCAGTCCGACAACGTCGGACGTTCCCCAGGCAGATTGTTGTTGCGGCCATCGAAGAAGGCGCGGAACGAGGAGCCAGAGACGTCGATGTAGTCCTCGTCACGCTTGACGAAATACATGGGCACGTCGAGCGCGTAGTCGACATAGCGCTCGAAGCCCATGCCATCCTCGAAAGCCCAAGGCATCATGCCGGCGCGCGCGTTGTCGGTGTCGCGCCAGATCTCGGACCGGAAGGAGAGGAATCCATTCGGCTTCCCCTCGGTAAACGGCGAATTGGCGAACAAGGCGGTTGCGACCGGCTGCAGCGCGAGCGAGACACGCAGCTTCTTGACCATGTCGGCTTCGGAGGAGAAGTCGAGATTGGTCTGGACCGTGCAGGTCCGGTACATCATGTCGAGGCCGTACTGGCCAACCTTCGGCATGTAATTGGTCATGATCTTGTAGCGGCCCTTGGGCATCACCGGGATGTCGGCGCGCGACCAGGACGGCGTCATGCCGAGCCCGAGAAAGCCGATGCCGAGCGGCGTTGCGATCTCGCGCACCTGCGCCAGATGCGCCATCAGCTCACTCTGGGTCTGGTGCACGTTCTCGACCGGGGCGCCCGAAAGCTCGAACTGCCCGCCGGGCTCCAGCGAGATCGCGCCGCCGCCGGTGACGTCGTAGAGGCCGATGATGTTGCCCTTCTCCATGATCGGCTCCCAGCCGAGCAGGAGTTTCATGCCTTCGAGCAGCGCGCCGATACCGCGCGGGCCTTCGTAGGGCACCGGGCGGTGGCCTTCGAGCGTGAACGGCGTCTTCTCATGCTCGGTGCCCATGCGGAATTCGGACGGGTCCTTGCAGCCTTCCTCGAACCACTTGACGAGTTCGTCACGCGATTGCAACGGCGTCATATCGATCTGGTCTCGCGCCATATCAGACTCTAATCAAAAGCGCTTCGATCGAACGCGCGTGGGTGACAGGGATGGTCCGCGCAGCCACCGGCTGCACGGACGAGCTGGTGTGCCGCGCGCTCATCGCGACGGCGTGGTTTCGTTGGCGTGGACGATGGGCGGCAGTTTCATCTCGCCGCACGAGCAGCCCAGACGGTCGAGCAGACCGCTGAGCTTCACGGCATCTGCATCGGACAGCTTTGAGCCGACATATTTCTCGATCGCGGCCGAATAGGCGCCCCACATCCGCTTCTGCAATTCGCGGCCGGCTTCCGTGATCTCCACGAACTGGCCACGCTTGTCGATCTTGCATTCACGCCGCGAGGCGAGGCCTTCGTCGACCAGGCGGTCGATCAGCCGCGATGTCGAATATTGCGGGATCAGCATCTGCCGTTCGAGTTCGACCGGCCGGAGCTCGCCCGAAGGCGCCCGTGACAGTTCGAGCAGCGCGTCATACCATGCCAGCGGCGGGAAGCCGGCCTTCTTCAGGTCCTGCTCGACACAATTGAGCACGCGGCTCTGCACCCGCATCAAGCGGATCCAGGCGGAAGTTGCCTCGGTCGATGGTTTGCGTTTCATGGTCCCGCTCAAGCTCGTCGCCCGTCTCTTACCCTATTCGATGCACCTGCATCAATCTTGACTATTTCAAGCAGATGCATGTAGTCGTTCTTTCGCCTGAGCCAAGCAACAAGAGGAGGAAATTCCATGAAATTGTACTATTCGCCCGGTGCCTGCTCGCTATCCCCCCATATCGCGCTCCTGGAAGCCGGCCTGCCCTATGAACTGGTCAAGGTCGATATCCGGGCCAAGAAGCTCGAAAACGGTGAGGATTATCTGAAGCTGAACCCCAAGGGCCAGGTCCCTGCGCTGGGCCTCGATAGCGGAGAGATCGTGACCGAAGGCCCGGTGATTGTCCAGATGATCGCCGATCAGGGCTCAGCCAAGGCGCTGGCGCCGGCCCACGGCAGCGCCGAGCGCTACAAGCTGCTCGAATGGCTGAACTTCCTCACCTCGGAGGTCCACAAGAGCTTCGGCCCGATGTTCGCGCCGACGCTGAACGACGAGGCCAAGGCCTTCTTCAAGGACCGCGTCATGGGCAAGCTGAAATACATCGACAGCCAGCTCGCCGGCCGCGACTACCTCATGGGCAAGCAGTTCACGGTCGCCGACGGTTATCTCTTCACGATGCTGACCTGGGGCGACCGGATGAAGTTCGACCTCTCGGCGATGCCCAACCTTGCCGCCTACAAGACCCGCGTCGCGGCGCGGCCGCAGGTGCAGGAAGCGATGAAGAAGGAAGGGCTGATTCAGGCCGCCTGAGGCGCAGATGCGAAAGGCCGGATCGAGATCCGGCCTTTCGTATTTTTCATCCCGGCTACGGTTCAGAGAATCACGCCGCCGCCTTCTTCGGAGCGAAGCGGCCGTAGAAGGTTTCGCCCTTCGCCGCCATCTCTTCGAGCAATTTCGGCGGGGTGAAGCGCGAGCCGTATTTCGCTTCCAGCTTGTGGCAAAGCTCGACGAACTTCTTGGGACCCATAAAGTCGATGTAGGACAGCGTGCCACCGGTGAACGGCGCGAAGCCGAAGCCGAGGATCGAGCCGACATCCGCCTCGCGCGGATCGGTGATGACGTGGTCCTCCACGGTGCGCGCAGCTTCCACCGCCTGCACCACCAGGAAGCGCTGCTTCAGCTCCTCGACGTCGAGCGTATCAGGATCGAGCTGCTTGGGCTGCAGCGCGGAGAGGCCCGGCCACAGGCTCTTCTGACCCTTGCCCTTCTCGGGGTAGTCGTAGAAGCCCTTGCTGTTCTTGCGGCCCAGACGGCCCTGCTTCTCGACCATTTCCACCATCAGCTTCTTCTGATCGGGATTGATGGCGTTCGGGCCGAGGTCGGCTTCCGTCGCCTTCATGATCTTGAGCCCGAGGTCGAGCGCGACCTCGTCCGACAGCGAGAGCGGACCGACCGGCATGCCGGCCATCTTGGCGCAGTTCTCGATCATCGCGGGCGGCACGCCTTCGAGGAACATCTCGTTGCCTTCGGCGACGTAGCGGCCGACGCAGCGATTGGCGAAGAAGCCGCGGCTGTCGTTGACGACGATCGGCGTCTTGCCGATCTGCCGGACGTAGTCGAGCGCGGTCGCGATCGCGAGATCACCGGTGTTCTTGCCCTGGATGATCTCGACCAGCATCATCTTCTCGACCGGCGAGAAGAAGTGGATGCCGACGAACCTGCCCTGGTCCTTGAAGGATTCCGCCAGCGAGGTGATCGGAAGCGTCGAGGTGTTGGACGCGAAGATCACGTCCGGCTTCATATGCTCCTGCGCCTTGGCAAAGGTATCAGCCTTGACCTTGCGGTCCTCGAACACGGCTTCGATGACGAGATCGACGTCCTTCAATGCGGAATAATCCGCGGTCGGCGTGATGCGCGCGAGCAGGGCTTCTGCGTCGCCGGGCTTGGCGCGGCCCTTCTTGATCTGCTCCTCGATCACCTTTTGCGCATGCGCCTTGCCCTTGTCGGCGCTCTCCTGGTCGCGATCGATCAGGACGACGTCGAGACCGGCACGGGCCGAGACATAGCCGACGCTCGCGCCCATGAAGCCGGCGCCGATCACGGCGATCTTCTTCACCTTGGTCGGCGGCACATCCTTCGGACGGCGCGCCCCCTTGTTCAGCTCCTGCATCGACAGGAACAGGCTGCGGATCATCGCGGCCGCTTCCTTCGAGCGCAGCACCGAGGTGAAGTAGCGCGATTCCACGCGCAATGCGGCGTCGATCGGCAGCTGCAGGCCCTCATAGACACAGCTCATGATCGCGCGCGCGGCCGGATAATTGTCGTAGGTCTCGCGACGATAGATCGCGTTGCCGGCCGGGAACATCATCATGCCGGCCTTGGAGAACACCGGGCCGCCCGGCAGCTTGAAGCCCTTCTCGTCCCAGGGCGCAACGGCCTTGCCGCCGCCCTTGATCCAGTCCTTTGCCGCCTTGACGAGATCGGCGGCGGGAACGACGGCGTGAATCAGATTCAGCGCCTTGGCTTTCTCGACCGTGACCGGATCGCCCTTGAGCAGGATCGTCATCGCGTCCTGCGGCGGCACCAGGCGCGGCACGCGCTGCGTGCCGCCGGCGCCCGGGAACAGGCCGACCTTGACCTCGGGCAGCCCGAGACGTGTCTTGGGATTCTCCGCCGCCACGCGATAGTGGCAGCACAGCGTGATCTCGAAACCGCCGCCGAGCGCGAGGCCGTTGATCGCCGCCGCCCACGGCTTGCCGGAAGTTTCGATCGAGCGCAGCACCTGCGAGAAGCGCCGGCTCTGCTCGAACAGCATCTGGTTCGCGGCCGTCTCGCCCTGCTCCTTGAAGACCTTTGCGTAAGCCTGGTTCATGCCTTCGAGCATGGACAGATCGGCACCCGCGCAGAACGCTTCCTTGGCGGAGGTGATGACGACGCCCTTCACTGCAGCATCCGCCGTGGTCGCCTTGACGATCGCGTCGAGCTCGTTGGTCGAGGTCTCGTCGAGCACGTTCATCGAACGGCCTGGAATGTCCCAGGTGACGAGCGCGATGCCGTCGGAATCGGTCTCAACCTTGAAATTCTTGTAAGCCATGCTGGTTGCTCCTCGGTGCCGCAGCCGATCTCAGGCGCGGCGGTTGACGGTGATCTCGTAGGGTGGGCAAAGGCGCTCTTGCGCCGTGCCCACCATCATTCGCGAAGACAGCAGTGGTGGGCACGCTTCGCTTTGCCCACCCTACGGCAGCTATCCTTAGACGCGTTCGATGATTGTGGCGGTGCCCATGCCGCCGCCGATGCACAGCGTCACCAGTGCGGTCGCCTTGTTGGTGCGCTCGAGCTCGTCGAGCACGGTGCCGAGGATCATCGCGCCGGTTGCGCCCAGCGGATGGCCGAGCGCGATCGCACCGCCATTGACGTTGATCTTGGCGTTGTCGATGTCGAACGCCTGGATGTAGCGCAGCACAACGGAGGCGAAGGCCTCGTTGAGCTCGAACAAGTCGATGTCCGACTTCTTCATGCCGGAGCGCGCGAACAGCTTTTCGGTGACGTCGACCGGGCCGGTCAGCATCATCGCGGGCTCAGAGCCGATATTGGCGAAGGCTCGGATCCTTGCGCGCGGCTTCAGGCCGTATTTGCCGCCGGCTTCCTTGCTGCCGAGCAGAACCGCGCCGGCACCATCGACGATGCCCGACGAATTGCCGGCGTGGTGCACGTAATTGACGCGTTCGATTTCCGGATGCGACTGCACCGCGACGCCGTCGAAGCCGCCCATCTGTGCCATCATCGTGAACGCCGGCTGCAACTGAGCCAGCGACTGCATCGTCGTCGAAGGACGCATATGCTCGTCCTTGGCGAGGATGGTGAGGCCGTTGATGTCCTTCACCGGCACGACCGACTTGTCGAAGCGGCCTTCTTCCCAGGACTTCGCCGCACGCTGCTGGCTTTGCACCGCATAGGCGTCGACATCGTCACGCGAGAAGCCGTATTTGGTCGCGATCAGATCGGCCGAGACACCCTGCGGCATAAAATAGGCCGGCACGGCCATCGACGGGTCCATCGGCCAGGCGCCGCCGGAGGCGCCGATGCCGACGCGGCTCATCGACTCGGCACCGCCGCCGATCACGAGCTCGTGCTGGCCGCTCATCACCTGGGCTGCGGCAAAATTCACGGCATCGAGGCCGGAGGCGCAAAAGCGGCTGATCTGCACGCCCGGCACCGCTTCGCCGAGGCCCGCCTTCAGCGCGGCAAAGCGCGCAATGTCGGAGCCGGCTTCGCCGACGGGATCGACCACGCCGAGAATGACGTCATCGACGGAATCTTCCGGCAGGTTGTTGCGGTCCTTGAGCGCCTTGAGCGGCACGGTCGCGAGCGCGAGCGCGGTGACTTCGTGCAGCGCGCCGTCCGCCTTGCCGCGGCCGCGCGGGGTGCGGACGTGGTCGTAGATGAATGCCTCAGGCATGACGCCCTCCTGATGTGATGATCTTCTGGTCGTGATTTGGTTTGATCGGGTCGCAGCGAAAGCGCCTTCAGAACGCTTCCGCCGGCAGTTCCATGATGGTGGCGCAGCCGGCCTGGATGCGCGCGAGATTGGCGGCGGTCTCCGGCAGCATCCGCTCCATGAAGAAGCGGCCGGTGACGAGCTTGGTCGAGAGATAGGGGGTCGTCCCGCTCTCGGCAATCTTGGCTTGCGTCACCTTCGCCATCTTCGCCCACATGTAGCCGAGCGCGACGAAACCGAAGAGATTCAGGTAATCGGTCGCGGCGGCACCGGCATTGTCGGGCTTGGCCATCGCGTTCTGCATCAGCCACGTCGTGGCCTGCTGGAGGTGGCCGAGGGAAGCCGACAGCGGAGTAACGTAGGGCTTCATCGCCTCGTCGCCGCCGTTCTCCTTGGCGAAGGCCATGACCTCGCCGAAGAACGCCATGATGGCGCGGCCGCCGTCGCGCGGCAGCTTGCGGCCGACGAGGTCGAGCGCCTGGATGCCGTTGGCACCTTCGTAGATCATGGCGATGCGGGCATCGCGCACGAACTGCTCCATGCCCTGCTCGGCGATGTAGCCGTGGCCGCCATACATCTGCTGCGCCTGCACGGCGTTGGCGAAGCCATAGTCAGTAAGGAAGCCTTTCAGCACGGGCGTCATCAGGCCCATGTGATCGTCGGCGGCCTGGCGATCCTTGGGATCGTCGGAGCGATGGGCGACGTCGCTCTTCAGCGCGGTCCACATCACGAAGGCGCGCGCGGCCTCGTTGAAGGCGCGGATCGACAGCAGCGTGCGGCGCACGTCGGGATGCACGATGATCGGATCGGCCGGCTTGTCCGGCGCCTTAGCACCGGTGAGCGAGCGGCCCTGGATGCGATCCCGGGCATAGGCGACCGCGTTCTGATAGGCCACTTCCGACTGCGCGAGCCCCTGCACGGCGACGCCGAGGCGGGCCTCGTTCATCATCACGAACATGCCCTGCATGCCCTTGTTCTCTTCGCCGATCAGCCAGCCGATGGCGTTGTCGTAGTTCATCACGCAGGTGGAATTGCCGTGGATGCCCATCTTGTGCTCGATCGAGCCGCAGACCACGCCGTTGCGCTGCCCCACCGACCCATCGGCATTGACCAGGAATTTCGGCACCACGAACAGCGACACGCCCTTGATGCCTGCGGGCGCGCCTTCGACGCGGGCAAGCACGAGGTGGATGATGTTGGGCGCGAGGTCGTGTTCGCCGGCCGAAATGAAGATCTTGGTGCCCGTGATCTTGAAGCTGCCGTCGGCCTGCCGCACCGCCTTGGTGCGGAGCATGCCGAGGTCGGTGCCGCAATGCGGCTCGGTCAGGTTCATGGTGCCGGTCCACTCGCCCGCCACCATCTTCGGCACGTAGGTCTGCTTCTGCTCCGGCGTGCCGTGGACGATCAGCGCCGCGGTCGCGCCCATGGTGAGGCCGCCATACATCGAGAACGCCATGTTGGCGGAGATCTGGAATTCGTTGACGGCCTGGGAGAGCGTCACCGGCAGACCTTGGCCGCCATACTCGGTCGGCGCCGACAGGCCCAGCCAGCCGCCCTCGGCGACCTGCTTGAACGCCTCCTTGAATCCCTTGGGCGTGGTGACGCTGCCGTCATCGGCGCGCTTGCAGCCCTCGAGATCGCCCACGCGGTTGAGCGGCTGCAGCACCTCTTCGGCGAGCTTGGCAGCTTCGCCGAGAATGGCTTCGCGCACGTCGCTCGACGCATCGGAGAAGCCGGCCAGATTATCGTAACGGTCGATCTGGAAGACGTCGTTGAGCAGGAAGTTCACGTCTTCGACGGGGGCTTTGTAGATCGGCATGGTGGTCTCCCGGCAGGCCTTGAAGTGATGATGCTGGCTTAGGATTGGGCGGCGGCCAACTGCTCCGCCATCAGGCGATGCAGCATGTTGATCGCCTTGAGCGGCCGCACCATCACCTTGAAATGCGTGATGCGTCCGTCGCCGTCGAAGCTGATGATATCGACGCCGTTGATCTCGATGCCGTCGATCATGGTCTTGAATTC
Organism: Bradyrhizobium sp. Kon37; assembly: GCF_055807535.1. Lineage (NCBI taxonomy): Bacteria > Pseudomonadati > Pseudomonadota > Alphaproteobacteria > Hyphomicrobiales > Nitrobacteraceae > Bradyrhizobium > Bradyrhizobium sp. Kon37. The sequence continues at coordinate 35,017 of NZ_JBVVOY010000024.1, forward strand.
GAGCACGGCGCCGCTCTCACTCTTCCATTCGCCGACATAGGCGAAGCCGGGACCGCCGAGCACCTTCTCGGCGCTGGCCAGATATTTGAAGGTGATGTCGCGTCCGCGCTGCGGCGCGTGCACGACGGGGCTTTCGAAGATTGCGTCGGGATGGAGCAGGTCCCAGAGCGCTGCCCGGTCATGCGACTTCATGTAGCCGTACCAGGACTCGAGGCCGGTCATTCGGGTGCCTCCCTAAAGGCAAAGCAACTAAGGCTTCGGCAAAAAAACGCGAAAACAACCCCATGCACAGTAGCGCGAAGGTTGATTCCATTGGGGTTTTCGGGGCGATTTTTGCCCTCGTTGTTGGGTCGCCTCATATGCACATTGACGCATATGCGCCGATGCGCATAAAGTCAAGCCAATTGGTTAAGGTCGAGAACAGGAGGACCGGGTCATGGCTTTGGGCGACGCAATCCTCGCATGCCTGACGGAACGTCCGATGACGGGCTACGAGCTCGCCAAGACATTCGATTCCTCGATCGGCTTCTTCTGGAAGGCCGACCACCAGCAGATCTACCGCGAGCTCTCCAAGCTGCGCGATCGCGGCTACATCCAGGGCCGCGAGGTTGTACAAACCGGCAAGCCCAATAAACTGATCTATACGCTGACTCCGGAGGGCCGAACAGCGCTGCGGCACTGGGCCGCGCGGCCAAGCACGCCTCCCTCCATCAAGGACGACCTCCTGGTGCGGCTGCATGCGCTGGACAGCATCGGCCTCGAGCCGATGCGCACCGACCTGATGGCCCGGCTCGAGCACCACCGCGATCGCCACGAGAACTACGAGCGCATCCTGAAGAAGCGCTTTCCGGAAGGGGCCGCGTCCGGCGTGCTCGACCTCGGTAACCTGCTGCTGCTTCAGCTCGGAGCCCGGCATGAGCAGATGGTCGCCGATTTCTGCGAAGAGGCGCTCGAGGCGCTGTCGGCGATGAGCGCAAACGGCACCGTGGTGCCGCTGGAGGAAGGCAAGCGGGAAGGCAAGGGCTGAGACCGCTGTCGGCTAAAGATTCCCGACTTCGCGGCCGAGGTTCAGCTCAAAGTCGCCGGCGGATCCAATGCCTCGCGCGCGCAGCTTCGCCATGCGCTCTGCTGCGCCTGGCCAGCCGAACGTCGTGAAGAAGGTGTCCTGCGTCGCCTGCAGCTGAGCGGGGTCCGGCAGCCCGTGCTGGTTGATCGTCGCTTTACAGGTGCTCAGCGCCTGCTTGTCGAACGACAGGATGCGCCGCACGAAATTCGCGACGAACTCATCAAGCTGGGCCTCGGGGATGGCGCGGTTGATCCAGCCGTATCGTTCGGCGGTTTCCGCATCGAAATCGTCGCTGCCGAGGATGATCTCCATGGCGCGAGAGCGGCCCACCAGGATCGGCAGGCGTTGAAGCGCCCCGCCGCCTGGGATGAGGCCGCATCCGACCTCTGGCTGGCCGAAGATCGCCTTTTCCCTGCTGGCGAAGCGAATGTCGCAGGCCAGGGTAAACTCGCTTCCACCGCCGCGCGCCCGGCCGCGGATCACTGCAATGCTGAGGACGTTACTCTGAGCCAGCTTGGTGGCCGGTTCGATCCAGCGTGGCGCGCCGAACCGGCTGTGGGGCTCGGCTGTGCTGTAGTGAGCGATGAAGAAGTCCGGGTTGGCGCTCTCGAAGGTCACGACCTTCAACGCATCGTCCGCTTCGATCTCCTCCACCAGGTCGTAGAACTCGTCGTAGGTGCGATCGTCGATCGCGTTGATCGGCGGGTTGTTGAAGGTCACGCGCCAATACCCCGGCGTGGACTTGTCGATGCTGATCCTAGCGGGGATGTCGCTCATGGTTGCCTCCGTTCCGCGGACTTGTTGAAGGAGCCTTGCCTCAGGGGACGATGACGAGCTTCCCGCGCGTATGTCGGCCGGCCAGAAGCTCGTAGGCGGCGGCGAGCTGGTCGAAGCCATAGGCCGCGCTCACGGAAGCGCGGATGGCGCCGGTGTCGATCAGGGCCGCGATCTCCGCCAGTTGAGCGCCGTCCGGCCGGGTGAGAGGGCCGTGGAACTCCGCCTTTCGGGCAGCGGCGCGCGCGATGAACGGTCGAACGGCCGCCGAAGCTTGCTCGGCCACGGGAGGCGGGAAGCCGATTTCGCGATAGCTCTGGGCGTCGGCGGTGCGCACGAGACCGACATAGCGGCCGCCTTCGCGCAGGGTGTCGATGCCACGCTCGGTCAGTGGACCGCACACACCGTCATAGACCACATCGAACGGGCCGGCAGCCTCGAAGCTTTCGGTTGTGTAGTCGATCGTGCGGTCCGCTCCGAGCCCGGCCATGAACGTCTGGCTGTTCGGTCCGCCCGTCGCAACGACGTAGGCCCCGAGGTGCTTGGCGAGCTGGATGGCGAAGGCGCCGACGCCACCCGCCCCTGCCTGGATCAAGATGCTTTCGCCGGCCTTGAGCCGGGCGCGCTCCACAAATGCCTGCCAGGTGGTCAAGGCGACGGTCGGCAGGCTCGCCGCCTCCTCGAACGAAAGGGTGCGCGGCTTGTGGGCCAGGAGATTCAGTGGAACGGCTGCGCGCTCGGCATAGGCGCCGGGACGCCGGTTAGGCAGGCGGGCGTAAACCTCGTCACCTGCCTTGAACGCCGCGCCCGAGGGCGCGGAGACAACAACGCCCGCGACGTCGTAGCCCATCACCTGCGGAAAGGTGAATGGAAAGGCGGCATGGAACAGACCCTGGCGCATGGCGACCTCGACGGGATTCGCACCGGCGGCCCGAACCTCGATCATTGCCTCGTCGGCGCCCGCAACGGGGTCGCTGACCTCCCCGTAGGTGACCACCGAATTGTCGCCGTAGCCGTTGATGTACGCTGCCCGCATTTCATACTCCTCGCGCTAGGTCGCCTGACCTGTTAGTCTCATTATTGAACTTTTACTGACATGAATGATCGTTGGCAAGCCCTCGTCGCGGCGCCGGCGTGAACCAGAGCGTTTTCGAGCGAAATGGAGGCCGGTTTGCGTGAAGAAAACGCGTCAAACGAGACTCTAGAACCGATAAAGCTCTAGAGGTTGCCGGCCCGAGCCTTCGGCTTGCCCGCGGCGCGCCGGCGCAAGCGAATATCGGCAAGCGTGATCTCGCGCCCAAGGGAGGAGCGGACCTTTATCGGCTCCAGTTCGCTGCCGTCGATGCCGTCAAGCATTCGAATGGGGGGCGGATCGGGCCGGAATAGCCATCGGTCGCCCCATTGGCGAAGTGCGATGATGGTCGCAAAGAGATCCTCGCCCATCTCGGTCAGAACGTACTCGTGCCGCCGCGCTTCCTCGGTGATGGGCCGGCGTTCGAGAATGCCAGAGGCGACGAGTTTCTTCAGGCGGGCGGTCAGTAGATTCCGCGACATCTCCAGCTCCTTCTGGAAATCGTCGAATCGGGTCGTGCCCCCGAAGGCCTGGCGCAGGATCATCAAACTGCCCCAGTCGCCGATGACGTCAACGGAGCGGGCCATGGGGCACTCGTACGAGGCCCAACTTTTCCGCTGCATGGACTGATCTCCTTCGCCGGTGTCGTCTGGGCAGGAATTAAGGCCCGATGCGAGAACCGACAAGAGTGCCACAAACTCCTGCCGCGTGTCCTTGGACGCCGATCGGGATCTAAGTCCAATGCCATTGACGGTTTGGGTACAGCACCTAGCTCGGCAAATTGTCAGTCATTCCGGGCGGCACCTCGCCTTGCTCCGAGCGTTCGGCCAGAAGTTGCTTTCGGCCTCGTACCAGAAAGAAGGTGTCCATTTTCCCGCTGGGCTCGCCGGCACCCTCCAGATCTCATAAGCGCGTTTGCGAACTTCTTCTTCGGTCAGACCAGCCATTCTGAGCCATCCTTTGGTCGCTGAAGTTCCGAGCTGCTAGCACCCGGAGAGTTCCTGGCAATGCGAGATTCCGATCGCATCCGACGGGCTGGGGAGCACAGCGCCCCCGCCCAACTTTAAGACACCGTCAACGGGTTCCTTAACCCGTTATTTACCGTAACAGACAAAAGTCGGTTTTCGAGGCAGACGACCCGCGCCAAATCCGATTGTCTTTCAACCGGCACGCGAGGGGAGACTGGAGGCGCCGGGTGGGGCGCCGGAGTCGGAACCGGACAGAGTCATGAATTCGCGCGTATCGTGGAGTGTTGACGGCATCGATCCATCCGTCCGGGAGCGGGCCGAAGCTGCTGCGCGTCGCGCCGGCATGTCACTCAACGATTGGCTCAACTCCACGCTCGGCGAGACCGCTCCGCCGAACTTTCGCGGACTTTACGACCAGCGTCCGCAAGCCCAGCACGTTCCGAGCCAAGTCCCGAGTCACGTACCAAGTCACGTGCCGAGCCAGGAAAGCCGCGAAGTCGCCGACATCCACCAGCGGCTCGACGCCATCACCCAGCAGATCGAACGAATTTCAAAGCCGGCGCCGCGGCAAGATTCTTCGCGCCAAGATCCTTCGCGACAAGACACTTCGCGACCGGACGTCTCGCGCGAGCAAGGCGTTGCGCGCCAGCTCAACGACGCGATCTCACGGCTCGATGCAAGGCTGTCGCAAATCTCAAAGCCGCAACAGGCTCCGGCACCGCGACAGGCCCCCGCTGAAACGCGCCAGCGCCAGGCCGATGCGGTCGAGCGCGCGGCAGCGCAGGTCTATCGCAGCTCACCGCCCCTGAGCCCGGCTTCATTCGACGTCGCGGTCGCCGAGATCACGGCACGGCAGAGCGAGCTGGACGGCTTTACGCCCAGGCAGATGCCGCCGCGCGCTGCGCCGCCGATCGCGCCTGCGGCAGCTCCTTACGCGCCCCCCGCGCCGCCTGCCTACGCTCCGCCGCCACCGCAGCCGGGGCCGGATTTCTCTGCGCTCGAGCGCCACCTGCTCAAGATCACGAGCCAGATCGAGTCGCTGCAGCGCCCTGACAATACCGAGCAGGCGATCAACAGTTTCCGCAGCGAGCTTGCGGAGATCCGCAACGCCATCACCGAGGCGATGCCGCGCCGCGCGATCGAATCGATCGAGAACGAGATCCGCTCGCTGCATCGGCGCATCGACGAAACCCGCTCCAACGGGACCGACGGTCAGGTCCTGTCCGGCATCGAGCACGCGCTGTCCGAGATCAAGCAGGTGCTCCGCACGCTGACGCCGGCCGAGCAGCTCACCGGCTATGACGAGGCGATCCGCAATCTCGGCGCCAAGCTCGATCTGATCCTGCGCGCCAATGACGATCCCTCGACGGTGCGCCAGCTCGAAGGCGCGATCTCGGCGCTGCGCGGCATCGTCTCCAACGTCGCTTCCAACGAAGCGCTGGCACGGCTCTCCGACGACGTGCAGCTGCTGTCGTCCAAGGTCGACCAGGTCACCCGTGCCTCCGGCCAAGGCGACAGTTTTGCGGTGCTGGAGCAGCGCATCGCGGCGCTCACCGCCGCTCTGGAAACGCGCGAGCGCCCTCAACCATCCGAGAGCAGCGAGCATCTCGAAAGCGCGATCCGCGCCCTGTCCGACCGTTTCGATCGCATGCAGGTCGGCAACGACTCGGCTTCGACCTTTGCTCATCTTGAACAGCGGGTCTCGTATCTGCTGGAGCGGCTCGAGGCCGCTTCCGATCCACGCAACGGCAATTTCAGCCGCGTCGAGGACGGGCTGCACGACATCCTGCGCCACCTGGAGCGGCAGCAGGCGACCTATTCGGCGCTGGCCGAGAGCCGCAACTCCGCGCCACCTGCCGAGTCCGGCATGGTCGATCTCGTCAAGCGCGAGCTCTCCGACATCCGCTTCAGCCAGGCCGAGACCAACCGGACCACCCAGGATTCGCTGGAGGCCGTCCACAACGCACTTGGCCACGTCGTCGATCGCCTCTCGATGATCGAGGGCGACCTTCGCAATGTGCGTACCGCGCCGCCCGCCCCTGCGCCGCAGCCGATGCCCATGCCCATGGCCGCTCCCATGGCGCCCGCGATGGCGCACGAGCCGCGGCCGCAGCAACAGCAGCACCCGAAATACGATCCGAAGCCCGAGCTGCCCAATCCGGCCGCCGCGCAGGCGGCGCACGCCGCCTTCGCCGCCGCGCCGCGCGAATTCCATGCCGCGCCGGCAGCGCCGCCGCCGATGCCGATGCCGATGGCACCGCCGCTTCCGCCACGCGCGATCAGCGAAATCCTGGAGCCGCATACGGCGCCCCCGCGCGCCGCGCTTGCGCCCGAACTGCCGCCGGATCACCCGCTCGAGCCCGGCACCCGGCCGGGTGCACGCATCGCCACGCCGTCGGAGCGCATTGCCGCGTCCGAAAGCGCAATCAGCGAAATCCCGGCCGCGCCGAAGGAGCCGGTATCGTCGTCGAGCTTCATCGCCGCCGCGCGCCGCGCAGCCCAGGCCGCGGCCGCGCAGCCGCCCGAAAAGCCGGCCCGTGGCGCCAAGGCCGCAATCGCCCGCGCCAAGGACAAGGGCCAGGAAGGTGGCTCGACCATCACCTCGAAAATCCGCTCGCTGCTGGTCGGCGCGAGCGTGGTCGTGATCGTGCTCGGCACCTTCAAGATGGCGATGAACCTGCTCGATGGCAGCAGCCCGTCGTCGTCGCCGCAGGCGATGGAGAATACGTCGAGCGAGCCCGCGCCGCGAGCCCCGCCGCCCGTTGAGAGCAAGCCCGCCGCGCCAGAGCAGGTCACGCCCTCGATGACCTCGCCGACGCCGATCGGAAAGCAGTCGCAGAACAATGCCGCGCCGGGGTCCGTGACGAGCCCGAGCGGCACCGCTTCGGTCGAAATCCCGCAAACCGCGGCGCCAACCCCGCCTGCGGCCTCCAACGACATCACCGGCGCGCTGTCGGGCACGAGCCGCGCGAAACTCGCGATGATCCAGGTGCCGCCGGGCGAAAAGCTGCCTGACGGCATCGGTGGCCCCGCCTTGCGCACCGCCGCGATCAAGGGCGATGCGACCGCGGCCTACGAGATCGGCGTGCGCTTTGCCGAGGGCAAGGGCGTGGCCGCGAATTACGACGAAGCCGCCAAATGGTACGACCGTGCGGCGCAGGCCGGCGTGGTGCCCGCGACCTTCCGCCTCGGGACGCTCTACGAAAAGGGTCTCGGCGTGAAGAAGGACGCCGACATCGCCCGCCGCTACTACACGCAAGCCGCCGAGCGCGGCAACGCCAAGGCGATGCACAATCTCGCGGTGCTCGATGCCGACGGCGGCGGACGCGGCGCCAATTACAAGAGCGCGGCACTGTGGTTCCGGAAGGCCGCCGATCGCGGCGTCGCCGACAGCCAGTTCAACCTCGGCATCCTCTATGCCCGCGGCATCGGGGTGGAGCAGAACCTCGCCGAGTCCTACAAATGGTTCACCCTCGCCGCCGCCCAGGGCGACGCGGACGCAGCAACCAAGCGCGATGACGTCGCCAAGCGGCTCGACCCGCAGTCGCTCGCGGCCGCCAAGCTCGCGATCCAGACCTTCAGCGCCGAGCCGCAGCCCGACGACGCCGTCAATGTTGCGGCCCCGAACGGCGGCTGGGACAGCGCCCCGCAGGCCAACGCGAAGCCTGCGCCGAAGCCGGTTGCCGCCAAGCGCGCGGCCTCGGCGGTGCGCTGAGAGCGGTCGCTCAATCGTCTCTGACGAAAAATCTCGACTGGTCGTCCTGGCGAAAGCCAGGACCCATTGCCACAAGCAGCCGTGGTTGAAGGACGCTGTGGCCACAGCCTGCCGCGATAACGACCAGCCGGGATAATGGGTCCTGGCTTTCGCCAGGACGACATGGGAGGAGCCACGGCACCTCGATCACCCTCCTCACCCATTCACCACGCCCGAAATTCCTGGTCCCGCCTGCCGCCGAATTCCGTTATTGAGGGGCGCGGCAATCGTTCTGCCCTCCTGCGAGCATTCCGCGCAATCGATCCGTCTCGCGGGAAGCGTGGTCTCTCGATGCAGCTCTATCTCCCGATCGCCGATCTTCCGGTCAACGTCTTCCTCGTGCTGGCGATGGGCGCAGCGGTCGGCTTCGTCTCCGGCATGTTCGGGATCGGCGGCGGCTTCCTGATGACGCCGCTTTTGATCTTCATCGGCATCACGCCGGCGGTCGCGGTCGCCTCGGTCGCGAGCCACATCGCGGCCTCGTCGTTTTCCGGCGCGCTTGCCTATTGGCGGCGCCGCGCCATCGACCCCGCGCTGGCGAGCGTGCTGTTGTGCGGCGGCGTCACCGGGACGGCGCTGGGCGTCTGGACCTTCACGCAGCTGCGCGCGCTCGGCCAGCTCGATCTGATGATCGCACTGTCCTACGTCGTGCTGCTCACCACCGTCGGCAGCCTGATGTTCTCCGAAGGCCTGCGCGCCCTGATGCGGACCCGGCGCGGCGCGCTGCCGCCACGACGCACGCATAACTGGATCCATGGCCTGCCGCTGAAGATGCGGTTCAAGCGCTCCAAGATCTACCTCTCGGTCATTCCGGTGGTGATCGTCGGCATCCTGATCGGCTTCATCGGCGCCATCATGGGCATCGGCGGCGGCTTCATCCTGGTGCCGATCATGATCTACCTGCTGCGGGTGCCGACCTCGACGGTGATCGGCACCTCGATGGTCCTGACGCTGGTCACGATGCTGTTTGCGACCTTGCTCCATGCCGTGACCAATCACCTGGTCGACGCCGTGCTGGCGCTGATCCTGATGGTCGGCGGCGTCACCGGCGCCCAATTCGGCGCCCGCGCGGGCCAGAAGATCCGCGGCGAGCAGCTGCGGCTGCTGCTGGGCCTGCTGATCCTCTCGGTCGGTGTTCGCTTCGCCATCGAGCTGGTGATCCGGCCAGAGGATCTCTTCACCATCCGCGAGCTGGGGGTGAACGGATGATGCGCGCAGCTCTCGCGGTCCTGATCGTTGTGCTGCTCGGCTCCGCCGCACGCGCCGAGCGGCTGATCGTGTCGGTCTCCAACCATCGCGTCACGGTGACGCCGAACTATTCCGGCGAGGAGCTCGTGCTGTTCGGCTCGGTCGAGAAGGACGCCTCCACGCCCGCCGACCGCAAGAGCTACGATCTCGTCGTCACCGTGATGGGCCCGCGCGCAGACATGGTGACGCGGCGCAAGGAGCGCACCTTCGGGATCTGGATCAACACCGACTACCGCCAGTTCCTGGAGGTGCCGAGCTATCTCGCGCTGTTCGCCAACCGCTCGTTCGAGGCGATCACCTCGCCCGAGATCGCGCGGCGCCAGCAGATCGGGCTCAACAACGTGCTGCTGACCCAGCGCGTCAGCGGCGACTATGCCGACGTGGTACCGAACGACGCGTTCCGCTCCGCCTTCATCCGCCTGCGAACCCAGCGCGGTCTCTACCGCGAGGATCCGAGCGCGGTGACGTTCCTGACACCGACGCTGTTCCGCACCGGCATTCCGCTGCCGGCGGAGGTGCCGATCGGCACCTATGAGGTCGAGATCAAGCTGTTTGCCGACGGCGCGTTCATCGGCAAGACCGAGACCGCGTTCGAAATCGTCAAGGTTGGCTTCGAGCAGTTCGTCGCCACCACCGCGCGGCAGAATGGCCTGATCTACGGCCTCGTCACCGCGGCGATGGCGCTGATGACGGGCTGGATGGCGTCGATCGTGTTTCGGAAGGATTGACCTTCGTCATTGCGAGCGCAGGCGCCCTCCCCGAGTCGTCCTGGCGAAAGCCAGGACCCATTACCACAGGCAGTCGTGATTACGAGGATTCGGAGTTACCACTAGGCGTCAAACTGCTCCCTGGGGTAATGGGTCCTGGCTTTCGCCAGGACGACGTTAGAAAAGGCACGACGCTGGAACGCCACGACGCTGGAAAACTACGGCGCCTGCACCACCGTCGGCACCCCTGGCTCCAGCAATCGCAACCTTGTCCCAAAACCCAGCACATCAAACGTCTTGCGCAGATCCTCGCTGTTCTGGCGGAAATGCGCCCAACCCTCCGTATGAACCGGCACGATCATCGCATCGGGGAAGGCGCGTGCGGTCTCGATGGTGTCGTTGGTGTCCATGGTGAGATGGAACGGCCCGCGCGTTTGTGCGGCGCCGGCGAAAGGCATCACCACGCCGCATTTGAAGCGGCGTGCGACCTCGGCGACGCCGTCGAACCAGGTGGTGTCGCCGCTGATATAGACCGATGTGGTGTCGGTCCGGCTCGACGACACCACGAAGCCGATGACATCGCCTGACAGCGGCTCGATGCCGGCCGGGCCGTGACGCGCCGGGGTCGCGGTAATCGTCAGTGAGTTGCCGTCACGATCTTTCAGATGCGCCGTGCCCCACGGCGCGAGGCCTTCGACATGGCCGCCGAGACGCTTAGCGCCGGCCTCGGTCGTCAACGCGCGCGGCGCTTTAAGCAGATAGTCGCGGCCGGAATTGTCGAGATTGTCCGAATGCTGGTCGTGGCTGAGCAGCACGGCATCGATCGGGCCGATCGCATCGGCCTTGAGCGCAGGGCCGATCGTCTTCTCCAGCTTCACGTGCGGCAGTTGATAGGCGGTGTGCGCGTCATCGAAGGTCGGGTCAGTGAGCAGGCGGAAGCCATCGATCTCGATCAGCGCGGTGGGACCGCCGATCAGGGTGATGGAAATGGGCATGATGGACTCCTCTTACGAGACGGATTTGGCGGGCCGCGTCACCAGGTAGATGCCAAGTGCGACCGGGATGATTCCGAGCAGATCGCGCGCCTCGACGTGCTCGCCAAGCACGATGAAGGCGAACAGCATGCCGAGCGGCGGCATCAGGAAATGATAGGCACTGGCAGCCGTCGCGCCACACACTTTCAGGAGATGAAACCAGAGCCAGTACGCCAGGATCGAGCCGCCGAGCACGAGGAAGGCGAAGGCGCCGATCAGGCCCGGCGTGAAGTCGATGGCATGAACATCGGCGAAGGTCAGCGCCACCGGCGTCAGCACGATGCCGGCGGCAAGATTCTGCACGCCGTTGCCGATCCACAACGAGCCCTTTGGCGCGAGCAGCTTGAACAAAACGGTGCCGGCGACGAGGGAGGCGAGCGAGGCCAGCGTGAACACGATGCCGTGCAGCGAGTCGGTGCCGACCGACAACCGGTGCCAGACGATCAAGGTCACGCCGATGATGCCGAGCAGCAGGCCGCTCGCCTTGCGCCAGGTCATGCCTTCGCCCAGCAGCAGCGCGGCGAAGCCCGCCGTGAACACCGGATTGACCGACACGATCAGGCCGCCGAGGCCGGCGGAGACCGATTGCAGCCCGGTGTAGCCGAGCCCGAGATAGAGCGCGTTGTTGGCGACGCCGAGCACGGCGAAGATCGCGGCATCGCGCCAGGACAGCGACCAGTCGTCGCCGCGGACCAGCGTGGCAGCGAGGATCAGGATGCCGGCGAGCGAGAACCGCGCGGCGAGCAGGATCAGCGGCGGGCAATGGGTGACGCCGATCTTGCCGGCGACGAAGGCGTAGCTCCAGAGCAGGCAGAACAGCCCGATCGCGAGCGGAAGCGTGTTGAAGCGGCTGCGGGGAACGGCAAGCGAGGGGGTGAGCGACATGACAATCTCCTGAGCCCTCGATCTAGGGGGCCAGCTTGTCATTTGGAAATTAAATGATTAACTTCTAATCAGTGGATTTTCGAATGGAGGCGCCCATGCTCGATCTGGAGCTCCTGCGCAGCTTCGTCTCGGTGGTCGATGCCGGCGGCTTCACTCGCGCCGGCGAGCGCGTCCATCGCACCCAATCGACCGTCAGCCAGCAGATCAAGCGGCTGGAGGAGGATGTCGGCCAGGTGCTGCTGCATCGGGACGGCAAGGATTTGCGCCCGACCGAAGCCGGCGAGCGACTGCTGTCCTATGCGCGGCGGTTGTTGTCGCTTGCGGAAGAGGCGCGCGACGTGCTGCGCCAGCCCGACGGCGAAGGCGCAATCCGGCTCGGCATTCCCGAGGATTTTGCGGCGTATCAACTGGCAAAGCTGCTGGGGACGTTCTCGCGCTCGCATCCGGGCCTGCGGCTCGATGTGCGCGCCGATCAGAGCAAGCATCTCGCCCGGGACCTCGATCGCGGCGAGCTCGACCTCGCACTGTTCAAGCGCGCGGCCGGCGAGAAGGGCGCCATTGCGGTGTGGCCGGAGCAGGTGCACTGGGTCACCAGCAAGAGCCATCCGATCCACGCGGACGTCGCCTCGGTGCCGCTGATCGGCTTTCCGCTCGGCTGCCTCTACCGCGCCGGCGCCATCCACGCGCTGGAAAGCGCGGGCCGCATCTGGCACATGTCCTATACCTCATCGAGCCTCGCCGGCATCCAGGCTGCGGTCGCCGCCGGCATGGGCTTGAGCATCCTGTCGGAGATGGCGATCCAGTCCGACCATCGCGTGCTGACCGCAAAGGACGGCTTTGCGCCGATCAACCGGACGGAAGTCGCGTTGATGGCTGCGCCGGGCGCAAGTCCCGCGACGCTGCGGCTCGCCGAGAGGCTAGCAGAGTTCTGCGATGACGTGCAGGCGAAGGCGGCTTAGCTGCACCTTGACGCCGCAATCGCGTGGACGCGGCGGTCGCCGAGCAAATGCGCGACAAAACCGTTCTTCGGAAAGATCTTTGCAAACGCCGCGTCGCGGATGCTGAGGCCGCCGGCATAGGCGCCGAAGGCGGGCATCACGGCGCGCATCCCGTCACAGGCGAAACAGCGCCGCTCCATCGAGCGGCCGCGCGCGGAGACGCGAGCCTTGGGATGGAGATGGCCGGCGATCTCGCCGCCCGCGCCGGTCGGCTCGTGGCGGAAGGTGATCGGGCCGATCGCGACTTCGTCGGCGACGGTGCCGCCGAGATCGCGCGGCAGCGCCGGATCGTGATTGCCGGAAATCCAGATCCAGTCACGGCCGGCCTGCAAGGCGGCGACCGCGTCGCGATCCTCCGCCGACAGACGTCCATGCGCGGTGCGATCGTGAAAACTGTCGCCGAGCGCGATGACGATTCGCGGATCATGGCGGGAGATGACAGCAGCGAGACGACTGAGCGTCGCGATGGTGTCGTAAGGCGGCAGCAGCACGCCGCGCATGGCGAAGCTGGAACCTTTTTCCAGATGCAGGTCGGAGACGACGAGCAGGCGCCGCTCTTCCCAGAACAGGGCGCCGGACAGATCGGCATGGAACGGAATACCTAGGACGTCAACGCTGCGCGTCGTTGTAACCGAAATTGCCACTTGCTCCGTCATGGCCGGGCTTGTCCCGGCCATCCACGTTCTTGCCGCAGCAACAAAAACGTGGATGCCCGGGTCAAGCCCGGGCATGACGGTGTGGATGGATCAGCGCGCCTCACTGGAAAATTCTCTATCCCATCGCCTCTTTGACCAGCTCGTCGGCGGCTTCGGCCAGGAGCTCGTCTCCAGCTTCGCCATAAACTGACTCGCGGCCGATTTCCAGCATCACGGGGACCGCGAGCGGGGAGACACGGTCGAGTTCCCGATGCGTGATGCGGCCCTGGATGCGGGTGAGCATGTCGCTGAGGCGGCGCAGATCGAGCAGGCCGGTGGCGGCATCGGCGCGCGCGGCGCGCAACAGTACGTGGTCGGCCTGGTGCTTGCGCAGCACATCGTAGACCAGATCGGTCGAGAACAGCACCTGGCGGCGGCTCTTCTCCTCGCCGGTGTGCCGGCGCGCGATCAGGCCGGAGATGATCGCGCAATTGCGGAACGTGCGCTTCATCAGCGCGGATTCGGCAAGCCAGGCTTCGAGGTCGTCGCCGAGCATGTCAGGGTCGAACAGCGTGTCGAGGTCGATCCTGCCGTCCCGGATCATGGACGACATGTCGCCGAGCGCCCAGACCGCGATCGCATATTCGTTGGCGACGAAGCCGAGCGGCCGGGCGCGGGCACGCTCCAGCCGGCGCGTCAACAGCATGCCGAGCGTCTGGTGCGCGAGACGGCCTTCGAAGGGATAGCAGACGATGTAATGCTTGTTGGCGCGGGGAAAACTCTCGACCAGCAGCTCGCGCACTTCAGGCACGCGCGAGACGTCCTTTTGCAACGACAGCCAGTCGCGCACTTGCTCCGGCAAGGCGACCCACGCGCGCCCGTCATCGAGCAAGCGGCGAACCCGCTCGGCGAGATAGGTCGACAGCGGAAACTTGCCGCCCATATAGGACGGCACTTTCGGGTCCTTGTCGTTGGCGCGCGAGACATAGACCTGGTCCTCGACCAGAGTCTCGTAGCGCACCACCTCGCCCGAGAACACGAAAGTGTCGCCCGGGCTGAGGCCCTCGATGAAGGCCTCCTCGATCTCGCCGAGCAACCTGCCGCCGCGCGCGATCACGCCCGTTGACCCCGCGCCTCCCCCGCGCGATCGCACCAGCCGCACCTTCAGCATGTCGTCCTCGACGATGGTGCCGACATTCATGCGGTAGCTCTGCCGCACCCTGGGATTGGCGACGCGCCAGCGGCCCTCCTTGTCCTGCTTGATGCGGGCGAAGCGCTCATAGGTCTTCAGCGCGTAGCCGCCGGAGGCGACGAAATCGACCACGTCGTCGAAATCCTGCCGCGTGAGATCCGCATAGGGCGCGGCGGTGCGCACCTCGTCGTAAAGCTCGTTGGAGAAAAACGGCTCGCCGCAGGCGCAGCCGAGCACGTGCTGCGCCAGCACGTCGAGTGCACCGATCCGCAGCGGCGGCGTGTCCTGCGCGTTCTCCGCGATGGCGTCGATCGCGACGCGGCACTCCAGCACCTCGAAGCGGTTCGCCGGCACCAGCACCGCGCGCGAGGCTTCGTCGAGCCGGTGGTTGGCGCGGCCGATACGCTGCATCAGGCGCGAGGCCCCCTTGGGCGCGCCGATATTGACGACGAGATCGACGTCGCCCCAGTCGACGCCGAGATCGAGCGAGGAGGTGCAGACCACGCCGCGCAGTTTGCCCGCCGACATCGCGTCCTCCACCTTGCGCCGTTGCGCGACGTCGAGCGAGCCGTGATGCAGCGCGATGGCCAAGTTGTCGTCGTTCATGCTCCAGAGGTTCTGGAACAGCATCTCGGCCTGGCTGCGGGTGTTGACGAAAACAAGCGTGGTCTTGTTGGCCTTGATCAGCTCGTAGATCTCGGGAAGCGCATGGCGCGCGCTGTGGCCGGCCCAGGGCAGGCGCTCGCGCGTGTCCATCATCTCGACCAGCGGCGGCACCGCACCGCCGGCAAGGACGATATCGGCCGCCGCTTCCTTGCCGCCGGGCTGCGGCACCAGGAAGCGCGCCAGTGATTCCGGCTCGGCCACGGTCGCCGACAGGCCGATGCCGCGCATCTGCGGCGCCAATCGCCACAACCGCGCGAGCCCAAGCGACAGCAAATCACCGCGCTTGGACGTCACTAGCGCATGCAGTTCGTCGAGCACGATGCGCTTCAGCGAAGAGAACAGGAACGGCGCGTCGTCGGAGGACAGCAGCAGCGCGAGTTGTTCCGGCGTCGTCAGCAGGATATCAGGCGGATAGCGCCGCTGCCGCTGCCGCCGCGACGTCGGCGTGTCGCCGGTGCGGGTCTCGATCTTGATCGGCAGCCCCATCTCGGCGACGGGACGCTCGAGGTTGCGCGCGATATCGACGGCGAGCGCCTTGAGCGGCGAGATGTAGAGCGTGTGCAGGCCGCCGCTGCGTTGCAGGCTGCGGCCGGTGGAGATCACCGATTTCGTCGAAGTTTTGGGCGCAGAGCTCAGCTCCACCAGCGTCGGCAGAAATCCCGCCAGCGTCTTGCCGGCGCCGGTCGGCGCGATCAGCAGTGCGGACTGGTCCTCGCGCGCCCTCTCCAGCAGCGCCAATTGATGCGCGCGCGGCGACCAGCCGCGAGCGGCGAACCACGCCTTGAAGCGGTCGGGCAGCAGCGCGGCAGGCACGGCCGGGATTTTGCGGATGCGGGGCGGCACGGCATCACAGGTAAGCCGTGGGGGTGGGTTCGTCGAGGGGGTGTACTTCCCCTCTCCCCGCCCGGGGAGAGGGGAAGAGACAGCGGTGCGCCCCCTACTCCGACATCGGCTTGTCAGAGATGTCCCAGTCCTTGCCGGTAAAGGTGGAGATGAAGAGCGTCTTCATCGGCGTGTAATCGTCAGGCGTGTAGTCGTAGGTGACGCCGTCGAGGAAATAAGGCGAGTGGAAGCCTTTGAGGTTGGAGGCCTGCTTCAGCACGTTGGCGCGGGTGAGCTCGTCGCCGCAGCGGCGCAGGATCTCGCCCATGGTGACGGCCTGGCCGTAGCCGGCGAAGGCGATGGTGTTGTCCTGATCGATCGCCGGCGTGTACTTCTTGCGCAGCTCCTCGAACGCCATCACGTCGGGGTCCTTCTCCCATTTGGGCAGGCCGACTTCCTTGTTGTAGCGGATGGCGACGATGCCGGCGGCGTTCTCGAGGCCCGCGGCATTGAGGATCGAGCGGCCGGTCGAGCCGGCCGACAACAGCTGCAGCGGCTTCCAGCCGAGCTCGGCCACTTTCCGGATCGACTGCGACGACGCCTTGCCGGTGGAGATGTTGTAGAAGACGTCCGCACCCGATTTGGAGAGGTTGATTAGCTGGGAATCGACGGTCGGATCTGTGAGATCGTAGGTCTGCTCCATGATCACCTTGGCGGTGCCGCCGGCATCTTCCAGAACCTTCTTGAAGGGGCCGAGGAAGTCGCGGCCGAAATCGTCGTTCTGGTAGAGGATGCCGACCTTCGCGTTCGGCTTCACGCTGACGACGTGCCGCGCCAGGATGCGCGCCTCGGTCGGATAGAGCGGCAGGCCCGCCATCGTCCATTTGAACTCTGTCGGGTTATTCCACTTTGACGCGCCGGTGTTGAGCAGCAGTTGCGGCACGCCCTTCGAATTCAGGTATTTGTGCACGGCGGTCTGCGGTGCGGTGCCGAGCGAGCCATAGAGCGCGAGCACCTCCTCCTGCTCGACCAGGCGCCGCGTCGCCTCGACGCATTTCGGCGCGCTGTAGGCATCGTCCATGGTGAGGAATTTGACCTTGCGTCCGTTGATGCCGCCCTTCTCGTTCAGCATCTGGAAATAGGCTTCGCCGATGCGCCCGAGCACGCCGTAGAGCGAGCCGGGGCCGGAATGCGGCACGGTCTGCCCGATCTTGATCTCGGTGTCGCTGGCCCCCGCATCGTATTTCTTCTCCGCCGCCCAGACGCAGGGCGCAGGCAAGGTGGATGCCGCGATGGTGGCGAGCGCGGCGGCGCTGAAATCGCGCCGCGATGGATTCTTCGTCATTATTCGTTTCTCCCTGGTGCGCGCATTGTGCTGGCATCGCCGCACGGCTCGCAAGTGGGAAGTCACGGCTTTGCGACGCAATGACGCTTAAAGCGCTGCATATAGCGCCTAGACTCAAGTTTTCTCGGCGACCACGACGAGGCCGCGCACCGGCTCGTTGTTCTCGGTGCGTGGCGAGGCCCGCTCCAACGTGAGGAGCTTGAAGCCGGCCTGCGCCATCGCATCGCGCACATATTCCGCCGAATGGGCATAGCGCAGGCCTTCGCCGAGCACGATGCCGCTGCCGTCATGGGTCTCCAGCGTGAACGCAAGCACGCCGCCGGGCGCGAGCACGCGCCTGGTTTCGCCGAGCACCGGGGCGAGATCGGGGAGATAGACGAACGCATCGGCCGCGACGACGAGGTTTGCGCTCGCATCGCTCCTGCTGCGCAGGCCTTCGATCATGTCGGCGACGTCGAGCTCGGCATAGAGGCCGGTGGCGCGCGCCTCCTTGACCATGCCGGGCGACAGATCGATGCCGATGAACTGGTCGACCTGTTTTGCGAAGGCGGCAGCCGCGAGCCCCGTCCCGCATCCGAGATCGATGGCGCGCTTGAACAGGGCGGGCTTCTTCGCGGCGACGCGGGCCGCCACCACCGCCTTGAAGATCAGCGACGGCGCGCGATAGCCGAGATCGTTGATCAGCACGTGTTCGAAGCGCGGCGCGTATTGATCGAACAAGGCCTGCACATAGGCTTTCGGCATCTCGGACAATTGCGCGTCGCCAAGGCGGATCAGATGCAAATGGGCGCCATGCTGATCGCTCGGGTCGGACTCGCGCGATTTGCGAAAGGCCGCAATCGCCTTGTCGCGCTCGCCGAGTTGCGCGCGGATTTCGCCGAGCGTGAACCAGGCCGAGGTGAAATTCGGCGCAAGCTCGATGGTCTGCTCCAGCAGGTCGGCGGCGGCCGCCAGATCGCCCTTGAGC
Organism: Bradyrhizobium sp. Kon37; assembly: GCF_055807535.1. Taxonomy (NCBI): domain Bacteria; kingdom Pseudomonadati; phylum Pseudomonadota; class Alphaproteobacteria; order Hyphomicrobiales; family Nitrobacteraceae; genus Bradyrhizobium; species Bradyrhizobium sp. Kon37. The sequence continues at coordinate 53,150 of NZ_JBVVOY010000024.1, forward strand.
TGGAGGTCGCGCGCGAACTCGAAGCGGCGGTCGGCCATGAGATCGCCGGAGGTCAGGAACAGGCGCAGGGGCATTGGGGAACCAGGGAACGAAGCGGTGATGACTCGAAGATGCGGGGTCGCAACCTATATAACAGGCATGCGTCCGCAAGACATCCTGCTGCCAGTTGCCGCCGGCCTATGCTGCAAGCCGGGTGGCTTCCATATCGACCCTGTCCGCCCGGTCGAGCGGGCCGTGATCACCCACGGCCATTCCGACCATGCCCGCGCCGGCCACGGCGCGGTGCTGGCGACGCAGGAAACGCTGGACATGATGCGGCTGCGCTATGGCGAGAATTTTGCCGGCTCGACGCAAGCGATCCGCTATGGCGAGGAGATCCGGCTCGGCGACGTCAGCGTGAAGTTTCATCCGGCCGGCCATGTGCTCGGTTCGGCGCAGGTCGCGGTCAGCTGCAAAGACACCTGCATCGTCGCCTCCGGCGACTACAAGGATGCACCCGACCCGACCTGCACACCGTTCGAACTGGTATCCTGCGACGTCTTCATCACCGAGGCGACGTTCGGCCTGCCGGTGTTTCGCCATGGCGATGCGGCCGACGAGGTCAAGAAGCTGCTGACGTCGGTGGCGCTGTTTCCGGAGCGCGCGCATCTCGTTGGCGCCTATTCGCTCGGCAAGGCGCAGCGCGTGATCGCACTGCTGCGCCAGGCGGGTTACGACGCGCCGATCTATCTGCATGGCGCGATGGAGAAGATCACGCATTACTATCAGAGCCGCGGGATCGAGCTCGGTGAGTTGCGGCCAGTGAAGGGCGTCAAGAAGGCGGCGCTTGCCGGCACCATCACGCTGGCGCCTCCCTCTGCGACATCCGATCTCTGGACCCGGCGGTTTCCCGATCCCGTCACGGCATTCGCCTCCGGCTGGATGCGGGTCCGCGCCCGCGCGCGCCAACGCGGCATCGAGCTGCCGCTGGTGATCTCGGATCACGCCGATTGGGACGGCCTCACCGCCACGATTGCCGCGACCGGCGCCGGCGAGATCTGGGTCACCCACGGCCAGGAAGACGCGCTGGTGCACTGGTGCCAAAGCAAGGGTTTGCGGGCACGGCCGCTCGATCTCGTCGGCTATGGCGACGAGGAGGAGACCGAGAGCCCGCTCGCTGACGAGGCCGAAGCATGAACCGCTTCGCCGAACTTCTCGACCGCCTCGCCTACGAGCCCGGCCGCAACAACAAGCTGCGGCTGATCACCAGCTATTTTCGCGAGGTCGCCGATCCCGATCGCGGCTACGCGCTGGCCGCGCTGACCGGCGCGCTGAGCTTCAAGCACGCCAAACCTTCTCTGCTGCGCGATCTTATCGCCCAGCGAACTGACCCGGTCTTGTTCGGTCTATCCTGGGACTATGTGGGCGATCTCTCCGAGACGATCGCGCTGATGTGGCCGAAGGCCGTGGGTGTCCACAACAATCCACCGCCGCCGACGCTGACCGAGGTCGTCACCACGCTGCGCACGCTCGGAAAGACCGAGCTACCAAAACAGCTCGAACGCTGGCTTGACGAGCTGGATGAGACCGGCCGCTGGGCGCTGTTGAAGCTCGTCACTGGCGCATTGCGCATCGGCATCTCCGCGCGCCTGGCCAAGACCGCGGCCGCGGCACTCGGCGACAAGGACCCGCATGAGGTCGAGCTGATCTGGCCCGGTCTCGCGCCGCCTTATCTGGACCTGTTCGCCTGGCTGGAAGGCCGCGGCGACAAGCCGGTCAATCGCGATCCCGCGCCGTTCCGCCCTGTGATGCTGGCGCACGCGATCGAAGACACTGATTTCGCCGCGCTCGATCCCGCCGACTACATCGCCGAATGGAAATGGGACGGCATCCGCGTGCAGGCGGTGGCCGGCCGCGACGAGCACGGCCACATCACCGCGCGGCTCTATTCGCGCACCGGAGAGGACATCACCGGCAGCTTTCCGGACATGGTCCCGTCATTGCGGCTACCAGGCGCCATCGACGGCGAGCTTCTGATCCTGCGCGAAGGGCGCGTGCAGAGTTTCAACGTTCTGCAACAGCGGCTCAACCGCAAGGTCGTGTCTCCGAAGCTGATCAAGGAGTTTCCGATTCATCTGCGCGCCTACGATCTGCTCGGCGACGACGAGAACGATTTGCGCGAGCTACCGTTCGCGGAGCGCCGCGAACGGCTGGAGACCTTTATCGGCAAGCTCGACGATCCCCGCATCGATCTCTCGCCCACCGTGCCCTTCGCAAGCTGGGAGGCGCTGACCGCCGCACGCGCCGATCCCGCGAGCGCTGGTGCGGGCGAAGACGCGGACGCCGTCGAAGGCGTGATGCTGAAGCGGCGCGATGCACCCTATCTGCCGGGACGGCCGAAGGGACAGTGGTGGAAATGGAAGCGCGATCCGCACATCATCGACGCCGTGCTGATGTATGCGCAGCGCGGCCACGGCAAACGCTCGTCCTACTATTCCGACTACACCTTCGGCGTCTGGACCACAGGCGCGGGCAGTGACGAGCTGGTGCCGGTCGGAAAAGCCTATTTCGGCTTCACCGACGAGGAGCTGCTCCAGATCGACCGCTTCGTGCGTCGCAATACCACCGAAAAATTCGGCCCGGTCCGCCACGTCGTGCACGAGCCGGACAAGGGGCTGGTGCTGGAGGTCGCCTTCGAGGGGCTGCAGCGCTCGCCGCGGCACAAATCCGGCGTCGCGATGCGCTTTCCCCGCATCAGCCGCTTGCGCTGGGACAAGCCGCCGCGGGAAGCCGACCGGCTGGAAACGCTGGAAAAGATGCTGAAAGCGGAGGCGGCGGAGATTGAGGCTTGAAAGCCCCGGGCGTGTGCTTGCCCGCATTAAAATCCCGTAAGCCGATTGACGCGCCGTTGCGGGTTCCCCATGTCCCCCGCCTTGCCCTATGATAGGGTCGAATCCCCTGAGGAGTTTGAGATGGCCCACGACGTCAGAGATTTGCCGGCCGGCCGCAGTGATGGCCTGAACCGCTTTCTCGGCGGCTCGCCGCTGGCGGTCGCGTTTCGCCTGGTCCTGCTCTCGATCCTCGTCGGCGTCGTGCTGGCGGCGGTCGGTTTCGATCCCTGGAATATCATCTACAGCATTCGCCTCTTATTCCAGCGCTTGTGGGATCTCGGCTTCGATACCGTGAACTGGCTGTGGCGCTACTTCCTGCTCGGCGCAGTCATCGTGATCCCGATCTGGCTGCTAATGCGTGTTTTCGGCACGCCGCGCGGCCGGTAAGGTTTTGGAGGTCCGCAGCCGATGCAATTGCGCTTTGTCGGCTGCGGCGACGCCTTCGGATCGGGCGGCAGGCTCAACACCTGCTTCCACGTCTCGGGGCGCGAGGCCAACTTCCTGATCGATTGCGGCGCGTCGGCTTTGCCGGCGCTGAAGCGGCTCGAGATCGACCGCAATGAGATCGATCTCATCCTGATCACGCATTTCCACGGCGACCATTTTGCCGGGCTGCCGTTTGTCCTGCTCGACGCACAATTCTCGCGGCGGACGCGGCCGCTCACGATCGCCGGCCCCAAAGGCATCGAGACGCGGCTGCGTGAGGTGATGGAGGCTCTGTTCGAGCATTCCTCCAAGACGAAACAGCGCTTCGAGCTGTCCGTCGTCGAGCTCGCGCCCGGGCAGAGCCAATGCTTCGGCGCGGTGACGGTGACGCCCTATCCCGTCGTGCACGGGGAATCCGGCGGACCGTTCCTCGCCTATCGCATCGAAGCGGAAGGCCGCACGCTGGCCTACAGCGCCGATACCGAATGGACGGAGACGCTCATTCCGCTGGCGCATGGCGCGGACCTTTTCATCGCCGAGGCCTATATGTACGAGAAGGTGGTCAAGAATCACCTCAGCCTGAAGACCTTGGAACAGCATCTTCCCGACATCGGCGCAAAACGCCTCGTGCTCACCCATATGAGCGAAGACGTGCTGTCGCGCCTCGACGACATCGCCCATCTCGCCGCCGAAGACGGCATGGTGCTCGTGTTCTGACATGCACGCACCCGTTCACTTGAAGATCGGTTCCCGTCAGGTCTTCGCCATCGCAGGCCCCGCGATGGTCGCGAACCTCACCACGCCGCTGATCGGTGTGGTCTCGACCACCGCGATCGGACGGCTGGACGATGCCGCGCTGCTCGGCGGCGTCGCCATCGCGTCCGTCATCTTCGATTGCCTGTTCTGGCTATTCGGCTTCCTGCGCATGAGCACGCTCGCCTTCACGGCGCAGGCGCTCGGCGCCGGCGAGACGCGCGAGCTGACCGCGATCCTGGTGCGCGGCTTCATCGTCGCGGGCCTGATCGGCGTAGCCCTGATCGCGCTGCAACTGCCGCTGGCGGCAATACTGTTCGACCTGATGGGCGGCAGCGAAGGCGTTACGCGCGCGGCGAAAACCTACTTCGTGATCCGGATCTGGTCGGCGCCGCTCGCGCTCGCCAACTACGTCATCCTCGGCTGGCTGGTCGGCCAGGCCCGCGCTAATCCGGCGCTCGCGCTACAGGTCGTCATCAATGTCGTAAACGCGGCGGCGACGATCCTGCTGGTGCTGGTCTACGACACCGGCATCGCGGGTGCTGCGATCGCCGCACTGCTGTCTGAAGCGGCCGGATTCGGGCTCGGCATGATCGTCTGCCGCCGCTATGCGGACGGCGGGTTCGCGGTGCCATACGCAGAGCTGTTCGACCGGGCCAAGCTGATGCGGCTGCTGGCGGTGAATTCCGACATCCTGATCCGCACCGCGGCGCTGATCGCCGTGTTTCTGTTTTTCACCGCCAAGGGCGCGCGGGCCGGCGACGTCACGCTGGCCGCCAATTCCGTGCTCAACAATTTTCTGCTGGTCAGCGCCTTCTTCCTCGATGGTCTGGCCAACGCAGCCCAGCAGCTTTGCGGCCGTACGCTCGGCGCACGCGACGCCAGGGGATTTGCGGATTCGACCCGGCTGGTGCTGCTATGGGGGCTCGGCTTCGCGCTGGTCGTGTCCGCGCTGTTCGCGCTGTTCGGGCCGAACTTGATCGATGTCATGACGGCGAGCGAAGCCGTCCGTCGCGGCGCCCGGGAATTCCTGCCGTTCGTCGTGCTCGCGCCCATTCCCGGCGTGTTCGCCTTCGGCTTCGACGGCATCTATATCGGCGCGACCTGGGCGCGCGAGATGCGCAATCTGATGCTGGCCTCGCTCGCGATCTTCCTCGCCACATGGTGGGCGCTGCAATCGTTCGGCAATGCCGGGCTGTGGAGCGCCCTGATCGCCTCCTACGTCTCGCGCGGCGGCTTGCAGGCCGCGCGCTATCCGGCGCTGTACAGGAAGACGTTTTCGAAGCAGTCGCTGTAACTTGTAGCCCGGATGGAGCGAAAGCGTAATCCGGGGCCTTCGCGTCCGCGGATAGAATCCCGGATTGCGCTTCGCTCCATCCGGGCTACGCGGCGAAGAGCTATATCCCCGGCCAGGCTTCCGCCGTCAGCGTGGCGGCGTCGGAGCCGACGATCTCGGAGAGAGAATCCCGCCCCGTGCGCAATAGGGTCGAGGTGAGGTCGCGCTTGATTTCGTCGACGAGGCCGAGGCCCTTGTAGACCAGCGAGGAATAGAGCTGGATCAGGCTCGCGCCGGCGCGGATTTTCGTCAGCGCGGCGCCGCCCGAATCCACGCCGCCGACGCCGATCAGGGGGAATGCGCCCTCGACGCGCACATAGGTCTCGGCGACCATCCTCGTCGACAGCCGGAACAGCGGCCGGCCGGACAGGCCGCCCTGTTCCTTGGCGCGCATCTCCTCGCGCAGCGTGCTCGGCCGCGCGATCGTGGTGTTCGACACGATCATGCCGTCGACCCGGCGCGAGCGCGCGACCTGCACGACGTCGTCGAGCTGGGCGAGGCTCAAGTCGGGCGCGATCTTGAGCAGCACCGGCGTGTCGCCGGCGCTCTCGCGCACCCGCTGGCGCGCGTCGATCACCCTGGCGAGGAGATCGTCGAGCAGCGCGCCTTCCTGCAGATTACGCAGGCCCGGCGTGTTCGGCGAGGAGACGTTGACGGTGAAATAGCTCGCGACCGGCGCAAAGGTCTCGATCAGCCTGACGTAATCATTGACGCGATCGGGCGAATCCTTGTTGGCGCCGACATTGACGCCGACGATGCCGCCGTGCTGCGCGCGCGCCGCGAGCCGGCGCAGGGCGGTCTCCGCGCCGTCATTGTTGAAGCCCATGCGGTTGATCACGGCCTCGTCGCGCTCCAGACGAAACAGCCGCGGTCGCGGATTGCCGCTTTGCGGCTTCGGCGTCACCGAGCCGATCTCGACGAAGCCGAACCCGAGCCGCAGCAGCGCATCCGGCACTTCGGCGCTCTTGTCGAAGCCCGCGGCCATGCCGATCGGATTGGGGAAGTTGAGCCCGAACGCACGTACCGCGAGCTTGGGATCGTCAGCGTGCGGCTTGCCCGGCGGCAGGAAGCGCAGGCCCTGGATCGCGAGGCGATGCGCATCCTCCGGATCGAGCCAACGCAACACCGGCAGCGAGAGAGCGTCGAAAGCGCGGATCACGGGGCAAGCTCCGGAACGTCGTGGCCGCCGTCGGAGCGCGTGTTGAGGTTGATCACGGCAATCACCGCGCCGAGATCGAGCTCGCCATAGAGATGCGGAAACAGCTCCTCATTGCGCGAACGCTCCCAGCGCAATGCGCTGCCGAGCGCATCGCCGTCGACCTCGACCAGGAACAGCGCGCGCTGCCCGACATAATGCTTCTGCAGGGTCTCGGGAACCTGGGATGCGGTCGAGAAATGGATGAATCCGTCGCGCGAATCGTCCGCGCTGCCGCGGTAGACACCCTGCCGTTCCGCCTCGCGCCAGGCCGAGGCCGGACAGATTTTGTAGATCTTGACCACCGCTTACGCAGCCCTGTTTGCCCGGGGAGACAGCTCTTTGAGTCTCCTGGGGATTTTCGTCTCTCGTGGATCGTTAAATCCCGGGCGGGACCGTAAAGGCCACCCCTGCCGAACTCAAGACTTAGACGCCGCCTCTTGCACCGAAAACGGAAAACCGATTGATTTGAGGATAGTTTTCCTGAGTTGCGACGGGCTGGACCTTCCATGGTCAAGCAGGCCAAAGCGCAGAGGATGCTCACCCACGACCAGATCTGGGGCGCGCTGGATCGGCTGGCGGCGCATGCCGGCCTGTCGCCGTCCGGCCTCGCCAAGCGCGCCGGGCTCGATCCCACCACCTTCAACAAGTCCAAGCGCGTCACCTCCGACGGCCGCGAGCGCTGGCCCTCGACCGAATCGATCGCGAAGGCGCTGGCGGCGGCAGATTCCTCGATCGACATTTTTGCCAAGCTGGTCGCCGACGAGGCAGGCGGCGGCCGCTCGGTGCCGCTGCTCGGATTCGCGCTGGCCGGCGCGAGCGGCGCCTTCGACGAGTCCGGCTTTCCCACCGGCAAGGGCTGGACCGAGTTTGCCCTTCCCGACGTCGAGGGCAACCACAGCTTCGCGCTGCAGATTTCCGGCGAAGCGCTTGCGCCCGCCTATCGCGACGGCGACATCATCCTGGTCGCCCTCGGCGCGCCGATCCGCAAAGGGGATCGCGTGGTGGTGAAGACCAAGACGGGCGAGGTGGCGGTGGCGACGCTGAAGCGCCGCACGGCAAAAGCTCTGGAGTTGCAGCCGCTCGATACCTCTCAGGCCGAACGCAGGATGACGGCGAGCGAGGTCGGCTGGATGGCGCGGATCGTGTGGGCGAGCCAGTGATCGCGTCTCGCCTGCGTCGTGACCGGGCGACGACGTCAGCCGCGCCGCATTCGCCGCGGGCAGCCTTGCGACTCAGCATCTCTCTCGCATAGGTTGCGGCCACCAATTGCCAAGCAAATTCATGTTAGGGGGAATATGATGAATCGCCGTCACGCATTGAAGGCCCTCGCGGGTCTTGCGCTTTGTCCGCTCTGCAAGCCGGCCTTCGCCGCCGAAGGTGCGCATTGGAGCTACGAAGGCGCCGGCGCCAAATGGGGCGATCTCGACGCGGCCAACAAAGCCTGCGCGGTCGGCCTGCAACAATCGCCGATCGACATCGAGGCGACGGTCAAATCGCAATTGCCCGCGCTGAAGCTGAACTGGGGCAAGAGCGCCGACACCATCATCAACAACGGGCACACGATCCAGCTCAACTTCGCCGAGGGCAGCACGCTCACGCTCGGCGACGTCAAATACAAGCTGCTCCAGGTGCATTTCCACCGGCCGAGCGAGCACATGATCGGCGGCAAGAATTTTCCGATGGAGGCACATTTCGTCCATCGCAACGAGGCCGGCGGGCTCGCCGTGGTCGGCGTGCTGATGGCCGAGGGCAGGCCGAACCCGGCCTTCGCCAAGATCGTCAAGACCATGCCGGCCGCCGAAGGCCCCGCCGTGAAGGCGGATACGACCATCGATCCCCACGCCATGCTGCCCACGAAGCTCAGCTACTTCCGCTATCCCGGCTCACTGACGACGCCGCCCTGCTCAGAAGTGGTCGAATGGCTGCTGCTGACCAACCCGATCCAGGTGTCGGCCACCGATGTCGCCGCGTTCGCAAAGCTCTATCCGATGAACGCACGCCCGGTGCAGAAGGACAACCGGCGCTACGTGCTGCGGTCGATCTGAGCTGCGGGCGAAGGTCCGTAGCCCGGATGAGCGAAGCGACATCCGGGGTTTTTGCTAGCTAGCCGCACCGGCGGTCCCGGATGTCGCTACGCTCATCCGGGCTACGAGGTCGCTAGAACGGAAGCTGTCGCGTCACGCACTCCGCGCCAGCGCGCCGTCGATCATGTTCACCGCGTTCTGCACGCCATACACCGCGACAAAGGAGCCGAAGCGCGGGCCCTTTTCCTGGCCGAGCAGCACCTGGTAGAGCATGTTGAACCAGTCGAGCGTCACGCCGGGACGGCCGTCCTTGCCCTTCTTGACCTGATCGAGGAACGGCTCGCGGCGGCCGATCTCGTAGACGACGTTCTGGATGTCCTCGGCCGAGGCGTCCTGCGGCAGCTGCGATAATGCATCCCGCAAATCCTGCAGCGCCGCGCGCTCGGTCTCGGTCGGTTCGCGGAACGTCTTCGTCGGCGCGACGAAGTCGCGATAATAATTGATGGCGTAGCCGACCATCGCATCGAGCTTGGGATGCGTTTGCGGGCTCACGCCGGGCCGATAGCGGCCAATGAAACCCCACAGGGTCTCGGCATTCTCCGCGTTCGACGACGAGACCAGCGTCAGCAAGAGCTGGAACGTGACGGGCATGTCGAACTTCGGCGGATGGCCGCTGTGGACATGCCAGACCGGATTGCCGAGCTGCTGCTTGGCGTCCTGCTTGGCAAAGCCGTCGATGAACTGCTGGTAGTCGTCGACGTTGCGCGGGATGACGTCGAAATACAGCCGCTTGGCCGCCTTCGGCTCGCGATACATGAACAGCGACAGCGATTCCGGCGAGGCGTAGCGCAGCCATTCGTCGATGGTCAGCCCGTTGCCCTTCGACTTCGAGATCTTCTGGCCCTTGTCGTCGAGGAAGAGCTCGTAGTTGAAGCCTTCCGGCGGCGTGGCGCCGAGCGCCCTCGCGATCGCGCCTGAGAGTTTGACCGAGTCGATCAAATCCTTGCCGGCCATCTCGTAATCGACGCCGAGCGCCACCCAGCGCATCGCCCAATCGGCCTTCCACTGGCACTTGACGTTGCCACCGGTGACCGGCGTCTCGACTTCCTGGTTGGTATCGGGATCGAGATAGGTCACCGTGCCGGCCGCGACATCGCGGCGGATCATCGGCACCTGCAGCACGATACCCGTGGTCTTGCTGATCGGCAGGAACGGCGAATAGGTCGCGCGGCGGTCGGGTCCGAGCGTCGGCAGGATGATCGCCATCACCTTGTCGTAGGCAGCCAGCATCTTGAGCAGCGTCGCGTCGAAACGGCCGGACGTGTAATAGTCGGTCGAGCTCGCGAATTCGTAGTCGAAGCCGAAATGATCGAGGAAGGCGCGCAGCCGCGCATTGTTGTGGTGTCCGAACGACGGATACTCGTTGGAGAACGGGTCCGGCACGCGCGTCAGCGGCTTGCCGAGATGCGCGGCCAGCATCTCCTTGTTGGGGACGTTGTCGGGCACTTTCCGAAACCCGTCCATGTCGTCGGAGAACGCGAGCAGGCGCGTCCTGATCTTGTTTTCGGTCAGCACATGGAAGGCGTGCCGCACCATCGAGGTGCGCGCGACCTCGCCGAAGGTGCCGATATGCGGCAGGCCGGATGGGCCGTAGCCGGTCTCGAACAGCACCTCGTCCTTCGGGCTTTTCTTCAGCCGCGCGACAATGGCCTTCGCCTGCTCGAACGGCCAGGCGTTGGATTGTTCGGCGAGCGCACGCAGATCGCTCGGGTTCGCGGCAAGATCGATAACGGACATCTAAGGGGCCTCCGGGGCGCGGAAAATAGCGATTTCCGGGCAGAATGCAATTTTGCGGATAGGTGTCAGACCCTCACCCTGAGGAGCGCGCTCTTCGCGCGCGTCTCGAAGGGCGAGGCCACCAGCGGGGCCTTCATCCTTCGAGACGCTTGCTACGCAAGCTCCTCAGGATGAGGACTGAGAGTGGCACACGAAACTAGAACGGGCTCACCGAGAAATACCGCAGCCACAGATCCGTGTAGCGACCCTTTTCCCAGACGCGGAACATCGCCCAGTTCAGGGCCTGGCGCAGCACGTCGTTGCCCTTGCGCACGGCGATGCCGATGCCTTCGCCGAAGAAGCGGCTTTCGACGAACGGACCGCCGGAGAAGGCGCAGCAATCGCCGGAATCGGTGCCGTTGATCCAGAACGCGAGCGCGATGGCGTCGCCGAAGATGAAGTCGACCTCGCCCTTGCGCAAGGCGCCGCGCAGGACGTCGTCGTTCGGATAGGGGTGCAGCTCGGCGTCGGTGAACATGGCCTTGAGATAGGCCTCATGCGCGGAGCCGGCGATGACGCCGACCTTCTTGCCCTCGAGATATTCGGGACGGATCTCCGGCATCACCGCGTCCTTGCGCGAGGCGAAGCGCGCCGGCACGCGGTAATAGGGGTCGGTGAAGTCGACCCGGGCGCGGAGCTGCGGGCTCACCGCCATCGAGGCGATGATGGCGTCGCCCCGGTTGGAGGCGAGTGCGTCCACCAGCGTCTCGAAGCGGCGCATCTGCACCGTGCAGGTGACCTTGATCTCCTCGCACAGCGCGCGGGCGAAATCGACGTTGAAGCCGGCCGGATTGCCGTCGGCGCCGGTATAGTTGAACGGCGGATAATCAGTCTCGGTCAGGAAACGGATCACGGTCAGGCGCGACAAATCCGGCCGCTCCGGCCGCCGCCGCGGGTCCCAGAAGCCCGGCACCGCCTGCGGGGCGGCTTGCGGCGCGACCTGGGGTGAGGCTTGCGGCGCCGTTGGGGGCTGCTTGGCCGGGGCCTGCGCCTTGGCGCCAGACAGGCCCGCGAGCAGGCAGACGCCGACGACCAGCCCGGTCAGCAAGCCACGGGCGGATTTGGACGATTTCGCCTGTTGCGATGGGGCCATCGGCTGAAAATGAACGAATTTCGTTGAGATCGGGGGGCCTTATAGCCCATCCGGCCGGGAACGCGAGCGCGGATTGCGGCGAATAGCGAGCCTACAGATACCGCTTCAAGTCCACCGCGGCCTCTTCGGGCGTGCGCTTCAGGTTGAATGGCGAGACGAAGCGGCCGTCGCGGTCCATCAGGTAGATCAACGCGGTGTGGTCCATGGTGTAGTCACCGTCCTTGGTCGGGACCTTCTTGGCGTAGACCCGGTAGGAGCTGATCACCTTGGTGGTCTCGGCAGGATCGCCGCTCAGGCCTTCGAGGTGCGGGTCGAAGCTCGACAGATAATCCTTCATCGCGGCCGGCGTATCGCGCTCGGGATCGACCGAGATGAAGACGGCATTGACCTTGTCGGCGTCCTTGCCCATCGCGCGCAGCACTTCCGAGATCTCGAACAACGAGGTCGGGCAGACGTCGGGGCAATGGGTGTAGCCGAAGAAGATCAGGGTCGGCTTGCCCTTGAGGTTCTTGTCGGTGACGGCCTTGCCGTTCTGGTCGGTGAGCTGGAACGGGCCGCCGATCGCGGCCGGCTGCGCCACCTTGCTGACCCCGCCCATGGCCCAGAATACGATCAGCAGCCCGAGGATGAGGCTTGCGGCGAAGGCGGTCGCGATCACCAGCGGACGGGCGGCGGAGCTCATGGGCGGAAAACTTCCTGTCGCGGGTCAGAAGCAGGCGGCGAAACCGGTCCTGATCATTTCGAAGAACACCTGGCTGCCATAGTGGAACCAGAGCGCGAGCACGCCGAGCACGACCAGGCCGCCGGCGCCGGCACCCGCCAACAGCAGCACGAACGGCATCCGACCGGCAGTGGGCGAATTGTCCGATACAGGATGGGCGGGGTGCAGTGGTTGAGCCATGACAACGATCGGGGTGAAGGGTTCCCTGGCTCTCAAATAGGCGCTGGGGCGGGGCCGGGCAAGCACGGTGGGCGGGCCAGAGATCAATTGGTGCGGAGGATCTCCGTCATGCCCGGGCTTGTCCCGCCTGCGCGGCCGAAGCGGCTTCGGCGAGGCGAAGGCCCGGGCATCCACGTACTTCTCGCGCGGGCCAAAGACGTGGATGGCCGGGACAAGCCCGGCCATGACGAAGGATAGAGATCAGCTCTGAAAACGACCGACTGCGGCCTACCGCGGCGACGGCTTATTGGCCGAGGCCTGCGCGTCGAGGTAGCAGGGCTTGTACATGGCCTGGAGCTGCCTGCCTTTCAGGAAGAGCATATGCGGGGTAAGGCCGCCGCGCTGATTGATCCAGCGCTTCACCTGCGAGGGATACATCGCATAGAGCATCTGGGTCGCTTCGGTATTGGTGACGGCACGGCCGTTGCTGCCGAAATCCCACGCGGCGTGGAAGCCCAGTGTCGCGTGCGACGTCACGCAGATGCGGTCAGGCGGGATGGCGCCGAGGACGATGGTGCAGGCAGAGGCGCAGAGACCGTCGATGATGACGGTGTCGCCCGACTGCCGCAGGTCCTGGTATTTGTCGACGTAGGTTCCGATCCGGCCACCGCGGTCATCCGCGATCCGAACCACCGCGTGAGAAGCGCCCATGCTCGCGATCAGGAGAACCGCCGCAAGCAACCCCGTCAGAAACTTCATTGGCCCCCGCCCCAGTCGAATTCGAATCTGTGTGTCAGGTGGTGATGCCCTGCTAGGGTCCGTCGTAACCGCGGTTTTGTCTAGGCATGCCGGCTCGCTCAAAACAAATTCAAATCCAGTGTTGCGCCGGCGCTGCACTCAGCCGGTCTTTTTCCCGAAGTGGAACAAGTTAACGATGTCTTGCGCGCCGTCCTCTTGATCTCAGTTGCAACCGCCGGCTTCAATCCGGGCAACTACAGGGGGGAACCTGTGGAGGGGGAAACACATGAAGGGGGAAACATATGGCCGAACAGATGACTGAAGAGACTGACGTCATCGTTGTCGGCGCAGGACTGTCGGGCCTCGTGGCCGCAACCGAGATCGCGGACGCCGGCAAGCGCGTGATCGTGGTCGACCAGGAGGGCGAGCAGTCGCTCGGCGGCCAGGCGTTCTGGTCGTTCGGCGGATTGTTCCTGGTCGATTCGCCGGAGCAGCGCCGGCTCGGCATCAAGGACTCCTTCGAGCTTGCGATGCAGGACTGGCTCGGCACCGCCGGCTTCGACCGCGACGAGGACTTCTGGCCGCGGCAATGGGCCGAGGCCTATGTGGCGTTCGCGGCCGGCGAGAAGCGTGCGTGGCTGCGCGCGATGGGCCATCGCATTTTCCCCGTGGTCGGATGGGCCGAGCGCGGCGGCTATGACGCAATGGGCCACGGCAATTCGGTACCGCGCTTTCATGTCACCTGGGGCACCGGGCCCGGCATCGTCGAGCCGTTCGAGCGCCGCGCGCGCGAGGCCGTCAGAAGCGGCCGGCTGAGCTTTCGGTTCCGCCATCGCGTCGACGCGCTCTCGATCACCAACGGCACGGTGGATGGCGTCGGCGGGGCCATTCTCGCCCCGGATAATGTCGAGCGCGGCAAGAGCTCATCGCGCAAAATCGTCGGCGAGTTTGCGTTGAAGGCCCAAGCCGTGATCGTGGCGTCCGGCGGCATCGGCGGCAATCACGAGCTGGTGCGGCAGAACTGGCCGAAGCGGCTCGGCGCGCCGCCGAAATTCATGATCTCCGGCGTGCCCGAGCATGTCGACGGCCGCATGATCGGCATCACCGAGAAAACAGGCGCGCGGCTGATCAACCGCGACCGCATGTGGCATTATGTCGAAGGCATCCAGAACTGGTCACCGATCTGGCCGCGCCACGGCATCCGCATCCTGCCCGGCCCCTCCTCGATGTGGTTCGACGCCACCGGCACGCGCCTGCCGGCGCCGTTGTTTCCCGGCTCCGACACGCTCGGCCAGCTCCAATACATCATGTCCACCGGCTACGATTATTCCTGGTTCATCCTGACCCAGAGCATCATCAAGAAGGAGTTTGCGCTGTCGGGTTCGGAGCAGAACCCCGACCTCACCGGCAAGAGCTGGCGCATGACAATCAAGCGCGCCACCAACAAGGGTGCGCCGGCGCCGGTGGAAGCGTTCAAAAGCCATGGTGTCGACTTCATCGTGCGCGACAAGATCGAGGATCTCGTTGCGGCCATGAACAAGCTGACCGGCAGCGACCTCCTCAAGCTCGAGCACATCAGGATGCAGATCGAGGCGCGCGACCGTGAGATCGCCAATCCTTACGTCAAGGATGCGCAGGTGATGAACATCCACAATGCGCGGCGCTATATCGGCGACAGGCTGATCCGCACCGCCTCCCCGCACCGCATCCTCGATCCCGCGCAAGGGCCCGTGATCGCGGTCAAGCTCAACATCCTCACGCGGAAGACGCTGGGCGGTTTCGAGACCGACCTCTCTTCGCGCGTGTTCGGTGAGGAGGGCAGCGTCATCCCTGGTCTCTATGCAGTGGGCGAAGCCGCCGGTTTCGGCGGCGGTGGCGTGCACGGCTATCGCTCGCTGGAAGGCACGTTCCTCGGCGGCTGCCTGTTCTCGGGCCGCAATGCGGGCCGCGCCGCGGCGAAGGCCGTGGGCTAGATCATGCGGTGGCGGCTGCGCATCGCGGCGTTTGTTGCGGCATTGGCCGCCGCCTCGGCTGCGTCCGCCGATACGATCGACGTCGACGGCGTGAAGCGGTCCTACACTGTGCAATTGCCGGCGAAGCGGCTCGTGCCGCTCGTCGTCGTGCTGCACGGCAAGACCCAGCGCGGCGCCGACATGATGACACGGACGGCGTGGCCGCAGGTCGCAAAGCGCGAAGGGTTTGCCGTGGTCTTTCCCGATGGCCTCAACCACGCATGGGCCGATGCGAGGACCAAGGCGGGACCGGCGCTCCGTGGCCCGCCCGCGGGCACCGATGACGTCGCCTTCATCTCAAAGCTCGTCGAGAAGCTGGTGGCGAACGGCACCGCCGACCCTCGCCGCGTCTATGTCACCGGCGTCTCTAATGGCGGCGCCATGGCCATGACGCTGGTCTGCGCCCGCGCCGATCTGTTTGCTGCCGGCGCGAGCGTGAGCATGAACCTCACCGATGAGGCCGCGGTCACGTGCCATCCGTCGCGGCCGCTACCGATGCTGCTGATGAACGGCACGGCCGATC
Organism: Bradyrhizobium sp. Kon37; assembly: GCF_055807535.1. NCBI lineage: Bacteria > Pseudomonadati > Pseudomonadota > Alphaproteobacteria > Hyphomicrobiales > Nitrobacteraceae > Bradyrhizobium > Bradyrhizobium sp. Kon37. Next base: position 68,839 of record NZ_JBVVOY010000024.1, read on the forward strand.
CGCTGGTCCCCTACGAGGGCGGCCGCGGATCGAGCTATTATGCCGCCGACGGGTTCTGGTCCACCGACGAGACGCTTGCGTTCTGGCGCAAGCTCAACGGCTGCGAGACCGACAATGCCGACGCGACCGATTTGCCCGACAGGGCGCCCGCAGACCAGTCCACGGTGACGCGGATCTCGTCGCGCTGTCCTGGAGGGCACGACGTCGTGCTTTATCGCATCAATCAAGGGGGGCACCGCATGCCCGGATTTTCTCCGGATGCCCGCTTCCCGAAGGTCGCCGCCAGCTTGCTCGGATCGCAGAACGGCGACATCGACGCCGCCGAGACGATCTGGACGTTCTTCGGCCGGTTTCCTTGAAGTGCAACTCAGGCATCGCCGACGACGCATGCGTGCCTGGCAACGCATGCGTGCCCGGCAACGCATGCGTGCCTGGGGTGGCACAGGGCAGGCCGCTGCGCTAGACAGGGCCGCCATTCAAAGGAGACCCCAATGAGCATTCAGCGTCTTGAAACCGGCCCGCGCATGAGCCAGGTCGTCGTGCACGGCAACACCGTCTATCTCGCCGGCGTCGTCGCCAACAACGCCGCCGGCGAAAGCGTGACGAAGCAGACCCAGGACATCCTGGCGACCATCGACAGCCATCTCGCCAAGGCCGGCACCGACAAGTCGAAGCTGCTCTCGGCCACGATCTACATCACCGACATGAAGACGTTTGGCGAGATGAATGCGGTGTGGGACGCCTGGGTCTCGCCCGGCAACACGCCGGCACGCGCCACCGTCGAAGCCAAGCTCGCGGCGGCACAATACACCGTCGAAATCATGGTCACCGCGGCGAAGTAAGTTCGCGACGACATTTGCGCGCGCTCGTCGACGCATGATCCGATCGGGAAACCGCTTCACGCTTTCCCGGATCATGCGCATGACCTCCGAGGTAATCGATCAGCGCGCGCAAACCTTCGATAGTCAGGTCAGCCGAACGACACGGCGCCATCGAAGGAGACCACAATGACCGACCCCATCACCATCGCCCGCCGCTACATCGATCTCTGGAACGAGCGTGCAGCCGGCCGCCGGCGCGAACTGCTGAGCCAGAACTGGACGGCGGATGCGAGCTATGTCGATCCCCTGATGAAGGGCAACGGCCATGACGGCGTCGATGCGCTGATCGCAGGCGTGCAGCAGCGCTTTCCCGATTTCAAGTTCAAGCTGATCGGCGAGCCCAACGGCTACGGCGACCATGTCCGCTTCAGTTGGGGCCTTGGTCCTGATGGCATCGACAGCCCGATCAAGGGGACGGATTTCGCCGTGCTGAAGGACGGCCGTATCAGGAGCATCACGGGATTTCTGGACCAGGTGCCCGCAGGCGCGTGAGCACGCGCTGATCGTTGCTGCGCCCTCTCTATGGCAGGGCGATCGCATATGGATTTCACGAGGACCGCGGGCTTGCTCCGCCTCTCCCGCTTGCGGGAGAGGCCGACGCGCCCCGGGCGATGCGCAGCATCGTCCCGCGCGCGGCGGGTGAGGGCTCTCGCCACACCGGGACATCCTGCGCAATTCTCAGCAATCCCGACGCGGAGACACCCCCACCCCAGCCCTCCCCCGCAAGCGGGAGAGGGAGCCCACCGCCGATGCTGCCGCATCGTGCACGCGATATGCAATTGCCCTCCCTTTGTAAGGGGAGAGGGCGCAGCGGCGCTCGTCGCACAGCGCTAGTTATTCGCGCTTGCGGAATCGTCCATCGCCTTGAAGGCTTCCTCCAGCTGCAGCGAGATCGGCACGTTCAGCCGTTCGCCGGTCGGAAGCCTTGCGGTGAACCATTTGTTGTAGAGCGGAACGAGGTCGTGGTTGGAGCCGAGCTTGCGGAAGGTGCGATCGACCACGGCCGTCAGTTGCGGCTCGCCCTTGCGGAACATGATGCCGTAGGGGTCGTAGGACAGGTAATCGCCGGTGACGCGGAACTTGTCCTGTGCCTTGTGGCGCACAATCAGGCTGGACAGCAGGATGTCGTCGGTCGCAAACGCATCGGCCTTGCCGTCGACGAGCATCTGGTATGACTGTTCGTGATCAGCACCGACAACGATGGTCAGTCCCAACGAGGACTTCTTGTCGGCCGCCTGGATCGCCTGCTCGTTGGTGGTGCCCTTCGTCACTACGATGGTCTTGCCCTTCAGATCAGCCAGTGACTGGACGCTGGACGCCTTCGGCACCATCAGTTTGGTGCCGGCAACGAACATCAGCGGCGAGAAGGCGACGCGCTTGCCGCGTTCGGCATTGGCCGTGGTCGAGCCGCATTCCAGGTCGATCTTGTTCTGGAGCACGGCGTCGATGCGGTCATCCGAGGTGACCTTGACGTAGGCGATCTTGAGATCGGGATCGTCGACCTCGACGCCGATCTCCTCGACGATGGCCTCGCAAAGCTCGAGGCTGTAGCCGATCGGCCGGTTGGCCTGATCGAGGAAGGAGAACGGCGGCGAGCTCTCGCGATAGCCGAGCCGCACGGTGTGCGCCGTCTTGATCGCTGACAGCGTCGGGCTAAGCCCTTCGCTGCCACCGGTCTGGGCGGAGGCACCCGTGGCCAGCTGGCACGCTGCCAAAAACAAGCCGCCCGATATCGCCATTGAAAGGCGCATGATGCACTCCGATCAATGGCCGGCCATCGCAGGCACTTCGCCGGGGATCATGTCCCCCGGCACGGCATCGCCCGCTCCAAGCTCGTGCTCGGGCCCGAGCTCGCCTTCCCACTTGGCCACGACCGAGGTCGCGAGCGTGTTGCCGATCACGTTGGTGGCGCTGCGGCCCATGTCGAGGAAGGTGTCGATGCCCATGATCATCAACAGCCCGGCCTCGGGGATGCCGAATTGCGACAGCGTCGAGGCGATCACCACGAGGGAGGCGCGCGGCACGCCGGCGACGCCCTTCGAGGTGATCATCAGGGTCGCCAGCATCGCGAGCTGAGTGCCTAGCGGCATGTCGATATGGTAGCTCTGCGCGATGAAGACGCTCGCGAAGGTGCAGTACATCATCGTGCCATCGAGATTGAAGGAATAGCCGAGCGGCAGCACGAAGCTCGATATCCGCGACGAGGCGCCGAACTTGTTCAGCCCCTCCAGGGTTTTCGGATAGGCCGCTTCGGAGCTCGCGGTGGAGAACGCGATCATCAGCGGCTCGCGGATCAGCTTCAGCAGATGGGCGTAGCGCGGCCCGATCACGATGAAGCCCACGACCACCAGGATGCCCCACAGCAGCGCGAGCGAGAGATAGAAGCCGCCCATGAAGACGATGAGCTTCCAGAGCACCAGCAGGCCGTTCTTGGCAACCGTCGCGGTGATGGCGGCCCAGACCGCGAACGGCGCGAACAGCATCACATAGCCCGTCACCTTGAGCATGATGTGGCCGATGTCGTCGATCAGCGCCAGGATCGGCTTGGAGCGCTCGGGCATCGAGCCCATCGCCACCGAGAAGAACACGGCGAAGATCACGATCTGCAGGATCTCGTTCTGCGCCATCGCATCCGCGATCGAGGTCGGGATCAGATGGGTCAGGAATTTTTCGATCGAGAAGGCGGAAACCGGCAGGCCGGTCGACTGCGCCTTGTCAGGCAGCGTACCGGGGAAGTTCGCGCCGGGCTGGAGCAGATTGACCATCACGAGGCCGAGCATCAGCGAGACGAAAGAGGCGCTGATGAACCAGCCCATGGTCTTGGCGAAGATGCGACCGAGCTTGGAGCCCGAACCCATATGAGCAATGCCGCCGACCAGGGTCGCAAACACCAGCGGCGCGATGATCATCTTGATCAGGCGCAGGAAAATCACGGCGATCAGGTTGATGGACGAGGCCCAGTCGCCCCGCGTGTCGGGCAAGAAATTGTAGATCGCCGCGCCCATGATGATGCCCAGCACCATCGCCACCAGAATGAATTGCGTAAACCTGTTCGACATTGAACACCCCCGCTACACCGACCGCTTCATGATGTCGCAGATATGACGGCTGCGCAACACGCTTGGCGTGCGACCGTCGGGGCGGATGTTCCCGTTGCGAAACTGCCGCCCGCGATCTAGCCTTCATGCAGCGCACAACGAAAGCGGCTTGCACGTTTTTCTTGCGGCAGCTGCATCAATAATCGTCAAACGACCGAGGGGAAACATCATGAGCGCCAGCGTCAATCGTCAGATTCTTCTGGTGGAAAAGCCCAGCGGCAAGCTCGGCCCCGAGCACTTCAAGCTGGTCGAAGGCGCGGTGCCTGAGCCGAAGGACGGCGAGGCCTTGCTGCGCGTGCGATACATCTCGCTCGACGCCGCCAACCGCGCCTGGATGCACGGCGCGACCTATCGTTCAGCAGTCGAAGCCAACAGTGTGATGGCCGGCGGCGCCATCGCCGAGGTCGTCAGCTCAAAGGCGCCGGGGCTTGCGCCGGGCGACATCGTGTTCGGCGACACCGGCTGGCAGGAGTTGGCGGCAGTGCCCGCCAAGCATCTCACCAAGATGCCGAAGCTCGAGCCGATGACGCATCTGCTCAGCGTGTTCGGCATTGCCGGCCTCACCGCCTATTTCGGCCTGCTGGAGATCGGCAAGCCCAAAGAGGGCGAGACGGTCGTGGTCTCCGCGGCCGCAGGCTCGGTCGGCTCGATCGTCGGGCAGATCGCGACGATCAAGGGATGCCGCGTGGTCGGCATCGCCGGCGGCGCCGACAAGTGCAACTGGCTGACCTCCGAGCTCGGCTTCGATGCGGCCGTGGACTACAAGGACGGCGCGGTGTTCAAGGCGTTGCGCGCGGCAGCTCCGAAGGGCATCGACGTCTATTTCGACAATGTCGGCGGCGACATTCTCGAAGCCTGCCTGCCGCAGATGAACAATTACGGCCGCATCGCCTGCTGCGGCGCGATCTCGCAATATGACGGCGCGCCCTCGGCACACGGCCCGCGCGGCGTGCCCGGCCTGATCGTGGTGAAGCGGCTCGTCATGCAGGGCTTCATCGTGATGGACTACATGAAGGAAAGCCAGCGCGCGCTCGCCGACCTCCAGGCCTGGGTCACATCCGGCAAGCTGAAGGTGCAGGAGGACATCATCGACGGCCTCGAGAACACGCCGAAGGCGCTGATCGGACTGCTGGCGGGCGACAATCGCGGCAAGCGCATGGTCAAGCTCTGACGACGTAGTTACGTCGCAATTGCAAAGCCAATATCTACTTGCGGTAGAGGTCGCGGCGGCCAATGATGCCGCGCGCGGCATCACCCGCGACCAATGTTTGCATCACATTTGAAAAAATTGTCGGCGTTACCGACAGGGCAGGAATTCACTCAGATGTTCAACATGTTGAAACATGCGTCGGCACGCGGGGCGTTGCTGGCGGCGGCTCTTTTCGCAACTGCAGCAGGCGCGTTCGCACAAGCACCGACCGAGGCGCAGAAGAGCGCGATCCGCTCCGCATGCCGCTCGGACTTCATCGCGCACTGCGCGAGCGTCACGCCCGGCGGCGTTGAAGCGTATCAATGTTTGCAGAAGAACATGTCCGGCCTGTCATCGGGATGCCAAACCGCGGTTCGCGCGGTCGAGCCTGCTGCGGCGCCGAAGACCGAAGCTGCACCGAAGACCGAGGCTGCACCCAAAGAGGCTCCACCCAAGGCGGAGGCCGCGCCTGCCGCACCGAAGGCTGAATCCGCTCCCGCCGCAAAGCCCGCTGCCGCTGCCGCGCCCAAGGCCGCTGCAGCCAAACAGCCAAGCAGCGCTCAGGTCGCTGCCGTCAAGAGCGCGTGCCGCGCCGATTATCCCAAGGTGTGCGCCAGCGTGCCGCCGGGCGGCGCGCCCTCACTCGAATGCCTGGAGAAGAACAAGGCGAGGGTTTCGCCGGCCTGCGAGAAGGCCGTGAGCGCCGCGGCCGGCGGCGGTGGCGCGGCAGCAACGGCGGCATCTGCGGGTGCTGCTCCTGCGGCGGCAGCTGCGCCGGCAGCCGCGCCTGCCGTGATTGCGCTGCGCCCGCTGCGGCCGCGCGAAGAGCGGTTCATCGTTCGCTCCGCCTGCGGCGCCGACATCCGTACGCTGTGCGGCAGCGTGGCGCCAGGTGGCGGTCGGATCATCCAATGCGTTGCCAGCAACGCCGCGTCGCTGTCGCCCGCCTGCAAGGACGTGCTGGCGCCGTTCGCTGCACGCTAGAGAAGCGTGAGATCCGGTGGTCCGCTGTACCAGGGTGCTGGTGGACGGGGTTTACGTGAAGCGCTGCGTCTGACGGTGCGGATGGCCAAGCCGGCGCGGTTTGGCTATGCTTCGCGAGGTCACTGCTTCGCGCCAAACACGCGTCCGGACATGAGCTTCGGCGTGCCGCGCGCTTCGCCGATAATTCCGCTGGCGCGGGAAGCCGGAGCACATTAGTCTACCCCTAGATAGTAAGTATACTGTCAATCAGGGAGGACAGACGTTGCGGATCGCCGTGATTGGCGGGGGGCCCGGTGGGCTCTACTTCGCCTATCTCTGGAAGAAGCGTCACCCCGAGGATCAGGTCGACCTGTTCGAACAGAACCCGGCCGACGCGACCTGGGGCTTTGGCGTCGTGTTCTCCGACCAGGCGCTGGAATTCCTGCGTGCCGACGACCCCGAGACGGTCGACGCGATCGCGCCGCACATGGAGAGCTGGGAGAACATCACGCTGAACCTGAGCGGCGACAGCGTGGCCATCGACGGCGTCGGCTTCTCCTCGATTGGCCGGCTCGAGCTCTTGCGATTCCTGCAGCAGCGCGCGCTCGATGCCGGCGTCACACCGCGCTTCGACACGCCGATTCATGCGATCGACCAGCTCAACGGGCACGATCTGATCGTCGCCGCCGACGGGCTGAACTCGCTGGTGCGCCGCGCCTTCGAGGGCGATTTCGGCACCTCGCTGTCCTACTCCTCAAACAAGTTCGTCTGGTACGGCACCTCCAAGCGCTTCGACACGCTGTCGCAGACCTTTGTGAAGACCGACCGCGGCGCCTTCAACGCCCATCACTACCGCTACTCGCCGACCATGAGCACCTTCCTGGTCGAATGCGATCACGCGACCTGGCAGGCCTACGGTTTCGCCTACAAGGACGTGGAGCAGTCCAAGGGCGTCTGCGAGGAGGTGTTCGCCGACACGCTCGGCGGCCGCTCGCTGGTCTCCAACAAATCGGTCTGGCGCAACTTCCCCTGGGTCTGGAACGAGCACTGGTCGTTCAAGAACATGGTGCTGCTCGGTGACGCCCTGCACTCGGCGCATTTCTCGATCGGCTCTGGCACGCGGCTCGCGATCGAGGACGCCATTGCGCTGGTCAAGGCGCTGGAATCGGATGCCCATCTCTCCACCGCCCTGCATCGCTACCAGGCCGCGCGAAAGCCGGTGGTGCAGAAGCTCGTCAACGCCGCGCGGACCAGCGCTTTCTGGTACGAGCACTTTGCTCAGCACATGCAGCAGGGCCTGATGGACTTTGCCTACAGCTACATCACCCGCTCAGGCCGCATCGACGACTCCCGCCTGCGCGCGATGTCGCCGGCCTTCATGGCGCGCTACGAAGCCGCCAAGAACGGTGGGGACGAGGCATGAGCGGGCAGATTAACGACCAGGTGCCCGCCGACTGCGCGGGCGCGCGCGAGGTCGGCTTTTCCGTTCCGGAGGTCTACAACGCCAGCCGCGTGCTGTTCGACAATCTCGCAAGAGGATGCGGCGACAAGCTCGCACTCATTGGCCCCGCGGGGACGCGCACCTACGCCGAGCTCTGCGCGGAAGCCGGACGCTGGGGCAACGGCTTTGCCTCGCTCGGCCTCGAGCGCGGCGACCGCGTGCTGCTGTTCCTCGACGACACCCCGGCCTATCCGGCCGCGTTCTTCGGCGCGGTGCGCGCCGGCTTCGTGCCATTGCTGATCAACACGCTGACGCCGCCGGATCTGCTGCAATTCTATCTCGCCGATTCCGGCGCTTCTGTCGCGGTGGCGGATGCCGAGTTCTGTGCACGGTTCAACGCCGAGGCTTGCAAGGACACGAGCTTGCAGACGCTGATCGTCGCCAATGGCGCGGTGGGCGATCACGCCGCACCGAACGCCGTCTCTGCCGCCGGCTGGCTCCCGCAATTTCCGACTGAGCTCGCGGAAGCCGACACGCGTCGCAACGAGATGGCGTTCTGGATGTACTCGTCGGGGTCAACCGGCCGGCCCAAGGGCATCGTGCATCTCCAGCACGACATGGCCTATAGCGAGGCCGCCTTTGCGCAGAACGTCTTGAAGCTGACGCCGGACGACATCTGCTTCTCGGTGCCGAAAATCTTCTTCGCCTATGGCTTTGGCAACGCGATCACCTTCCCGTTCTCGGCGGGCGCGACGACGCTGCTGTTGCCGGGCCAGCCGAAGCCCGCGGCGATCTTCGCGGCGATCGAGCAGTACAAGCCGACGGTCTTCTTCGGCCTGCCGACGCTTTATACGTCGCTGACCAGGGCCGAGGGTGCCGACAAGACCGACTTCTCGTCCCTGCGCATGGCGCTCTCGGCCGCCGAGGTGCTCTCGGCCGACGTCTTCAACGGCTGGAAGACGCTCACCGGTCTCGAGATCGTCGAAGGCCTCGGCTCGACCGAGGTGCTGCACATCTATCTCTCCAACCGTCCCGAGCAGAAGAAGCTCGGCGCCGCCGGCCTGCGCGTGCCCGGCTACGAGGTCGCGCTGCGCGACAAGGACGGCCGCGATGTCGCCGACGACGAGGAAGGCATCTTGTGGGTGCGCGGCGATTCCAACACGCCGCTATACTGGAACCGGCCGGACAAATCCGCCGAGACCATCCGCGAAGGCGGCTGGATCTACACCGGCGACCGCTTCGTCCGCGATGCCGAGGGCTTTCACTTCTTCCGCGGCCGCGCCGACGATCTCATCAAGATCTCCGGCCAGTGGGTCTACCCGCTCGAGGTCGAGCTGTGCCTCGCCGACCACCCGGACATCCGCGAATGCGCGGTGTTCGCGGCCGAGCTGCCGGACCGGCGCATGACGCTGAAGGCGGTCGTGGTGATGAACAGCTGCGCGGCTGATCAAAGCGAAGCGACCCGGCGGCTGCAGGACTACGTGAAGGGCAAGCTGCTTCCCTACAAATATCCGCGCGAGGTGATCTTCATCGACGAGCTGCCGAAGACCGGCACGGGGAAGATCGACCGGCAGGCGTTGTTGCGGATGTGAGCCACACTCTCGCTGTCGTCCCGGCGAAGGCCGGGACCCATACGCCGAGTGGGAGTTATTGGCGCGAGCTGGTCACCACCTAACTTCGCCAAACCAAACTCGGTGGTTATGGGTCCCGGCCTTCGCCGGGACGACGGCGGTATTTGACGCCCGCCCCTCACCCCGTCTTCCCCAGATGCTCCAGCGCGTCCTCCGCCCGGAGCGGCACCCGCGACGCCTCGTTGTTGAGATCGACGAGCTGCACCAGGAGCCCCATCAGCGCCTTGCGGTCCGCCGGCTTGAGCGGCTCGAGCATCCGCATCTGGGCGCGTTCGACGGCGGGAATGATGTCGCGCAGGATCGCCGCGCCTGATTTGGTCAAATAGAGCAGCTTGATCCGCTTGTCTTCCGGCGCTGGCCTGCGCTCGACGAAATCCTTGGCCTGAAGCCGCTCGATGACGCTGCCGAGCGTGGAGCGGTCGAAGGCGATCACCGCGGACAGTCGCGTCGCGTCGATGCCGGGGTGGGTGTGGATCGCGATCAGCGCCGCGTATTGCACCGGCGTGAGGTCGAACGCCTTGCATTCCTCCATGAAGATCGAGACCGCGATCTGCTGCATGCGCCGGAACAGATAGCCCGGCGCGGCATAGACCGCATCTATCGTGATCGGAGGGGCAGGCTTACTCGGCATCGGGCTGCTTCTCCGGCGCGGCGTTGACGAACGCCGGGAGCGCCTTGGCCGCAGCTTCCGCCTTAAGCAGACGCGGATAGGCGGAGACGTCGACGCCGAAGCGGCGCGCATTGGCGAGCTGCGGCACCAGGCAGAGATCGGCGATCGTCGGCGCATCCCCGAAGCAGAACGGGCCCGGCTCGTTTCTGATCAGCGTCTCGCAGGCAGCGAGGCCCTCGCGGTTGACCCACGCCGCCCAGTCCTGAACCTTCTCCTCGGCAAGGCCAAGCTCGCGCAGCCGCGCCAGCACCTTCAGATTCTGCACGGGATGAGTGTCGCAGGCGATCGCCAACGCGAACGCCCTCACCTTGGCGCGCTGCAACGCATCCCTCGGCAGCAGCGGCGGGTTGGGATGGGTCTCGTCGAGCCATTCGATGATGGCGACCGATTGGGTCAGCACTGCGCCCGCATCGTTCTCCAGCGCGGGCACCAGGCCCTGCGGATTGATGGCGAGATAGGCGGGCGCGCATTGCTCGCCCTTGCGAAGGTGATGCGGCAGGTGCTCGGCACCGAGACCCTTGAGGTTTAGCGCGATCCGCACCCGGTAGGCGGCGCTGGAGCGGAAATAGCCGTGCAGCTTCATCGGAACCCTCCCGTTTCGTTCTTGTTCGCACGTTGACGCTACCTAGATCGTAAGTATACTGTCAATCAACAAAACGACGGGAGCCGCACCATGGAAGCCGTGACCAAGACGCCGGAACGCGAGGCGTTCTACAAGAAGATCGACGGCGAGAATCTCACCGCGCTCTGGACCGTCATGAGCGATCTGATCACGCCGGAGCCGAAGAGCGCCTGCCGGCCGCATCTGTGGAAGTTCGAGGTCATCCGCGACTACATGACCGAAGCCGGCAAGCTGATCACGGCGAAAGAAGCCGAACGGCGCGTGCTGGTGCTGGAAAATCCCGGCCTGCGCGGACAGTCGAAAATCACCACGTCGCTCTATGCCGGCGTGCAGATGGTGGTGCCCGGCGACGTCGCGCCCGCCCACCGGCACAGCCAATCGGCGCTGCGCTTCGTGCTCGAAGGCAAGGGCGCCCACACCGCGGTCGACGGCGAGCGCACCGCGATGGAGCAAGGCGACTTCATCATCACGCCGTCGATGACCTGGCACGATCATTCCAACGAGACCGACCAGCCGATGTTCTGGCTCGACGGTCTCGACATTCCGCTGGTGCAGTTCTTCGACTGCTCCTTCGCGGAAGGCTCCAACGAGGATCAGCAGAAGATTACAAGGCCCGCCGGCGACAGCTTCGCGCGCTACGGCCACAATCTGCTGCCGGTCGACGTGAAGCGGAGCTCGAAGACGTCGCCGATCTTCAGCTATCCCTATGCCTACACGCGCGAAGCACTGGAGAAAGCCCGCACGAGCCAGGAGTGGGACGCATGTCACGGGCTGAAGCTGAAATTCAGCAACCCCGAGACCGGCGACTTCGCGATGCCGACCATCGGCACCTTCATCCAGTTGCTGCCGAAGGGCTTCAAGACCGCGCGCTATCGCGCGACCGACGCAACGGTGTTCTGTCCGATCGAAGGCCACGGCCGTACCCGCATCGGGGAATCGACCTTCGAATGGGGCCCGCGCGATTTGTTCGTGGTGCCGAGCTGGCAATGGGTCACGCACGAGGCGGACATGGATGCGGTGCTGTTCAGCTTCTCGGATCGGCCCGTGCAGCAGAAGCTGGATTTGTTCCGGGAAGATCGCGGGAATGCGTGAGGTGCGCTGCCAGTAGCAGCGTCATTGCGAGCGCAGCGAAGCAATCCAGAATCTTTCCACGGCGACAGTCTGGATTGCTTCGCTGCGCTCGCAATGACGGAGTAAACCTCACCGCCAGTGCAACAGCCGCATCTCCAGCCAGTTGATCACCCGCCCCACGATCAACCCGAACACCGACAGGATCACCACGCCCGCGAGCAGCTGATCCGTCTGCATCAAATTGCCGGCCTGCAGCACGAACGCGCCGATGCCGTATTGCGCGCCGATCATCTCGGCGCTGACGACGAGCAGCAGCGCCACCGACGACGTGATGCGGAAGCCGGCGAGGATTGCGGGCAGCGCGCCCGGCCAGACCACCTTGCGCACAATGGTCGCGAACGGCACGTTGAAGCTCTGCGCCATGCGGATCAGGTTGCGCGGCACCGCGTCGACGCCGCTATAGACCGAGATCGCGGTCGAGAAGAACACGCCAAGCGCAATGGTCGCGATCTTCGGCTCTTCACCGATGCCGAGCCAGAGGATCAACAGCGGCAGCAGCGCGATCTTCGGGATCGGGAACAGCGCCGAGATGAAGGTGATGCCGACGCTGCGCGCCAGCCGCGACAGGCCGATGGCAAAGCCGACCGCGACACCGGCCGCCGTGCCGAGCAGCCAGCCGACACCGATGCGCATGAGCGACGCGGAAAGGTGCTGCCACAGTGCGCCCGAGATCGCGAGCTGGTAGATCGCACGCGCGATCGCCGATGGTGGTGGCAGGAACAGCGGATTGACGAGGCCGGTGCTGCCCGCCGCCTGCCAGATCGCAATGACCAACGCGAGCGCGATCCAGCCGCCGAAACGGCTGCTCGCCGGCACGAAGCCGGCGCCGCGAAAGCGGACGGGTCGGACCGCGTCAGCCTTCGCAGATGTCCCCACTGGCGCGCGATCAAGCATGCTGAACCTCGCGCTCGGCATCGATCGCCTCGTTGCGGATCAGCGACCAGATCTGGTTCTGAAGCGCGAGCAGCTTTTCACGGGCTGCAATGTCACCGCGCTCAGTGCGCGTCATTGGCACGTTCACGACTTCGCGAATGCGGCCTGGACGCCGCGACAGCACCACGATGCGGTCGGCAAGCCGCGCCGCCTCTTCGAGATTATGCGTGACATAGACCGCGCCCATGCCGCCATCGGCGAGCAGCCGGACGAAATCCTCCATCAGCAGTTCGCGGGTCTGCGAATCCAGCGCCGAGAGCGGCTCGTCCATGAGCAGGATGGCGGGACGTACCGCAAGCGCGCGCGAAATGCCGACGCGCTGGCGCATGCCGCCGGACAGCTGCTTTGGATAGGCTTCGCGAAAATCGGTCAGGCCGGTGCGGCGCAAGGCGTCGTCGACCAGCGCGCGGCGCTGCACGGCCGAGAGCTGGGTGTGCAGCAGCGGGAATTCGACGTTCTCCTCCACATTGGCCCAGGGCAGCAGCGCAAAGTCCTGGAACACGAAGGTGAGCGGATTGAGACTGTCCGCCGGCGGCGACCCACGCAGCTCGGGCGCGCCGGAGGTCGGCAGCAATAGCCCGCCGAGGATCGACAGCAGCGTGCTCTTGCCGCAGCCCGAGGGCCCCACGATCGCCACCACCTCGCCCGCGCTGACGGTGAACGAGACGTCGTCGAGCACGGCGAGTTCGCCGAAGCGATGGGTGATGTGGTTGGCGATCAGGTCCATGCGTTGCGTTCTACTCTCAATCCGCCTTCACAAATTCCTTTGCGATGATCGCATTCGCGTCAAAACCCTTGTCGGCAAAACCCTGCTCCTGGAGCCATTTGATCTGGTTGTCGACGTTCTTCACATCCAGCTTGCCGTCGGGATCGATATAGGCGCAGTTGCCGACCACCTGCTCGACCGGCAGGTTCGTATATTTGGCGATGATCTCCAGCAGCGGCTTTGTCTTGTCATTGATCGGCGCGACACCGTCCTTCATCGCGGCAAGGATGACGTTGTGATATTCGCGGTCGGCCTTTGCCAAAGCGCCGAGCAGCTTCGTCACCAGCACCTTGTTGGTCAGCGTCTTCGGCGAGGCGAACACCGCGCCCAATTGCCAGGGTGTCTCGTCGCCGACCCAGCCGAGAAACTTCGCACCGCCGTCGTCCATCAGCTTTCGCGCGGTGGAGATCGGCAGCAGCGCCGCATCCACGGTTTCGCCCTTCAGCGCGGCCGCCGCATTCGACAGCGATTGCAACGGCACGATCTTCACGTCGGCGAGCTTGAAGCCGTATTTGTCGGCAAGCAGGCCGAGCGAATAGTGAAAGGAGGAGCCGACCTGCGTCATCGCCACGCGCTTGCCGGCGAGATCCTTCGGCGTCTTCAGGCCGCTCGCATAGGCGTTGTTGCTGGCGAAATAGCCGATCAGGGGATAGCCGGCCTTCTCGCGGCTCATGCCGCCGATCACCTTGAGCACGCCCTTGCCGGCGAGATTGTAGAGACCGGCGGTGAAGGCGGTGACGCCGAAATCGATGTCGCCGGATGTGGTGGCCACCGCGATCGGCTGCGCCGCATCGAAGAATTTCAGCTCGACGTCGAGGCCGGCCTCGCGGAAATAGCCCTTGTCCTGAGCGATGAAGACCGGCGCGGAGGAGGATAGCCTGAGCACACCGATCCTGGCTTTCAGCGCGTCCTCGGCTCGGGCCGTGCCCATCGCTGTGATCGCCATCAGGCCAGCTAGCGCGAGCCGCACAATCCCGGTCATTTCGTTTCCTCGCCGTCGTTATCTTGCTGTCGGTTACAGGCCCTCGGGCACGGGCTGGTCCCGTCCAACGAAGGCGCCCTGTTGTTTCAACGTTTCCTGCAGCTTTTCAACCGGGATGTCACGCGGGATCCGGTTTCCGGAGAGCGCCAGCGCGGCCGCGGAACCGGCCGCCTCCCCCATCACGAAACAGGCACCGGAGACCCGGGCCGCCGACTGGCCCTCATGGGTCATCGAGGCGCAGCGGCCGGCGACCAGCAGATTGTCGACGCCTTCGGGCACCAGCATGCGGTAGGGCAGCTCGTTATAGCCGCGCGATTCCGGGATCGGCGGGAAGGTGAAGACGACGTCGCCGGGGACATGGGCCTCGATCGGCCAGCCATTGACCCCGATGGAATCCTCGAACGAGGCGCAGCCGAGCACGTCCTCGCCGCTGAGCTGATAGCCGCCGTTGATGCGGCGGGTTTCGCGGATGCCGAGCTGCGGCGGCAGGTCGACGATGTAGGATTTTTCAAAGCCCGGCACGGTGCGCAGGAATTCGAACGCGGCGAGCGCCTGCTTGCGGCCCTCGATCTCGCCACGGGTGAGATCGTCAGGCTCGATGCCGTTGATGGCATGGCCGTCCTCGCGCGCGACTTGGGTGAAATTCACCCGCCATTCGATGCCGGACTTTTGCGGCCGCACGATCGCGCTTTTGCGCGGGAATGTGTGCGTGCCGGCGGCGGTGGCCTGCTCCATCAATTGCGGGATGGTGCGCCAGGCATCGCCCGCCTTCGCGGGATCGATGCCGTTGAGACGGAGCATCATCGAGGGATACATCGGATGGCCGTGCTCGTCGCCGAATTCGAACGGCG
The DNA here is from genome assembly GCF_055807535.1 of Bradyrhizobium sp. Kon37. Taxonomy (NCBI): domain Bacteria; kingdom Pseudomonadati; phylum Pseudomonadota; class Alphaproteobacteria; order Hyphomicrobiales; family Nitrobacteraceae; genus Bradyrhizobium; species Bradyrhizobium sp. Kon37. The sequence goes on from NZ_JBVVOY010000024.1 coordinate 83,997, forward strand.
CGCCGGCCCAGACCGCGAGATCGCCGTCGCCGGAGCAATCGATGAAGATCTCCGACCGCACCGCCTGCCGGCCGGCCTTGGTCTCGACCATCAGCGCGTCTATGCGGTTGTTATCGCCCATCACCACGCCGGCGCCGAGCGCATGGAAGAGGATGTGCACCTTGTGACTGGCGAGCAGCTGGTCGGCCGCGATCTTGTAGGCGGCGGTGTCGTAGGCCTGGGCGAAGACCTTGCCGAGAATCAGGTGCGGCGCGTTGAGGCCGTTCAAATGGTCGATCCGCGCCAGCAGCTCGGACGCCATGCCCTGCACCAGCCGATGAGCCTCGCCGTAGACATTGCCGTGCAGGCCGCAGAAATTGGTGACGCCGGCCGCGGTGCCCATGCCGCCGAGAAAGCCGTAGCGCTCGATCAGCAACGTCTTCCGCCCAGCGCGCGCAGCTGAGGCCGCCGCCACGATGCCGGCCGGACCGCCGCCGAGCACGACGACTTCATATTCGCCGTAGAGCGGCACCTGGCGCGCCGGTTCTTCGATCGTCGTGGCCTGCATGGCGCGTCCTGCTCCCGAAATCTCTTGCTTGGGCCGACTATGAATTAACGCGTACCTGGCTACAATCCACCAAAATACACGATCAGCTTTCACGAATCGAGAAAGGTGGGAAATGGACGTCCTCGTGAACCTCCAAGCCTTCCTCGCCACCGCGGACGCCGCCGGATTTTCCGCCGCGGCGAGAAAACTCAATGTCGCGACTTCGGTGGTCGCCAAGCGGGTCACCCAATTGGAGGCGCGGATCGGCACGCCGCTGTTTCATCGCTCGACGCGGCAATTGCGGCTGACCGCGGCCGGCCAGGAATATGTCCACCGAGCGCGGAGCGTGGTCGCCGATGTCGGCGATCTCCTGTCGCGCATGGGCGAGAAAGGACATGATCTTATCGATCATTTGCGTATCAAGGCACCGACATCGCTGACCATCGCCCGGCTTGCCGATGTGTTCAGCGCGTTCCAGACCCAAAACCCGAAGCTGAAACTCGAAATCGTCCTGATCGACCGTCCCGTCGATCCGGTGACGGAAGGCTTCGATATCGCCATCGGCGCGTTCCCGCATTCGTTTGGCGGCGTGGTCGACGAACCCCTATGCCGATTGAAGCGCTTGTTATGCGCGTCGCCGGCCTATCTCGGCGCGCACGGCATGCCGCGACACCCGCGCGATCTGGTCGATCATCGTTGCCTGAGTTTTCTTCCCACCGGCCCGGACTGGGTGTTCGACGGGCCGCGCGACCGTATCACCGTTCAGGTCCGCCCGCTGTTGAGTTCGAACGAGGGCCACGTGCTCGTGAAAAGCGCGGTCGCCGGCAACGGCATCGCCTTCATCTCGCACTACCTTGCGGAAGAGGCCCTACGCCAAGGCACGTTGCAGGTCGTGTTGCCGGATTTTCCAATCCCCGATTTATGGGTCAAGGCGACCATTCCCGAGCGACGGATCCAGGCTGCAGCGGTTCAGGCGCTATTGCGCGAATTGAAGAGCTCGCTGTTGCCGGTGCTGTAAGGCCCGTTTCGTTTGCACCGGCGGCGTCGCCGATTTCTCCGGGAATTCAGGCCGCCGAGCGGATGGTGTGGAGGAAATCGTCGACGTTCGACTTCATCGAATCCGCCTGCTGCTTCAGGGCCGCCGCGACCGTAAGAGCGGCTTCGGCACCGGCGTCCGTCTCGCCCGCCACCGCGCGCACCTGACCGATTTCCTGCGTCACCGCCGTGGTGCCGTTGGCCGCCTCTTCGACGTTGCGCGCGATTTCGCCCGTTGCCGCGCCCTGCTCTTCGACCGCCGCGGCGATCGCGGTGGCGATGTCGGCCATTTCCTTGACCGTGGTGCCGAACTGCTTGATCGCCTGGACCGATTGGCCGGTCGCACTCTGGATCGTCGCGATCTGGCTGGCGATCTGCTCGGTCGCCTGCGCTGTCTGGGTGGCGAGACTCTTGACCTCGCTGGCGACGATCGCGAAGCCCCGGCCGGCGTCACCGGCGCGCGCCGCTTCGATGGTCGCGTTCAGCGCCAGCAGATTGGTCTGACTGGCGATGGCCTGAATCAATTGAATGATGGTGCCGATCTTTTCAGCCGCATCCGACAGCCCATGGATCAAATCGGAGGTCCGGTTGGTCTCGTCGGTCGCCCGGTTCGAGACCGCGACGGAGCGGTGCACCTGGCTCGAGATTTCGCGGATCGAGGCCGCGAGTTGCTGGGTGGCGGAGGCGACGGTCTGCACGTTCATCGATGCCTGCTCGGCGCGGGTCGCGACCGCTTCGGCGAGCCCGCGACCACGCTCGGCGACCTTTGCCAACTCCTCGGCGCTGCGCCCCATGTCGTCGGCGCGGCCACCGACACCGGCAATCACCCCCTGCATGCCCTGCTCGAAGCGGCCGGCAAGATCAGACATCATGCGGGCACGGTCGGCCTCGGTGGCTTCGCGCTGTGCCGTGGCCTCGCCTTCCATGCGACGAACCGCCAGCGCATTTTCGCGGAACACCTCGACGGCGCGCGCCATACGGCCGATTTCGTCGCGCGATTCGCCGCCTGGAATGGGCTCATCGAGCTCGCCCGCCGCGAGCGATTGCATCCGGTCCGTCATGCCGCGAATCGGGCCGGATACGCTGGCTCCGATCAGCCATGCGAGCACCGCTCCCAGCAGCAGCGCGCCGGCCGCGGTCGCGATGACAGTCTGTTTGGTTTGATCGACCGCCGCCGAGGTCTTGTCGCCCTGCTCGGCGCGCACGGTGCCGAGCTTCGCATTGATCTTGTTGACCTGATCGTCGATCGCTGCACTCGCCTTCTTCAGTTCGGCCTGCCTGGCGCGCAGATCGGCGGCAACCTTGATGACCTCTTCGAGCGCGGTCGTGTCGGCGGCGATCGCGGTCTTGAGTGCTGCGACCAGCGTCTTCAATTTGGGGGCGTCCGCCGTCGCCAGCTCGGCCTCGGTGTCTGCGATCGCCAACTGGGCATAGGACAACGCCTGCTTGGCGTCGTCGGCATCGCCCGTCGACAAAGTGGATCCATAGCGCATCACGGTGACGCGCAACGCGTCGACGACGCCGGCCAGCCGCATCGGGTTGACAAGCCGTTCCGCATCATCCGAGCGATTGGCGAGCGCAACCTGAATGCCGCTGACATTGAGGCCGGCGGCCGCGCCCTGGGCGTCGGTCTTCGTGGTGGCGGCGCGGAGCCGATCCGCCGCATCCGCTGCCGCGGTGAACGACGAACGATAGGTTTCCAGCGCCGTCTTGACCGGGCCGATGCCTTCCGCGATCGCTTGCAGCTTGCCGAATTGCCGATCGGCCTGATCGGCCAGTTTGCCCACGCCGTCAATCGCCTTGGCTGCGGCATCCTTGTCGCCGACATTCCAGGTCCGGATGAATTTCTCGACCGCCGAGTTCGCTTCCAAAAGCGCGGCACGCGCCTGTGAGATGCCGGCGTCGCCCGCAGCGCTGGTCACGAGGTCATTGACCGTTCCGCCGATCCGCTCGACCTGGACCACGGCGAAGCCCGCCAGCACGACCAGGAAGCTCAGAACCAGCGCGAAACCGCCAAACACGCGCGGACGAACACCGACCCGGGACATCATGTGCGATAATTTCATGGGAATCCCGAAATTCTTACTGGGTGGACCGGATGGTGGCGAGCAGATCCTTGCCGAACCGCTTCTCGAATTCCTGATCGAGCGGCTTGACCGCGTCGACGAAGGGTTGGCGATCGAATTTCTCGATCACGTCCATGCCGCCACTGCGCACCTGCTCGAGCGACGCGGCATCGAGCTTCGCCTGCCATGTCGCCTCCGCCCCCGCCTTTGCCTGCGCGATCAACGTAGCCTGGTCGGCCGGAGTGAGCTGCTCGAACATGGCCCGGTTGGCGATGAACACGACCGGCGCGAAGAAGTGGCCGGTCAATGTGAGGTATTTCTGGACTTCATAGAGACGGGAGCCGGCAATGGTCGGCACCGGATTTTCCTGCCCATCGAGCCGGCCGTCCTTGAGCGCGGTATAGACCAGCGGAAATTCCATCGGGACCACTTCGGCACCGAGCGCCTTGAACGTCATCTGATAGATCGGGTTCGGGATGACACGAATCTTCAGACCCTTGATATCCTCGGGGCTGCGAACGGGCCGTTTGGAATTCGTGATGTTGCGGAAGCCCTGTCGGCCAATCGCCAGCAGGGTCAGCCCCTTGTCGCCGAATTTGGCGGCGATTGCCGCGCCGGCCGGACCTTGCGCCACGGCCTTGGCGTGAGCCGTATCGCGAAACAGGAAGGGAATGTCGAACACGCCGAGTTCGGGGACGACCGCACTGACCACCGAACCCGACAGCACCGCCATATCCACGGCGCCGGACTGCGTCGCTGCGAGAATGGCGTTCTCGCTACCGACTGCATTGGTGGCGCGCTGATCGATCACGATGGGCTTGCCGGGCAATGCCACCAGCTTCTGGCGAAACTCATCCGCCCCGATCTGCTGCGGGCTCCCAAGCTGGGAATTGAACGCCAGAGAGACCAGCCGAGGTGAAGCGGCAACCGGATGCAGGACCAGCAGCGTTGCCGCCGTGACGATCGATCCGGCCTTCCAAAATCCCAGAACTTCTCTGTGCATCCGACACCATGGCGTGACAATTGTCGTAACCATAATGGTCGGGAATGATTGAACTCTTAAGGATGGCCCCGCGGAATTACGGGGATTCGAATCGATCCCGCGTGCACGATTTGGGGATGGTGCACGATGCAGATCGTATCGGCTTGCTGCTAAGCGGCGCGCTCAGGCCTTGCCGCCACTCCAATTCGCCGCGCGCTTCTCCGCGAACGACGCCAACCCCTCCGCCGCTTCCGCGCTCTGGCGCTTGAGCGAATGCAGCTGCACGAGCCGCGCGTAGGCGGCATCGTCCACCGCCATGCCGCCGAACGAGCTCTCCAGTGCCAGCCGCTTGGTCTCGGCCATCGCTTCAGGTCCGTTGGCAAGCAACTGCTCGATCACCTTCGCACCGGCGGCGTCGAGATCGGCGAGCGGCACCACCTCGTGGACGAGGCCGATACGGCGGGCGTCCTCGGCGCCGAAACGTTCACCTGTCAGCGCGTAGCGGCGGACTTGCCGTACGCCAATGGCATCGCAGAGCTGCGGGATGATGATGGCCGCGGTCAAGCCCCAGCGCACTTCGGTGATCGAGAACAGGGCGTTGTCGGCCGCGATCACGACGTCGCAGGCTGCGATCACGCCGGTGCCGCCGCCAAAGCAGCCGCCCTGCACCAGCGCCACCGTCGGGATCGGCAGTGTGTTGAGCCGCTGCACGGCCTCGAATGTCGCCCGCGACGCGGCCTCGTTCGCATCAGCCGATTGCGGCCGGACGCCGTTGATCCATTTGAGATCGGCGCCGGCCTGGAAATGCTTGCCGTTGCCCTTGAGCACGACGACGCGAAGGTTGGGCTTGCTGCCGAGATCGTCCATGGCCGCGAGCACGCCCGCGATCAACGCGCCGTCATAGGCGTTGTTGACCTCCGGCCGGTTCAACGTGACGGTCGCAACCCCACGCGCATCCAGGGTCCACAGGACGGGGCTGTCGGTCATCTTTGTTCCTCCGCTCGTTTGTTTGGCGCGCACTATGACCGAGGCTCCGCGCCTTGATCCATATCTTTCGAGCGTAGGGCAGCCGCGTCCATCGCATGGCGGCTTGTGTCATGCTGCCGCGGGGCGGCATCAAGGGATCAGGGACGGACATCACATGCGCATCTGCATTTTCGGCGCGGGCGCCGTCGGCAGCCATCTCGCGGTCAGGCTGGCCCGCGCCGGCCACGAGGTCTCGTGCGTAATGCGCGGCGCGCACCTGGAGGCGGTCCGGGCCAACGGCCTCAAGCTGCGCGTCGGCGATTCCGAGGTCTCCGCCAAGGTGAACGCCTCCGGCGATCCGGCCCAGCTCGGCCCGCAGGACGTCGTGATCAGCACCTTGAAGGCAACCGCGCTGACCGGGCTGGTCTCCAGCCTCAAGCCACTGCTGCAGGACGACACCGCCATCGTGTTCGCGCAGAACGGCATTCCCTGGTGGTACGGGATCGGCCTGCCGCCGCGACACCCGACCCCGCCAGACATCTCCTTCCTCGACCCGGGCGGACGCCTGCGCGCCTGCATCCCGAAGGAGCGGATCGTCGGCGGCGTGGTCTTCTCCTCCAACGAGGTGATCGCGCCCGGCGTGGTGCAGAACCTGACGCCCGACCGCAACCGCCTGCTGATCGGCGAATGCGACGATCGCAATTGCGAGCGCATCACGACGTTCCGCAGTGTCTTCACCGACGCGAGGCTGGAATCGCCGCCGGTCGCCGAGATCCGCGAGGCGATCTGGTCAAAGCTGCTGACCAACATGTCGCTGTCAGTGCTGTGCCTGCTCACCGGCCAGACCGCGCGCGGCGTGCGCGACGATCCTGCGTTCGCCGAGGTCATCCCGCGGATGCTGAACGAGGCCAACGAGATCGCCCAGCACTTCATCCCCGAGGTCAAGCGCGTATCACGCTCAGGCCCCGCCCCCAATCACAAGCCGTCGCTGCTGCAGGACTACGAGCTCGGCCGCGCCATGGAGATCGACGTCCTGGTGAAGGCGCCCCAAGCCTTCGCGCGCACCGCCGGCCTGTCGACACCGACGCTCGACCTGATCGCCGCGCTGGCGATCCAGAAGGCGCGCGACAAGGGGCTATATTCGTCGTGAGATTTCAGGCGAGTTGGTCGATCCAGACCACCAGCGCATCAAGCACCTCCGCAAGCGCCTCTTCATTGCTACGGCCGGATTTTTTCAGCACCGCGAAGGAGTGATCGCCGCCTTCGACCTCGTGCAGCGTCGCCTTCGGGGCAAGAGCGGCGATGACGGGCTTGAGGAGGCCGAGATCGGCGAGCCCGTCGCGGGTGCCTTGCAGGAACAGCATCGGGATCTCGACACGGGCGAGATGCTCGGCGCGCTCCGTCGATGGCTTCTTGTCGGCGTGCAGGGGAAAGCCGAGGAAGGCGAGCCCTTTGACACCAGGCAGTGGAGTCTTGGACTGCGCCTGCGAGGTCATGCGCCCGCCGAAGGATTTTCCGCCCGCAACGAGCTTCACACCGGGGCAGAGCCGCGCGGCTTCCTCGACTGCCGCGCGGATCGTGGCATGGGCGACCGCCGGCTGGTCGGGACGGCCCAGCTTGTTCTCCATGTAGGGAAAATTGAAGCGGAACGTCGCCATGCCGCGAGCAGCGAGCCCCTCCGCAATCTTGTCCATCGATGCGTGCCGCATCCCTGCACCGGCACCATGCGCCAGCACGTAGCAGGCGCGCGCCTTGTCCGGCTGCATCAGGATCGCCGAGACCGTGCCGATGCGCGCGATGTCGAGCTTGAGCTCTTGAATTTTGACAGCCACAATCAACCATTCCGACAGACGCTGCTCCGGCCGCCTTGGTAGCGTCACCGGCGCAGCCTGAAAACACAATAATTGCCGCTGCCGACCGGCCTACCAAGCCGGAACACTGCATCAACCGAGGTTTCCATGTCCTACCGCTCCTCCTGGATGACCGAAGAGCTCGAAATCTTCCGCGACCAGTTCCGGAAATACCTTGCCAAGGACCTGGCCCCCCATGCCGAAAAATGGCGCGAGCAGAAGATGGTCGACCGCTTTGCCTGGCGCGGGCTCGGCGAGATGGGCGCGCTGCTGGCAAGCGTGCCGGAGGAATATGGCGGCCTCGGCGCGACCTTCGCCTATGACGCCGCCGTGCTCGACGACCTCGAAAGCACGGTGCCGGAGCTGACGACCGGCGTCTCCGTGCACAGCGCGATCGTCGCGCACTACATCCTCAATTACGGCTCCGAGGAGCAGAAGAAGCGCTGGCTGCCGAAGATGGCCTCGGGCGAGATGGTCGGCGCCATCGCCATGACCGAGCCCGGCACCGGCTCGGATTTGCAGGCCGTCAAGACCACCGCCAGGAAGCAGGGCAATTCCTACGTCATCAACGGACAGAAGACTTTCATCACCAACGGTCAGGCCGCCGATCTCGTCATCGTGGTCGCGCGCACCGGCGATGTCGGCGCCAAGGGCATTTCGCTGATCGTGGTCGAAACCTCAGGCGCGGATGGATACAAGCGCGGGCGCAACCTCGACAAGATCGGCCTGCATGCCTCCGACACGTCCGAGCTGTTCTTCGACAACGTCGCGGTCCCGCCAGACAATTTGCTCGGCGGCGAGGAAGGCCAGGGCTTCGTGCAGCTGATGCAGCAATTGCCGCAGGAGCGCCTCGCACTCGCGGTCGGCGCGGTCGCCGCGATGGAGCGCGCGATAAAGCTCACCGTCGACTACACCAAGGAGCGCAAGGCTTTCGGCAAGCCGCTGATGGATTTCCAGAACACCGCCTTCAAGCTCGCCGAGCGCAAGACCGAAGCGATGATCGCGCGCGTCTTCGTCGATTGGTGCATCGAGCGGCTGGTCGCCAAGGACCTCGACACTGTCACGGCGTCGATGGCGAAATACTGGTGCTCGGAGAAGCAGGTCGAGACCGCCGACGAATGCCTCCAGCTGTTCGGCGGCTACGGCTACATGCAGGAATATCCGATCTCGCGCATCTTCATCGATTCCCGCATCCAGAAGATCTATGGCGGCACGAACGAGATCATGAAGCTGTTGATCGCGAGGTCGCTGTAATCAGGTCGCTATAGCCGGCTATCTCATCCGCTTGTCGGCCGCGACGAAGTCGATGAACGTCCGGACCTTGGCGGAAAGGTATTTGCGGCTGGGATAGACCGCGTACAGCTTGCCTTCGAAGAGGACCTGCCCGGGCATGACGTGCTCGAGGCGGCCGGCGGTGATATCCTCCGCGACCAGCCATTTCGGCAGGAAGGCGAGGCCCATGCCTTCGAGCGCTGCCATGTGCAGCAGCGTTTCGTTGCCGCTGCGCAGCACCGGATTGAGCTTGACGGTCTCGGTGCCGTGCTCGCCCTCGAAGGAGAGGCTTTCACCCGGGTACAGCGCGTAGTGCAGCATCGCCTGGCCGGCGAGATCGGCAAGTTTGGTCGGGCGCCCCGCGCGATCGAGATAAGCGGGCGCGCCGACCATAAGGAACGCAACCTTGGTGATGGGCCGCGCGATCAGCGCCTCGTCGGGCGCGGCGGTCGCGCGAAGGGCGAGATCGAATCCCTCCTCGACCAGATTGACCATCCGTCCGCTGAGATCGACATCGAGGCGCACCTCCGGATAGCGCGCCTGGTAGTCCGCCAGCACGCCCGCGAAGATCGTGTTCGCCATCCACACCGGCGCGGTCAGCCGCAGCGTGCCGCGCGGAACGACCGTCGCATTGCTGACGGCGGCTTCGACCTCGTCGAGCGAATCCAGCATCTGCCGCACCTGCTCGAAATAGAGCGCTCCGCTTTCGCTCAGGCTGACGCGCCGACTGGTGCGGTTGAGCAGTCGCGTGCCCAGCCGCTTCTCGAGCTGCATCACGTGTTTGCTCGCCATCGCGGGCGAGATGCGCAGGCGTTGCGCCGCGGTCGCGAAGCTCTTCAGCTCGGCGACCAGGCAGAACACCCTCATGCTGACCAAAGAATCCATGAAATCATCAACACCCAGGAAATGAACTAATCCTGAGACGCATAATGATCAAATATGAGGAAACTATCAAATGGTGGCGACCGTCACCTTTTGGAGAACCACCGTGTCCACCACCGCCTTCGAGACTGCCTCCCCCGGCCGCGTCATTCGTATCGGCCTTTGGATCGCACAGGGCCTGCTCTTTTTCGTTTTCACCGCAGCCGGGCTGGTCAAGCTGCTGACGCCGATTCCAGAGCTTGCCGCGATGATGCCTTGGGCCGACCAGTATTCCGAGACGTTCGTCCGGTTCATCGGGCTGGTCGATCTCGCCGGCGGAATCGGCATCCTGCTGCCGGCGCTGACGCGGGTCCTGCCCCGGCTGACGGTGCTGGCCGCGCTGGGCTGCTCCATGTTGCAGGTGCTGGCGCTCGTCTTCCACATCTCGCGCGGCGAGGCGCCGGTCACGCCGCTCAATGTCGTTCTGCTCACGCTCAGCCTGTTCGTGCTGTGGGGCCGCGACCGCAAGGCGCCGATCGCGCCGCGCCGGTTCTGAACGGCTGAACGCCGCAGCCATGATCTCCGCCAACGGATGGTCCCGCAGGGGCCTGCTCGCCGGCACCGCGATCCTCACGGCCGGCGGCACCGCCGCCGCCAAGGATGATCGCCTCGCCGAGGGCGTCGTGATCCTGATCGACAGCAACGAGCCCTATGTCATGGGTCACGCGATCAGCTACTCGGCTAACCTCTCGAAGCACTTTGCGGACAGGGGCGCGCGATTGCTGATCGAGGTCGTCGCCAACGGCAAGGGCATCGACGTCTTCCGGGCGGACAAGACTCCGCTGGTCGAGCCGCTCGCGACGCTGCGGCAGTCGGTGCCCAACCTCGCCTACAGCATGTGCGCGTCGTCAAAAGCGATCGCCGAAGCCAAGGAGCAGGTCTCGATTCCGCTGATAGCAGGTGCCAGCCTCGTACCGTTCGGCATCGGCCGCGTGGTCGATCTGCAACTCAAGGGCTGGGCCTATATCCATGCGTGACGAGGCGCGCGAAAGCGGTCCGGTGCTGTCGCGGCGATCGATCCTGGTGGCCATGCCGGCGCTTGTTGCCTCCTTGCGCGCGGCCCATGCGCAGGAAGGCTGGCCGCCGGTGTTCGAGGCCGGCCGCAGTCAGTTCACGCTGGTGCGGCCGCGCGCGTCGATGCCAACGCTCAGGCTTCAAGACACTGGCGGGAAGGACGTCCCGCTGAGCGCGAAGCCGGGCCGCATCACCCTTGTCAATTTCTGGGCGACCTGGTGCGCGGCCTGCCGGCTCGACCTGCCCGCGCTCGCAAGTCTCGCGGGATCGCGGCCTGACCGGCTCGATGTTGCCGCGATCTGCACGGATACGAAAGACCTACGCAAGATCCGAACTTTCCTCGGCGGCCTCGCCGTGCAGAACCTCGCTTGCTATGTCGACGCCTATGGCGCGGCGGCCGAAGCGTCGACCGCGACGTTCTCCCTCGTCGGCATGCCCATCACCTATCTCGTCGGAGCGAGCGGTCACGTCGAGGGCTACATCGCCGGTGCGCCCGACTGGCTTTCTCCGGCAGGCGCGCGGCTGCTGCAATTCTATCGCGAGCGGCGCTAGCGCCGCTCAATTCGGATGCCACCAGCGGCCGCCGATCACGACACCTTCGGAGACGATCTTGCGGTCACCGATCAGGTGCTCGCCGACGACGTCCTCATAGTCGAACTGGCCTTGCTTGACCGAGATCAGCGTGGCGTCACCGACGCTGCCCGGCTTGAGGCTGCCGAGTTCGGGCCGCCGCAGCGCCATCGCGGCGTTGACAGTGGAGGTTGCGATGACGTCGGACAGCGGCATTCCCATGCACAGGAATTTCGACAGGGTCGTGACCTGGTCGAAGGCCGGGCCGTCGATGCAGAGCTGATGAATGTCGGACGAGATGGTGTCTGGATAGAAGCCATTGGCGAGCATGGCGCGCGCGGTCTTGAACGCGAACGAGCCCTTGCCGTGCCCGATGTCGAACAGCACGCCGCGCTCTCGGGCGTCGAGCACCGCCCGCTTCACCGTACCCTGCGCGGTCGCGGGCGTGTTGGGGAAGGGCCGGAACGCATGGGTGAGCACGTCGCCGGGGCGCAGGCGCGCCAGCACCTCCTCGTAGCTCGGCGGCGGATGATCGATATGCGCCATCAGGGGCATGCCGACCTCGTTCGCAACCTCGAGCGCGATGTCGAGCGGCACGACGCCCGACGTGCCCGAGGAGTGCAGACCGACGCGCACCTTGATGCCGACGATGAGATCGCGGTTGGCGTCGGCCACCTTGGCCGCCTCGATCGGATTCATCAGCCGCAGCTCCTCGCTCTCGCCCACCATGATCCGGTGCGAGAAGCCGAAAATGCCGGCATGCGAGACATGCAGATAAGCGAGAATGCGGACCTGGCTCGGCTCGATCACATGCTTGCGGAAGCCCGCGAAATTGCCGGGCCCCGCGCTGCCGGTATCGACCGCGGTGGTGACGCCGGAGAGGCGGCAGAATTCCTCGGCATCGATTCCGAGCGAAGTGCCGCCCCAATAGACATGGGTGTGGAGATCGATCAGCCCCGGCGTCACGATGAACTTCGAGACGTCACGCACGTCCGTGCCCGGATCGGCCTTGAGCCCGCTGCCGATCGCAGCGACCTTGCCGCCGGTGAAGGCGACATCGGTGACGGCGTCGAGCTTCTGGGACGGGTCGACCACACGGCCGCCGCGCAGGATCAGGTCGAAAGGCATTGTCGTCTCCGGATGGGATAGTGGGGCGTGGCTGGCGGGCACATCAGCCGGGCCAGCAAGGAAGGAAGCCGTTCGCTTCTAGCAATTTTTGCGCCGATCGGCGTGGCAAACCATGACTGCGGCTGATGAAAAACTGGCGATCCCGGGAAGACTCGAACTTCCGACCTACGGTTTAGGAAACCGTTTTAGTGCTTGGGAAATCAATGCCTTAAGGGCCGCGTGTTGCAGATCTGTTACGGGCCGCCCCCAAAGACTTCTCAACAACTGTGCTCAAGGGCAATCTGCATTGCCCTTGAGCTTGACTTGGTGGCTTCGGTCTAGATGAAACGCCCCGAACCGGGCTTTACGATACGGCTGGCATCCCTGTAGTTCGGGTCGACTTGGCAAAGATCAGACGAATTGTATGCGTTTGTCGCTGCCTGCTTTGCGTCATCGAGCGACTTGCCGGACGTGAAGATGCTGGTGGAGTCGCCCCTGTCGCGCCCGTTGTCACGGTCGATGCAATCGACGCGAAACGTTGCTGAATAGAGGGGCGGCACCGCCTGCCCTGGTTTGGATGCGGTTTTCTCAGCCTCCCCGCGGCAATCTTGCGGGCTCCCCCAGCAGATGGGAAACACCACCTCTTGCCAGGTTTGCGGCTTTACGTCGGGAAGGCCGCGAACCCATTCTCCCTTGCGCCACCCATCGCCGATCTTCTCGAAAAAGCCCTCTCCCGCGCGAGCTGTGGACGTGAAGGGTGCCTGCCTTCGTCGGCGCCTTCGCGTCTATGGTAAGTGAGATAGTGCCGTTGCAAAAGTCTTTGGAAATTGGATGCGAGGCTGCCGCATTGAATTGCCTTAAAGAGGGCGCGCAGGACGGAATGCCGGTCAGAGGTGCGGTAAAGTCGATCGCCTGACCATCAGAGATCGTTCATGCACGATGGCTGGCAGCAGGATTCTTGGCTTGCGGGGGATCGCCTTCGCCGACGAGAGCACCTGTCGTTTGAAGCCGTTCTGAACAAGGGGCCGTTGAGAACACACGGCGTCCAGATTTCGGTCAGCTCGATATCGCCATGGGTCCGAGCTAGATGATCGTCCCGACGGCATTCGTTCGCGGTCCAGACCAGCAGATGTTCTCGCCCAGCCCCCGCCGCACTCTCGGAGCCAGCTTCAATCAGGGATGAGAATAGCTCGGATGGGATCAGGTGGATTTGGTGCAGATTGAGGAGGGAGGCTGGCGACGGCTCGATAGCGTTGCCGGACGAACGCGCCGGCTTGGACGTTGCCTTTGACGCGATCTGATCCGGCGACGGCTTGCTGATGTGGTGGTCGAAATCGTGGCTACAGCCAATCCTTTCGCTAGGCCAACAGATCCTGTGTCGACGGCATCAGGCGGCCCGGGCGAGCAATCACCGCTCCCGAGCGGAATGGCGAAGGACTCCGAAACAAGCCCACGAGCAGGGCCTTAAGCTAGGGGAAGTGGGACGCCCGTCAGCCGCCCTTGGTCGACACGAACCCTTTCTCGGCGAGTGGTGGTAAGCGCTTGACCGAGGAAAAGCCGCGCCCTCGACGAGCGCGGCTTGTTGCTGTCGGGGCCTGTCACCAGCGGTGATGGTGCCAGCGGTGCCGCACGACCGGATATGATCCGCGGTAATAGGCGTAAGCAGGCCGCACGGCTCGGCGGTACCGGTAGCCGTAAGACACGGGCGCCGTGTAGTAGGTCGTGGTGGCGTAACCACCACCCCAGCGATAGGGCTCGTCGTAGCCGTAGTCGTAGGCGTAGGGTCCGCCGTAATAGCCCGCTCCATAATAGCGGGGGCCACCGTAGTAGCCGTAGCCAGGTCCCCATCCATAAGCCGACGAGGCAAGTCCACCGATTACGGCGCCGGCCAACAGACCGCCGGCGATGCCCGGTCCCCAGCCACCTCGCCAGTGGGCTTCGGCAGGAGAGGTGGTGGCCACCGAGGACAGACCAAGAGCGCCGACCATCAGCGCCGACATCGCGATCTTCTTCATCGAGATCCCTTTCACATTGCTCGCGCCCTACCGGTAACGGGAAAAAGAGGCAATGGTTGCAGCTGCCCGGGGGGCGCGGGCAATGGAATCCTCGCCGCCGGAGACGGCGCGCTATGCGCCAGTACGGAGCCCGCCGCCGTGACCGCGACGGCTGCCCGCTTGCATCCAGAAGGTCCGGCCGAAGCCAACGCCTGCAGCTCGGTCGGGCCGCGCGCGAAAGAGCCGAGCAAAGGCGTCCTCTGCTCGATCGGCTAAGCCAGCGGGAAAAACCGGAAACTTTCCGGAGTGCCTTGAGTTGGCAGCGACTGGGTTCGGTCTCCGGAGAGGGTGAGTATGGTCGACGAAGTCGTCTTGAAGAACGCCACGGAGACCGCCTGGACGGTGTACCGGGCGCAGCACCCCGAGGTCGATCCGCACGACAGCCGGCGCTGCCTGCTGGAGCGCCACCTCCAAAGCAGGTCGGAAGCGCGCGAGAGCGATACCGAAGAACTCGCTGGCTTCGGGATAGCCTATCTGCAGCGGCTTCCTCGAGACGAATGTTGACGGCCATGAAGACGCTTGCAGCGCGAGTGGCCCGCGGAAGCACGAGGCCTGATTGGACGCTGCTCGCGATTTCGGCCCTCATTTCCGCGACGATCGTGACTGTCCTGCGGTTCGTGTTCGGAGCCTAGCCGATGCGGATTGCGCAGCTTGCTCCGTTGGCCGAGAGCGTACCTCCAAAGCTTTACGGGGGCACTGAACGTGTGATCGCCTGGCTCGTGGACGAACTGGTCCAACTCGGACACGACGTCACCCTGTTCGCAAGCGGGGATTCCAAGACGAAGGGAAAGCTCCACGCCGTGTGGCCGCGCGCGCTGCGCCTGGGGCGGAAGGGTGCCGATCCGAACGCCGCCTGCGCGCTTCTGATCGAGGCCATCGCCGAGCGCGCAGGCAATTTCGACGTGATCCACTCCCACATCGACTGGTTGCCCCTTCCGGTGCTGAGCCGAACCGGCATGCCTTTTCTGACGACGATGCACGGCAGGCTAGACCTTCCTTGTCTGCCCGAGGTAATCGGCGTCTTTGCAGACGCTCCATTCGTCTCCATTTCCGCCGACCAGCGTCGGCCACTTCCGGAGGCGAACTGGATCGCGACGATCCAGCACGGACTGCCGAAGGATCTGTTTCGGCCGTCCTACGAACCAGGTTCCTACCTGGCCTTTCTGGGGAGGCTGACGGCTGACAAGGGACCGGAGGACGCCATACGCATCGCGCGCGCGGCGCGAATGCCGCTGCGAATTGCCGCCAAGATTCCTCGGTCGGAGACGGCCTACTTCAAGAACAAGCTCGAGCCGAACATCGATGGCCAGACGGTTCAACTCGTCGGCGAGGTCGACGACGCGAAGAAGCAGCCTTTCCTGGCGAACGCAGCGGGCCTGCTGTTTCCGATCGATTGGCCCGAGCCGTTCGGTCTGGTGATGATCGAGGCGATGGCTTGCGGGACACCCGTGATCGCCTATCGATCAGGCTCGGTACCGGAAGTCGTGGAGGATGGCGTCACGGGCTTTATCGTCGACGGTGAGGAGCAGGCGATCAGGGCAGTGAAAGAACTGGGCCGGCTGGACAGACGAGTGGTCCGCGTCCGGTTCGAAGAGCGCTTCGCCGCAAGCCGGATGGTGCATGAATACGAGACCCGATATCGCAACCTGATCGCTCGTGGAGGACGCTTCGCGTGAGAGATCCGCAGCTGGCTTGTGGAGTTGGCATGAATCGAATCCTTGGCCATCCGTTTCGAATCAGGAGCACGTTGAATTCTAGAGTTGAGGTCGGCATCCGAACGGGCGTGGCTTGGACGTCCTCTGCGATCGCTCTCAATACGTGCTCTCGGGAGCTCCCGCGCAAAGCATGCTTCGGTTTGCTGCCAATGTATGTCGGTTCCTGACGCGGAACTTTCGCCCGAAAACAACATTGTGGTTGGTGGCAAAGGCTGAGTCATGAAAAACGAACCATCCCGGATCTCAAAATTCTTCGGTGATTTGGCTAACAAGACCTCGCTTGCGGCTGGGCGCGCCTCGACCTTCCTGTTAGCTGCGGGTGTGGTGGTCGTGTGGGGCATAAGCGGCCCGCTCTTCCAGTTCTCGGACACTTGGCAGTTGGTCATTAATACTGGGACCACAATCGTAACTTTCCTTATGGTATTTCTGATTCAGAACTCGCAAAACCGTGACAGCGCGGCCATTCAGGTAAAGCTGGACGAACTCATTCGCGTGAGTGCGGCGCGCAATAGTCTCGTGGGAATTGAGCACCTCACAGACGATGAGATTGAGGAGCTTCGCTCGAAATGTGAAGCGCGTGCCAAGGCCGAAAAAGCCGGAGATGAGACACTCGACCGGACCCGACAGTCAGCGCGGCGAGCCGCCGAGCAGATCGCCAGCTGACGATGTCAGCGCCGGCATCATCGAAAAGACCGGTAGAAAATATCGACGCCATCCTGCGGCTTGAAAAGCAGGATGAGGAAAAGATCGCTCTTCATCATCGTGTTTTTCATGCAATCGGATCGTTTGCGGGCACTCCGCAGTTCGTGGTGCTGCAGTGCGGGGCGGTGGTGTGTTGGATTGCCTTCGGCCGGGTATTCCCCGATCGCGCGCTTGATCCATTCCCGTTCCCGCTGCTCGGGACATTCCTCGCGCTGGAGGCGGTACTTCTCACCTCCTGTGTCCTCATTCGCCAAAATGCGACCGACCGCATTTTGGAGAAGCGAGATCGTCTAGAACTTCAGATTAATCTGCTCTCTGAACGGGAGGCGACGCGGTCTTTGAGAATATTGCAGAAGCTTGCCAGGCGACTGAATGTCGATGACGAGGATTGCCAACAAGACGAATTGGCGCAGGAGACGTCTGTTGATCAACTTGCCCGGGGCTTGCGCGAGCGCGAGCAGGCTGAAAAGGCTCAATGAGATGTCCGCCCGGAGGACGACATGGGGGGCGCTCTGATGCCACCTGCGCCATCGTGTTCATCTGCACGAGCTCTTCCTGAGCAGAGTCCGTGCGATGCGCACGGTGCTAGAATTTGAGCGTCGTCCTGAGGCCGAATACCGACGCATTTTTGAGGGCCTTGCCGGCGAATGGCGTCGCCTGCCCGGTGGCGCCGCCGCCCGGGTGGATGATGTATTGGAAGTTTGGCTGCAACGACCAGCCCTCCTTTATCTGGTATTGGTAGACCGTCGTCAGCAACCCCTCGAAGTTTCGCGAGGGCCAGTTGGGATTCACCAGCATGCGGTAGTCGGCGTCGAGCGCCTGCGCCCGTTTGGACAGATGGGCATAGCCCGCGGCGATGCCGAACTTGTCATCGGGCCGGCCGTCACGAAGCCCAATGAACTCGACGCCGGCATCAGCGTAGAGATCGATCAGGTTGCGATCGGCGGGCGCGCCGGCGGCCCTTGCGAACACACCGATCCCGCGATTGTCGCTGTGAGGCACGCGGTAGATCTGTTGCTCGAAGACCGCCCAACCACCGATGTCTCCTGCGAGCAATAGCGGCTCGCCGCTGCTACCGGGAGCGGCGAGCGAGCTGCCGTTCGACGCGAGCTGTTGATCCGCGAAAGAGCCAAAGTGCCGCCAGCCGCCGAACTTGATCTGGCCGGTCAGGTTGGGATCGCCCTTCTTGTTGTTCCAGGCGTACTGGATCTGACCCAGTAACAACGGCGGATCGTTGACGCGGAAATTCACGCCGTAGCGATTGCGCTCCTGCGGGTCGCCCGATCCCGGTCCTGCTTGGTCGCCGTCGAAGATCCCACCCAGAACGGAGAGCTGGTCGGTCACGTTGACCAGTAGTCTTGCGCCCATGGCCGCCAAAGGTGGCGAAGGTCCGCCGCTGGGAAGATCGAGCGACGTGATCGCAGGCCAACCCATTGAGGCGTTGGTGAACACGTCTGTATATTTGGTGTTGAAGAATTCGCTGTCGGCGGCGAGCTGACCCACTTTCAGCGAGATCCTCTTCGCGCCCCACTGCTTCTCGAAATACGCTTCGTAGAGACGCGTTGAGGGAAGGGCCTCGATTCCGCTGACGACGAAGAAGTTCTGAAGATTGCTCCGGGACAGGCCGTCGCCATGGATCTGGAACATGTTGGCGTGAAAAGTGAGCTTGTCGATGCCGACGAGCTTCTGCAGATCGACATCCACCGCGAGGTTGAGACGGCCTTCGTAGATAGCTCCCTGTTTCAGGCCGCCGGAAGCGTTACCAAACGCCTCGCCTATGTAAGTGGCCGCGAACTTCACGCCGTACTTCTGCAGCGGATTGGGCAGAATGCCGAGCGTCTTTTCCTCCACGGTGCTCTCACCCGTGTCCGGATCGGCCGGCTTGTCGTCGTCGGTCTTCTTATCCTCCTGGGCCGCGGCGCCGGCTGCCAGGAGCATGACTACCGACATCGAAAGAACGACCTGCCTATAGGCTCGGTGGGGTCTCGACACGCGACTTCCTGATCTCGAAGATAGCCTTACGAATTGCCTGATCTTGCAAGGCAAGTCCACCGTGGAGGCAATTTCCAAAAGGTCGGTCAGACCAGCTGGCCTATCGCAATCATTTTTGAATCGCGGCACGCGAAATGTTGGCTATGATAGGTTTTCCCGTCTGGGGGCATTCATGTTCGATCCGTCAACTACTGCGCTATTGCGCGCGGTCTTTTCCGAGAGCGTTTCGCACCGCGAGATCGGAGCGCGTACCCATGTCGCCTCAAAGATACTGGAGGCTGCTACCAAAGGTGAGGTATCACTAGACGAACTCAGGCAGGTAGGCCGTGATGCCCTTTCGCGTGCACCCACGATGTGGCGCTGATCGGTCGAGGCGGGCGTGAATTTCCAGGTCACGGTGCTGAAGATCCTGGTGAGCTATCCGGACGGCTTCGCCGTCATGGAAGACCTCAAGCGCGACATGGCCATCCTGGCGACCAGTGGCCGCGAATGGGCGAATCGGACCAAGCGCCTCGCCGCGCGGGTACCCGATCTCGATATCTTTTCTCAAGGCTTAGTCGAACGCATCAGCGGGGGCTGGAAGATTACGGCAAAGGGTCGGGCAGTGCTTGAATTCATGGAAGCCCGCCCGGAGGCATCCGAGCCGGCCCAACAGGCCGCAGCCGATGAGGCTCCCAAATTGGTATCCGACACAGCGCCCGTTCCTCCGCTGCGACAGCCCGCCGACCGTGCCAAGCGGCGGCGCGAACGCCGTGAACGTCGTCGGGAGGCGCGCGAACACGCGAGAGCAAACACCTCTTGAGGTAGATCGAAGTCCAAGAAGAAGCCGCAGCCTAGGCGCGGCGGCTGAAATAGTCCCAAACTGTCCATTACGCCTCCCCAGCCCCAAGCGCACCGCCCTTACGTTGCTTGCGGCCAGGCCGATCCGACCTAAGAACGGTTTTGCTTCGGGTATCGGGACGGGGACTTGTGCACGGGTCCATCTACCCAGCCGGCAGAGCCGCGAATGGCAAGGACGGAAGCGGAACCGAACGGTAAACGACCGTCCCGCCGGCCCGCACCACGCCCAGCATCCCGGCTTTGAATGGAAGGCCCCTTTTTGCCGACGAGAGCCCCAGCCGAGGCGTGCCTGGAGGCATCGAGGAGGACGCAGGCGTCCGGAGACCGGGTAGGCCCGGCTAGGCGGGCTCCGTCAGAGAATCGAGACGTTTCCGGAGAAATGCCAGCACCACGATCTCGTCGGAAGTGAGCTTGGCGTACTGGCGCTTGAACTTCTGCGCGATCTTGGTCTCAATCATCTTCACGAGGTCACCTGACAGGTAGGCGTTCAGGACTTCCGGGTGCACGTAGCACTTGCGGCAGATGGCCGGTGTGTTGCCGAGCTGCTTCGAGACGCTTTCGATCGCGGCGACGACGTTGCGCTTCGCCTCGGCCTGGCTGTCGTACTTCTTGAATTCGGCAAGCGCCAACGCCGCCAGAACGGTTCCCGCCCAAGTCCGAAAATCCTTGGCGCTGAAGTCCTCGCCCGTGATGTCCTTGATGTAGGCGTTGACGTCGCCGGAATCGACGGTGCGGGGCTGTCCGTCGTCGTCCAGGTACTTGAAGAGCTCATGTCCCGGGATCTCCGCGCAGCGCTTCACGATCGCGGCTATCCGCTTGTCCTCGACGCGAAGCTTCCATTGTTTGCCCGACTTGCCCGTGAAGTCGAAACGAAGGACGCCGCGCCCGACCGCGACGTGCTTGCGGCGCATGGTGGTGAGCCCGTAGGACTTGTTTTTCTCGGCGTACTCGGCGTTGCCGACCCGGATCAACGTCTTTTCCAGAAGACTAACGATCGTGGCCAGCACCTTCTCGCGGGGCAGTCCGTCCCGCTTCATGTCGGCAGCGACCCGTTCCCGCAGCGCGGGCAGCGCGGCAGCGAACAGGACGATATGCTCATACTTGTTCTGGTCTCGGAGCTCGCGCCACTTCGGATGGTAGCGATACTGCTTGCGACCCCGCGCATCGAGCCCGGTTGCCTGGATGTGGCCGTTCGACGACGGGCAGATCCACACGGACTCGTAGGCCGGCGGGATGCCGATTGATTTGATGCGTCGGATGACGGCGGCATCGGTGATGCGCTTGCCGTCCTTATCGTAGTAGCTGAAAGTGGTTCCAGTCCGCTTGCGCGTGTACCCCGGCGCGGAGTCGCTGACGTAGCGGAGGCCTTCTTCCGCGATGGTGGCCGCGACCTCGGCGGTGCGGTCCAGAACCTCTTCTTCGTTGCTGGCTTGGCGGAGCATGGGCCGGCCCCCTCGGAAGCACCCGGGAATCGAGGCTCCACTCTTTCTCAAGGGATGAAGACACCGGTTGGTTCCGCTCTGAGGTCGAACGCGAGGTCTGGATCAGTGGCCCTCCAGAATAGCGAGACCTCAGATGGCGAGCCGGTCCGGTTCCTTTCGACAAGGCGCTGCGCAGTCGATGACGGCATGGTCTAGCTTCAGACAATCGCCACAAATTTCACCGACACGCTTCCCACAGTCAGTCTTCACGAAGGCCACTATGCCCCAGTATTCGCTCGATGCGTTGCGCCGGCGCTATGTCATCGAGAAAAGACCGCTCGAGGCCGGCGTCGAGCAGATCTTGCGGGCCGACACCCGCGCGGGAGCCCGTGCCATCCTGGCTTCAATCGACAAGCGGCGCTCCGAAAATAGGTCGGAAGGGCAGCGCCTCCGCAAGATGCTCCGCTTCGAGACCTCTCTCTGGGAAAGCGGCCATCATGCGGTGGCAGGCGTGGACGAGGCGGGAATGAGCCCTCTCGCCGGGCCAGTTTCCGCTGCCGCCGTGATCCTGAAGCCCGGGACGCGGATAGTTGGAATCGACGACTCAAAAAAACTCGACGCCGCCGCTCGCGAAGAACTCGCGAAGGAAATCAAGGAAAAGGCAGAGAGTTGGTGTGTAGCATTCGTCGAGGTCGAGGAGAT
>NZ_JBVVOY010000025.1:0-90104 GCF_055807535.1 Bradyrhizobium sp. Kon37
CTGCCGCGTCCACCGCAAGCCCGGCTCGCGAACGTGACGACCACAAGATCGCCCCTCAAGGATGAGCCGGGATGGGCCACACATACGCCAAAACCGAATTTCGGTAAAGTGGAATATTTTTTCCGAAGGAGGTTGACGCACCGGCGACACAGGTCGCGCAACGAGACGCCTCGCGCAGAAGCAACAAGGGGCGGTGCAAAACACCGCCCCTTGTTGCTATCTTGGCGCGAAACGAGACTGCGGCGAGGACAGGCGCCTAATACGGCTGATAATAGCCACGCGGACCATAGTAGGGACCGCCGCCGTAATAGCCCTGGCCGCCGTAGTAAGGACCGGGGCCGTAATTATAGCGGTCCTCGTAGTACTCCTGGCGCCTGCTCTCTGCGATCGCACCGCCGATCAGACCTGCCGCCACGCCCATGAAGGCAAGGCCTGCAGCGTTCGGGCCTCGACGATAGTAGCGATGGCGGCGAGCCGCGCTGAAATCGGTGGCAGCCGGAGCGGCCGGGCCCGCGGCAGCGGCCTTGGCGGGCGCGGGCGAGTTGGCAGCCGAAGGGGTGATCGAAGCCGTAATCAGAACAAGACTTGCGAAAGCTGCCAACGCAACGTTGCGGCCGGCTGCAGAAATCATCGGTCCCTTATTCATCTTGACCTTCCCTGTTCTCGCTCAAAGCGACACAATCAAACAAGACTTAATGCGCAAACCACTGAAATGGTTTCAGGATCGCGGCAATCTGCCACGCTTCGAACGTTTGTAAACCGAACGTCCAGATCCAGCTTGAACCATCCAACATGAGCGGATAATGAACAGACGCACCGTTTTTCGGTCGCCGTAAGCGTTTTACGTGAACCAACGCATCAACCGACGCTGTCGGGATCGATGCCATTCTTGGGTTCACCGTGACTGACGCGTCCTATTCCAAAGAGAAACCAGATGATTGCGGTTCGCAAACTGCCGGCGCGCTATGCGCCGATCGTGATGCCATTCGTGCTGTCCATCCTCATGACGGCCGTGGTGTCGGTCATTTCCACGCTTCGAAGCCTCGGCGCAACGCCGGCATTTCTCGCGACCTGGCCGGGCGCCTGGGCGCTGTCATGGCTCGTCGCGTTTCCGACGCTGCTGATGGTGCTGCCACTGGTCCGCCGGATCGTGGCGAGCGTCGTTGCTGCTCCCTCCCAACCGGCCCGATAGCCGGCGCGGACGGCGGCGCATGACGCCCGCCGTCCCGCTTCCGCGTGACCTTACGACAACGCCCCGAGCACGCCACGCGTCGCCTTGTCGATCTCCTCGACATAGCGACGCCGGGCGAAGGTCTCGGTGAGGAAGCCGACCACCTTGCGGCTGTCGGTGGAATCGACCACCGCCAGCATCTCGGCCTCCGCCTCGTCGAACACCGCCATGGCCGACTTCACGTTCATCTCCGGGATCAGCACGATCTCGGTCAGGCGCGCGAGCTCGATCACCTGGATCTCGTCGGCGATGGTGTCGAGATCGCCGGAGAACAGGTCCGGCAGCAGGACGAGGCCGACATATTCGTCCGCATTGTTGACGATGACGATCCCGGGCCGCGATCCCAGCACGAATTCGCGACGGACCGCGGCGATCGTCGTGGTCGACGGCACCTTGCCGACATCGGAGCGCATCAGCCGCTCGACGGTGAGGTTGCGCAGCCAGCCGACGTCGTTGGCGCTGCGGATGGTCTCGCCGCGCAGATGCAGGCGCCAGGTCGAGAAGGAGTGGCCGAACATAAAGCGGACGCAGATCGAGGTGACGATGCAGCCGGCGAGCACCACGGCGGTGACATCGACGTTGCGGGTCATCTCGAGCACGAGGAACGACATCGTCAAGGGACCGCCGACGATGGCGACGCCGAGCGTCGCCATGCCCGTCAGCATCGCGACCAGCGGATCGATCACGAAGTTGGGGCTGATCAAGAGCAGCACCGCGGAAAAGAACTTTCCGATCAGGCTACCGACGAACAGCGAGGCAAAGAACAGCCCGCCGCGGAAGCCGGAGGCGAGCGAGATCAGGCAGGCCGTCACCTTCAAGGCGATGATCAGCGCGATCAGGCCGATCGTCATGTCGTGAAAGAGATCGAGCACCATCGCGCCGTGACCGGCCGCCAGCACCTGCGGCGTGACAATCGCAAAGCCGCCGACGATCAGGCCGCCGATCACCGGGCGCAGCCAGACCGGCAGCCATTTGAACAGGCGCTCGAACATCGAGGACGAGCGCATCACGGCGATGCCGACGCCGCTGGTGACGAGCGCAAGCCCGATCAGCGCCAGATATTGCTCGACGCCGACGGCGCTGACCTTGGGGATTTCGAGCGAGTATGGCGCGCCGCCGAGCCATTGCGCGGTCAGCGCACCGGCGAGCGAGGCGGCGAGGATCGGCGCGGCGCTGCCGACCGAATAGACGCCGACGATCAGCTCGCAGGCGTAGAAGGCGCCTGTGATCGGTGCACCGAAGGCCGCCGCGATCGCCGCGGCGGCGCCGCAGCCGACGATCAGACGCAGATCGTTGCGGCGCAGATTGAAAAACTTGCCGAGCAGCGAGGCAATGCCCGAGCCGATCTGGGTATAGCCGGCCTCGAGGCCGACGGAGGCGCCGCAACCGTTCGAGATCAAGGTCTGGCTGGACACCACCACGCTGTCGCGCATCGACAGATTGCCACCACGCAGCGCGTTCGCCTCGATCGGATCGACCGCGCTGGAGAGCTTCAGCCGTCGGCGCCACCACTCCATGATACCGAGCGCCAATCCGCCCAGCGCGGGCGCGATCAGCGCGGCCCAGGGACTGACGCTGGTATTGGCGGACAGGCGGACGTCGATGGGAATGCCGTAGATCACCATATGGGCAATCTGCGCAATCTCGGCCATCAGCGTCACGATGGCGCCGGCAAGCGTGCCGATCACCAGCGCCAGCGGGATCAGATAGAATTCGTTGCTGCGCAGCAGCGCCCGCAGCCGAACCATGACGCGGTTCGTCCCCTTGCGGTCGGCGAGATGTCTGATCCGCAGGAACACTTTCTGTCCGCCCTACCCTTCCGCCATGCCGTAGCCGGACATGCGCTGGCGGACCCGCTCGATCTCGGCGCTCGACAGCAGCGGCGGCTCTCCGATCTGGAGACAGCCGTGATATTGCCGCGCCAGCGTCTCGACCTCGACGGCGAGCCACATCGCCTTGTCCAGCGACTTCCCGATCGCGATCATGCCGTGATGGTCGAGCAGGCAGGCAAGCCTGCCCTCCAGCGCCCGCACTGCATGTTCGGACAGCTCCATCGTTCCGAAGGTGGCATAGGGCGCGCAGCGGATGCTGTCGCCGCCGGCGGCTGCGATCATGTAGTGCACGGGCGGGATCTCCAGGCCCATGATCGCCAGGATAGTGCAATAGGTCGGATGGGCGTGGACGACGGCGTTGACGTCTGGCC
Source organism: Bradyrhizobium sp. Kon37 (assembly GCF_055807535.1). Lineage (NCBI taxonomy): Bacteria > Pseudomonadati > Pseudomonadota > Alphaproteobacteria > Hyphomicrobiales > Nitrobacteraceae > Bradyrhizobium > Bradyrhizobium sp. Kon37. The sequence goes on from NZ_JBVVOY010000025.1 coordinate 3,435, forward strand.
GGGCCTTCAGGATGTCGAGGTGGAAGCGCCACTCGCTGGACGGCTTCTGAGCGGGCGCGTGCGAGCCGTCCATCGTCATGAACACGATCTGGTCCGGCGTCATGGCGTCATAGGGCACACTGGTCGGGGTCACCAGAAGCCCGTCCACATGCCGGACGCTGATATTGCCCGAGGTGCCCTGGTTGATGCCGAGCGCGTTCATGCGGCGGCAGGCGTCGATGATGGCCTGTCTCTTGTCGAGCTCGTCCGCTGTCATCGACATCTCGATTTCCTGACGATGGGCGCCTGTCAGACGGGGAGTACGTCAAGCCATATGGCAGCGCAAGAGAAAGCGGACCGGATCACGCGCGATCCCGCCGGCCGCCTCATGGCATCATGAAATAAACATGAAAATCAACGCATTAACTGATTGCCGCAGCTCTACAGCAAGCTCGCCCGGACCGCCGCGATCCCGTTGATCACGAACTGCACCGAATAGGCCGCGAGCAGCATGCCGAGCACGCGCGAGAGGACGGCGTTGCCGGTGCGCCCAAGGCTCCGCGCGATCATGTTCGCGGAGACAAAGCAGAGCATGCAAAGCAGGCACACGGAGAGCACGACCGCGATGATGATCGCGAGCCTCGGCCCGTAGCCGGCATCGCCCGTCAGGAGCAGCGTGGTTGCGATCGCGCCGGGACCGGCCATCATCGGGATCGCCAGCGGGAATACCGCGACGTCGGAGGCATGCTCGGAGCTCGCCTTGTCGGCCTCGCGGGCCTCGCGATGCGGACGGTCGCCGAAGATCATCTGGTAGGACACGCCGAACAGCAGCAGTCCGCCGGCGATCTGGAAGGCGGGGATGCCGATCCCGAGCTGGCGCAGCAGCCAGTTTCCGATCAGGGCGATCACCACCAGGATCGACGCCGCAATCAGCGGCGCGCGCAGCGCGATGGTGCGTTTGGTCTTGTCTGGCATGCCTCCGGTCGCGGCGAGGAAGGCGGGAGCAAGGCCCACGGGATCGACCACGAGCAGCAGCGTCACGAACGCGGACAGGGTGAAATCGATCATGGCGCCTCTTCCGGTCTGACGGCCCAAGCACGTCGCAATAACAAAAGTTAGTTCAGTGTCGGGTCAAAAAGATCAACGAGCTCAATCGCGAAGCAACCATTCTGCAGGATTGCCGTTTCACTGATCATCAATATCCGAGCAGAAGCAGCACAGACAATTGCACGAGCCCCGTTCCAGAATTGATCCGCACGATCCCATTTCCTGCAGCCGCTGGGCGCTTCGATTAGGGACAAACGTCAGAGAACTCAAGGCCGCCATTCACCAATTCGGCAGCGCCGCGGACGCAGTCGCCTACGGCCTTCAGCAATGGCGGCTCACCACATCGCAAGGCCAGTGGCAAGCCCGCAGCGGGGCGCCGCAGGTCGGCATCCTCTCGGATTCCATCGTTGCGCGCGGCGAGCAGCTTGCCTCCGTCGCCTTGGTCTGCGTCAACGCCGTCGGCCTCGTCGCTGGCGCCGTGCCGCGGGTCTTGCCCGCGGCCCCCGAAGCAGATGTCGATGCGTATCTCGACGGCCTCGACGGCCTCTTCATCGGCGGTGGACAGACCAACGTCCATCCTTCCCGCTACGGACAAACAGCCGACGAAGCGCGTGATGGTCCGTTTGATGAATTCCGCGACGAGGTCGCGCTTCGCCTGATTCCGCGCGCGCTAGCGCGCGGCATTCCCGCCCTGTTCGTCTGCCGCGGAATCCAGGAGCTCAACGTCGCCTTTGGCGGCACGCTGGCGAAGGAGCCAGACGGTTTGCCGGAGGACAAACGCCACGGCACGCCCGAGGCGGACAATGAGGATGCCCGCTATCGGCTGCGGCAAAAAGTGACGCTGCGCAAGAGTGGCGTGTTGCAACAGATCTGCGGCTCAGATGCCATCACCGTCAATTCGCTGCACAGCTTCCTGATCGACGATCTCGCACCGGGTCTGGTGGCGGAGGCCGTCGCCGAAGACGGCTCGGTCGAGGCCGTCAGCGTCGAAGGCGCGGGCGCTTTTGCGCTCGGCACCCTCTTTCATCCCGATTATTGGGCGAGCTCCGACCATGCGTCGGCCCGCATTCTCTCTGCCTTCGGAGACGCGGTTCGTCAGCATGCGAAGGCGCAAGGGGCAGCGTAGGTCATGCACCGTTATCGCTTCGGCATCGAGGAGGAATATTTTCTGGTCAGCCGCCAATCGGCGGCACCGAAGTCCGAGCTGCCCAAATCCTATATGGCAGCGGCCCAGAAACGCCTCGGGGAGCGGCTGACCACCGAGATCCTGCAATCGCAGATCGAAGTGGCGACGCCGCCATTGGCGACTTCAGCCGATGCCATCGCCGAGCTCGCGCACTACCGCGCGGTTCTGGCCGAGGTCGGCAAGGAGCACGGGGTCGGTATCGTCGCGGCGGGGACGCATCCGTTGGCTCAACCCCAGCAGCAGCGCATGACGCGCAAGCGCCGCTACAGCAAGGTCATCAACGACCTCGGGATGGTCGGGCTCGGCAATCCGATCAGCGGGCTGCACGTCCACGTCGAGGTGCCCGAGCCGGACCACCGGGTCGAGATCATGCACCGCCTGGTCCCGTTCCTGCCGCTGCTGCTGGCGCTGTCGACCTCGTCGCCGTTCTGGTGCGGCTACCCCACCGGATTGCTCGGCTACCGCAATGCCGCAAATGACGCCCTGCCCCGGACCGGCTTTCCCGAGATGTTTCGCAACCTCGCGGAATACGAGACCTATGTGAGAACCCTGGTCGATGCAGGTATCGTCCCCAACGCCACTTATGTGTGGTGGGCGCTCCGGCCTTCGCTCCAACATCCGACCCTGGAGCTGCGCATCACCGACTGCTGCACGGCAATTGCCGATTCGGTGGCGATCGCGGCGCTGTTTCGCGCGCTGGTCAGGCACGCCGTGCACCATCCGGATCTGAACGCCACGTATTCGGCCGTGCACCGCGCGCTGATCGAGGAGAACCGCTGGCGTGCCCAGCGCTACGGAACCGACGGGACGTATATCGATCTGGTGTCGTTCGAGCCGGTCTCGTTCAGGACCTGGCTGGAAACGGTGATCGCCATGCTGGCGCCCGACATCGCGCATCTTCGCATCGAGGACGATATCCAGCATCTCAAGACCATCCCCAAGCGCGGCACGTCGGCCCATCTTCAGCTGGAATATTTCCGGGGCTTGAGGAAATTCGGCCGATCGCCCCGGGACGCGATCGGGGATGTGACGAAATGGCTGCGGACCTCAACCGAGGCCGGCGACTTCACCGCACGGGCGGGCGAGCCGAAAGGGACAGCGGTGCGGCAGCCTGTCGCCAATCCAGTGTGAGGCGTCGGATGCGAGGAGGGCTGGTTGAGGAACGACCTTCCGCCATCCGACTTAGCTGACCATGACCGCAAGGGACATGGTGGAGATCATCTATGAGCGACAGCGGAGTTAGCATGTTGCTGGGCCACGCCTCGAGCCAGATGCTTTGGCTCTGGTTCATCGGCGCGTTCGTGCTCGGCGGCGCCCTCGTCTACGGCGTCATGAAGGCCGGTCACCTCCGTCGCAGCGAGCGCGCACGCCTCGATCGCGCGACGGAAGCGCGACAGCGGCAGGACGATCCGTACAAACGGCCGGGTTAATCCACACTGCGTTGCATATTGGGAACCTTTGGCCGCGCAGAGTCTTGATCGCCCGAGGATAGAGGAAGGCGGGGCCTTCCCGTTCACCTCGACAGGAGGATGTATGGCCAAGAAAGCAAAGAAGCGCACAACCAAGAAATCGTCGACGGGCCGCGCCCGTCAGGCGCCGAAGATGTTGAGCGACCTATTCCTGGAGACGCTCAAGGACATCTATTTCGCCGAGAACAAGATCATCAAGACCTTGCCCAAGATGGCCAAGGCTGCCAACTCGAAGGAGCTCGCGGCGGCTTTCAACAAGCATCTGCGCGAGACCCAGGGCCAGGTCAAACGTCTGGACCAGATCTTCAAGATGCTGGGCAAGCCGGCTCGCGGCAAGCCTTGCGAGGCGATCAACGGCATCACCGATGAAGGCGCCGAGATCATGAAGGAGTTCAAGAACGCTCCTGCGCTCGACGCCGGCCTGCTCGCAGCCGCGCAGGCGGTCGAGCACTACGAAATCTCCCGCTACGGCACGCTGCGCACCTGGGCCGAGGAGCTCGGCATGCAGGACGCGGCAAAGCTGCTGCAGGCGACGCTGGACGAGGAAGAGGCGACCGATCACACCCTGACGGAGCTCGCGACGTCCGTGATCAACCTCGAGGCGGAAGAGGAATACCGCCAGGCGGCCTGAGCCCCACGTGGCGTGACGACGAAACGCCGCGGCCGGAAGGCCGCGGCGCTTGTGTTTTCGGATCGCACGATCCGCATGGCACCTGCGCGCCGCCGGGCTGGAATTCTCGGGAACCGGCCCCATATTCAGCGTTCCCCACCGCCGAGCCCGCATCATGCAACCCAAAAATCCCCTCGACTGGATGCTGTCCGAAGCCCTGGACTCGCTGACCCGCGCCGAACGGCTGCGCCAGCAGTTCGGCCGCCAGGAAGCCTGCTGGGAGCCGCCGATCGACGTGCTCGAAACCGAGCATGAGCTCCTGATCCTGGTCGCGCTTCCCGGCGTCAATCCCGACAATGTCGAGACTGTCATCCATGACGGCGTGCTTGTCATCTCCGGCCAGCGCACCCTTCCGCCGGAGCTTCGCAACGCCCGCATCCACCGGCTCGAACTGCCGCAGGGGCGTTTTGAGCGCCGCATTGCATTGCCCGTTGGCCGCTACGCCATCAGCCGCTTCGTGATGGACGGCTGCGTCGCGCTGCGCCTCGCCAAATCCTGAGGTCGATCATGGCCACCGAACGTATGAATACCGCACCGACCAATCCCCAGAGCAATTCCGACGTGAAGATTCCCGAAGACGCGCTGATCATCATTCCCGTGCGCGAAATGGTGCTGTTCCCCGGCGCCATCGCGCCGATCGCGATCGCGCGACCAAAGTCCGTCGCCGCCGCGCAACAGGCGCTGCGCGAGCAGCGGCCGGTCGGCATCGTCCTGCAACGCAGCCCCGAGACCGAGGAGCCCGGTCCGGACGACCTCTATCGGGTCGCGACCATCGCCAACATTGTGCGCTACATCACCGCGCCCGACGGCACCCATCACATCGTCTGCCAGGGCGTGCAGCGCGCGCGCATCCTCGACTTCCTGCCGGGGACGCCGTTCCCGGCTGCGCGGATCCAGCAGATTCCGGAGCCGACCACGAGCACGCCCGAGATCGAGGCCCGCGGGCTGAACCTGCAGCGTCAGGCCATCGAGGCGATCGAGCTGCTGCCGCAGGCGCCGCCGGAGCTGATCGCGATGTTCCAGGGCACCACTGCGCCCGGGGCGCTGGCGGACCTGGCGACCTCGTTCATGGACATCAAGCCGCAGGACAAGCAGGAGGTGCTGGAGACCATCGACCTCGCCTTGCGCGTCGAGAAGGTGTCGAAGCATCTGGCCGAACGGCTGGAGGTGCTGCGCATCAGCAACGAGATCGGCCAGCAGACCCGCGCCAGCTTCGACGAGCGGCAGCGCGAGGCGATCCTGCGCGAGCAGATGGCGACCATCCAGCGCCAGCTCGGCGAAGGCGACGGCAAGGCGGCCGAGGTCGCCGAGCTGACCGCTGCCATCGCCAAGGCCAACATGCCGCCCGAGGCCGACGCGCATGCGAAGAAGGAGCTGCGCCGCTACGAGCGCATGCCGGAGGCCGCCGGCGAGGCCGGCATGGTCCGCACTTACCTGGACTGGCTGATCGAGCTGCCATGGGCGCTGCCCGCGGAGAAGCCGATCGACATCAAGGAAGCGCGCCGCATCCTCGATGCCGACCACTTTGGCCTGGAGAAGATCAAGAGCCGGATCATCGAATATCTGGCGGTGCGCAAGCTGGCGCCGCAGGGCAAGGCGCCGATCCTGTGCTTCGTCGGACCGCCCGGCGTCGGCAAGACCTCGCTCGGCCAATCCATCGCACGCGCGATGGACCGTCCCTTCGTGCGCGTCAGTCTCGGCGGCGTGCATGACGAGGCTGAGATCCGCGGCCACCGGCGCACCTATATCGGCGCGCTGCCCGGCAACATCATCCAGGGCATCAAGAAGGCCGGCACCCGGAATTGCGTCATGATGCTGGACGAGATCGACAAGATGGGCCGCGGCGTGCAGGGCGATCCTTCCGCAGCAATGCTGGAGGTGCTTGACCCCGAGCAGAACGGGACGTTCCGGGATAATTACCTGGGCGTGCCCTTCGACCTGTCGCGCGTGGTGTTCATCGCGACCGCCAACATGCTGGACCAGATCCCGGGTCCGCTGCTGGATCGCATGGAGCTGATCAGCCTCGCCGGCTACACCCAGGAAGAGAAGCTGGAGATCGCGAAGCGCTACCTGGTGCGGCGGCAGCTCGAGGCCAATGGCTTGACGGCCGAGCAGGCCGAGATCGAGCCGGAGGCGCTGCAGCTGGTCGTCAAGGGCTACACCCGCGAAGCCGGCGTACGTAACCTCGAGCGCGAGATCGGCAAACTGTTCCGGCATGCCGCGGTGCAGGTCGCCGAGGGCACGGCTGTCAAGGTCGTCGTGACGCCGAAGGATATCGGCACCGTGCTCGGCCAGCCGCGCTTCGAAGGTGAGATCGCACAGCGCACCAGCATTCCAGGCGTGGCCACCGGCCTTGCCTGGACGCCGGTCGGCGGCGACATCCTGTTCATCGAGGCCTCGCGGGTATCCGGTCGCGGCGGGATGATCCTGACCGGCCAGCTCGGCGAGGTCATGCGCGAGAGCGTGCAGGCTGCGATGACGCTGGTGAAGAGCAAGGCCACGCAGCTCGGCATAGATCCGCAGCTGTTCGAAAAGAGCGACATCCACGTTCACGTGCCCGCAGGCGCGACCCCGAAGGACGGGCCGAGTGCGGGGGTCGCGATGTTCACGGCGCTGACGTCCCTGCTCACCAATCGCACGGTGCGCAGCGACACCGCCATGACCGGCGAGATCTCGCTGCGCGGCCTGGTGCTGCCGGTCGGTGGCATCAAGGAGAAGGTGGTGGCGGCTGCGGCCGCGGGCCTGAAGCGGGTGATGCTGCCGGCGCGCAACAAGCGGGACTACGACGACATCCCGAAGAGCGCGCGGGACAGCCTCGAATTCATCTGGCTGGAGCGCGTCGACGAAGCCATCGCCGCGGCGCTCGAGCCGGCCGAGGCCAAAGTCGAAGCCAAGATCGAGGCCAAGGTCGAAGCGGCGGAGTGAATGCGATGAAGAAACTGCTGGAAAGAGCGAAGCGATCGCGGACAACGCAACGGCTGCGCCAGTTGCTGGATCGCGCCATCGACGGGGTTCGCGATGCGCTGGCGGCATCAGGACCGCGGCTTCAGCCGGTCCCGGTTCGCGCGAAGCGCCGCAAGGGTTGAGCCCTCCGTCTCAAGTCCTCGCGACAGCCCCGAACAAAAGGCCCCCTCCTATGCGAGGGGGCCTTTGCGTTGTTAGCCCACGGCGTCCTTGGCGGCCTTGACCGGGCGGGCGCGGACGATCTTCCGGGCCGGCTTGGCCTTGAACATCATCTCTTCGCCCGTGAACGGGTTGGTGCCCTTGCGCGCCTTGGTCGCGGGCTTCTTGATGACCACGAACTTGGCGAAGCCCGGCACCAGGAACAGGCCGTTCTTCTTGAGCTCCTTGTGACCGACGTCGGTCAGCGTCTCCATGACGCTCTTGACGTCACGCTTGGAAAGCTCGGTGGTGGTCGCGATCTTTTCGATCAGCTGCGATTTCGACATTTGGGTGGCCATCGTGTCTCCTCTGATTCGTTGACGGCTGCATATTAGACCAACCGGTGAAGGCCTATAGCCTTCTGCACAGTTTTGTCGGGGTTTTACGAGCTTTTTTGGCCCTCTGTGGCAAAAAACCCTGCATTTTAGCCACTTCCGGAACGGAAGAAGCCTCAGGCAGCGGATTTTACCTTGTTTCAAAGGCCCGCACGCAGCCTTGCTAAAGCTGATTCGATGCTTTCGACAAGCGACGACCGGCCTCTTTGTGAAAGGCCGGTCGCGATTCACCCTGGAAAATAGGGCTAGATCGTCGTGATGCGGCGGTCGCGGGTACTTTCTCTCCCTTATTTTTATAGAGCGCGACGAGCTTCGCTCGCGCTAGATACGTTCGATGATGATGGCCGGGGCCATGCCACCAGCCGCGCACATGGTGACGAGACCGCGCTTCAAGTCGCGCCGTTCGAGCTCGTCGAGCAGGGTGCCGATCAGGATCGAGCCGGTGGCGCCGATGGGGTGGCCGAGTGCGATCGAGCCGCCGTTCACGTTGACCTTGGCGCGATCGAGCTTGAGGTCGCGGATGTATTTTTCCGCCACCACGGCAAAGGCCTCGTTGATCTCGAACAGGTCGATGTCGTCGATGGTCAGCCCCGCTTTCGCCAGCACCTTGCGCGTCGCCGGCACCGGCGCGTTCAGCATCAAGGTCGGCGAGTCCCCCATGTTGGCCATCGCAACGACGCGGGCGCGCGGCTTCAGGCCGTGCGCCCTGGCGTAAGCGGGCGAAGCCAGAAGGATCGCGGCGGCGCCGTCGACGACGCCGGACGAATTGCCGGCGTGGTGCATGAAGTCGATCTCGAGTTCGGGGTACTTCTGCAGGATCAGGCCGCGATAGGTCGTGCCCTTGTCGTCGAGCGCATGGTCGGCGACCGCGGGGAATGCGGGCTTCAAAGCGCTCAACCCTTCCATCGTGGTCTGCGGCCGCGGATATTCTTCATGGTCGAGCGCGAGGCTGCCGTCCTCGCGATGCACCGGCACGAGGCTGTTCTTGAAGTGGCCATTCGCGATCGCAAAGGCTGCGCGCTTCTGGCTTTCGAGGCCGAGCGCGTCGACGTCCCTTCGCGTGATGCCTTCCAGCGTTGCGATCGCGTCGGCGCAGACGCCCTGATGCGACTGCGGATGCCGCGCACGCAGGCGCAGATTGCCGTTGTCCATCATCATCGGACCGGCGCCGCGACGCCCTTCCATCGACATCATCTCGCAGCCGCCGGCGACGACGAGATCTTCCGCGCCCGCCATGATCGAGCTTGCGGCCATGTTGACGCTGGTGATGCCGGAGCCGCAGAAGCGGTCGAGCGTCACGGCACTGGCGCGTACGTCGTAGCCGGCATCCAGCGCCGACATGCGGCCGAGATCGCCGCCTTGCGTTGCGACCTGCGCGCTGCAGCCCCAGACGATGTCGTCGACATCGGCGGTGTCGATGCCGGTGCGCGTCGCGAGCGCGTGCAGCACGGTTGCTCCCAGCTGCTGCGGATGAATGCCCGAGAGTGCGCCCTTGCCGGCCTTGCCGACGCCCCGTGGGGTCCGGCAGGCATCGATGATGAGTGCATCGGTCATTGGCGTGTCCTCTTGTTATGAGTGGTTGAGGACGGTTTTGAATAAGGCAGAGAGTGGAGTCAATGCGCGGCGCTGCACTCCCTCTCCCCGTTCTTACGGGGAGAGGGTTGGGGTGAGGGGCTGCCTCAACAAAGACGGTGACAGACGGACTCGCGGAGACTCCCCCTCACCCGGATTTTCCGCTGCGCGTAAAATCCGGCCTCTCCCCGCAAGCGGGGAGAGGCGAAGAGACGCCGCTACGCCCCCGCCGCGTTCTTCGCGATCACGTTGCGATAGAAGCTGGCGCTGAGCTTCGGCGTACGCACCTGGGTGTCGAAATTGACGTGGTAGAGCCCAAAGCGCTTGTTGAGCCCGAACACCCATTCGAAATTGTCCATCAGGCTCCAGAGGAAGTAGCCGCGCACCGGCACGCCTTCGGCGGTGGCGCGCTGGAGCTGAGCGAGGTAGTTGCGCAGATACATGATGCGGTCGGTGTCGTAGATCTTGCCGTCGGGCGTCACGACGTCTTCGCCGGAGGTGCCGTTCTCGCTGATATAGATCGCATCCGTCTTCCAGATCTTCGCCGCCAGCTTCGGCACCCAGTAGATCGTCTCGGGGCCGACGCGCAGCCAGTCCGAATTCATGTGCGGGAACGATTTCGGGATCGGCAGCGGCATGAAGCCCGCGCCCTGGTCGGACGCCACCACGTAGTTCTGCGGCGCGTAGATGTTGAGGCCGAGGAAATCGACCGGCGAAGATATGATCTTCAGCTCGGCATCGGTGTATTTCGGCGCGTCGCGCCCCGCGAACTTCAGGAAGGCGTCGGTATACTGGCCCGTCATGATGACGTTGAGATAGCCGGCGTTCATCTCGCGCAGCGCGATCTCGGCGGCACGGACGTTCTCCGGCGTGTCGATCGCGGGCGCGCAGGCATCGATGTTCTCGGCCGGCCCCACCCTGGTGCCGCGGCGGCCATGGGCGCGTACCGCCTGCACCGCGAGCCCGTGCGCGAGTGCGCTATTGTGCCTGATCTGGTTGACCTCGGCTTGTGGCAGTGTCACGCCGGGCGCGTCGATGCCGATGCCGTAGCCGAAATGGACGAACCGACCGCTCTCGTTCAGTGTGAAGACGTTCTTGACGCGATCGGTCAGGTGCCCGGCGACATAGGCCGCGTAATCACCGAAGATCTTGCAGGTCTCCGTCGAGCGCCAGCCGCCAAACCGGTCCTGGAGCGATTGCGGCAGGTCCCAATGATAGAGCGTCAGCCACGGCTCGATGCCGTTCTTGAGGAGCTCGTCGACCAGGCGATTGTAGAAGTCGAGCCCCTTCGGGTTGGGTTTGCCGTCGCCGTCCGGAAACAGCCGCGGCCAGGCTACCGAGAAGCGATAGGCCTTGCAGCCGAGTTCCCTGATGAGCGCGATGTCTTCCTTGTAGCGGTGATAGTGCTCGTTGGCGCGATCGCCGGTCGAGCCGTCCTCGATCTTGCCGGGGATGCGGACGAACTTGTCCCAGATCGAGGCCCCTCGCCCGTCCTCGTTGACTGCGCCCTCGACCTGATAGGACGAGGTCGCCGTGCCCCAGACAAAGCCCGCCGGAAAGCCGTCCACGCTCCGCGGCGGCGATGCGGGCTTGGCGTCCGCGACCTCGAGAGGATTGGCGATTCCGGCTGCGGACAATCCTGCCAGCGTGGCGAACTGGCGACGCGAGACCTTGTCCGACATTGATAGTGCTCCGGTGATGCTCTTGCGGCGGCACCATGGCGAATCGCGGGTCGTTTGAGAAGCGGGCGAGCCGAGGGCCGAGGATGCAGGATTGCAGAATGCGACAAAGTTGTCCGAAAGGGGCCACGGCAATTGTCGGCAGAGCTACCCCAAAGCCGAAATACCAGCCCAATCCGGCGAGGAAGTTGTCAGTTCCTCTCGAAACGAGGGCCCGTAGGCTCACAGAATGCCATAAACGGCTCGGAAATTACGACCAAAGTCCGAAAATATGGCGTATGGTGCAACCATCGCCGCTCCGCTCTGGGCGATTGTCTGTCTGCACCGGTCAAGCAAGAGAACGACTGACTATGACGCGGTTTGACCGCGTGAGACTGTGGTCACCTCTTCCGCTTGACCAAGTGCCTGTCCTGCCAGGGATACAACGACTGACCCAGCGTCAGAGCCACTGTGAATTCGAGGTAGATATATGTCGTATGCCTACAAGCTGAATGAAGACGTTCGCCACCAGCCCCAAGGCCCACAAGGACGTGCCGCAACCGAGCCACCGATGATTTACACCATCGTCCAGCATATGCCTATCGAGGCCGATGGACGTCTCCGATACCGCATCAAGTGCAAGTCTGAGAAAATCGAGCGAGTCGTCACGGAAGATCAGCTTTCGTATTCGCAGTGAACTGCTCGATGACGGCGGCTCCCTCGCTCAGCGTGAGCGCTTCGGCAACTTTGGCAGCTTGTCGGGATTGAACGGCGGTATCTGCCGGGCTTGTTCGGGTGCGGGGGTCTGCTGTTCCGTCAGGATCAGCGTACCCTGGAGGATCATTCCCGGCACTTGCGCTGCTATCGCCGTGTAGGTCGCGACCTTGCCCGGGCAGTTTCCCTCGATATCCAGCGTGAGCTCATCGTCGACGCCGAACACCGTTGCGCGTCCGTCGGTATGGCGCTTCGTCGACACGGTGGCGGTGAAGCGATCGCCGTCGACCTTGCAAGAGCCGTGATAGGTCATCAGGCTGTCGCAGCCCCAGATCTGTCCGTCCGCGATATGGACGATCCCGGTCCCCTGATCGAGCGGCGTCTTGTACCAAGCGGCGTAGGTGCCGTCCTTCAACATGGGAGCAGTCTCCCGGTATTCCCTCGCGCATCATCGACACGATCAGCGCTAACAAAGCGTTAATCGCGCGGCCCATGCCAATCCGGGCTATCCCTGCGCAGCTCGGCTTCCAGGTCTTCAATGATGCTGTGAAGCAGACACGCGGCAAGTGGATCGGTCACTTCGCGCTCCAAACGCCTGTAACGCGCGATCTGGAATTCCTGCTCTCTCAACTGGTGCTCTGTCATCGGACGGGCCCTCCGACAGATCGACGCCGATACAGCCAAGTCGTTTCGTTACAATTTTAGGATCATTCGCTATGGTTTCCGATCGGTAAAAACACCGCGACCCCGAGCTTCGCCGGCGCGCGGGATCATCGGACCTTTCGAAGGTCGATACGCCGACATGCGCCGCTGTTACGGCACATCACCGCTTCTCCGGCTCTCGCCGATGCTGTGCGGCTTGTTGAGGAAGAACTCCCGGTTACCGAGAGCCGCTTCCGCGTACTGATCAATCGCAACCTGGATGGCCTCGATGTGCATGCGGCACCAACCCTCCAGACAGGACAGGCGCCGCGCATGATGAAGCGCCTTCAGAAATTCCGGCGGCTCCTGCATGTCGGAGAAGTAGGTCGGCCTCTCCCCCTTCATGCCCGTGCCATCTCTCGCGGCGGAACAAGACGGCGCTTCTCGACACCGACGCGCGATGGCATCGGCCGACGGCGGGGAACGAAGAGGCTGGCGACGACGATTGGGTCCGTGTCTCCCAGCGCGGCCCGCTCCTGAACGAGCCCGCTCATCACCGTGCGCATCTTCATGACTTCGCCTGCGACGAAGCTGCAGTCCTCGTCCCTGTTGATCTGCTCATGCATGATCGCCTCGGCCTCACGCATGCTGACGCGTAACGCCCTGATGATCCTGCGAATTTCGTTGATGCGGTTGTCCATGGCTCGCTCCCTTGGCTGGACGAGCAGCATAAGAACAAAACATGAACAATGAGTCAATCGGCTTGAGGTAGAACACACCCGTGGCGGCACGCCGCGCCGGCGCAAACCGGCCTCCTCGCCATCCCATATGGACCGGGCTTCAGAGCCAGATCAGAACGTCACCCGCATTCCCGCATAGAAGGCGCGCGGCCTTGCAGGGCTGAGCGAGCGCGGGTCGGTGAACTCGGCACCGCCATTGGTGAAGTTGGGCACGGCTTCGCGATCGAAGAACTGTCCATAGGTCGCGTAGCGCTTGTCGAAGATATTGTCGATCTTGCCGTAGAGCTGGAAGTTCTTGGTCACCTGGTAGGACGTGTGCAGGTTGAACACGGTGTAGGACGGCAGCTTCGCATATTGGTTGGACTCGTCGCCGACCAGATATTGGCTGGAGACGAACAGCGCGTTGCCGCCGACCTTCCAGACGTCGGTGACCGCATAGTCGACACCGACCTTGACGCGATGGCGCGGGATCGCGGGGAGCTGGTTGCCGGGCGAGACCTGGATGTTGCCGTCGCCATCGGCGAACGGGCTGTTGGAGCCGATGGACAACGCGTCGAGGAAGCGCGCGTCGACGAAAGCGTAGCTCGCCTGGAATTGAACCGTCGGCGATTTGATGTTGATTTCGGCCTCGAGGCCTTGCCGCCGGGTGCGGCCGACATTGGAGAAATAGCCAAAGCCGGTGCGGCCGGGCACGGGGATCGCGACGATGTCGTCGTAATTGGTGGCGCGGAAGCCGCCGATTTTCCAGCCGAGCGTGCCGATGTTCAGCTCCCTGCTGCCGCGCAGGCCCGCTTCCACGGTCTTGGACACGACCTGCTTCAATGGCGGATCGGAGACGAGAAACGCGGCGATGAGACAGGGACGGGCAGGATCGGAGCAGCCGAGCTCGAGCGGCGTCGGAACGCGGTTGGCCTCGGAATAGCCGGCATAGGCCGTCAACCCCGGCGTGAGCTTGTAGGTGCCGCCGATCACCGGATTGAAACGGGTGAAGGTGTGATCCCCGTTGAGATCGGCCCCGAGCTGATCCTCCAGTGAGATGCGCGCCACGTTGAACCGGCCGCCGCCGGTGACGGCAAAGGCGTCGGTGACATTGAACGTGTCCATCGCATAGAGACCGTTATATTGGTTGACGGTCCGCAGCGAGACAGGGCCGGCAACGGTATCAGGTACGCCGGTCGGCCCCAGGAAGAGGCCGCTGCCGCTGACGACGTAGTTTTCTCCGATCGTGCCGATTTCGGCGGTGGCGTTATAGCGCGTGACGCTGGCGTCATAGGTGGCGCCCATCACGAAGCGGTTGTCGTGGCCGAACAGTTGATCGGTATTGGTGGCCTGCCCCGACACGCCGAAGGTGGTCGAACGTATCGAGCTGCGGTCGATCTCGCCGAGGATGGTCCCGGATGCGAAAGGATTGGCAAGCGGCAGGCCGTTCACGCCGTTCGCCGGTGTGGCGCCGTCGCCGAAGCAAAGAAGGCCGGCGAGCCCCGCATCGGTGCATTCCTGCGCGTCGGTCGGATTGCCGTCGACGAGCTTCTGCTCGTACCTGCGCACATGCGCAGTGCCTTCGAGCGTCCAGGTCGGCGTCGCATCGACCTTGCCGGTCAGATTGAGATAGCCGACGCGATTGGAGGTGGTCTGCGGTGTCGTGTAGGTCGCGCCCCAATATTTGTCGAGCAGCTCGGCGGGAACGGTGGCGCTGGCGCCGAAATCGTTCTTGGCGACGCCCATGTTGGCGTGGAATTCGCTGTCGCCGGCCTTGTAGCCGACATCGCCGTAGAAGCGCCGCACGTCCGATTGGGAGAAATTGCGGAAGCCGCTGTCGTGCAGGCCTTCGAGCGCGGCATAGACGCCGTAGTTCTTGTCGACCGTCTTGCCCCATTGCGCCGAGCCCTGGATGCGGCCGAACGAGCCGCCCATGAGATCGAGCTCCGCACCCTGATAGGTGAAACCATCCTTCATTTGCAAATTGATCGCGCCACCCAGCGCGTTGAGGCCGAAGGCTGGGTTGTTGGTCACGAGCGTCACCGACCGGATCGCCGCGGTCGGGATCAGGTCCCAGTTGACGGCGTCGGAGAAGGCTTCGTTGATGCGGACGCCGTTCTGATACACGGCGAGGCCTTGCGGCGTGCCCGTCACCGGCGAGGCAACGAAGCCGCGGAATTCGACATCCGGCTGAAATGGATTGCCGGTGACCTCGCTGATGTTGACGCCGGCGATGTTGTCGCGAAGCGCGTCGGTGATGTTCATCGAGCCGGTGCGCTTGATCTGGCTGGCGTCGACGGCGTTGATCGCCGACGGGACCTTGTCGACGTCGAGACCTCTGCCGGTACCCGGCGCGGTCGGATAGACGTAGAGGCGCGTCCTGGGGCTGGCGGATGATGGTGCCCCGATGTGCGCGACCGGACGCGACGACGCGGTGCGCCGCGCCGTCGACGGCGGCGGCGCCGTCACCTCGACCGGCGGCAGGTTCTGGACGTTGGTTTCCTCGTCCTGCGCGGCCCCCGCCGGGATCGCGAAGATCAACCCCGACACCAGCCCGGTCGAAACCGAGGCCATCACCAAACGACGCTTGAACCCAAGAGGCTTGAACCCAAAACGCTTGAACCGAACACGATCGCCCATCCCAGCCTTCCCATCCGTGGCCACCGGCTGTTTTGATTTTCGCCGGTTGGTCGAGACGAGTGTAATCGGCAGGGACGCGTGCGCCAGCCACAAAAGGTCGGGCCGTATCCGCACCAATTTTCCCGAGAAAATCGGGAATTCTTCCCGACGCGATCAGGCCGCCGCCGTCGGAACCAGCGCTTCGACCGTCAGACCGCCGTCGCCGGAGACGACGTTGAGCGTGCCGCCCAGCGCTAGGATCCGCTCGCGCATGCCGACGAGGCCGAAGCCGAGCTTCTGGCCCGGCTCCATGCCCCGGCCATTGTCGCTCACCCGTACCCGGGCACAGCCGCGGCCATCGCTTGCCGCCTGCGCCACCGGCTCGATGACGACATTGACCGAGGTCGCGCCGGCGTGGCGGAACACGTTGGTGAGCGCCTCCTGCACGATGCGGTAGATGGTGAGGTCGGCGGTCTCCCCGGTGACGCCAAGCGCCGACGAGATCGCGGTCTCGATGGTGACATCGGGATGCGACTCCCGCCACAGCCGCGACAGCGATTCCAGCGCCTGCCGCAGGCCGAGCTCGGCAAGGCCGACGGGCCGGAGACGCTCCAGCACGCGGCGATTGAACTGCTGAAGCGCGTTGATCTGCTCCAGCATGGCACTGCCGTGTTTTCGCACGGCCTCCGCACTCGGGGCGCGTCCGTCCGCCTGCTTCGCCAGCGCGCTGGCATGCGCGCGCAGCGAGAACAGATATGGCCCGAACTCGTCATGGAGCTCGCGCGCGATCTCCTTGCGCTCGACGTCCTGGAGCGACACCGTTCGCTCGGCGAGGCGCCGCTTGTCCTCGATCGCCTCGCTGAGCGTTGCCGCAAGATGGTTGAGCTTGGTGCAGATCGCGGCGAGCTCCGGCGCCCCGCCCGGCGCGACGCGCGCCTGATAGCGCCCGTCTTCGAGCTCGGCCATGACATCCGCAAGGGATTGGAGCGGCGCCAGTGCCCGGCCGATCACATTCATCATCACCAGGAACAGCGCCAGCGCGATCACAGAGCCGACCTCGAGCTGGGTCACGATGGCGTCCCAGATCTCGGCGATCTCGTCATCGGGATGGGAAGTGATCAGCAGCGAACCCGGCTTGCCATGGATCGAGACGGGTACGCTCACCGCGGTCTGCTCGGGATGCACCAGGCTGACGAACCAGGCCGGCGGCGCGCGGGTGTCGTCGTCGGCGTCGGTCCGGGGCTGCGTCAGCGGATGGCCGGCTTCGTCCCGAAGCGCGATGCTGACATGGCGCAGGCGGCTGAGGTCGCGTGCGATCTGGTTCAGCCTGGCATCCGGATCGGGCGCCTCGTTGAGATCCGCCACGATCATCTCGATGAATTCGCGCGCGAGCCGGATCACGCTCTGGTCCTCGGCTTGCACGCGCGGCCCGGCTTCCGCGACCTGGCGGCCGATATTGACGGCGAGCCCCAGCGCCAGCAGCAGCGCCAGCAGCAGGTTGATGCGCCCACGCAAGGATAGATTTTGCCACATTGGTATCGCCCGTGCCCCGCGAAGGATTGGCCTGCGCCTGTCCGATAACGTTGACAGAGGCGAAGCGCCCGATATCTAATCGAAAGCGTACAGCAATCCCGGCCGGGCGCGAAACAGGCCAAGACGCTGTCGCGAGGAACGCCTATGCGCATTTTGATCGTCGACGATCATCCTATCGTCGCCTCCGGCTGCCGTGCCGTGCTGGCCGACGAGGGCGAGATCGAGATTTTGGAGGCCGCCGACGCCGAAGACGGCGAGTGCGTCTTCATCGTCGAGCGCCCCGACCTCTCGATCATCGACATCAACCTGCCGACCGTGTCCGGCTTCGAGCTCGCGCGCCGCATCCTCGAGCGCGCGCCCGAGGCCCGAATCATCATGTTCAGCATGAACGACGATCCAGCTTTCGCGGCGCGTGCGATCGAGTGCGGCGCCAAGGGCTATGTCTCCAAGACCGGCGACCCCGACGATCTCGTCGAGGCGATCCGCACCGTTGGCGGCGGCGGCACCTATCTGCCGAGCGCGATCGCGCGCAGCATCGCCTTTGCGGGACCCGCGCTGGCGCAAAGCCCACTGTCGAAGCTGAACGCGCGCGAGATGGAGATCTTGCGGCTGCTCAGCGCCGGAAAGAGCCTTTCCGAGATCGCCTGGCTGGTGCAATCGTCGTACAAGACTGTCGCCAACACTTCGTCCATCATGCGCCAGAAGCTCGGGGTGAAAACCTCTGTCGAGCTGGTGCGGCTGGCGATCGACAGCGGCGTGGCCTGACGGCCGCCACCAATTCGGTCACACAAGCGTTGCAATCCTGATGTGGTTTGATGCCACGGAGCATAACGGCATGACGATCCAGACTGTCTCGACCAATACATCCTATGGCGGCGTGCAGGGCGTGTATCGCCATGCCAGCCAGGCAACCGGAACCGACATGACGTTCTCGGTCTATGTTCCCCCGCACGCGCAGGGCGCCAAGCTGCCCGTGGTCTGGTATCTCTCCGGCCTCACCTGCACGCACGCCAACGTCACCGAGAAGGGCGAATTCCGCAAAGCCTGCGCCGAGCTCGGCCTGATCTTCGTCGCGCCCGACACCAGCCCGCGCGGGCCCGACGTGCCGGGCGATGCCAATAATGCCTATGATTTCGGCCTCGGCGCCGGCTTCTATGTCGACGCGACGGAGGCGCCGTTTTCACGCAACTATCGCATGTGGAGCTACGTCACCGACGAACTGCCAAAACTCGTGGCGGAGAATTTTCCGGTCGATGCCAAACGGCAATCGGTGATGGGCCATTCGATGGGTGGCCACGGCGCGCTGACGGTCGCGCTGCGCAACCCGCACCGTTTTCGCGCGGCCAGCGCCTTCGCACCGATCGTGGCGCCGTCGCTTGTGCCCTGGGGCATCAAGGCGCTGACCGGCTATCTCGGCCCCAACAAGGACGTTTGGCGCAGCCACGACACGGTGGCGCTGATCGAGGACGGCGCGAAGTTCTCAGGCTTCCTCGTCGACGTCGGCGAGGCTGATAATTTCCTGAAGGAGCAGCTTCGTCCTGAATTGCTGCAGGCGGCCTGTGCCAAGGCCAACATCCCGCTAACGCTGCGACGGCAGGCGGGCTACGACCACAGCTATTATTTCATCTCGACCTTCATGGGCGATCACCTGCACTGGCATGCGGAGCGATTGAAGGGGTGAGCTTTCTTCCTTCTCCCCTTGCGGGAGAAGGTGGCGCGAAGCGCCGGATGAGGGGTATCTCACCGCGAATTCGAATGAGAGTTAGACTCGGGGAGAGAGACCCCTCACCCGTCTCGCCGCTACGCGGCGAGCCACCCTCTCCCACAAGGGTAGAGGGTGCAGCGGCGCACGCGGAGAGAAGAACCTACTCCGGCTTGCCGTAATTCGGTGCCAGCAACCGGTTGCGGATCAGATAGCTCATCGTGCGCGTCCAGGATTCATCCGTGTTGCCGCGCATGTCGGCGCTCGCGGCCGTGATCATGTTGCCGGTCTTCACGTCGCGCAGATAGATGTTCAGATTGATGATCAGGTTCGAGACCTTCTGCACCATGCCGGTGATTTCCAAATCGGCACCCAGCTGCCCGGCAAGCTTCAGGTCGCAGCCGCCGCAGGCCTGCAGATTGGCGTGACGGGCCGCATCCCGGATCGGCGCGATATCGAGCAGCTGGAACCTGCCTGACTCGACCAGCGCCTTGCGCAACTGCTCGCTGATGAGGTCGAGCCGCGCCTCCTCGGGCTTGGAGCCATAGAACTCGCCGGGCAGGCTGGTGTCGATCAATTCAAAGTCGAACACGGCGAGTTTCGGCGGATCGGCGAATGCGGCCGAGCCCGTCAACAGCAAAGCGACGAAACATATCAGCGCTCGCATGATCGTGATTCCCGGCGTGGCAGCGCGAGGACGAAATGCGGGGTTGCATGGCCTGACAAATCGGTCATGCTTTAGCAGAGACAATTCTCCATCGGCGGTCAAGCCGGGGAGTTGCGCGGAGGAAACATGATCCGATGGTTTGTCGGCCTGATCGGCCTGGGTCTTGCTGCGACGAGCGCGCTCGCGGCCGACCCTGTCATGATCGGCGTCGGCTATCTCGGTGTCGCCGGCACCAGATCGACGCTGTCGCTGGTCGAGCAGCCCGCGGAGAATGACGGCGTCGCCGGCGCACGCCTCGCCATCGACGACAACAACACCACCGGCAAATTCCTGGGCCAGCGATTTGCGCTGGAGGAGCGGCGTATCAAGGAGGGCGAGGATGCCGTGCAGGCCGCGACCGAGCTCGCCTCGCGCAACGGCTTCATCATCGCCGACCTGCCGGCCGACGCGCTGCTGAAAGTCGCCGACGCCCTGCGCGAGCGCGGCACGCTGCTGTTCAACGCCGGCGCGATCGACGAGCGGCTGCGCGAGGCCGATTGCCGTGCCAACGTCATCCACACCGCGCCGACGCGCGCGATGCTGGCGGACGCGCTCGGCCAATATCTGGTGTGGAAGCAGTGGAAGCGCTGGCTGCTCGTGGTCGGCTCGCATGACGAGGACAGGCTGTTCGCCGATGCGCTCCGGCGCACCGCGACGCGGTTCGGCGCCAAGATCGTGCAGGAGCGCAGCTTCGAGGACAAAGGCGGCGCGCGCCGCACAGACTCGGGCGTGACGCTGATCCAACGCCAGATGCCGGTGTTCACGCAACAGGCTCCGGCCTACGATGTGCTGGTCGCCGCTGACGAGAGCGAGGTGTTCGGCGCCTACCTGCCCTATCGCACCTGGGATCCGCGGCCTGTCGCGGGCTCCGCCGGTCTCGTGCCGCGGAGCTGGGACGCCGCGCAAGACCAGTGGGGCGCGATCCAGATGCAGAACCGCTTCGTCAAGCTGAATGCGCGGCGGATGACCGCGCTCGACATGCAGGCCTGGACCGCCGTACGCATGATCGGAGAGGCCACCTCGCGCACCAATTCCGGCGACGTCAAGAAGGTCACCGATTTCATCAAGGGGCCGGATTTCTCGGTCGCCGCCTTCAAGGGCACCAAGCTGACCTTGCGCGACTGGAACCTGCAGCTGCGCCAACCGATCCTGCTTGTCGACGGCCGCATGGTGGTGTCGGTGTCACCGCAAGAAGGTTTCCTGCATCAAGTCTCCGAGCTCGACACGCTCGGCTATGACCGCCCGGAGAGCAAATGCAAGCTGAAGTGAGGAAGCAGATGTTCCGCGCGTGGCGTGTTGGGTTGCTGTCCGGACTGGCGCTGGCGGCAGCGCCGGCGCATGCGTTCATCGCCTATGTCTCGAACGAGAAGAGCAACACGGTGTCGGTGATCGACACCGAGAGCTGGACGGTGACCAAGACCATCAAGGTCGGCCAGCGCCCGCGCGGCATCGACTTCACGCGCGACAGCAAGTTCGTGATGGTCGCGGTCGGCGACGACGACACCATCCAGATGATCGACGCCAAGACGCAGGCCGTGGTGGACAGCCTGCCCTCCGGGCCCGACCCGGAATTGTTCGCCCAGGATGCCGCCGGCAAGGTCCTCTATGTCGCCAACGAGAACGACAACACAGTGACCGTGATCGACCTCGAGAAGCGCGCCCGCCTTGGCGACATCCAGGTCGGCGTCGAGCCCGAGGGCATGACCATCAGCCCGGACGGCAAGACGTTGATCAACACGTCCGAGACCACCAACATGGCGCATTTCATCGACACGTCGTCGCGCCAGATCGTCGCCAACGTGCTGGTCGACGCGCGGCCGCGCTTTGCCGAATTCAAGCACGACGCTTCCGAATTGTGGGTGTCCTCGGAGATCGGCGGCACCGTCTCGATCATCGACCCCGCAAAGCACGAGGTGACCGGCAAGATCAATTTCGAGATTCCGGGGTTGAGGAAAGAGGCCATCCAGCCCGTCGGCATCGGCATGACCCGGGACGACAAGACCGCCTTCATCGCGCTCGGTCCCGCCAATCGCATCGCCGTGGTCGATACCGCCTCGCGCAAGGTGACGAAATATCTGCTGGTCGGACAACGGGTCTGGCACATGGCATTCACGCCGGACGAGAAATTTCTGCTGACCACCAATGGCGTGTCGAACGACGTCTCCGTCATCGACGTCGCCGCGCAAAAGGTGATCAAGACCATTCAGGTGGGCGAACTGCCCTGGGGTATCACGATCGCGCCATGACCAGCCCTGCTCCCATCTCCGAACAGCGCGAGACGCCACGGCCCGATCCGGCAGCGGTGCCGGCGTTGTCGATCGACAGCGTCAGCCACGCCTATGGCCAGCGCCGCGCACTGATGGACGTGTCCTTCAACGTGCAGCCCGCGAGCTTTACGGCCCTGCTCGGCCTCAACGGTGCGGGCAAGAGCACGCTGTTCTCGCTGATCACACGGCTGTTTGGCATCCAGTCCGGGCGCGTCGGCATTTTCGGCCATGACGTCGGCAAAAGCCCTGGCGAAGCGCTGCGGTTGCTCGGCGTCGTGTTCCAGCCGCGCACGCTCGATCTCGATCTGTCGCTGACGCAGAACCTGCTCTATCACGCCGCACTCCACGGCATCAGCCGCCGCGAGGCTCGAGCGCGAGCCGCCGAGCTGCTCGGTCGCATCGGGCTTACCGAGCGCGCCGGCAGCAAGGTGCGCGATCTCTCGGGCGGGCAGATGCGGCGGCTGGAGATCGCACGCGCCCTGCTGCACCGGCCCCGCCTGCTCTTGCTGGACGAGCCGACCGTCGGCCTCGACGTCAAGGCGCGCGCCGACATCATCAGCCATGTGCGCCAGCTCGTGAACGAGCAAGGCATCGGCGTACTCTGGGCCACGCATCTGTTCGACGAGATCATGGCCGGTGACGATCTCGTGGTGCTGCATCAGGGCAAGGTGCTGGCGCAGGGACCGATGAGTCGCGTCGTCGCGGAAGCCGGCGCGCAGGATGTCAACACCGCCTTCATGCGCCTAACCGGCGCGCAGACCCTGCCGGGTGGCGGCGCATGAGCAGCATCACCACGCGCGAGGCGCCGCGCGGCTTCTCGGCCGCCGAATACATGACCTGTCTCACGGGCATCGTCTGGCGCGAAGGCCTGCGCTTTCTGCACCAGCGCGAGCGTTTCGTCTCGGCGCTGGTGCGGCCGCTGGTGTGGCTGTTCATCTTCGCCGCTGGCTTCCGTCAGGTGCTCGGCATCTCCATCATCCCGCCCTACGAGACCTACATCCTCTACGAGGTCTTCATTGCGCCCGGACTGATGGCCATGATCCAGCTCTTCAACGGCATGCAGTCCTCGCTGTCGATGGTCTATGACCGCGAGATGGGCAACATGCGCACGCTGCTGGTCAGCCCACTGCCGCGCGGCTACCTGTTGTTCTGCAAGCTGCTCGCGGGCACCGCGGTGTCGCTGCTCCAGGTCTATGCCTTCCTGCTGATCGCCTGGTTCTGGGACATCACGCCTCCTCCGATCGGCTATCTCACCGTACTGCCGGCACTGATCCTGTCCGGACTGATGCTGGGCTCGCTCGGCATGCTGATCTCCTCCGGCATCAAGCAGCTGGAGAACTTTGCCGGCGTGATGAATTTTGTCATTTTCCCGATGTTCTTCGCCTCCTCGGCGCTTTACCCGCTCTGGCGGGTGCAGGAGGGCAGCCCCTATCTCTATTATCTCTGCGAGGTCAATCCGTTCACCCACGCGGTCGAGCTGATCCGCTTCGCGCTGTACGGGCAAATCAACTGGATTTCGCTGGCGGTGGTCGCGACCTGCACAATCGTCTTCATGATCGGCGCGATTCTGGCCTATGATCCCTCGCGCGGGCTGGCGCGACGGGGCCCTGCGGGAGGCGAAGGATGACGGTTCGGGTTCTGGCCATGGCCGCTCTGATGCTCGCAGTCGCGGGCACGGCGGCACGCGCGGCCGATCCGCGCTATCCGGATTGGCCCTGCACGCAGGCCAAAGTGCCGGAAATTTCGCTCGCGGCCGTTTGGGCCGGCCCTTCGCTCGACGACGTGCAGAACAAGTGGAAGGACGACGCCAAAGTCAGCGCGCTGGTCGCCAAATTGTCGGCACGCAAGACGCCGCTGGACGAAGCCGAGAAGTTGGTGAGGGAGTTTTTGGCGGGCTCCGCGGCCGACAAGACCGCGAATGCGAAACTGCTGTTCGCAGGCCTGTTCGACACGCTCAACGCTCAGCGCTCGCAGGTCATGAGCGGACTGGAACGCGTCAGCCGCAAGCAGCGCGAAGCCGCCGACAAGATCCGCGAGGAGAGTGTTCAGCTCCAGGCGCTCCAGGGCGCCACGCCGCGCGACGAGGCCAAGGTCGATGCGCTCAGCAACGAGCTGATCTGGAAGACCCGCATTTTCGAGGACCGCTATAAGGTGGTACGGTTCGTCTGCGAGGTTCCCACCACAATTGACCAGCGGCTGTTTGCGCTCGGACGCGTGATCCAACAGGAAATGGAATAGCGTCAGCCTCATTGACCGCTTGCGGCAGGTTCCCGCGCCTCCATTGCGATCATTAACCTGTGCTATATGCCGGAACCAAATCGGTCTAGGATGTCTTGTCGTCGGGTAATCCAAGGCATCGGGAGGCCTCGATGGGAACCACGAAATTCATCCTCGCAGGCGCTGCGGCCATCAGCATGCTCGCAAGCAGCGCATTCGCTGACGATTTGACCGGAATGGTCACCCGGATAGATCGGCTCAACAGCACGATTTCGATCCAGCAGACACAGAAGGGCACAGTCGGCGGCAGCGCAGGCGGCGCCGGCGCACTCCAGGAGTACAAGGCCAAGGATGCCGCGATGCTCGATGCCGTCCACGCCGGCGACAAGGTGAGCTACTCTGCGACCGACACTAACGGCACGGGCACGCTGACGAAGTTGCAGAAGCAGTAAGCTTTCTTCGCCTCTTCCCACGTGCGACAGGCCGTCATGGCCGGGCATGTCCCGGCCATGACGCCTAGCCACGCGGCACGAAGAACGTGGATGCCCGGGACAAGCCCGAGCATGACGATCGCTTGCCTACTGCTCCGGCCGCGGCTCCGGCTGCGCCTCCTCGGTCGGAAGTTTGGCGCGTTCCCAGCCATCGGTGCCGTCGGGATACCAGGCGAGGTTGGAGTAGCCGTACGCGAGCGCTCGCTTGGCGGCGTTCCAGGACATCCAGCAATCGGCCAGGCAATAGATCACGAGCAGCGCGGTCTTGTCGCCGTGTGATGCACGCGCAAGGCCGCGCTGAAGGTAGTCGTCCATGGCGGGCGGCAGCGTGCCGTAGCCGGTGTCCGGCAGCCAGATGCTGCCCGGAATGTTTTTGCGCGGCGCCTCGCGCCAGACGGTACCCGCCGGCAGGTTCTTCGGCTTCGGCGCGCGCGGCAGCACGTCGATGAAGGCGCCGCTCTTCGCGTGCCAGATCGCCTCGGCTTCTGACGTCGACAGCACGCGCGCGCCGCCCAGCGTCGCCGGCACAGGCGCGCGGTAATTGTCGGTGCGATAACCCTCGGGCTCGAACGGCTCCTGCTGCTGCGCAACGACCGGCGCCATCAGCATGGCGGCGACCAGCGCAGCGACAACGCGCCGCCTCATGTCATGGTGCCTTTTTGGCCGTCTCCGCGCCGAGCGGCCGATCGCTCTCGTCCAGCAGCGGCACGCCGAAATCGAGCAGGACCTTGTTGATCTCGCCCTGGTTCTCCTGGATCAGCTTGTTGAGCTGCCGCTTCCAGTTCTGGTCGGCGCCACGCACGCCCATGCCGATGCGATAGACCAGTTTGGGCCCGGTGGTTTCCTTCACCAGAGGCGTGACATGAAGCGAGCCCGCCTTCTTCGCGTAGAACCCTGCCATCGGTCCCCACAGCACGCCGGCGTCGATCTTGCCCGCCGTGAGATCATCGATCATTGCCTGCGCCGAATTGTCGTAGCGCGTGTCGATCATCAGCGGATAGGGCTTTGCATCACCCATCAGTCCCGCAATGGCCATGTTGGTCGCAGGCGGCGTGCCGGCGACGATGCCGACATGCTTGCCCTTCAGCCTGGGATCCTCGAGCGTGTCGACCTCCTCCAGCCCGCTGCCTGCTTTCGCGACCAGCGCATAGCTCGTGCGGTAATAGGGATTGGTGCCTTGCACGAGGTCATCGCCTTGGGGGAAGCCCATGATGACGTCGCAGCGATGCGAGCCGAGCGTCATGCGCACGAAGCCGGTGGCTTGCGGAAAAAAGACATAGTCGAGCTTCTTCTGGAGCTTGTCCGCAAACAGCTCGGCAAGCTTGTTCTCGAACCCCTCGCCCTTCTCGTTCGAGAACGGCAGATTGCGCGGGTCGGAACAGACGCGCAGCACCTTGGGGTCGACCAGCTCGAACGAGAGGTCACCCGTCTCGTTGGTCTGCGCGATGGCGACGTCGCCGAACGCGCAAGACGCAACCAGGATACTCAGTGAAAACAACCAGCGACGATGTCGTCCGGCCTCCGTCATCGCGCTTCCTCCTGGGCTTGTTTGAATGCTAGCCATGCAACGCATGACGCGCCATGTTTTGCCAGAGTTTGTGCTGGCTTTCTTTGTTGCAGCGCAATGCGCGCAACCTTTGAACTGAGGCTGAAAAGTGTCTCGCATCGCTCTCGTGATCGCAGCCTTGTCCCTGCTGGTGACAGCGACGCTAGCATGCGCCGCAGCGGCCGAATTGCCTGTAAGCGAACTCGCGCCGGGAATCTTCGTACACTCCGGGGCCATCGCCCTGATGACCCGCGAGAACGAGGGCGACATCGCCAATGTCGGCTTCATCGTGGGCGAGGATGCTGTGGCCGTGATTGATACCGGCGGTAGCGTTCGCGAGGGCGAGGCGCTGCTGGCGGCGGTGCGGGCCCGCACCAGCAAGCCGATCCGCTACGTCATCAACACCCACGGCCATCCCGACCACGTTTTCGGGAATGCGGCCTTCGCCGTCGGGGACACCATTTTCGTCGGTCACAGCAGGCTGCCGCGGGCGCTCGCTGCCCGCGGGCCGTATTATCTCGACAATTTTAGGCGCATCATGGGCGACGAATTGATATCTCCCGTGAAGATCGTGCCACCCACAATGCTCGTCACGGACACAATGACGCTCGATCTCGGCGCGCGCCGCCTGACCTTGCGAGCCTGGCCGGCCGGGCACAGCGACAATGATTTGACCGTGTTCGATGAGATGACGAAGACGCTGTTCACTGGCGACCTCGTCTTCCTCCGCCATATTCCGGTGATGGACGGCAGCATTCGCGGCTGGCTCGGCACTCTCGCGGAACTCGAGCGCATTCCGGCGCAGCGCGTCGTTCCCGGTCACGGGCCCGTGAGCGAATGGCCTACGGCTCTGACCGATGAACGGCGCTATCTGATGGCGCTGCTGGCGGACGTCCGGGCATCGAACAAGAAGGGCGAGCCGATCCGGACCGCCGCAGACAAGGCCGCCGCCTCGGAACGGCCGCACTGGGAGCTGTTCGACGACTACAATGCCCGCAACGCAACCGCAGCATTTTCGGAAATTGAATGGGAGTAGCGGACGCGCTACGATGCGCGAAACGTTGCTTCGTCCGCGGGACCATGACCATGACGGGACGCACGCGCCGACTACCTCTGATCGCCCTGCTCCTCGGCATTGCATTCGCCGTGCCGGCGCAGGCGGAAGAGGCTTACGATCCCTGGCCGGGCCTGGTGCAGGACATCTTCAGCAACCGTCCGATGAATGACGGCGGCAATGTCATTGGCATCGAAATGCCGTATCGCGCCGAGGACGCGGCCATCGTGCCGGTGACCCTGCGCAGCAAGCTCTCGCCTGGCGATGCCCGCCGCATCCGTTCGATCACCCTGGTGATCGATCGTAATCCCGCGCCAATGGCGGCGAAGTTCGAGCTCGGGCCGGATGCCAACGTCACCGAAATCTCGACGCGGGTGCGCGTCAACAATTACACCGACGTCCATGCGGTGGCGGAGCTCAGCGATGGACAGCTCTACGTCTCGAAAGTCTATGTGAAAGCTTCCGGCGGCTGCTCGGCACCGGCGGGGAAGAATGCCGAGGAAGCCCAGAATCGACTCGGGCAGATGCGCTACCGGCAATTCGCGCGCGAGGAGGCCCCGGCGAGCCGCATGCGGGAGGCTCAGATCATGATCGGCCATCCCAACAATTCCGGGCTGCAGATGGACCAGGTCACGCAGCTCTACATTCCCGCCTTTTTCGTCAACCAGCTCAAGCTGACGCAGGACGACAGCCCCGTGCTCTCGATGGAAGGCGGCATCTCGATCTCGGAAGATCCCAATCTGCGCTTCACCTATGTGTCCAACGGCGCCAAGCGTTTTCGCGCGG
Source organism: Bradyrhizobium sp. Kon37 (assembly GCF_055807535.1). Taxonomy (NCBI): domain Bacteria; kingdom Pseudomonadati; phylum Pseudomonadota; class Alphaproteobacteria; order Hyphomicrobiales; family Nitrobacteraceae; genus Bradyrhizobium; species Bradyrhizobium sp. Kon37. The sequence continues at coordinate 31,509 of NZ_JBVVOY010000025.1, forward strand.
AAGCCAAGGATACGGATGGACACGTGTTCCGCAACGAGTGGGATGTGGAGAAGCCGGGGACGTAGCGCGCTACCTTCCCGCCCCCTTCAAAGTCGAATGCGCTGCGGATGGCTGTGCCCTCGCCCCTTGTGGGAGAGGGCAGCACCGCTGGTAGACAAAAATTCGCTTGGGTGAGGGGTTTGCCTCCGCGAGCTACTCTCTTGCGATAGTATTCGCGGCGACATACCCCTCATCCGGCGCTTCGCGCCACCTTCTCCCGCAAGGGGAGAAGGAAGAAAGTGTCAGAAACACCTCACCTCGGCTTCCGCCTGCGCTCGCCGCAAATCATTCACGGCCGAATTCGCCTGCTCCGAGGTGCGGAACTGGACGCCGAGATTGCCGCGGACCTGGGACATGCTGAGCGCGGTTTCTGCGGTGACGTAGCGCTCATAGGACACGATCGAGGCCACCACGTCGATCGAGCAGGAACATTGCTCGATCGCCTGCCGGCTCTCGCCATTGGCCTTCATGCAGCCATAGACATACTCGGCACGCGCCGACGTCGGATAATCATTGGCCTCTTCAGCCTGCGCGGCGAGCGCGGTCGCAGCCCACACCGCCAATGCGGCGACAATCGGTCGTAGCTGTCCGGCCAGATTCATGCGCGTCCTCCCGCTGGTTGCGACGGAAGCTATGCTATGCGTATTGTCCTGAAAAGCACTCTATCAGAGGAAACGGCTCACAAGGTGATGAGAGCATTTGGTCGATCATTGGCGCTCGCGGTGACGCTGGCGCTGACACTAGCCGGGCCCGTCCGCGCCGCAGATACCATCCGCCTTGCGGTGCAGAAGACCGGCACATTCTCCTGGGAGCTGGCCGCGATCCGCGCTGGCGGCCTCGACAAGGAGGCCGACCTGTCGCTCGACGTCACCGAGCTTGCGAGCCCCGAGGCCGGCAAGATCGCGCTGCGCGCCGGCAACGCCGACATCATCCTGTCCGATTGGCTGTGGGTGTCGCGCGAGCGCACGCTCGGCGCCAAGCTCACCTTCTATCCCTATTCCAGCGCGCTCGGCGCGGTGATGGTGCCGGCCGCCTCGCCGATCAAGTCGCTCGCCGATTTGAAGGGCCGCAAGCTCGCGGTCGGCGGTGGTCCCATCGACAAGAGCTGGCTGCTGCTCCAGGCGCGCATGAAGCAGGACGGCATCGACCTGAAATCGGAGGCGACCATCGTCTATGGTGCTCCGCCTCTGATCGCCGCCAAGGCGCTCGACGGCGAGATGGATGCGAGCCTCAACTTCTGGAATTTCTGTGCACAGCTGGAGGCCAAGGGCTTTAGACGCCTCACCGGCATTGAGGACATATTGCCAAAACTCGGCGCCAAGGGCGCCGTCTCCGCGGTCGGCTATGTTTTCGACGAGAGCTGGGCGGCAAGTCATCGCGAGGCCGTGGCGCGTTTCATCGCGATGACGCGCAAGGCCAAGCAGCTGCTGGTGACCTCGGATGCCGCCTGGGACAAGATCGCGCCGCTCACCGGCACGAGCGATGCCACCCTGCTCAAGACCTATCGCGAGCGCTATCGCGACGGCATTCCGCGCCGGAGCATCGATGACGAAGAAAAGGACGCGCGCGTGCTCTACCGCGTGCTGGCCGAGACCGGCGGACGCGACCTCGTGGGCCCGGCCGCCGAGCTCGATCCCGGCACGTTCTATCACGCAGTTCCCGGAGACTGAGGTGCTGCGTCTTCTGTCGTTTGCCCTGTTGCTCGCGATCTGGTGGATTGCCGCGCTGTTCGTCGGCGCCGCAAAGCTGCCCTCCCCGCCCGCCGTGCTCGACGTCGTCATCGCGGAAGCATCGAGCGGCGCGCTGTTCCTGCATCTCGGCGCCACGCTTGCCCGCGTAAGCCTCGCCTTCGTGCTGGCGATGTCACTCGGCAGCGCCATCGGCTATCTGATGGGACGGGTGAAGCTCGCCGACCGACTCGGCGATCCCTGGCTGATCCTGCTGCTGAACCTGCCCGCGCTGGTCGTGATCGTGCTGGCCTATATCTGGGCCGGCCTCACCGAGGCCGCAGCGATCGCGGCGATCGCGATCAACAAGCTGCCGACCGCCATCGTCACCCTGCGCGAGGGCGCACGCGCGCTCGACCGCTCGCTCGACGAGATGGCGAGCGTGTTCGCGATGCCACGCTGGCGCGCCTTCCGCCACGTCGTGCTGCCGCAACTGGCACCCTATATCGCAGCCTCAGCCCGGTCCGGATTATCGCTGGTGTGGAAGATCGTACTGGTCGCCGAACTCCTGGGGCGACCCAACGGCGTCGGCTTCGAGATCGGCGTCGCCTTCCAGCTGTTCGACACGCCGCGGCTGCTGGCCTATTCGCTGACCTTCGCCGCCGTCGTGCTCGTGATCGAGACCGCGCTGGTGCAACCGTTCGAAGCCCGCGCAACACGATGGCGACCCCGTGCGGCTTGAGGTCGATATCACAGGCAAGAGGTTCAAGAGTGCCGCGGGCGGGACGCAGGAGGTGCTCGCGCCGGTCAGATTCGCGCTTCAATCCGGCGAGGTCGGCGTGCTGATCGGTCCGTCCGGCTGCGGCAAGAGCACGATGCTGCGCATCATCCTCGGGCTCGACCGCGATTTCGAGGGACGCGTCTCGCGCCCGCCGGAAGCGCGGATCGGCATGGTTTTCCAGGAGCCGCGGCTGCTGCCATGGCGCTCGGTCGAGCAGAATGTGCGGCTTGCGGCCCCCGATGTCACCGATGCCAAGCTCGCCGAGCTGTTCAGGATCCTGGAGCTGGAGGCGCATCGCAGCCATTTTCCCGGCGAATTATCACTGGGCCTCGCCCGGCGCGTCGCGCTCGCCCGCGCCTTTGCGGTGGAGCCCGACCTGCTCGTGCTCGACGAGCCCCTCGCCTCGCTCGACGACGCACTCGCCGGCCGTTTGCGCGACGAGATCGCGACGCTGGTGGCGCGCCGTCCGGTGATGACGTTGCTCGTCACCCACAGCCTGGATGACGCGATCCGGCTCGGCGACCGCCTGTTCTTGCTGTCGCCGCGACCGGCGCGCATCGTGCGCGAGGTGCCGATTGCCATCCCGCGCGCGGAGCGCAGCGAGGCCGAGCTCGGCAGGATCAAGGCCGAGTTCGCAGCGTTGCAGCTTGAATCAAAATGAGAACTCATGGTCAACTGGACCAACGACATCTTCGCGGGAGATTCACCATGCGGCGTACGCTGATTGCGATCGGCATCCTGTTGGTTGCGATGCCGGGCGCGGCGCTCGCGCAGGCCAAGGGCAAGGGTATCCGGCTCTGGAATCTGACGACGGAGACGATCTCCGGCTTCCAGCTCTCGCCGGCCGGGAAGACCGAGTGGGGTCCGAACCAGTGCCTGAACGACAAGGACAAGGAGGTCGACCACGACGAGCGGCTGCGCATCACCGGCGTCGAGCCCGGCCGCTACGACGCCAGGGTCAGCTATCCCAATGCGCGGCAGTGCATCGTGCGCGACATCGAGATCAAGGCGGATGCGGTGTTCTCGATCGCCGACAAGGATCTGAAGGACTGCACGAAATAACGCCGGCGGCTTACGCCTTGTCATTCGGATGCGGATACTCGCAGCGCCACCGCACCGCCTGCCACTTCGGATGGTCGCCGACCCATTGCGCGATATAGGGCGGCGCAGCCATCGCGCATTGCGTCGGCGACCCCGCGTAGTTGAACACCAGATGCTGCTCCTCGCAGGTCGCAGGCGAGAGCACCGCACACACAGTCACCACCAGGTCGATCGGGTTCATGCCGGGATCCTCGCAGAGGCGATGAAGATTAGCACAAAAGATTACGCTCCGAGGAGCCGGAAGTTTCAATCCGGCCGCGCGAAATCGAGCGGGAATTGCCGGTCGCATGTCCCCGTAACCGCTGAGCGAGCGCTAGAAATTGACCCCAAACACCAGCCTCGCCTGGTGGCGCTCGAAATTGACGAGGTCAAGATTGCCGCCCGATCCGGCCGGACGGCCCCAGGCCTGCATGCTCCAGCTCATGGTCAGGCGCGAGCGCTCCGAAAGCTGGAAATAAGCGGTCGGACCGACGAACAGCGCCTGGCCTGCGAACTCGCCGAGGCCGATCCCTTCGTATTGCCGGAAGTAGCGCACCTCGCCGCCGAGCAGCACATCGGGCCGCACGCGCACCAGGCCGGCGAAGGCCGCGCCGACGGTTGAGCTCTTTTCGGACAGTCCCGCCACCTCGAAGCGCGCCCATTCGGGTTGATAGATCAGGTTGAGCGCGCCGATGGCGAAGTTCGGGATCAGCTCGCGATCGAAGGCGAGCGTGAAATCGGTACCGTACATCCGCCCTTTTGCGCCAGAAGTCTCGTCGATGCGATCGCCATGGAGTTCGGCGGCGACGGTCAACCCGAATGGCGCGCGCTCGCGATCGAGCAGGCGATAGCGCAGGTCGAGCGAAGCGCCCTGGAAATTGAACTGGCGGCGGTCGCCGATATCGGGGACGCCGGTGATGTCGTGCAGCGTGGCCGTGCCGCCGACCTCGATACGGAAGTTCGGCAGCGGAACGACCTCGATCTCGACCTCGTGCGACAGCGCGCGATAGGTCCCGCCCCCTTTGCCGAATCGACCTGTCGTCTGAGTCTGGAATTCGCGCTCGCCGGGATTGCCGACATCGGTGCCGATCATGAAGCCGAAGATGTGCTCGGTATCAAAGCCCTCTTCGGCGCTGACGCATACCGGTGCGAGCGCGACGGTGCAGGCGGCTATGGTCCGGAATGTAAGAGCTCTCGCGCGCATCCCCGACACTACCACGGCTTCGACGTTGGTTGCCATCGAAGCCGCGGCAGGTCGTCAGTCTTACTTGTGGTCTTACTTGCGCAAAGCGCAGGCGTACATGTTGATTTCCATGCCGACCGGCACTTCCACGATCTTCGGAGCTTTCCAGGCCATTCGGGGACTCCCAAGGGATTGAGCGCGACATCGCGCCGGCCAAAACCTAGGGCTGCGTCAGGCACAGCGCAAGTCGGGAATCGCGCCGTTGACACAGCGAACTGTCGCATCGCGCTTGCAAATTTCTCTCTGGGGCAACTCGCCTTCGCTCCCAGTCAAGCGGCCCGGTTCTCACCGCAACAAGCGCAGCAGCGCACGGCCGGCGCGCGAGTTCAGCTCCTTCGCATCCAGCGTTCCGTCCTTGTCGGGATTCGCCGCGTTGAAGCGCTGCTCCACCACCGAGAGGTATTCGTCCAGCGTGAGAGTCCCGTCGCGATCGGGATCGGCGGCGGCGAGTTCTTTCGCCGTTAACCGTCCGCGCAATTCGCGGGCGTCGAGCGTGCCGTCGCGATCGGGATCGAGCTTGGCGAACAACGCGGCCGCCGCCTTCTTCACCTCGGCAAGATCGAGCGTGCCGTCATTGTCGGTATCGAACGTCTTGACCGCGTTGCCGGAGGCCGACCATGCCGGACCGGCCAGCAGTGCAATCGTGAGCGCAAGTGCAACAGAGCGACGCGATATCATGAAAACCTCCCAGACCAAGAGCTCCGATTCGAGCCGGATCGAAACGACATAAGTGCACAAGCGAGCCTCGGTTCAAGCCCCGAATTGCAGCCTGCGCCCGTACAACTTGCGGAACCCGTCGGCCCGACCATTACCGTGGCGCACGCGCCCTGCTCCATGCCGCGGAATTTCTTCAGCGCCTGCGCACAAGTGAGAGTTGCTTGTCAGCTCTCCGTCAGGTGACCGGCATCCCGCCGCCCACCATATCGGCATCGCAATTACGACTTTCGTATTGACGCGTTTTGCATTCGGGCGGAGTGTTGCTGTCGCAGCGTCAATAGGCGCGCATATTGGGAGGAACGGATGAAACGCTTTGCGATGGCCGCGAGCCTCGTCATGCTTGCATCGACTTGTGCAAATGCACAAACCAGCGAGCAGCTGGTCAAGGGTGCGACCGATACATCGAACGTTCTCAATTACGGGATGGGCTACAATCTCCAGCGTTTCTCGACGCTGAACCAGATCAACAAGGACAGCGTCAAGAACCTTGTCCCGGTCTGGAACTACTCTTTCAACGACGATCGCAGCGAGGAATCGCAGCCGCTGGTGTACCAGGGCGTGATCTACGTGACGTCGCACAACGCGACCATGGCGGTCGACGCCAAGACCGGCAAGCAGATCTGGAAATCCAAGGTCGAGTATCCTGCCGAAACGCCGCGCATCGTCTGCTGCGGCATCATCAATCGCGGCGCCGCGCTCTATGACGGCAAGGTGTTCCGCACCACGCTCGACGCCAACGTGATCGCGCTCGACGCGAAGGACGGCAAGGAGCTGTGGCGGCAGAAGGCGGCCGACATCAAGGAGGGATATTCGATGACGGTGGCGCCGCTGGTCGCCGACGGCATCGTGATCACCGGCATCTCCGGCGCCGAGTTCGGCACCCGCGGCTTCATCGACGGCTGGGATCCCGCAACGGGCAAGCACCTGTGGCGCACCCATTCGATCCCCTCCCCGGACGAGCCCGGCGGCGACACCTGGAAGGGCGATACCTGGAAGCTCGGCGGTGGCTCCACCTGGATTACGGGCTCCTATGACCCCGAGCTGAACACGGTCTATTGGGGTATCGGCAATCCCGGACCATTCAACTCGGCGGTGCGCCCGGGCGACAACCTCTACACCTGCTCCGTGCTGGCGATGGATCCCAAGACCGGTAAAATCAAGTGGCACTACCAGTTCTCGCCGAACAATCCGTTCGACTATGACAGCGTCGCCGAGATGGTCCTCGCCGACATGAACGTCGAGGGCAAGCCGACGAAGGTGTTGATGGACGCCAACCGCAACGGCTTCTTCTACGTGCTCGACCGCACCAACGGAAAGCTGCTCGCGGCCAATCCTTACGTGAAGGTCAACTGGGCGACCGGAATCGACATGAAGACCGGACGTCCCATCGAGACCGACGTCTCGAAGGACGCGCGTGAGGGCAAGAAGGTGACAGTCTATCCGTCGATCCTCGGCGGCAAGAACTGGGAGCCGATGTCGTTCAATCCGCAGACCGGCCTCGCTTACGCCAACACGCTCGCCTTCGGCGGCAGGTACAAGACCGAACCCGCCACCTTCAAGCAGGGTGAATGGTATCTCGGCATGGACCTCACCGATCTCTGGGAATGGGGTGACGGCCCGCGCGGTCATCTGAAGGCGATCGATCCCATGACCGGCAAGGCGAAGTGGGAAGCACCAAGCGACATCCCGCGCTTCTCCGGCGTGCTGTCGACCGCGGGCGGCGTCGTATTCTCGGGCGCGCTGACCGGCGAGTTCGAGGCCTTCGATGCCGACACCGGCAAGAAGCTCTGGCAGTTCCAGACCGGCTCGGGCATCGAGGGACAACCCGTGACCTGGCAGCAGGACGGCGTGCAGTATGTCGCGGTGACGAGCGGCTATGGCGGCGTCTACTCGCTGTTTTCCGGCGACGAACGGCTGGCCAAAGTCCCGCCCGGCGGCTCGCTTTGGGTTTTTGCGGTCAAGCAATAACCACGGCACGATGCTGAGAAAGCTATCTCACAAGACGGTGGCGATCCTCGCCACCGTCGCGGTGCTGACGGTCGCGCTTGCGGCGACTGTTCGTGCCGCGGATGATTCAACCGGCAATCCCGTGCAGGCGCAGATCGACCACGGCAAGTCGACTTATGCCGAGAAATGCTCGCACTGCCACGGTCCCAACATGATGAACCCCGGCACCATCACGCCGGATCTGCGCACCTTCCCCGACGACAAGACGCGCTTCGTCACCACCGTGAGGAACGGCAAGAACAACAAGATGCCGCCCTGGGCCGATATTCTTAGCGACGAGGAGATCGGGAATCTCTGGGCCTTCATCTCAAGCCGGAGAAAACCATGAGGCGCTGGCTGGCCGCTTGGAGCATTGCCGCGATCCTCGCGGCGGCGGCCGCGGCTGCACGCGCGGCCGACGATCCGCTCAAGATTTGTCTCGACGAGGACAGGCCGCCGCTCTCGGTGCATCATAAGGGCAAGCCGGACTCGGGTTTCGACGTGCTGCTGGCGCAAGCGATCGCCGACCGGCTCGGACGGCCGCTGACGATCCAGTGGTTCGAGAGCAAACTGGACGAGGATTCGAGCCCGCAGCTCGAGGCCAATGCGCTGCTGTCCGACGGCCGCTGCTCGCTCGTCGGCGGCTACGCGCTGACGACGGACTCCCTCGTCAAGCCCGGCATGAAAACGGCGCGCCTGCCGGATTTTGCCGGCGCCACGCGCGACGACCGGCGCCGCCGCGTCGCGCTCGGCGTGCTCGCGCCGAGCCAGCCCTATGTCTACTCGCCGATGACGGTCGTGCTCGGACCGAAGGCGCGGGGTCGCAAGATCGGCGATATCGGCGATCTCGCCGGCCTGCGCCTCGTCATCGAGAGCGGCTCGCTCGGCGATGCGATCCTCATGACGTTCGACAAGGGGCGCCTGATCGACGACATCACCCATCTCGTTCCCGGCCGCGATGATCTCCTCGGTGCACTTGCCCGCGGCGACTATGACGCGACGCTGATCGACCTCGGCCGCCTCGACGCCCATCGCGCCGCGCACCCCGATACGGCGATCACCGCGTCCGGCTACTACTATCCGATCGGGGCCAATCGCGGCTATGTCGGGCTCGCCAGCGATCCCGCGCTGATCGACACCGTTAACAAGGCGCTGACCGGGCTTGCTGTCGAGGGCAAGATCGCCGAATTCGGCACGCAGGCGGGGCTGACCTATCTGCCGCCACGTGAGCCCGCGATCCTCGGCGACGTCTGGATGAAGATCATTCAGCGTTGACGGGAGCATCCGGCTCCCGGAATGACGGATAAAGAGGTCGGCGATGGGCCCGTTACAACCATCGCTAGCTCGGCGACATTCTGCCCCCTATGATGCCGCCGTTTTCATTCGGCCATCCGGTGGCATCGTGAATCCTTCCGCCGCAAGCCTGCGCGACCTCCTCTCGCGCGAAATCAAGACCGGCGAATTGGTGCGGGCGCTGATCGTCGTCGGCCCCATAGTCGCCGCCTATTTCTTTGCGCGCGAGACGGCGCTGCTGAATCTCGGGTTGGTCGCGGTCTCGTTGCTCATTCCCGCGCTCAGGCTGCGCCTGCCGCCGAAAGTCGTCGCGTGGCATTATCTCGCCATCCTCCTCACCTTTGCCGCGCTGTTCCTCGCGAGCCCGATCAAGCCGCTCTTCGCAGTGCTGACGGCGCTCGCCGGATTCCTTGCGGTCGCAGTGACGCGCCACGGCGAACATTTCCGCACGCTCGGGAATTGGGTGTTCATCCCCGCCGTGTATCTTGCCTGCGAGGTGCGGGAGGGCGTGAGCGCCTCGGAAGCTCTGCGCCATGCCGGCATGATCATCGTGTCCTCTCCGATCGCGCTGGCTCTGGTCTGCGCCATCCGGATTTACGACCAGCGACGGTGCGGCGATGCCGCGACCTCGTTCGGAGCGCCCGCGGCCGAATGGTTTGTGCCCGCGGCGGCAACCGCCCTTGCGGTGTTCGCTGCGGCGGCGCTGGTCGAGATCCTCGATCTCGCGCAGGGCCAATGGGTGATGTGGTCGGCCGCAAGCGTCGTGGTCGGCGATCTCGCCACTTCGACCGGCAAGCTGAAGCAGCGGGCGATCGGCGCCGTCACCGGCGTGCCGCTCGGTTTCCTCGCCGGCATGGTGCTGCCGCAAAGCCGGGTCGGCTATGCGCTCGCGGTTCTCGCGGCCACCCTCACGCTGATCTCGTTCTCCCGCTACATCATCGGCTTCGGCCTGCGCTGCTTCTTCATCGCGCTGGCCGCCTCTTTCGCCGGCAGCGCCAGCGGCATCGCGGAGGAGCGCATCGTCAACGTGCTGATCGGCGGCACCTTTGGCTTGGTTGCGGTAGCCCTGACCGAAATCGTCTGGCTGCGTGTCATGCGAAAGGTGCGATTGTCCGGATGACGCCCGAATAGGCACAGCGCGGCCCTTCGAATGCGCCAATCTGTCTCGCCTGTCTCCCATGGCAGAGGCGATCCGATGCAGTACCGTCGACGGCAATCCGGGAGAGAATCATGTCCGCAACGCTCGATCGCCGCCACTTCATCGCCGCCGGCACCACCGCACTCGCGATCCCCTTCGTCTCGCACGGCGCCTCGGCGCAAGCTGCATGGCCATCGCGGCAGATCCGCATGATTTGCAGCTATCCCGCCGGCGGACAGACCGACCTGCTCGCGCGCGCCTATGGCGAATTCATTGCCAAGCAGGTCGGAAAGACCGTCGTCGTCGAGAACAAGCCCGGTGCCGCGGGCGCGATCGGGACCGCGGAGGTCGCCCGCGCGGAGCCCGACGGCCACACCATCCTGTGCTCGATCTCGACGACCTACATCATGAACCGGGTCGTGATGAAGACTCCCGGCTACGACATGGACAAGGATTTGACGCTCGTCAGCGTCATTCCGGGCGCCGGCCTATTGCTGGTGGCGAACCCGAAGACCGGCGTCAAGACGCTGGAGGATTTCGTCGCCTTTGCGCGCAAGAGCGGCAAGGTCAACTTCGGCACCTATAGCGCAGGCTCGGCCCCGCATATGACGGTCCACGAACTCAACAAGCAGTATGGCCTTGCCATCGAGCCGATCCACTATCGCGGCGAAGCCCCGATGTGGACGGGCATGCTGGAAGGTACGCTCGACGTGGCCATGGGCAGCTACACGGCAGCGCAATCGGTTTTGCAGAGCGACCGTGGCACCGTGTTCGCGGTGCATTCGAAGAAGGTCGACGCCATCCCCGATATCAAGACCCTCCCCGAGCAGGGCGCGACGTCGAAATTCTTCACTGTTAGCGGCTTCTCCGGCTGGGCCGTGCCGAAGGCGACACCGCAACCGGTCGTCGACCGCCTGGCGGAGCTTTGCGTCGCTGCCAACAACGATCCGAAGGTGAAGGAGGTTCTCAATACGTTCGTGCTCGAACCCGCGATCGGCTTCAAGGAAACCAACGCCCTATATCAGCGCGAGCTGCCGATCTGGATCGAGAGCGCGCGGTCGCTCGGCCTCGAGCCCTCCTGAACCGCGAGACAAGACGCTCTTCGCGGCGCAGCATCCGACCAAAGCCTAGTGCCGGAAACGTATTTTCCCGCTATGATTGTGCGACGCTGCCGGGAAGGTCTCACCGGCGCGGACGAGAAAGGCCGATCCCATGACACCGGATGGCGTTGCCGTAGCCGTCATGATCATCCTGCTCTTTCCGATGGGCTATTTCACGCTGGCGTCTCCGGCCTTCCTGCTGGTGAAGCTGGATATCCAGCCCGTCGCCCAGCTTTTGCGCGGAATGTTCAATGCGCATTTTCTGGTGATGCGCGTTGCCGGAATTATCGGAGCGGTCGCTTTCCTGCTCGACGGTCGTCTGGTCGCAGCGATGGGCGTCGGCCTCCTTGCAGCCTTGGCGATCTACGGACGCCGCTGGTTCATGCAACGGATGGACGAACAGCTCAGCGCCAGGGACGCCGGCGATGCCGAGGCACCGCGCCGGCTACGCCGACTACATTGGAGTGGAATGCTCGGCAATGCGGTGCTGCTCGCCGCTCTCCTGACCAGCATTCCCTATATCGCCATATCGGCGTGAGAGACATCGCGGGCGCGTGACGGTCAACCGTCGTCGTCGCCGAACCTGGCGTTTGCCTAGTGCTCGTCCGCGGCAACCGCGCCCTGTTGCGCCTTGTGGATCGAGGACGGCACCACGCCGAAATACTTCCGGAACACCCGGCTGAAATGCGATGAGCTGGAGAAGCCCCAGGAGAACGCGACGTCGGTGATGGTCTTGCCGGCGTGGGCCTCGAGCTCCTGGCGGCAATTCTGAAGACGCGCCTGCCAGATGTAGTCGCTCACCGTGGTGCCGCGCTCCGAGAACAGCATGTGCAGATAACGCTTGGAGCAGCCGAGCTCGCCGGAGATCTGGTCGATGCACAGATCCGGATCGCGCAAATGCTCGCGGATGAAGAACTGCGCGCGCACATAGGTCGCTTCGGGACCGACGCGATCGAGCATCGTGTCGGCCTCGCGCAGCGGCAGCAGCAAGAGGTCGATCAGCGAATCGGCGACGCCGACCGCACTGTTCGCCGACAGCTTGGCCGCCTCGTCGAAGGTCGCGTGGACGAAATCGTGGGCGATCCGCCCCGTCCCCGTGCGTGAGGTCAATTTGCAGGCGGGCATTCGCTGCGACGGGAACCCGCGGTCGCGCAGCAGCGCCTTGGGTACGATCACCACGTCGTGGCGCGTGAAAGCAGGGCTGATGATCGAATGCGGACAAGAGACGTCATAGGCGATGATGTCGCCCGGGTTCAGCTCGATGTGGCGGCCTTCCTGCTCGAAATAGGACACGCCGTAAGTCTGGAAGTGGATCTTGATATACGGGTGTTCGTTGGCCTTGGCGCGCGCCAGGGTGTGCGCGATGCGATGCTGGCTGACCTCGATCTGGCAGAGCTTCAGGCGCGAGACGCTGGTGTAGTCGATGCGGCCTTCGAGCGAAGACGCTTCCAGCGGATCGACGTCGAAATGCCCACACAGGCTGGTCAACCCGTCGATCCAGCTCTGGATCTGCCGCTTCGGCGTCATTCCCGTCGTCGAGAGCGTGTGAATTGTGTCGGACATTAATCCAGCCACTGGTTTGATCCGGAGATTTTGACGCGAATCGCGAGCCGCGCTGCCGGAGCCCTGAACCGTGATTGCGTGACGTTTACCTCGATTTTGAGCGATCTTCTGGAACGAGCGCCATCGTTCCATTGCCACCCTTGGAAGTTAATCCTCCGCCTTAGTTGCAGCGCCGTCAAGGGGAACCTAAGCGTGGAAGACGGTCCCACGCGCTGCGGAAGCCGCTGAATTCGCTACTGCAAAATCAAAATCTTCGCGGCCGTGCGCTGTCAAGCAAACCAGCTTCTCTCTTGGGCAAGTTTCCCGATGGCGAAGTCGCTACGGATGCATCAGGAACAACAAAAACGGGCCGCTCCTGCACGTGGACCCGTAGCTCTCATCAGGAGGAGAAAGCACCCAGCATCGTTTCTGGTCCCAAACGTGACCGCCCTGCACGAGCAGACACCGGACGAGAAGCCCGGTGATTGAGCAATGCTTCGGAAAAATAAACGAGACAACGGAGGAATGACTATGCGCAAGGTACTACTGGCGACCTTTCTTGGGTCCGCTGCGGCTCTCGCCGTAGGCAGCGCGTCAGCCAATGACGAGCTGAACAAGATGGCGCAGAACCCGAAAGACTGGGTGATGCCGGCGGGCGACTATGCCAATACCCGCTATTCCAAGCTCAACCAGATCAATGCTCAAAACGTCGGCAAGCTCCAGGTCGCCTGGACCTTCTCGACCGGCGTGCTGCGCGGCCATGAAGGCGGCCCGCTGATCATCGGCAACATGATGTACGTCCACACGCCGTTCCCGAACAAGGTCTACGCTATTGACCTTTCGAACGAGAACAAGATCGTCTGGAAGTATGAGCCGAAGCAGGATCCGAACGTCATCCCCGTGATGTGCTGCGACACAGTCAACCGCGGCGTATCTTACGGCGACGGCAAGATCTTCCTGCATCAGGCCGACACCACCCTGGTCGCGCTCGATGCCAAGACCGGTCAGGTTGCATGGACTGCCAAGAACGGCGATCCCGGCAAGGGCGAGACCGGCACCTCGGCGCCGCTCGTCGTCAAGGACAAGGTGCTGATCGGCATTTCCGGCGGTGAGTTCGGTGTTCAGGCCCATATGACCGCCTACGACATCAAGACCGGCAAGCTGGCTTGGCGCGGCTACTCTGAAGGACCGGATGATCAGATCCTGGTCGATGCAGAGAAGACCACCGCACTCGGCAAGCCCGTCGGCAAGGACTCGAGCCTGAAGACCTGGCAAGGCGATCAGTGGAAGATCGGCGGCGGGGCCACCTGGGGCTGGATCTCCTACGACCCCGAGCTGAACCTCGTCTACTACGGATCGGGCAATCCCTCGACCTGGAATCCGAAGCAGCGTCCCGGCGACAACAAATGGTCGATGACGATCTGGGCTCGCAACCCTGACACCGGCCAGGCCAAGTGGGTTTATCAGATGACGCCCCACGACGAGTGGGACTATGACGGCGTCAACGAAATGATCCTCTCGGACCAGCAGATCAACGGCCAGCCGCGCAAGCTGCTGACGCATTTCGATCGTAACGGCCTCGGCTACACGCTCGATCGCGCCACCGGCGAGCTTTTGGTCGCCGAAAAGTACGATCCGAAGGTGAACTGGACCTCCGGCGTCGACATGGACAAGAACTCGCCGACCTACGGCCGCCCGAAGGTGCTCGATGCAGCTTCGACCGACAAGGCGGGTGAGGACCACAACGTGAAGGGCATCTGCCCGGCCGCGCTCGGCACCAAGGACGAGCAGCCGGCAGCCTACTCGCCGGACACGCAGCTGTTCTACGTTCCGACCAACCACGTCTGCATGGACTACGAACCGTTCAAGGTGAGCTACACCGCGGGCCAGCCCTATGTGGGTGCGACGCTCTCGATGTATCCGCCGCAGGGTGAAACCCACATGGGTAACTTCATCGCCTGGGACGGCAAGACCGGCAAGATCGTCTGGTCGAACAAGGAGCAGTTCTCGGTCTGGTCGGGTGCGCTCGCAACCGCAGGCAACGTGGTGTTCTACGGAACGCTCGAAGGCTACCTGAAGGCAGTCGACGCCAAGACCGGCAAGGAGCTCTACAAGTTCAAGACTCCCTCCGGCATCATCGGCAACGTCACTACCTATGAGAACGGCGGCAAGCAGTATGTCGCAGTGCTCTCCGGCGTGGGCGGCTGGGCCGGCATCGGTCTGGCGGCAGGCCTGACCGATCCGACCGCCGGTCTCGGCGCAGTCGGTGGCTACGCGGCGCTCAGCAACTACACCGCACTCGGCGGTACGCTGACCGTGTTCTCGCTGCCCAACTAGGCCTCTCAGCATCGCTCCGGCGCGTGGATCAACTCCACGCGCCGGCTCGTCTCACCGAATGTCTTCCGAGGAAAATCTCTTGCGTAAAATCTGCTCTGCCATTGCTGCGATGTTCTTGGTCGCGTCCGGGGGAATTGCCGTCGCGGACGGCTCAGGTGACCCGACCGCCGTCAAGCAGAACGAAACCGGCGAATGGTCCGACAAGGAAGGCAACCCAACCTATAAGGTCACTGACGGATCCGTCGACTGGTACACCTATTCCGGATACCGCCGCTATCACTCGGACTGCCATGTGTGTCACGGCCCGGATGGCATGGGCTCGACCTACGCCCCGGCGCTGAAGGATTCGCTGAAGACGATGAGCTATGCCGACTTTCTCGGCGTCGTCGCCTCCGGCCGCAAGAACATCTCGACTGCCGCAGAGAACGTGATGCCGGCCTTCGGCGATAACCCGAACGTCGCCTGCTACATGGACGATCTCTACGTCTATCTGCGCGCCCGCTCCAACGAGGCCTGGGGCCGCACCAGACCTGGCAAGCACGAGGACAAGAACGACGCCTATACCAAGAACGAAGATTCGTGCATGGGCAAGAAGTGAACGTGCGGAGCCCGACCAAGACCTGGTTCTTGGCGCCCTGCCGGAATTTGAGGAGTTTAAGATGAAGACACGTGCCGCCGTCGCTTTCGAAGCCAAGAAGCCGCTCGAGATCGTCGAAGTCGATCTGGAAGGACCGAAGGTCGGCGAAGTCCTGGTCGAGATCAAGGCGACGGGCATCTGCCATACCGACGCCTACACGCTCGACGGCTTCGACAGCGAAGGAATCTTCCCGTCGATCCTGGGCCACGAGGGCGCGGGCATCATCCGCGAGATCGGCCCTGGCGTGACCTCGGTGAAGCCAGGCGACCATGTCATCCCGCTCTACACGCCGGAATGCCGGCAATGCAAAAGCTGCCTTAGCCAGAAGACCAATCTCTGCACCGCAATCCGCGCGACGCAGGGTAAAGGCGTGATGCCCGACGGCACCAGCCGCTTCTCCTACAAGGGCAAGCCGATCTACCACTACATGGGCTGCTCGACCTTCTCGAACTTCACCGTGCTGCCGGAGATCGCGGTCGCCAAGATCCGCGAGGACGCGCCGTTCGACAAGAGCTGCTACATCGGCTGCGGCGTCACCACCGGCGTCGGGGCCGTCGTCAACACCGCCAAGGTCGAGCCGGGCTCCAACGTGGTCGTGTTCGGCCTCGGCGGCATCGGCCTGAACGTGATCCAGGGCGCCAAGATGGCTGGCGCGGACAAGATCATCGGCGTCGACATCAACGACTCCAAGGAGGAATGGGGACGCCGGTTCGGCATGACCGATTTCGTCAATCCCAAGAAGATCACCGGCGACATCGTCCCGCATCTCGTGACCCTGACGGACGGAGGCGCCGACTACACCTTCGACTGCACCGGCAATACCACAGTGATGCGCCAGGCGCTGGAAGCCTGCCATCGTGGCTGGGGCACCTCGATCATCATCGGCGTTGCCGAATCCGGCAAGGAGATCGCGACCCGCCCGTTCCAGCTCGTCACCGGGCGAAACTGGCGCGGCACCGCCTTCGGCGGCGCGCGGGGCCGCACCGACGTGCCGAAGATTGTCGACTGGTACATGAACGGAAAGATCCAGATCGACCCGATGATTACCCACACGCTCAAGCTCGAAGACATCAACAAAGGCTTCGACCTTATGCATGAGGGCAAATCGATCCGTTCAGTCGTCGTGTTCTAACTCGAAAAGCGTCACCCCAAGGAGGATCGACCCATGACTGTTGCACTCCATCCCTCGATCGATAACGGCATCAAACAGGGCAGCGGCAGCTTCGCCGGCGGCACGCTCGCATGTAAATGCAGCGACCATCAGGTCAAGGTCGCCGTCAAGGGCGACGTCGCGCATAACCACGCCTGTGGCTGCACCAAGTGCTGGAAACCGCAGGGCGCGAATTTCTCCGTCGTCGCCGTGGTACCCCGCCAGAACGTCACCGTGCTCGAGAACGGCGACAAGCTCCAGATCGTCGACCCGTCGGCGGTGATCCAGCGCTACGCCTGCAAGGCCTGTGGCACGCACATGTATGGCCGCATCGAGAACAAGGGTCACCCGTTCTACGGCCTCGACTTCATCCACCCCGAACTGTTCCAGGAACAGGGTTCGCAGGCGCCGCAATTCGCTGCCTTCGTCTCGTCGGTGATCGAATCGGGCGTGAAGCCGGAGCAGATGGGTGGAATACGGGCTCGGTTCAAGGAGCTTGGCCTCGAGCCCTATGACTGCCTGTCGCCGGCGCTGATGGACGCCATCGCGACCCACGTGGCGAAGGCCAAGGCTGCCTGAGCCAAGGCCGCTTAAGCAAAGGCCGCCCGAGCAAGGCTGCCTGACGTTTACCGCGCCCCACCCGCTCGCTGGTTCCACCACACCCAGCGAGCGGACGGAGCCGGCCCGGGACAATCGCGGCAATGCCGCCGCTGCTCGACTGCACTTGTGTGGGACCGTCAGCTCCCTCAGTCCTGGTCTCTGAATGACTGCGCAGGGCCGCCGGCTTCCTGCTTGAAGTCCGCGGCGCCTGCGTTTCTCCCTCCCTCGACTGAGGCATCCTGCTTCGTCCGCACAGGTCTTCTGGCGGACGAAGCTTTTTTCATTGTGCCCATCTCAAGAGGCGCGCGGCGTGATGCGGCGCCCTGCTTTTGACAAACCTTCGTTGCAATCTTTCCCATCGAGAACAGCTGACGAGAGAACACTTGGCTGTGAATGCTACCGAAGCGATCCTTGCTAGATCGCGACGTGACGATGCCGCGCGAATTCAATAATCAAGAACACGACGGGAGGTATCGAACACATCCGGACATGACATTGGCATTCCTGAGTCCTGCCGGGATCTGCCCGCGCGGGATGACCGCTGGAATGCGACGCCGCGCAGCGGACATTGCACCGACCGGCATCTGGAAAATCTGAAATCAACAAGCTTATGAAGAGCGAGGGACGATCATGATCAAGGTGAAGATCAATGGCCAGGAACAGAGCTGGGACGGCGACCCGGATCTCCCGCTACTCTGGTTTCTGCGCGACGAGGCCGGGCTCACCGGCACCAAGTTCGGCTGTGGCCAGGCCCTGTGCGGCGCCTGCACTGTCATCGTCGACAAGGAAGCCGTGCGCGCCTGCATCACGTCGATCAACGACGTCGCCGGCCGCGAGATCACGACGATCGAGGGACTGCATCCGAACGGCGATCACCCGGTGCAGAAGGCCTGGCGGCAGGTCAACGTTCCCCAATGCGGCTTCTGCCAAGCAGGCCAGATCATGCAGGCGGCCGCGCTGCTAATGGACAATCCAAAGCCGTCGCACGACCAGATCCGCGAAGCGATGTCCGGCAACATCTGCCGCTGCGGCTGCTACCAGCGCATCGAGAATGCGGTCCATCTCGCATCGACGGGAGTGTGACATGAATTTCATCGACAATCCCAGGAAGCTTCGTGGCTTCGAGAAGAACATCAGGGTCGAGAAGGTTTCGCGCCGCAGCATCCTGAAGGGGCTCGGCATCACCGGCGGCTTCGTGCTCGCGGCGCCCGTGATGTCGCGCCAGGCGTTCGCCTACGAGACCGGCGCCGGCAAGATGCCACACGGCGTCGTGGTCGATCCGCGCGTGTTCGTCGCGGTCGCACCTGACGGCACCGTTACCATCCTCGCCCACCGCGCCGAGATGGGCACGGGCGTGCGCACCAGCCTGCCGCTGATCGTGGCCGAGGAGATGGAAGCCGACTGGTCGCGGGTCAAGGTGGAACAGGCCCATGGCGACGAGGTCAAATTCGGCAACCAGGACACCGACGGCTCGCGCAGCACGCGGCATTATTTGATGCCGATGCGCCAGATCGGTGCCTCCGCCCGCACCATGCTCGAGCAGGCCGCAGCGAAACGCTGGGGCGTGCCGGCAACCGAGGTCAAGGCCGTCAATCATGAGGTCGTCCACAGCGCGACGAGCCGCAAGCTCGGCTTCGGCGAGCTCGCGGCCGACGCCGCCAAGGAATCGGTGCCGAGCATCGAAGGGCTCAAGCTGAAGGACCCCAAGGACTTCCGCTATCTTGGCAAGGGCCAGATCGGCATCGTCGATCTTCACGACATCACCACCGGCAAGGCGCGTTACGGCGCCGACGTACGCCTGCCTGGCATGAAGTATGCCGTGATCGCGCGCCCGCCGGTGACCGGCGGCAAGCTGGTCAAGTTCGATCCGGACGCGGCGTTGAAGGTCCCCGGCGTCGAGAAGGTGATGCAGGTGCGCGGATGGCCGTGGCCGTCGAAATTCCAGCCGCTCGGCGGTGTTGCCGTGATCGCGCGCAACACCGGCGCGGCGATCAAGGGCCGCGACGCGCTGAAGCTGACGTGGGACGACGGCGCCAACGGCAAATACGATTCCGTCGCCTACCGCAAGGAGCTCGAGGAGGCCTCGCGCAAGCCGGGCCTGGTCGTGCGCCAGGAAGGCGACGCCGAGGCTGCTCTGAAGGGCGCCGACAAGATCGTTATCGGCGAATATTATCTGCCGCACCTCGCCCATGTCAGCATGGAGCCGCCGGTGGCGGTCGCCGACGTCAAGGGTGACAAAGCGGAGATCTGGGCGCCGGTGCAAAGCCCGGGTGGCACGCGCGAGGACGTCGCGAAGACGCTCGGCATTCCCGAGGGCAATGTCACGGTCAACGTCACGCTGCTCGGCGGCGGTTTCGGCCGCAAGTCGAAATGCGACTTCGCGCTCGAGGCCGCGCTGCTGTCGAAGGAGCTCGGCGTGCCTGTGAAGGTGCAGTGGACGCGCGAGGACGACGTCCGCCACGACTTCCTGCACACGGTCTCCGTGGAACGGATCGAGGCGGGGCTCGACAAGAGCGGCAAGGTGATCGCCTGGCGCCATCGCAGCGTGGCCCCGACCATCGCCTCGACATTCGCCGCGGGTGCCAAGAACCAGGCGCCCTTCGAGCTCGGCATGGGCCTCGTCGACATGCCGTTCGAGATCGCCAATATCTCCTGCGAGAACCCGGAGGCCGCGGCGTTCACCCGCATCGGCTGGTTCCGCTCGGTCTCGAACATCCCGCGCGCCTTCGCGGTGCAGTCGATGGTGGGCGAGATCGCCCATGCGACCGGCCGCGACCAGAAGGAGACGCTGCTCGCGCTGATCGGCAGCCCGCGTATCGTCAAGCCTGCTGTGAAGGACATGTGGAACTACGGCGAGCCCTTGGACAGCTATCCGATCGACACCGCGCGCCTGCGCAAGGTGGTCGAGCTGGTGGCCGAGAAGGGCGAATGGGGACGTCAGGTACCGAAGGGCCATGGCCTCGGCATCGCCGTGCACCGCAGCTTCGTCAGCTATATCGCGACCATCGTCGAGGTGGCCGTCGACGACAAGGGCAAGCTCACGGTGCCGCGGGTGGACACCGCTATCGACTGCGGCACCTATGTCAACCCCGAGCGCATCGCCTCGCAGATCGAGGGCGCGGCGATCATGGGGCTCAGTCTCGCCAAATACGGCGAGATCACCTTCAAGGATGGCAAGGTGCAGCAGAAGAACTTCGACGACTTCCAGGTCCTCAGGATCGACGAATCCCCTGCGGTGACCAACGTCTACATCGTGCCGCCAGGATCCGACACGCCGCCGAGCGGCGTCGGCGAGCCCGGCGTCCCGCCATTCGCGCCGGCGCTGATGAACGCCATCTTCGCCGCGACCGGAAAGCGCATCCGCAGCCTGCCGCTCGGCAAGCAATTGGAAGCGTAAAGGCGGGAACACAAGGCGGCCTCGCGCCGTTTGCATCGATCTGACAGGAGCAGATCGATGACCCATATCTCAAAGGCGCTCGCAGTCTCGTTGCTGTCGAGCGCCTTTCTTTTGACGGCCACTGGCGCATACGCCCAGAGCAACACCACGCCGCCGACAACGGCGACGCGCCCCAGCACGCCGGACCAGAACTCTGTGCCCAACGCCAACGCCACGCCGCCCTCGACCACCCAGACCACCGGACAGCACAATCCAGATCCCAAGGTTCGCGAGATGAACCAGAAGGAGAAGGACAAGGTCGAGCGCGAGGGGAAGTAGCGATCTGCACATCGGCGTTTTGACGTCGTGATTATCGGCTTTACTTCGTCGCCGAAGCGCATCGATGTGCCCTCCCCCCTTGCGGGAGAGGGCCGCGACGCCGGTTGCCACGATCACGCTGGGTGAGGGGTATGCCTGCGCGAATCTCGCATATTGAGATGCGCGGATGGAACCCCTCATCCGGCGCTTCGCGCCACCTTCTTCCGCAAGGGGAGAAGGGAAGACGCCGACGCAAAATGCGGCGGACGCTGCCGTCCGCCGCATTTGCCCCCTGACACTCCGCTTCTTTCGATCCGCCAGCGGAGCTTACTTCTTCAGCGCGAACACCCAGATCACGCCGCCTTGCGGCACGTTGGCTTCGATGCCGATATTGTTGGTCACGAGTGCATCCTGGATGCGCTGTGCATCCACGCCCCATCCCGACTGGATCGCGATGTATTGCGTGCCGTCGATCTCATAGGACACCGGCATGCCCATGATGCCGGAGTTGGTCTTCTGCTCCCACAGCAGCTCGCCGGATTTCGCGTTGAAGGCGCGGAAGTTACGGTCGTTGGTGCCGCCCACGAAGACGAGATCGCCCGCGGTCGCCGTCACCGAGCCGAACAGCTGCGACTTGGGGAAGTTGTGTTGCCACATCTTCTTGCCCGTGACGGGATCCCAGGCCTGGAGCTCGCCGAAATGATCCGCCCCGGGCTTCGTCTTCAGCCCGATGTCCTCCGGCTTGGTGCCGAGCCAGAGCTCGCCGGGCTTGAGCGGAACCTTCTCGCCGGTGAACCCGCCGCAGAAATTCTCGTTGGCGGGCACGTAGACGAGGCCGGTCTTCTGGCTGTAGGCCGCCGACGGCCAATCCTTGCCGCCCCACAGCGACGGACAGAACTCCACGCGCTTGCCGACCATCGGCTTGTGCGCGGGATCGACGATCGGCCTGCCGCTCTCGGCGTCGATGCCTTTCCAGACGTCGGTGGAGACGAACGGCCAGCCGGCAACGTAGTTGATCTTGGTCGGCGTGCGCTCGAGTATCCAGAAGATCGCATCGCGTCCCGGATGGACCAGGCTCTTGATGTTGCGGCCGTCGCGTTGCAGGTCGATCAACATCGGCGCTTCGACCTCGTCCCAGTCCCAGGAATCGTTCTGGTGATACTGGTGATAGGTCTTGATCTTGCCGGTGTTCGGATCGAGCGCGAGCACTGAGGAAGTATAGAGATTGTCGCCCGGATGCATCTCGCCGGGCCACGGCGCGGCGTTGCCGACGCCCCAATAGATCGTCTTGGTGTCCTTGTCGTAATTGCCGGTCATCCAGGCCGAGCCACCGCCGTTCTTCCAGTCCTCGCCCTGCCAGGTGTCGTGGCCGGGTTCGCCTTCGCCCGGAATAGTATAAGTCCGCCACAGCTCCTTGCCGTCCTTGGCATCATAGGCGGCGACATAGCCGCGCACGCCGAACTCGCCGCCGGAGCCGCCGACGATGACCTTGCCGTCGACGATCAACGGCATAAGGGTCATGTACTGGCCCTTCTTGTAGTCCTGCACCTTGGTGTCCCAGACAACCTTGCCGGTCTTGGCGTCGAGCGCGACGACATGGTCGTCGGTGGTGGCGAGATAGAGCTTGTCCTCCCAGAGTCCGACGCCGCGGCTGGTCGGATGCAACTGAAACAGATCGTCGGGGAGCTGCCGCTTGTAGCGCCAATATTCGTCGCCGGTCTTGGCGTTCAGCGCAATCACCTGCCCCATCGGGGTCGCCACGAACATCACGCCGTTGTTGACGATCGGCGGCGCCTCGTGACCTTCGACCACGCCAGTCGCGAAGGTCCAGACCGGCGTCAAGTTCTTCACATTCGAGGTGTTGATCTGGTCGAGCGGGCTGTAGCCCTGCCCGTCATAGGTCCGCCGGTAGAGCATCCAGTTGGCGGGCTCCGGGTTTTCCAACCGCTGCGCGGTGACCGGCGCGTAGTTCTCGACCGGGCCTGATACGGCGGCGGTCGAGGCAAGAGTCGATGCAAGACACGTGAAGGCGACGAAGCCGGACAGTAACCACTGCTTCCTGGTCATGGCGTTCCCCTTTTTCAACCGTTTGAATTCTTGTTTTGAATTCTTGTCGTTCGTCCCGTCGTCCGCTCCTGGCGGATGCGGTCTCTCATCACGCGGGCACAACCCGCACGCCCATCATCCCGGCTGCGCGCCACCTACCTTTCCGATGAAGTTTCCGGCGACGCTGAGCGAGCCGTCAGCCAGCGCCAGCGGCAGCGCAGCGAGCCGTCGCGGCGCCGGCCCGAACACGACCTGCGCGGCCGCGCGAGGATCGTATTCGGAGTTGTGGCACATGCATTTGAGCACTTCCTTGTCGCCGACATCGCTCTTCACCCAGGCCGTGACAGGACAGCCGGCATGCGAGCAGATTGCCGAATAGGCGAGGATGCCGTCGACAGCGCGCGCTTTCGTCTGCTCGTCGAGCTCGGCGGGGTCGAGGCGGATGATCAGAATCTCGTTGAGGCGCGAGGCGCTGCGCACGACCGATGTCTTTGGATCTTTCGGCCAGGCATGCACCGGCGGTCCGCCGGCCGACAGATCGGCCGCGGTGACGGGCTTTCCCTCCTGATCGCCTTCGGAGAATACGAGCAGATCGCCCTTCTGAGGCCGCTCGTCGGAGCCCGGCGCATCCTCGCCCGCGTGCACCTGCGTGGAACAGGCGAGGCACGCCGTCGTGGCCAGCGCGCTCATCAACAGCGCTCGCCGGGTTTGTTCCGTGCAGGCGTCAGCTTCGGATTCCGCTGTGTTGTCGGAGGATGAAGAGGATGTGTTGAACGATGCACTCGACATGTCCACAAGCAGGCGCTGGAACTCTGCCGAAAAAAAGGCAAAGATTTTTTCCCGCAGTGCATCACACGGTTATGCTCGCACTGATTGAACGCGAACACGCGCATTTACGCGCATTTTTCTAATTGCAACGTCACGCTACGCGACCGGCATGATGATTTTGCAGATCAGGTCAATGCTATCGGTATTGGTGCAATGCGCCGACGCTCGGCGCGATCGTAGCGCCATGAGTGCGGCTTGCGCATTTCTCCGGCAGGCATTCTGTATTCTAGGAGCGGAGCACGTGACGCGGCGACGCGATACGGCCGGCCAAGGTTGCCGACGCCATCTCAAAGCTGTCGGCGATGCGGCGCGCCCTGTCGATGAATAGCGCGGCGGCCGGCGGCGGGCAGACCTCGCGCGCAGTCTGTTCGAACAAATCGAGCCAGCGATCGAAATGATGGCCAGCCAGGCTCAGCGGCATATGCGCCCGCATCGGCGAGCCGTGATAGCGGCCGCTCATCAGCACGACCGACGACCAGAAATCCCGGAGCTTGGCCAGATGCTCGTCCCAATTCTGCACGATCGCGAACACCGGTCCCAGCAGCGCATCCTCACGGACGCGGCCATAGAAACGGGTGACGAGTTCCCCGATCATCTCTTCGGTGATCCCGGTGCGCTCGATCGCATCCTGGGTCAGCAAGTTCCGCCGCGCGGCCGCAGCCTCGCGCTCGGCTTTCAGTCGATCCGACATGTCCCTTGTTATCCGTTCCGTTGTTCCCGCAGGCCGCCCGTTCGGCATTGTCGGGCCGATCGCGCGCGGCGTCTTTGTCGCAGCGCAAATCGCGGGGTTCGGCGACGAGCACTCGACGCCCGCCGCCCGCGCCATCGTCAGGCGCTGTAGGTGTAAAAACCCTGCCCCGTCTTGCGGCCGAGATGGCCGGCGTCGACCATTTCCTTGAGCAAGGGGGCTGGACGGTATTTGGGGTCGTTGAAGCCTTTGTAAAAGACCTCCATCACCGACAACATGGTGTCGAGCCCGACGAGATCGGCGAGCGCCAACGGTCCGATCGGATGGTTGCAGCCGAGCTTCATGCCGGCATCGATCTCTTCCGCCGTCGCGATCCCCTCCTGCAGCGCGAAGATCGCCTCGTTGATCATCGGGCAAAGGATGCGGTTGACGGCAAAGCCCGGGCTGTTCTTGGCCGTGATCGCTACCTTGCCGACGCGCTTGGCGAAATCGAGCGCCTTGGCGTGGGTGTCGTCCGAGGTCTGCAAGCCGCGGATGAGCTCCAGCAGCGCCATGACCGGAACCGGGTTGAAGAAGTGCATGCCGATGAAGCGGTCGGGGCGGTCGGTCGCTGCGGCGAGCTTCGTGATCGAGATCGACGAGGTGTTGGTGGCGAGCAGTGTGCGCGGCGACAGCGTCGCACAGAGATCCTTCAGGATCTTGACCTTGAGTTCCTCGTTCTCGGTCGCGGCCTCGATGACGAGATCGCAATCGACGAGCTTGGCGCGGTCGGTGGTGCCGGTGATGCGCTTGAGCGTGGCGTCGCGATCGCCCGCCGACATCTTCTCCTTCTTGACCAGGCGCTCGAGACTGCCGCCAACCATCGAAATCCCGCGGTTCACTGCCGCATCGGAAATATCGACCATCACGACCGAAAGCCCGGCCGCGGCACAAATCTGTGCGATGCCGTTCCCCATGGTGCCTGCCCCGATGATGCCAACGGTTTGGATCATTGCCTCAAATCCTTCATCCTTGCGGACGTGCCATACCGGCCCGCCCCTTTGTTCCTGCATCAGGGTCTAGCACCGCCCCCGGGCGGGTGCGACCTGATCCTCTCCCTTCCTTAAAGCATCCAAGGCGGGAATAAAGCCGCCTTTCGGCCGCCAAACGGCGTGATTTGGTGCCCCGGCGTGTTTGGCCCGGCCTATCTGCGCATCCCGTCCCCGGAGGGCGCGAGGGCGCGGGGAGCACCGGGCTCGAGGCGTACGGCTTAACCGAGACGAAGCACCTTGCCCGGATTCATGATGTTCTTCGGATCGAGCGCTCGCTTGATCGTGCGCATGATGTCGAGCTCGGTTCGGGAGCGGTAGTGCTGGAGCTCGTCGAGCTTTTCGATCCCGATGCCATGTTCCGCCGAGATCGAGCCGCCCATGGAGGTGACGAGGTCGTTGACGGCCCGTGTGATCGCCGCGGAGTACTGGTTGAGCGTATCGCGGTCCATGCCCTTCGGGCCCATGAAGGAGAAGTGCACGTTGCCGTCTCCGATGTGGCCGAGCGGATAGGGGCGGATCGCCGGCAGGATGGCGAGCACGGCCGCGAGACCGCTGTCGATAAACTCGGGAATCCTGGAGACCGCAACCGACACGTCGTAGCTCAAGCCCGGACCCTCGGTGCGCGATGCCTCGGCCACGCTCTCGCGGATCCGCCACATGTTGCGCGACTGCGCTTCGGTTTGCGCGATCACACCATCAAGCACCCGGCCCGCCTCAAGTTGGTCAGCCAGGAACAGCTCCATCCTCTCCGACATGCCCGTGCCACCGTCCTGCCGTGCCCGGGCCGACGACCATTCGAGAAGGAGATACCATTCGGTCTCGGCCTTGAGAGGATCCTGGGTGCCGGGAATGTGGCGCAGCACCATGTCGGTGCACGCACGGCTGATGAGCTCACAGGAGCCGACATTGTCATCGGAAGCGGCATGCGCCTCCGACAGAAGGTCGATGGCCGCCTTGGGATCGCGGATTGCGAGCCATGCCGTGCACACGTCTTTCGGCGCCGGCCAGAGTTTCAGCACCGCCTTGGTGATGATGCCGAGCGTCCCTTCGGCGCCCATGAACAGATGCTTGAGGTCATAGCCGGTGTTGTCTTTCTTGAGTGCGCGCAGGCCGTCCCAGACATCGCCATTGGCCAGCACGACTTCGAGACCCAACACCAGATTTCGCGCATTGCCATAACGCAGCACCTGCACGCCGCCGGCATTGGTGGACAGATTGCCTCCGATCATGCAGGAGCCCTGAGCACCCAGGCTGAGCGGAAAGAGGCGATCGTGGCGCGCGGCTGTGTTCTGGAGCGTCTCGAGGATGCAGCCTGCCTCCACGGTCATGGCGTAGCCGACGGGATCGATATTCAGCACCTGGTTCATGCGACCGAGCGACAGCACGATACCGCGGTGCATGGGCCACGGCGTGGCGCCACCCATCAACCCGGTGTTGCCACCTTGCGGAACGATGGCAATGCCGTTGTCGTAGCAGAGCTTGACGACAGCGGAGACTTCCGCGGTGCTGGCCGGACGCACGACCGCCGCGGCCTGCCCCCCGAGTTCGCCGCGCCAGTCGGTCACGAAGGGGCGCTTGTCGTGCTCGTCCAGGATCAGACTTTTGTCGCCGACGATGGCCCGCAAGCGGTCGAGAACGGCTGAGGTCACGGGCGCGGTCGGAATCGAGGGAGCGGTGGGAAGGGCTGCACCCGGCATGTGTTCCTCGCTTTTCGGCCGTTCAGCGCCCTGGGGCGCACCGGCCTTCATTCTTGTTTTCATTCTGGGCAGTGGTGCGACGACCCTAGCATAGGGGTCGCGCTTGCGGGAACGCCCCCGGCAGTAAGTCTCGTGCGGATTTGCCTGGAATGCTGAATGCAGGCGCACTTCCGCCGGGGTCCCGCATACCCTACTGTGCCGCGATCAATTCGGATTGGAGCTCATGAGCCGTTTCTGGAGTCCGGTCGTCCACACGCTTTCGCCCTACGTCCCCGGCGAGCAGCCCAAGCAGGACGGCATCGTCAAGCTCAATACCAACGAGAATCCCTACCCGCCCTCGCCGCGTGTGCTGGCGGCGATCGCATCGGCCGCGGAGCGGCTGCGCCTTTATCCCGATCCGCGCGCAACGCACCTGCGCGAGGCGATCGCGGCCCATTGCGACGTGACGCCCGAGCAAGTGTTCGTCGGTAACGGCTCCGACGAGGTTCTGGCCCACACCTTCCAGGCCCTTCTGAAGCACGAACCACCGCTTCTATTCCCCGATGTCACCTACAGCTTCTACCCCGTCTATTGCGGCCTCTATGGAATAACGCATGACGAGGTACCGCTCGATGCTGCGATGAGGATCGATATCTCCGACTACAGGCGGCCATCGAGTGCCATCCTGCTCTGCAATCCGAACGCTCCGACCGGAATTGCCCTTCAGCGCGACGCAATCGCATCGCTGCTGGCCGAACAGCCGGACCGGCTGGTGGTGGTGGACGAGGCTTATGTCGATTTCGGCGCCGAGAGCGCCGTGCCGCTGGTTGCACGCCACGACAATCTGCTGGTCATCCAGACCTTCTCGAAGTCGCGCTCACTCGCTGGCCTACGGGTTGGTTTTGCCATCGGCCAACGACCCTTGATCGAAGCGCTGGAACGGGTGAAGGACAGCTTCAACTCCTATCCCGTCGATTGCCTTGCGATCGCCGGCGCCGTCGCCGCGATCGAGGACGAGGGCTGGTTCAGAGACACCCGTGCTCGTATCATCGCAAGCCGGGAAATCTTGGCCCGCGATCTTGGACAACTTGGCTTCGAGGTGTTGCCGTCGCTCGCCAACTTCGTCTTCGCGTGCCATCGAGGCCGGAGCGGAGCAGATCTCGCGGCAGCGCTTCGCCAGCGTGGCGTTCTGGTCCGTCATTTCGGAAAGCCGCGCATCGAGGACTTCCTGCGCGTCACGGTCGGAACGGAGGCGGAGTGTGCCCGGCTCGTTGAAGTGCTGCGCAGCTTGATCTGAGCTGACGCACGCATCGCGGTTCGTGCCGCCAAAGGCGCTGCGTGCGGCCGCTCGTCGTCTGTTGCTCGTGACGCGCCTCACACAAGCATTCACGGCAGTTTTGTGACATAGACCACATCTGTTTCGTGCCCGAGCTGTTAGCGTCGTGCATATGAAGAAACACATCGCACTCCCCGTGATCCTCACCGCTCTGCTCGTCGCCACGCAAAGCCTGGCGGCTGAGATCAGAGGTGCCGGCTCAACCTTCGTTTCGCCTGTGATGGCGAAATGGATCGATGCGTATAAAATGAAGACCGGTAACATCGTCAGCTACCAGGCGGTCGGTTCGAGCATCGGCGTCGGCCTGATCAAGAAAGAGTCCGTCGATTTCGGCGCAAGCGATATGCCGATGGACCCCAAGGAATTGGACAAGCTCGGCATGATGCAATTTCCGATCGTGATCGGAGGGGTCGTGCCTGTCGTCAATATCGACGGAGTCAAGCCCGGCCAGATCCGCTTCACCGGCCAGATGCTCGCCGATATCTATCTCGGCAGGCTCAAATCCTGGAACGACCCGGCCATTCGCGCGGTCAACCCCGACATCAGGTTACCGAACGCGCCGATCACGGTGGTTCATCGCACCGACGGATCGGGCACGACGTTCAACTGGTCGAACTACCTGTCCAAGGTCAACCCGCAGTGGAAGGCGAGCGTCGGAGAAGGGACCTCCGTCGAGTGGCCGCTTGGCCTCGGCGGCAAGGGCAATGATGGCGTCGCCTCGCTCGTCAGCCTCGTCCCCGGCGCGATCGGCTATCTCGAATACAGCTACGCACTGCAGCGGCTCGACCGGATCTCCTTCGGTCGAGTGCAGAATAGCGCCGGCAATTTCGTCATTCCCGACGCCGCATCGTTCCAGGCGGCGGCCGCGAGTGCGGACTGGAAGGCGGACAAGGATTTCCATCTCGTCCTCACCAATGCGCCCGGCGAAGACGCCTACCCGATCACGGCCACGACTTTCGTGCTGATGCCGAAGGCGCCCAAATCCGTTGACAGGTCGGCGGCCGCCATCGATTTCGTCCGCTGGTCGCTGGAGAACGGAAAGCCGCAGGCCGAGACGCTCAACTACGTTCCGCTGCCGCCCGCCTTGGTCGAGCAGATCGAGAATTATTGGCAGCAGAGCATTGAGGCATCCCCCACGCTCTCGGCATCGGCCAGCGTCAAGCGGTAATATCAAAGGGAAGCTGCTGCCAGGCAGCCCGCGACTTTGATGTCCGGTCGAATTCGGTTTCCAAACCGGTCCACGCGAGTATTCTGTGACTGGCCTGCTGCCTGGAAACTTTTGCTGCGGCGGCCGGGCCACTGGATACTTGCAGGGAATCAGACGTGACGCAGCTCCGCAGTCCCGGAATTGACGGACCCCAGCCATGGCGGCTGGCGCCGAAGCTCAGGCACGGATGAACGACTTCGCGCGATCCGTCGGCGCCGCATTCACGCTGATCGGCGAGGCCGACGCAGAGCTTCTGGGCATCGTCGGGCTTTCGGTGCGCGTCAGCCTGACCGCCAGCATCCTCGCGCTTCTAATCGGGGCGCCGTTCGGGGCGCTGCTTGCTATCACCCGGTTCCGCGGACGGCAGGTCATCATCGTCCTCACCAATGCCTTGCTTGGCCTTCCGCCGGTCGTGGTCGGGCTCGCGCTCTATCTTCTGCTGTCGCGCTCCGGCCCGCTCGGGGTCGCCGGCCTGTTGTTCACGCCGGCGGCCATGGTGGTCGCGCAGACGCTGCTCGCCACACCGATCGTGGTCGCACTGGTGCACCGGCCGGCGAGCCTGCTGTGGGCGGAGTATGGCGACCTGGCGCGGATCGACGGGCTGTCAACGCTACGCAGCATCGGCTTGCTGTTCGCGCTGGGCCGGACCTCACTGCTGACCGCCTTTCTCGCAGCCTTCGGCCGCGCGATTGCGGAGGTTGGCGCCATCCTCATCGTCGGCGGCAACATCCGCGGCTTCACGCGTACGATGACGACAGCGATCGCGCTGGAGACCAGTAAGGGCGATCTGCCGTTGGCGCTCGGGCTCGGGTTGATCCTGCTCGCACTCAGCGTCGCAGTGTCGACCGTCGCGTTCCTGCTAGTGGGACGCGTTGGGGAAAAATAGCTGCTCGCCCCCGACCTTGTAGCCGGCGATGGCCTCCTGCCCTTTCGAAGAGATCAGCCAGTCGATGAAGGCTTGCCCGTCCCGCGCCTTCACGTTCGCATGCTTGGCCGGATTGACCAGCATGACGCCGTACTGGTTGAACAGCCGCTTGTCGCCTTCGGTCAGGACGGCGAGCTCGCCGCGGTTCTTGAATGACAACCAGGTGCCGCGGTCCGACAGCAGATAGGCGTTCGACGACGACGCCATGTTGAGTGCCGGGCCCATGCCCTGGCCGATCTCGCGATACCAGCCGTCCTTGGCGACACCGAGCTCGATGCCTGCCTCCTTCCACAGCCGCAGTTCGGCCGCGTGCGTGCCGGATTTGTCGCCGCGCGAGATGAACGGCGCCTTCGCGGCCGCGATCTTGCGCAGCGCCTCGGCCACGTCCTTGCCGCCGGCGATCTTCGCGGGATCGCTCTTCGGCCCGACAATGACGAAGTCGTTGTACATCACGTCGAAGCGCTTCACGCCCTCCCCTTCAGACATGAACTTGTCTTCGGCGGGCCTGTCATGGACGAACACGACGTCTGCATCGCCGCGCCGCCCGATGTCGAGCGCCTGGCCCGTGCCGACGGCAACGACCTTCACGTCGATGCCCGCGGCCTTCGAGAACAGCGGCAGCAAGTAACCGAACAGCCCCGACTGTTCCGTCGACGTCGTCGAGGCCACGGTGATGGCGCGCTCCTGCGCGACTGCGATGGTGGACCAGAGCAGAACCGCTGCGAGAGTCAGTATCCTTTTCATGCCTCGTCCTTACACCAGATGCCCGATGTTCCAAACTCTCGATAGAGCTGTACAGGGAACCTCGACAAGCGCCGCAACGCGTTTGTCATGATCCCTCGCGGCGCTCCCCTGTGAGGAACGTCCGCTCCGCGCGCAAGTTGTACTGAAATCAACCCAGGAGGAAACCAGATGAAGAAGCTCATTTTGGCATCCGCGTGCATCATGGCGCTGGCGACCGGCGGCGCCTTGGCGCAGACACAGCCCGCCCCAGGCGCATCCGGCCAAGGCGATGTCGGGCCCTCGTCCCGGGGCCCCGCGACCAAGGGCATGACGACCGGCACGTCATCGAACATGCAGAACGAGGCCGCCGACAGCAAGGGCAAGCAGGCTCCGAGCGCCGGTGGCAGTAACACCAATAACATGGGCAGCCAGGCCGGCGGCGGCGCGGGCTCCGGGAAGTAGGCCTGCATCGATCGGAAATCTGGAGAGGGGGCGATCGTCCCCTCTCCCCAGATGTCTTCATGCCGTCAAACGCTTGTCGACGTCATGCGCAAAGGTCTTGGTGTCGCACAAAGCGTATTGGCGAGGCTGCACCTTGATTGCAGTCACACCGGCGAAATCGCCGCTTCGCGCCCTGAAAGAGTGGATGTTCTGCAATTGGTCCCACCTACATTGACATCAGTGTGACAGCCGGGGATTTTTACATTGCTGGCGAATCAGCGATTGCCTCACGCCGAGTACCTCTTGGACAACTCCCAGTGCTTTCGAGACTGATATCGTTGCTGCGCCGCATCCCCGCGGTGAAATGGGCGTTCAACCGGCTCCGGCCCGCGCCGCACGGCGGCAGCATCGACGTCGCGCCTGATGCCGCGGACGCCTCGCCCGGCCTCGTTGCCGACATTTTAGAAGCCGCTCCGGCTCTGGACACCAGCATCAGCGCGGACACGTCAAACTGCGACGTTGCGGCCGCGGCTTCAGCCACCGAAGACGAGACCGCCAGACCCGTCATCGCGGAGAGCCCGTCGGAAGCGCCAGCCGATGTTAGCGGCAGCGACGATTCATCCCGGGGGACGGCGGCGGAAGTCGAGCCGGTCGTCGTGGAGGAAGCTTCGGTCGCGACCATCGATGTCGAGCGTGAGACGGTCGACGTCCCCGAACTCATCATCAACAGCGATCCATCTCCCGAACTCGCGGCCGACGTTGAGCCCGTTGTCGCGGAGAAGGCCTCGTCTGTCGAGGTCGTGCCGGTTGATGCCCCCGCTCTCGCCATCAACGACGAGCATTCCTCCGCCGTCGACGTGGATACTTGCTCAACTCTCGACGAGACGCGTGTCGCGCTTGCCTCCAGCGCGGCGGAAGTCGTCGCCAGCACGCCGAAGATTCGTGCAAGGATCGCAGAACCCGCCGACCGCGCCGCGCTGATCCGGCAGCGCTGGGCGGAGACCGGGAGCAGGATGTGGAATCCGCGCCTCCACGGCGCCGGTGATGCCACGCTGAACATCCAGGGAAGCGTCGGGCTGCTGCCGCCCGCGCCTGGCGAGACGATGCCGCGCTACGACAAGCTGGAATTCAGGATGCTCGGCGGACAAATCGTCTGCGAGGGCGTGATCGTCGAAGCACCCGCGCATGCGAGCCAGCGCAGTTTTACGCGGCTCGCGGAGCCGGGGAAACCGGATCGGATCCGCGAACCAATGCGGGAACGCCAGGCCGCTCTCGCCTGACCCCTTATTTCCTGCGACGACCAGCCCATATGATAGGCTAACGCCCTGAATTTGGGAGATCGCATGCCCGCAAAATCATTGCGACTGGTTGTGATTGCCGCCCTCTGCTTCTCGCAGACATCGTTTGCAGAGGCCGGCAAGCTGCCGCGCCATGCGCCCGCGACCGATCAGGCGTCACCCTACAAAGCCGACCGCCTCTCCTCTTCGCGCGGAGAGACGATCCTCAACACGCCCGGCCAGACCACCGTGCTGACGCGAGAGATCCTCGACGACAAGAACGCAATGAGCCTCAAAGATGCCATGCGCTCGACCGCCGGCGTGACGATCGGACGCTAGGCCACTTCGCTCAGGGGATCGGGTAGCCCTTCCAGACCCACTCCAGCGCCGACGGCAGCGTCTGCGCGATCGTGGGCCGGTCGACGTGCTTGGCGTTGCGTACGAACAGAAACTGATAGTGGTAGCCCTTCTCCGCCAGCACCTTGGCCATCAGTGCGTTGGAGAGGGTCCAGTCGTGCATGCCGTCGGGAATCGTGGGGTTCGGATAGAACAGGTCCTGGTCGCCGCCGAAGAACCAGAAGCGGATCGGCTTGGTCGGCGCAGCAACGATCAGCGGCACGCCGGGCGGCTCGGCCGGCGTGAGCACGCCCGCCTTGGAGATGAGATTGGGTGTGGCCGGCCCCGGCCATGCGCTGTGATATTCCCAGGCGCCACCGCGCAGCGACGGGTCATGCGGCCATTGCTGGTTGACCATGGTCGGCGAGAACGCCAGCACGCGGTGATAGAGATCGGGATAGAACCATGCCATGGTGAAGGCTGCCACGCCGCTCGAACTCAGCCCCATGGTCGCACGCCCATCGGGATTTTTGGTCAGCCTGACCTCGGCGTTCTTTTCGACCAGCGGCAGCACTTCACGCTCGACGAATTGCGCGTAGGCGCCTGACACCGCGTCATATTCGCGGCCGCGCTGACTGCCCTGCGCGTCCTGCCCGCCATTGCCGATCTGGATCGCGATCATCGGCGGCACGCGGCGCTGCGCGATCAGATTGTCGAGCGTGACGGCGAGATCCTTGTAGGCGTTGGAGCCGCCGTCGCCGACCACGATGAACGGCGCCTCGCTGCCGCGGACATATTGCGCCGGCACATAGACGTCGATGGTGCGCGACCAGACGCCGGGATGGCTGGTGGTGACGATCATGTGCGACTTGTCGTCCGGCGTCGTGACGGTCGTCATGATCGAGGAATTGGTGCAACCGGCAAGATCGTCGCGGATCAGGCCGGGATTGTAGATGGTGCTCTCCTTCGACGACAGCGTGAAAGATTTTGTCGCCCCGCGCGGCACGCCCTCCTTCGCGACCGTCTCCGGCGCAGGATTGTGGGTGGGACCGATGATGAAATTGCCCTCGGCACCCGCTGGCGGCAGTGTTCCGTCAGGGAGCTCAGTGGCGCGTGGATAATTGGGATTGGCGGGATCGCGCGTCGGAGGCGCCGTCTTGAAGTCGAGACCCGTCGTATCGATGAAGAACGGGGCCGCCTTGTCGGTGCTGTTGGCCCCAGGCGGCACCACCATGTTCTGGGTGACGCAGGCCGGCTGCGAGAAGGCAATCGAAGTGAAGGAGACGAAGGAAATCAGCGTCCCCGCAAGGACGGACAACGAATTGGTCATTTCAGCTCCCGATGCCGACGAGTCTTTCTGGCTCGCCTTGGGGCGAAGTATGGCGAGCCGACTGCGCGCGGTCAAATCCCGCCCGGCCGCGTTACCGCAATGGCCGCCATGCTCAAAACGGGCAGACACGGTTATTCCGCGCATGCCACGAAGTTTTTCAGACATGTGGCCGTTGCTGCCGCACCTCGCACGAAGTAGCTTGCCGGCCGGCCGCGCGAAGGCCGCGCTCGATCAAGACGACAAGAACAATCTGCAAGAACAATCCCGGGAGACAAACCATGAAGAAGCTCACGGCCGCGCTGTGCGCACTGGCGTTCCTCGCAACCGGCGCGCAGGCGCAGACCGTCAAGGACTTCCTGGCGGTGGTCACCAAGAAATGGACCACGCCGTTCGAGCCGTTCCAGCTCATCGGCAACATCTATTATGTCGGCACCGACGGCATCGCTGTCTACGTCATCAAGACCTCGCAAGGCCTGATCCTGATGGATACCGCACTGCCGCAGTCGACCGGCATGATCAAGGACAACATTGCCAAGCTCGGTCTCAAGGTCTCCGACATCAAGGTCATCCTCAACACGCACGCGCATTTCGACCACACCGGCGGTTTCGCCGAAATCAAGAAGGAGACCGGCGCGCAGCTGATCGCCGGCGAACGCGACAAGCCGCTGCTGGAAGGCGGCTATTATCCTGGCGACGAGAAGAACGAGGACCTCGCCTTCCCCGCAGTGAAGGTCGATCGCGCCGTGAAGGAAGGCGACAAGATCACGCTCGGCGACACCACGCTGACGGCTCACGCCACCCCCGGCCATTCGCCTGGCTGCACGAGTTGGGAGATGACCGTCAAGGACGGCAATCAGGACCGCGAGGTGCTGTTCTTCTGTAGCGGCACGGTGGCGTTGAACCGGCTGGTCGGCCAGCCGACCCACGCCGGAATCGTCGACGACTACCGTGCGACCTACGCCAAAGTGAAGGCGATGAAGATCGACGTGCTGCTCGGGCCGCATCCGGAGGTCTATGGCATGCAGGCCAAGCGCGCCGAAATGAAGGACGGCGCACCGAACCCGTTCGTCAAGCCGGGTGAGCTCGCAGCCTACGCCACAACCCTGTCGGAAGATTTCGACAAGCAGCTCGCCAAGCAAACCGCCGCGCTCGAGAAGAAATAGCGATCGCCTCGGGCTATCTTCACCTCTCCTTCTCTCCGGGGGAGAGGTGAAGCCGGCATGCCGGCTCGCACCGCTGTCGGTGCGACAATAGGTTGCGCCGGCGCATATGGTTAGCAGAGCGTACCGCATCTTATGCAGGCTCTTCCAGCCAATCCCCGCACTTCCGCCGCCGGATATCGTTAACGCGGCCTCACCGGTGCGCGGATCGAGAAGGTCTGCGGCGCGTCGAACCTCTCGCGAGGACTCCAATCTAACGCCCCCTTTACCGCCGCCGTGCAAGATCGCCCGCGTTTTGAGGAAATTCGGGGCTGATATTGCAATGCCTGTCACCAATTTGAAGTCACATCTAGCTGCCGTCGCAGAGCTGTTTCGGGTGCCGGCCGACAATCCGGAGCTGATGCGCGCGCAATTCGACGCCTTCTCAAAACAAATCCCGCTGCTCTATTTCATCCTCATCACAAACACGATCGCGGTGGCTTATACCTATGTGCCGCTCGCACCGCCCTCGCTCAGTATGATCGTGCCCGCCCTGTTGATCGCGATCACAGGCTTTCGCACATTCTGGTGGCTGCGCCAGCGCCGTGTCGTGCGCACCGATGCCGACATCCTGCGCAATCTGCGCTTTACCAACTGGATCGCGGCGCCGATCGGCGCAGGCTTCACCGCATGGTCCTTCGCGCTCTATCCCTACGGCGATGCTTTCGCCAAGAGTCAGGTAGCCTTCTACATGGCGGTGACCGTGATCGGCTGCATCTTCTCGCTGATGCATCTGCGCTCGGCGGCGCTGATCGTGACGCTGGTCGTCGACGTGCCCTATGTGGTGTTCTTCTGGGCCACCGGCGAGCCGACGCTGAAGGCGATCGCCGTCAACAATCTGCTCGTGTCGGGGGCGATGGTGACGGTACTGTTCATCTACTATCGTGACTTCGCCGATCTCGTAGCGAGCCGCAAATCGTTGCTGGCGCAGCAGGCGGCCACCCAGGCCCTTTCGGACGAGAACTTCCGCCTCGCCAACCTCGATTCCCTGACCGAACTACCGAACCGCCGCCGCTTCTTCGCCGAGCTGTCGAGCGCGTTCACCGATGCCGAGCGCAGGAACGTTCGCGTCGCGGTCGGGATCATCGACCTCGATGGCTTCAAGCCGATCAACGACAATTACGGCCATTCGGTTGGCGACCGCGTTCTGATCGAGGCGGGCCGGCGCATCCGCGAGGTCTGCGAGGGCTTCGGCCCGCAGCGGGTGGAATTCGCCAGGCTCGGCGGCGACGAGTTCGGTCTCGTCGTGTGCGGCGACCCTGACGATGCGGATCTAATGCGGCTCGGCGAACGCGTTGGTGACCAGGTCAAGCTCCCCTACCAGCTCGACACCGCCCATACCGGGCTGTCCTGCTCGATCGGCTTCGCGTTGTTCCCGCAATCGGCAACGACGGCAGAAGCGCTCTATGAATGCGCCGACTATTCGCTCTATCACGCCAAGCGCCATCTGCGCGGCCGCACCGTGATCTTCTCGAGCGAGCTCGAGGCCGAGATCCGCAGCCGCGGCGTCATCGAGAATTTGCTGCGCACCGCCGATTTCAGCACCGAGATGGACCTGGTGTACCAGCCGATCGTGGACGCCATGAGCGAGCATACCGCCGGCTTCGAGGTCCTGGCGCGCTGGCACAGCTCCCGCCTCGGCCTGGTTTCGCCAGCCGATTTCATTCCGGCCGCCGAGCGCATCGGCCTGATCCGGCCGCTGACGCAGGCGCTCCTGGTACGCGCGCTCGCGACGGCCAGGACCTGGCCCGACCACATCCGCCTGTCGTTCAACTTGTCTGCCCACGACGTCTGCTCGCCCGAGGGCATCCTGCCGCTGATCACGATCGTCGAGAAGAGCGGGCTGCCGCCGCACCGGATCGACTTCGAGATCACCGAGACCGCCGTCACCTTCGATTTCGTACGCGCACAACAGTCGATCGCTGCATTGAAGG
This sequence comes from Bradyrhizobium sp. Kon37, assembly GCF_055807535.1. Taxonomy (NCBI): domain Bacteria; kingdom Pseudomonadati; phylum Pseudomonadota; class Alphaproteobacteria; order Hyphomicrobiales; family Nitrobacteraceae; genus Bradyrhizobium; species Bradyrhizobium sp. Kon37. Next base: position 69,490 of record NZ_JBVVOY010000025.1, read on the forward strand.
CGATGGGCTGCGGCATTTCGCTGGACGATTTCGGCACCGGCTACTCCTCGCTGAGCCACGTGCACTGGCTGCCGCTCGACAAAATCAAGATCGACCGCAGCTTCATCGCCGACGTCAACGACAATCCAGTGAGCCACAAGATCATCAAGTCCCTCACGGGCCTCTGTGACGACATGGAGATCGCCTGCGTCGCCGAGGGCGTCGAGACCCGCGCCCAGCTCGACACCCTGCGCCGGCTGGGATGCGACTTCATCCAGGGCTACTACTTCGCCAAGCCCATGCATGGCAACGCGATCGACGAGTATCTCGCCAAGGAACGCCAGCGCCTCGGCGGCGCCGTATCCAGGGTCGTGGCCTAAAGTCAGACCGCGCAGTAGCGCTCCTGGATGTCCTTGTCCGCCAGCAGCGCCGCGGCGCTGCTTTGATGCACGACTTCACCCTGATCGATGATCACGGCACGGTCAGCGAGCCGCAGCGCCCATTCGACGTTCTGCTCGACCAGGAGCAGCGTCTTGCCCTCGTCGCGCAGGCGACGGAACAGCACGCCCATCTCCTCGACCAGGACAGGCATGATGCCCTCCGACGGCTCGTCGAGCAGAAGCATCTTGGGCTTTGCGATCAAGGCGCGTGCAATCGCCAGCATCTGCTGCTCGCCGCCTGACAGCGTGACACCCTCCTGGTCGAGGCGCTCCTTCAGGCGCGGAAAGGTCTCGGCGATCTCGTCGATCGCGACGCGCTCATCGATCTCGCTTCCTGCCGCGACGAGGCCGAGACGAAGGTTCTCGCGCACGGAGAGACCGGGGACGATGCGGCGCTCCTCGGGGACGTAAGCAAGGCCGAGATGGAAGCGCTGATGGGCGCGCAGCTGCAGAAGCTCCCGACCCGCAAAGCGCACACGACCCGTCGCCTTCGGCATCAGTCCCATCATCGACCGCAGCGTGGTGGTCTTCCCGGCCCCGTTGCGGCCGACAAGGGCAACGACCTCGCCGGGCTGCACATGCAAGGAAATGCCGTGAAGGACGTGGCTCGCGCCATACCAGGCGTGGAGATCCTCAATTTCGAGCAGTGCAGTCTCAGCCATAGCCTTCACTCTGTCCGAGATAGACCCGGCGGACTTCCGGATTGCTCCTGATCTCATCGGGCGCGCCGTCCGCAAGCAGGCGGCCATGATGCAGCACCACGACGCGCTTGGATAGGCCCAGCACCATCTTCATCTTATGTTCGACGAGAAGCACGGTGCGCTTCTCGGCGAGCCGTTCGAGCAGCGCGACCATGTCCTTGGTCTCCTCCGGCCCCATGCCGGCGGTCGGCTCGTCGAGCAGAAGCACTTCCGGCTCCGAGACCAACGCGATCGCGATCTCCCGCGCGCGCTGTTGGCCATGCGACAGGAATTTCGCCAACTCAGCGCGCCTGCCAGATAGCCCGACCGCGTCGAGTGCAGCATCAGCCCGCGCATGGAGTTCCGTAAGTCGAGCGCGGTTACGCCAGATGTCGTAGCTCACGGTCAGCGCCTGCGCCGCCACGCGGACGTTCTCGTGCACCGACAGGTCCGGGAAGATGTTTGTGATCTGATAAGAGCGCGAGATGCCCTGATGCACGAACCGATGCTGCGGAAGGCCGTTCAGCTCGCGTCCTCTGAAATGCAGCTTGCCTGACGTCGGTGTCAGCGCGCCGGAGAGGATGTTGAAGAACGTGCTTTTGCCGGCGCCGTTCGGCCCGATGATCGAGGTGAGCTGTCCGGCCGCAAAAGACACGGTGATGCCTTCGAGCGCGACGAAGCCGCCGAAGTGCTTGCCTATCCCCTCGGCACGAAGCAATTCGCCGCTCATGGCCGGGCCTTTCCGACACCCAATGTGTCGAGCAGCGTGCCCCAGATGCCTTTGGGCAGGAACAGCACGAACAGGACGAAGATCGCGCCGACGAAGAGCTGCCAGTGCGGGGTCCAGACCGAGATGACGTCCTCCAGAATCAGGAACGCCGCTGCGCCAACGAACGGCCCGAAGAAGCTGCGCGCGCCGCCGAGCAGCACCATCATCACGATCATGCCCGAGGTCTGGTAGTGCAGGATGTCGAGCGGCACGATCGACAGATGTAGCGCCAGCATGCAGCCACCGAGCGAGGAGATCGCGCCCGACAGCATGAACACGATCAGCTTGCTGCGCTCGACGTCATAGCCACAGGCCCGCGCCCGCTGCTCGTTCTCGCGGATTGCCTCGATCACGGCCCCAAAGGGCGAGTTCAGGATGCGCGACTGGAACCACATGGCCAATGCGGCGAAGGCCATCAGCACATAATATTTGTTGACGGGGTCGAGGAAATTGACGGGGAAGCCGAACAGGCTGATGCGATCGACGGTAAAGCCGCGCAGGCCATTCTCGCCACCGGTGAAAGACGAGGCCTGGAGCGCGACGTAATAAACGAGCTGAGCCAGCGCGAGCGTCACCATGGAGAAGTAGATGCCGCGGGTGCGCGTTGAGACGATGCCGATCAAGGCCGCAAGGCCGGTACTGAGGAGGACGGCGATCGGCACCGCAGCAAACCAGGGCACGCCGTAACGACCGATCGCAATGCCGGTGAAGTAGGCGCCCGCACCGAAGAACGCGGCCTGGCCGAACGACAACAGCCCGGTGTAGCCGAACAGCAGGTTGTAGCCCATCACAACGACGCCATAGATCAGGACGTTGACGGCCAGCGCCTGAGACGGCAGCAGCCAGGGCAACACAGCCAGCACCGCGATGGAGAGCAACACGCGTTGCTCGAGAAGCCGGCTGAGCCCGTTGGACGACGGTCTGGCGACCGCTTCGCCACTCGATGGTGAGGTCACGCGGTCCTCCCTCTGATGCCAAACAAGCCCTGCGGGCGGATCAGCAGCACCACGGCCATCAGCGCGAACATGACGATGGTCGCCATCTCCGGCGCGAACAGCGCGACCAGGCTGATCGAGATGCCGACCATGAGACCTGCGACGACGGCCCCTACGATCGAGCCGAGGCCGCCAATCACGGTCACCACGAAGGCTTCCGCCAGCACCAGCGATCCCATCTCCGGATTGACGCTGCGCATGGGACCCGCGAGCACGCCGCCGAGCGCGGCCAGCCCGACGCCTAGCCCGAAGATTGCGAGCCAGACCCGGCCGATGTCGACACCGAGCACCTGCATGATGGTGGGATCGCGGGCGCCCGCGCGCACGATCAAGCCGATCCGGGTCTTCTCCAGCGTCAGCCAGAGCACCAGGAGCACCACCGCCACCAGCGCAATGACGAACAGGCGGTAGCGCGGGAAGAAGCCGATGCCGAGATCGAGCACGCCGATCAGCTGCGGCGGGGTCGGAAACGGGATGCCATCGCTGCCGAACACGATCCGCACGCCCTCGACCAGGATGTAGCTGAGGCCGAAAGTGAGGAGCAGCGGATCGTCGATCGAGCGCCCGTAGAGCCTTCGGATCAGGACGAACTCGATCAGCATGCCGAAGGCGCCGATCAGGATGGGCGCCAGCAGCAATCCCCACCAGAAGCTTCCGGTGAGAGACGCCAGAAACAGCCCCGCATAGGCCCCGATCATGAACAGGGCGCCATGAGCGAAATTGACCACCCCGAGCATGCCGAACACGATCGTCAGTCCAAGCGCAGTGATCACCAGGACCGCCCCAAGGGCGATCCCGGAAAGAAGCTGCATGATGATCAGCGACAGGTCCATTGCCCGGGCTTCAGGTCGCGTGGCCCAGCTCGCTGCAACTGCGCAGCATGTCGTCGGAGCCAGTGTCGTTGGCGAGAATGGCGAACAGATCGTTGTCGTTGGCCATGGCGGACTTCTTCTTGGACTCCAGCACCAGCACCGGCTGCACCGATTGGTGGTCGCATTTGCGGTAGTGCTGCGGACCCTTGGTCAGGTCGTATTGCAGCTTCTCCAGGGCATCGACCACCTTGTCGGTATCAGTGCCACCCGCGGTTTGCATGGCCGCCAGCAGCGACCCGACGCCGGCATAACCGTAGGCGCCGTAGTCGGTCGGGATCGCGCCGCCATTGGCTGCCTTAAAGGCGGCGTTGAAAGCGGCGGCGGACTTGCTCTGCGTCTCCAGGCCCCAGTAATAGTTGGCGCCGCCGACCACGCCCTCGAACACGTCAGGGCCGACCGCGAGCCGCTGGTTGTGCAGGATCACCGGCACGACGATCCTCATCTGCTGCTTGACGCCGAAGTCCACCGCTTGCTTGATCGCATTGGCCTGGTCACGGCCGAAATTGGAGATGCAGAGCACGTCGGGCCGCATCGACATCAGGCGCGGCATGAAGGTGGAATAGTCGGCAGCGCCGAACGGATGCAGGATCTCGCCGACGCTATCCGCGCCGATGGCCGCCTGCGCGCGCTTGAAGCCGCGCTGCATCTCATGTCCGTACGCGTAGTCTGCGACGAGATGGGCAACCTTCATGCCTTTCTTCAGGGTCTGCCGTGCCACGGCGGCGGTGGTCATGTGCGGGTTCAGCGCCTCGTGGAAGGTGTATTTGCTGAAATCCTTGACCTCGTTGATCGTGTCGGACTGGCTGATCGAAACGTAGATCACGCCGCGGGCGCGGGTGACTTCGTTGACCGCGAGCTGCACGGCGCTAGAGAGCGCGCCGACCACGGCGTGGACCTTGTCCTTCTCGATCAGTTCCAGCGTACGGGTCGCGGCCTCGCCGGCATTGAGCTTGTCGTCGCGCACCAACAGCTCGACCTTGCGGCCGCCGATGCCACCCTTGTCGTTGGCGAGCTTGACCGCGAGCTCGGCGCACTTGACCTGGTCGCGCGCCTCCGCAGCGAACGGGCCGGTCAGCGGGGTCGGAAAGCCGATGCGGATCGTTTCGTCGGCAGCGCGCCCGAGCCGCGGCATGGCGAGCAGTGCCGCGCTTGCCGAGAGACTGGCAAGCGCGGTGCGGCGGGATATTTTCAGGGTCGAACCGGATTTTGGCATGATTTCCTCCAATGTCTTTTTTCTAGAATCGCTTCAGGGCTTTCAGGACTCTTGCGGGTGTGATCGGGATGGAATTGATCGTTGCATCGAGCGGTGCGAGCGCGTCGTTGACGGCGTTCAGCACACAGGCCGACGCCGCCGCCGTCCCCGCCTCGCCGCATCCCTTGGCGCCGAGCTCGGTGTCGGCGGTCGGCGTCTCGACATGGGCGATGACGATGTCAGGCATCTCCATCGCCATCGGAACGAGGTAGTCGGCGAGCGAGCCGTTCACGAGCTGGCCGGTCTCGCTGTAGCGACACTCCTCGAACAGCGCCGCGCCCAATCCCTGCACGATGCCGCCGCGGAGCTGCTCGTCTACCAGCATCGGATTGATGACGCGGCCACAATCCTCGACGATGAAATGCTTCAACATCTTGATGAAGCCAGTCTCGACGTCCACCTCCAGCGAACAGCCCTGGATGCCGTTGGTGAAGGCGAACGGATAGCCCTGTGGCGCGAAGTGATGGCTCACGGTGAGCTGGGCCTGCGTGCCCGGCGGTAGCGTATCGGAACGGAAATAGGCAATGCGCGCGATCTCGGAGATCGGCATCCGCTGGTTTCGCGTGCCAGCGTCGACGACCTCGCCATCGATGATGTCGAGTGCCGATGGCTGCTCCTGGAGGATGAGCGCAGCGATTTCCAGGATGTTGCGCCTGAGCGCGCGCGTGGCCTGGAGCGCAGTCTCGCCGCCGATGCCGGCGCCGCGGCAGGCCCAGGTCGCACCGCCATGCGGCGTCACCTCGGTATCGCCGGTGATGACCTTGACGTGCTCCTGCGCGAGACCGAGCTGATCCGCCACGATCTGGGTGATGATCGCCTCGGTGCCTTGCCCCTGCTCGGTGACCGAGATCAGGCAGCGCACTTCGCCTGATGGCGTCAGGCTGATGATCGCACCGTCCTGCGAGGAGATACGGGCTCCGCCAACGCCATAGAACGCGGGACTTGGATTGGTGATCTCGACAAAGGCCGCAATGCCGATCCCGCGGTAGACGCCGTGCTTGCGCAACTCTGCCTGCTCGGAGCGCAGCGCGTCATAATCCATCATCTCGTGCAGCCGCTTCAGGCAGGCCTGATGCGACAACGCCTCGAAACGGTAGCCGGTCGGCGAGGTCTGCGGATAGGCATCATCGGCGATGACATTCTGCGCTCGGATCGCGAAGGGATCGAGACCGAGCTTCGCCGCGGCCATGTCGACCAGCCGCTCGGTGACCGCGCAGGCGATGGGATGCCCGACTGCGCGATACTGGCTGGTCTGCACCTTGTTCTGGAAGAGCACCTCGAGCGTCGCGCGGTAGTTCTTGAAACGATAGGGCGCGCCGATCAGGCGGATGACCTGGTTGCCCTCCACCACGCTTGTACGCGGATAGGTCGAAAACGCCCCGATTGCGGTCAGGTCCAGCACGTCCATCGCAAGGATCTCGCCCTTGGCATCAAGCGCCATCCGGGCGCGGACGCGGTGGTCGCGGGCGTGGATGTCGGAGACGAAGGATTCGATGCGGTCGGCGACATATTTGACGGGACGGCCGAGCAGGATCGAGAGGCCGACCACGGCCATGTCCTCATGATAGACATGCAGCTTCATCCCGAAGGAGCCGCCGATGTCGGTCGCGATCACGCGAACGCGGGCCTCCGGAATGCCGAAGTGGCGCGAATAGAGGTCCTGGAACTGATATGGCGTCTGTGTCGCGTGATGCACGGTGAGCATCTCGGCCGAAGGATCGTAATCGGAAACGATGGCACGCGGCTCCAGCGTCACAGCGGTATGGCGGCCGAAGGACAACTCCTCCTCCACCACATGGGCCGCATGCGCAAAGGCGTCGTCGACGCTGCCGTTGTCGAGCTGGCTGCGGAAGCAGACATTGTTGGCACTGCCAGGATTGATCAGCGGCCCGCCGCCCTCACGCGCGCTGTCGATATCGGCGACGATCGGAAGGTCTTCGTAGTCGATCTCGATCAGTTCCAGCGCATCCTCGGCGATCGCACGGCTCTCGGCAACAACCGCAACCACCGCCTGCCCGGCCCAGACCACGCGGTCGAGCGGCAGCGGTAATTGCGGTGCCGAGATCATCCCCTTGAAATGATCGAGCGTGCCGGTCCAGGGCGTGCAGATCTTTGCGAGATCGGCACCGGTCGCGACGAGATGAACGCCTTCGAGCGCTCGCGCCTGCCCGGCATCGATCGAAATGATCTTCGCATGCGCATGCGGGCTGCGCAGGAACGCGGCATACAGCATCCGCGGCAGCCGGAGGTCGCTGACATAGCGCCCGCGGCCGGCGAGCAGCCGCTTGGCGTTCGGGCGCGGCACGGAGCGGCCGATATAGGAATTCGGGCGATCCAGCGAGGTCAGCGGCGCGCTCATATCGGGCCTCCGCTTTCGCTTCGCGCTTTTGCCACGGCGTCGATCGCATCGACGATCGCTTCATAGCCGGTGCAGCGGCAGTAATTGCCCGACAGCGCGTCGCGAATGTCCTCACGACTGGGCCGCGTCACCTGCGAGAGGAGTTCGTGGGCGTTGACCAGCATGCCCGGCGTGCAAAAGCCGCATTGCAGAGCGTTGCGGCGGTGGAATTCGGCCTGGAGGTCGGCGATTACGCCGCTCTCCGTGAGCCCTTCGATCGTATAGATCCTGGCGCCGTCAGCCTGCACCGCGAACATCAGGCAGGCGTGCACGGCTTGGCCGTCGAGCTGGACGAGACACGCACCGCAGGCGCCCATCTCGCAGCCGGCATGCGTGCCTGTCAGCTCGAGCGCGTTGCGCAGGCAATCGACCAGCGTCTCGCGCGGCGCGACCTCGCAGGCGACCTTGCGGCCGTTGACGACGAAGCGAACGCGCACGGCCTCGTCCGCATCGTCCAGAAGGGATTCGTCGAAGCCGCTCATCGGCCCATTCCGAGACGTCCGAGCATGCGTCCGAGCAATACGCGGGCGAGATGGAGCCGCATCGCCGGCGGCACCTCGTCGCCTTCAGGTGGTGCGAGATCACCTTCGAGGGCGGCCTGCGCCGCGGCGATGCGTTCAGCACCAAGGCTCGAACCGATGAGCGTCGCCTCAGTTCCCTTCACCCGCGTCGGCGTATTGCCGACAGAAAAGAACGAGATCCTTATGTCATCGATGCGCTCGCCGGTGCAGGTCGCGAGCATGCCGCAACCGACCAGCGCATAGTCCCCGCGCCGCCGGGCCAATTCGTCAAACGCAAAGCGTTGATCGGCCTTGAACAGCGGGACGAACACCGCGGTGATCAGCTCGCCGGGCTGCAGAGCTGTCTCGAACAGGTCGACAAAGAAGTCCTCGGCCTTGACGCGCCGGCTGCCGGAAGCGCCGACAATCTCGATCTCGGCATCGAGCGCCAGCGTCATCGCCGGAAATTCGGAAGCCGGATCGGCCTGCGCGACGCTACCGCCGAACGTGCCGCGGTTGCGGATCGCGGGATGGGCGACGAAGGGCGCAGCCGCATGCAACAGCGGCGCGAATTCGGCGATCAGCGGCTCGCTCAGCATCTCGCGATGGCGCGTCAACGCGCCGATGCGCAAATATCCGCCCTCACGCCTGACGCCGCGCAGCTCGGAGATATGGGTGATGTCGATCAGCAGCCGCGGCGCCTGCAGCCGCAGCGACAACGCCGGCACGAGGCTCTGGCCGCCGGCAATGAAACGCGCATCGTCGCCGGCGCGCGCGTGAGCGTCCAACGCCTGGTCGATCGTCGCAGCGCGAAAATAGCTGAAAGCCCTCGCCTTCACCGCCGTTTCCTCGGATCCCTCGGCTCATCAGCCGGGACGCCAGATTTGTAACCATCTGGTCTCAAAATCCTGACACGGCATCGGAAGCCGGTCAACAGGAAATGACCATTTGGTTACAAATGCGCGTTAGGCTATGAAGACTGCTGGACGTGCGATTCAGCGACGAAATGGCCCGAAAAGCGCAGAAGACGGCGAAACGACCGGCCCGGAAGCGGGCCGAGACAGGCAGCAAGTCCGCGCCAAAGCGCCGCAATATGCGTGCGGCCGATCGCGAGCGCGCGATCGTGGACGAGGCGATACGGTTCTTTGCCGAGCGCGGCTTCGAGGGCCAGACGCGCGAGCTCGCCAAGCGCCTGGGCATCACGCACTCCGCGATCTATCGCCACTTCCCGAGCAAGGAAGCGCTGATCGAGCGTGTCTACCAGGAGGTCTATCTCAGCCGCTGGTCGCCCGATTGGGGGCCGATGATCCGCGACCGCTCGCTATCGCTGGAGGCGCGGCTGACGCGCTTCTATCTCGACTATGTCGAACGCGTGTTCGAGTACAATTGGGTGCGGATCTTCGTCTTCTCCGGCATGAAGTCGTTCGGCATCACCGGCCGCTATCTCGACATCATCAGGCGCGAGATCATCGAGCCGGCGGCCGGCGAACTGCGCCACGACCTGAAACTGCCCGAAGCAAAGACACATCCGCTCGGCGAGCGCGAGACCGAGCTGTTCTGGGGCCTGCACGGCCGGATTTTCTATCTCGCGATCCGCAAATTCATCTACGCGACGCCAATACCGGCAGATCTCGACGCGATCGTTCGCGATGCCGTCCAGACCTTCATGGATGGCGCGAAGACCACGATGCCGAGGCTGCTGGCGCGCGACTGAGCCTGGCTACGTCGCCAGGCCCGGCAGATCGAGCCCCTTGTCGCGGGCACATTCGATCGCTGTGTCGTAACCCGCGTCGGCGTGGCGCATGACGCCGCTGGCAGGGTCGTTCCAGAGCACGCGCGCGATCCGCTTCGCCGCTTCCGGCGTACCGTCGGCGACGATCACCATGCCGGCATGCTGGGAATAACCGATGCCGACGCCGCCGCCGTGATGCAGCGACACCCAGGTCGCGCCGCTGGCGCAATTGAGCAGCGCGTTGAGCAAGGGCCAGTCGGACACAGCGTCCGACCCGTCCTTCATCGCTTCGGTTTCGCGGTTGGGGCTCGCCACCGAGCCGCTATCGAGATGATCGCGGCCGATCACGATAGGAGCCTTCAACTCGCCACGCGCCACCATCTCGTTGAAGGCAAGGCCCAGGCGATCGCGATCGCCGAGCCCGACCCAGCAGATCCGCGCCGGCAGGCCCTGGAACTTGATGCGCTCTTTGGCCATGTCGAGCCAATTGTGCAGGTGCTTGTCGTCAGGCATCAGCTCCTTGACCTTGGCGTCGGTCTTGAAGATGTCCTCGGGATCGCCCGACAGCGCGGCCCAGCGGAATGGCCCCACGCCGCGGCAGAACAAGGGACGGATATAGGCGGGGACGAAGCCGGGAAAATCGAAGGCGTTCTTCAGGCCCATGTCCTGCGCCATCTGGCGGATGTTGTTGCCGTAGTCGAGCGTCGGAATGCCCAGCGCATGGAAATCCAGCATGGCCTGAACGTGCTCGACCATCGAAGCTTTCGAGGCGCGCTCCACGGTTTTTGGATCGGTGGCCCGCTTAGTCTCCCACTCCGCAAGCGTCCAGCCCTTCGGCAAATAGCCGTTGATCGGATCGTGCGCGCTGGTCTGATCGGTGACGATGTCGGGCCTGACACCACGGCGGACCAGTTCGGGAAAAATCTCCGCGGCGTTGCCGAGCAGGCCGACTGAGACGGCTTTCTTCGTCTTCGTCGCCTCCGCCATGATCGCAAGCGCGTCATCGAGCGTGGCGGCTTGGCGATCGAGATAACCGGTGCGCAGACGCATCTCGATGCGGCTCGGCTGGCACTCGACCGCCAGCATCGAAGCCCCGGCCATGGTCGCAGCCAACGGCTGCGCGCCGCCCATGCCGCCGAGACCGGCGGTCAAAATCCATTTGCCGGCGAGGCTGCCGCCATAGTGTCGGCGGCCAACTTCAACGAAGGTTTCGTAGGTGCCCTGCACAATGCCCTGGCTGCCGATATAGATCCAGGAACCGGCCGTCATCTGGCCGTACATCATCAGGCCCTTGCGATCGAGCTCGTTGAAATGGTCGAGCGTCGCCCAGTGCGGCACGATGTTGGAGTTGGCGATCAGGACACGCGGCGCGTCGGCATGGGTACGGAACACGCCGACCGGCTTGCCGGACTGGACCAGCAGCGTCTGGTCGTCCTCGAGCTCGCGCAGCGAAGCAACGATCCGGTCAAAGCTCTCCCAGTCACGCGCCGCGCGGCCGATGCCGCCATAGACCACGAGCTCGCTCGGACGTTCTGCAACGTCGGGATCGAGATTGTTCATGAGCATGCGCAGGGGCGCTTCCGTCAACCAGCTCTTGGCGCTGATTTCGCTGCCGCGGGGTGCGCGGATGGTGCGGTCATTGTCCAGTCGGCGGTTCATGCGGAACACCTCGTCAGGCAAGTGTCGGAAACGGGTCGGTTGAAAGCACGGCGAGCGCCGCAGCCGGCAGCGCGTCGGCCTCGACCAGCGCTGCAGCCTTGGCGAGATCGCCGGCCATGTAGCGGTCGGCGCCGAGCGGCGGCACCTGCTCGCGCAGTGCGGCGATGACGGCAGCGAGCGGCGCGCTGGTTGCAGGCGGCGCGCGCAGCGTGATGCCCTGGGCGGCGACCAGCAGCTCAATGCCCAGGATGGTGGCGAGATTGTCGGCCATGTCGGACAGCCGCCGCGCGGCATGCGCGGCCATCGAAACATGGTCTTCCTGGTTGGCACTGGTCGGCGTCGAATCGATCGAGCAGGCAGCCGCGCGCTGCTTGTTCTCGGCATAGAGCGCGGCCGCCGTCACCTCGGCGATCATGAAGCCGGAATTGATACCGGGATCGGGAGTGAGGAACGGCGGCAGGCCGAAATTGAGCGCGGGATCGACCAGCGTCGCGATGCGCCGCTCGCTGATCGCACCGATTTCCGACAGCGCGAGCGCGATGGTATCCGCGGCAAAGGCCACCGGTTCGGCATGGAAATTGCCGCCGGAGACGATCTCGCCGGTCTCGACCAGCACGAGCGGATTGTCGGTGACGGCATTGGCCTCGACGACAAGCGTCCGCGCCGCCTGCACGATCAGGTCGAGCGCCGCGCCCGCGACCTGCGGTTGGCAGCGCAGGCAATAGGGATCCTGCACGCGCTCGTCGCCTTCGAGATGCGACAAGCGGATGTCGCTGCCGTCGAGCAGCGCCATCAGGGTTGCCGCCGCCGCGATCTGTCCGGAATGACCGCGCAGCGCCTGGATCTCGGGGCGGAACGGCGCCGTCGAGGCCATCGCCGCATCGACCGACAGCGCCCCGGTGACGAGCGCGGCGCGGGCCAGGCGAAATGCGCGCAGCACGCCGGAGACGGCGTAGGCGGTGGAGAATTGCGTGCCGTTGATCAGCGCGAGCCCTTCCTTGGGACCGAGCGTCAGTGGCGTCAGGCCGGCGGCCGCGAGCGCCTCGCTGCCCGACACCGTCTTGCCGTCGACGATCGCCTGCCCTTCGCCGATCATCACAGCGGTCATATGCGCGAGCGGCGCGAGATCGCCGGAAGCACCGACCGAACCCTGCTGCGGCACCAGCGGTGAGATGCGTCGCGCCAGCATGGCCTGCAACTGCTCGATCACCTCGCGGCGCACGCCGGAAGCACCGCGCCCGAGCGAGATGATCTTCAGCGCCATCATCAGGCGGACGATCGGTTCGGGCGTCGCCGCACCGACGCCGCAGCAATGCGAGACGACGAGATTACGCTGGAGCAGCGCGGTCTGGTCCGGCGGAATGCGCTTCGAGGCCAGCTTGCCGAAGCCGGTGTTGATGCCGTAGACGGGGGCATGGGCTCGCGCAGCCCTTGCAACGATCTCCGCGGCCGCATCGATGCGCGGCCAGAACGAGGGATCGAGAACGACAGGTGCGCCTTCGAGCACGCGCGCGAGATCATCGAGGCTGACCGTGCCCGGCTTGACGACGATCGGCGCGCGCTGCTCCGTCATTGCCCCCTCCACACCCGGCGGTACAGCGGATTGAAGCCGATGCGATAGACCAGCTCGGCGGGGCGCTCGATGTCCCAGATCGCAAGGTCACACCATTTGCCGGCCTCTAACGTGCCGGTATCATGGAGCACGCCGAGCGCTCGCGCGCCTTCGCGAGTGACACCGGCAAGGCACTCGGCCACATTCATCCGGAACAGCGTCGCGCCCATGTTCATGGCGAGCAGAAGCGAGGTCAGCGGCGAGCTGCCCGGATTGCAGTCGGTCGCGAGCGCCATGGCAACGCCGTGCTTGCGGAATGTCTCGACCGGCGGTTTTTGCGTCTCGCGGATGAAGTAGAAGGCGCCGGGCAGCAGCACGGCCACCGTTTGAGCTTTTGCCATCGCCGCTGCACCGGCTTCGTCGGTGTGCTCGAGGTGATCGGCCGAGAGCGCCGAGAATTTTGTGGCGAGCGCAGCGCCGCCGAGGTTCGAGAGCTGGTCGGCATGCAGCTTGACCGGCAGTCCAAGCCGCCTCGCTGCCTCAAACACCCGCGCCGTCTGCTCGCCGGAAAATGCGATCCCCTCCATGAAGGCATCGACGGCATCGGCCAAACCGGCCTTCGCGACCGCCGGCAACATCTTCCTGCAGACGAGATCGATGTAGCGATCCTTGTCGCCGTCGGCCTCTGGCGGCAGGGCATGCGCACCAAGAAACGAGGTTCGGATCGCGACCGGCCGATGACGGCCCAGGCTTCGCGCGGCGGCCAGCTGCCGCATCTCGGTCTCGGTATCCAAGCCGTAGCCGGACTTGATCTCGACCGTGGTGGCGCCCTCGCCAATCAGCGCATCGAGCCGCGGCAGCGCGTGTGCTACGAGCTCGGCCTCGCTTGCCTTGCGCGTCGCGGCCACCGTCGAGACGATGCCGCCGCCGGCGCGCGCGATCTCCTCGTAGCTCGCGCCCTTCAGGCGCAACTCGAATTCATGGGCGCGGTTGCCGCCATAGACCAGATGGGTGTGGCAATCGACGAGACCGGGCGTGATCCAACGCCCTCCGCAATCGATCCGATCGATGGCATCCGCGTCCGCCGGAAAGTCCGCCGCCGCGCCCACATAGACGATACGGCCGCCGCGCGCGGCGATCACGCCGTGCTCGATCTCACCGAGATCGGGACGATCGGCCCGCATCGTGGCGAGCCGGGCGTTATGCCAGATCCGGTCGTAGCGTTCTGCCATGCAACTGTCCCTTCGCGTGGGATGCTTGACTTATATGTCTAGACATATAATCGTGTCGCGGTTCTGTCCAGCCGGCATGGAAACATGACACGACTGCATTTCGCCTCCGCGCTCCTGCCCTCGGGCTGGGCCAATGACGTGCAGGTGGTGATCACCGCCGGCGCGATCGCCGAGGTGACGCCGGGCGTGGCCGCGGCCACCGGCGACGAACGCCACGAAATCGCGCTTCCGGGGCTTGCGAGCCTGCACAGCCACGCCTTCCAGCGCGGCATGGCGGGGCTTGCAGAACTGCGCGGCGATAGCACCGACACTTTCTGGACCTGGCGCGAGACGATGTACCGCTTCGCGCTGGCGATGACGCCTGACGACGTCGCAACGGTCGCGACACTGCTTTATGTCGAGATGCTGGAGCAGGGTTTCACCCGCGTCGGCGAATTCCATTATCTGCATCATGATCGCGACGGCTCGCCCTACGCCGACGTCGCCGAAATGGCCGCACGCATCGCGCAGGCTGCAGAGGCCTCGGGTATTGCGCTGACGCTGCTGCCGAGTTTTTATGCGCATGGTGGCTTCGGGGGCACAGCACCGCATGCCGGCCAGCGCCGCTTCATCTGTACGGTTGATCAATTTTCCGCGCTGATGGCTGCCTCGCGCAAGGTCATTGAACAATCGCCGGGCGCGAATATCGGTATCGCGCCGCACAGCTTGCGCGCTGTGACGCCGGCCGAGCTTGCGGCGATCATTCCGCTCGCGGACGGCGGACCGGTGCACATTCATGCCGCCGAGCAGGTGAAGGAAGTCGAGGATTGCCTGGCGTGGTCCGGACGACGTCCGGTGCAATGGTTGCTGGAGCACGCGCCCGTCGACCAACGCTGGTGCCTCATTCACGCCACCCACACCACGGCCGAGGAAGTCCGCGCATTCGCCAAGACCGGCGCGGTCGCCGGACTCTGCCCCATCACCGAGGCAAGCCTTGGCGACGGCATTTTCCCGGCCCGCGAATTCGTCGGTGCCGGCGGTACCTTTGGCGTCGGCACCGATTCCAATGTGCTGGTCGGCGTCGCCGACGAGCTGCGCCAGCTCGAATATGGCCAACGGCTCAAGCACCGCGAGCGCAACGTGCTCTCGGCCGGCGCAGGCCGCTCGACGGGACGCGCGCTGTTTGATCACGCGCTTGCGGGCGGTGCGCGGGCGCTGGCACAGATGTCCGTCGGCCTGACGCCGGGTGCGCGTGCCGACGTCGTCACGCTCGACACCACGCATCCCTCGCTGGCGGGGCGCGCGCGCGATGCCGCGATCGACGGCTGGATCTTTGCCGCGGGCAGCGGCGCAATCGATTGCGTCTGGGCCGGCGGCGACAAGGTCGTCGAAGGCGGCCGGCACAGACTGCGCCAGGCCGCGCGCGAGCGCTTCAACGCATCGGTGCGGAGGCTCGTTGCATGAGTCTCGCCACTGATACGCCCGACCAGCCCACGCTCTACAAACGGATTCGCGCCGATATCGAGAAGCGCATTCTGACAGGCGAGTGGCCGCCCGGGCATCGCATCCCGTTCGAGCACGAACTGGTGGCGCGTTACGGCTGCTCGCGCATGACCGTGAACAAGGCGCTGTCGGAGCTCGCGCAAGCCGACCTGATCGAGCGGCGGCGACGTGCCGGCTCCTTCGTCCGCCGGCCGCAACACCAGTCTGCCGTGCTCAAGATCGCCGACATGCGCGCCGAGATCACTGCGCTCGGGCGTGCTTACGGCTACGAGCTGATCGGTCGCAAGCTCCGCGCCGCGACCGCTGCCGACCGCGACCGCCTCGGCGTCAAGAAGGCCGGCAAGGTGGTCGCGATCACCTGCCGCCACAGCGCCGACAACGTGCCTTTCGCCGTCGAGGACAGGCTGATCGATCTCGCGTCGGTGCCAGATGCGGCGACCGCGGATTTTTCGCGTGAGCCGCCCGGCTCGTGGCTGCTTCACCATGTTCCATGGACAGAGGCCGAGCATACGATCAGCGCCATCGTCGCGGACGATCGCACGGCGGAGGCGCTCGACATCGCCGTGGGCGCACCCTGCCTCGTGATCGACCGCTATACCTGGCGCAGCGCGCGCACGATCACCGCGGTGCGGCTGCTCTATCCCGGGGACTCTCACCGCCTTGTCGCCCGATTCAAGGGAGGCTGAGAGGACGTGTCGGCACAAATCGTGCAAAGCTTCGGGCAAGGGTCCAGGAGGACCGACCAAGATCAACAGGACGTCAATCCATCGATCGGCAAGAGGACGACAATCATGCGTAGTTCGAAAGTTTTTGCGACAATCATTGCCCTCGCAGCTTCCACCCCGGTGCTCGCCGACGACGTCAAGGTCGGCGTCGGCATCTCCGGATGGACCGGCTTCGCGCCGCTGACGCTGGCGAAGGAAGCCGGCATTTTCAAGAAGAATGGCCTCGATGTCATCATCAAGAAGATTCCGCAGAAGGATCGCCATCTCGCGATCGCCTCCGGTGACGTCCAGTGCGCGGCAACGACCGTCGAGACCTGGATCTCCTGGAACGCCAACGGCGTCGCGACCAAGCAGATCTTTCAGCTCGACAAGAGCTACGGCGCCGACGGCATGGCCGTGCGCAACGAGCTCGCCGCGATCAAGGATCTGAAGGGCAAGACGGTTGCTGCTTCCGCGCCTGGTACCTCGCCCTATTTCGCGCTGGCCTGGATGCTCAAGAAGAACGGCTTGTCGGTGAAGGACGTCACCGTCGTGAACCTCGAGCCGGCCGCCGCCGCACAGGCCTTCGTCTCCGGCCAGAACGATGCCGCGATGACCTATGAGCCGTATCTGTCGACGGTTCGTGCCGCACCCGACAAGGGCAAGATCATCGCGACCACGCTCGACTATCCGATGGTCATGGACACGTTCGGCTGCACGCCGAAATTCCTCAGCGAGAACCCGAAGGCCGCCAAGGCGCTCGCCGACAGCTATTTCGAGGCCCTCGACATGATCGCCAAGGACCAGGCCAAAGCCTACGAGATCATGGGCGCCGACGTGAAGCAGAGCGGCGAGGCGTTCGGCAACTCGGCAAAGTATCTGCGCTGGCAGGACAAGGCCGCCAACCAGAAATTCTTCGCCGGCGATTTCCTGACCTTCAACAAGGAAGCCGCCGACCTCCTGCTGGAGATCGGCATCATCAAGGCCGCGCCGAAGGTCGAGGATCTCTTCGACGCCAGCTACATCAAGTAAATCTCCTCGGAGCCGCCGGCCCCGTCTCGCGGCGGGGCCGGTAAACTTGTTCACCGCCCGGATAGACATTTAGATGCGTCCCCTCGATCCCGTGACGTCAAGGCAGCGCGTGGCTTACGGCCTTGCGTTCTTCGTAGTGTTCGTTGCCCTGTGGTCCTGGGCGACCTTCGGCGGCCACGTGTCGAAAGTGTTCCTCGCCAACCCGCTGACCATGGTGCAGGAGGGCGTCGATCTGATCATCAAACAGGGCTTCCTGTTCGACATCGGCATGACGATCTGGCGCGTCGTCGGCGGCTTCGTGCTGGCCGCCATCATCGCGGTGCCGTTCGGCGTGCTGATGGGCGCGTACAAGCCGGTCGAGGCGTTCCTCGAACCGTTCGTCTCCTTTGCGCGCTATTTGCCGGCTTCCGCCTTCATTCCCCTCCTGATCCTGTGGGCCGGCATCGGCGAGCTGCAGAAGCTGCTCGTCATCTTCATCGGCTCGGTGTTCCAGATCATCCTGATGATCGCGGTCACCGTCGGCACGACGCGGCGCGACCTGGTCGAGGCGGCCTATACACTGGGGGCCAGCGACCGCGGCATCATCCGCCGCGTGCTGTTGCCTTCCTCCGCGCCGGAGATCGCCGAGATCCTGCGGCTGGTGCTGGGCTGGGCCTGGACCTATGTCATCGTCGCCGAACTGATCGGCTCCTCCTCCGGTATCGGCCACATGATCACCGACAGCCAGGCGCTGCTCAACACCGGCCAGATCATCTTTGGCATCATCGTGATCGGGCTGATCGGCCTGGTCTCGGACTTCCTGTTCAAGGCGTTCAACGCGTGGCTGTTTCCCTGGAGGCTCGCATGACGATCCTCAAGGTCGAACAGGTCTCGCGAACCTTTCCCGCGCGCCACGGCAACGCCCCGACCAGGGCACTGGAGCCGACCGATCTTGTGATCGGCAACAACGACTTCGTCACCATCCTCGGCCCTTCCGGCTGCGGCAAGTCCACGCTGCTTCGCATCGTCGCCGGCCTCGATTGCCCGACCGGCGGACGTGTGGTGCTCGATGGACGCGAGGTGACCGGCCCGGGCGCCGACCGCGGCATGGTGTTCCAGTCCTACACGCTGTTTCCCTGGCTGACCGTGCGCGAGAACATCGCCTTCGGCCTGCGCGAGCGCGGCGTGTCCGAGGTGGAGCGCAACAAGATCGCCGACGCCTTCATCCGCCAAGTCGGCCTGTCCGGCTTCGAGAACCATTGGCCAAAGCAGCTCTCCGGTGGCATGCAGCAGCGCACCGCGATCGCGCGCGCGCTCGCCAATGATCCGAAGATCCTGCTGCTCGACGAGCCCTTCGGCGCGCTCGACAACCAGACGCGCGCCCTGATGCAGGAAATGCTGCTCGGGATCTGGGAGCGCGACCAGAAGACCGTGCTGTTCGTGACCCACGACATCGAGGAAGCGATCTTCCTCGGCAGCCGCGTCATCGTCATGAGCGCACGCCCCGGCCGCATCAAGGCCGAGATCAACGTGGACCTGCCGCATCCGCGCTCCTACAAGATCAAGACCACGCCCGAATTCGTCCAGTTGAAAGAACGGCTGGTCGAGGAGATCCGCACCGAGGCGTTGAAGGTTGCCGAACATGCCTGACACCGTTTCACGCGCAAACGGGATGCGCGTTCTCGCCGATCTCAATGCGCTCCGTGCCATCGGCGCCTACAAGACCGGCGTGCACAAGCCGACCTTCTCCGAGCCGCACAAGCTTTCGCTGGATTGGTTGGTGCGGAAGCTGCCCGACGCGGGCCTCACCGCCGCGATCGACGGCATCGGCAATGTCTTCGGCAGCAGCGCAAAGGCGGGACCCAAGCTGCTGGCGGGATCGCATCTCGAAAGCCAGAACTACGCCGGCTGGCTCGACGGCCCGCTCGGTGTCGTCTACGCGCTCGAAGCGGCGCGCGTGCTCAATGCCGATCCCTCGCTCGAAGGTGCGGTCGAACTTGCCGCCTGGTGCGACGAGGAAGGACACTTTGGACATTTCCTCGGGTCGCGCTCCTATGTCGGGCAAGTGACCGAGGCCGACATTGATGCCGCACGCGACCGTACCAGCGGCCGCACCATGCGGGACGCACTCGCCGACATGGGGCTCGCAGGACGACTGCGCACCACCGCCGAGCGGGGCCGGCACGTTGGATATCTGGAAGCCCATATCGAGCAGGGCGACACGCTCGAAAGCGGCCGCCTTGCGGTCGGCGTCGTCACCTCCATCGTCGGCATCTGGCAATACCAGATCAATTTCACCGGTGAGCAGAATCACGCCGGCACGACCCGCATGGCTGCACGGAAGGATGCCGGGCTGGCGCTGGCAAAGTTCTGCGTCGCAATCGACGAGCGTTTCCCCGATAGCTGCGGCCCGCGCACGGTCTGGACCACCGGCCGCATCACGCTCGATCCGGGCGCGCCGAGCATTATTCCGGGGGGAGCCGAAATGCTGTTCCAGATCCGCGACGACGATCCTTTTGTCATCGCCCGGCTGGAGCAACTGCTGCGGAGCATGGCGGACGAGGCCAGCGCGAACGGTCCCTGCACCGTCACCGTGGAAAAGATTCGCACTGGCGCGCCGGCCATGATGAACGCGGGCATCCAGGACGCGATCGAAGCCGCGAGCAAGGCCCTGGCCGGCGGCCGCTCCATCCGCATGCCCAGCGGCGCCGGCCACGATGCGCAGATGCTTGCGGCCGTCATGCCCGCGGGCATGCTGTTCGTACCGTCGATCGGCGGCATCAGCCATCACTGGACCGAGAACACCGCCGATGCCGACATCGTCACCGGCGCCCAGGTGTTCGTCGACGCTTGCCGGAGGATCTTGGCCGGCTAGAACGAGGTGCCGCCCCACTCTCGTGTTCCGGAAGCGCTGCAACGCACCGTCGAAGAGACGCTGCGCTGCGTCCGGCACGAGAACGGAGTGTGGCGCACACTCTCTCCACATCGTCATTGCGAGCGTAGCGACTTTTCCGCCGAAGCTTTAGCGAAGGCGGAAGCAATCCAGAATCCCTCCGCGGCGGCAGACTGGATTGCTTCGCTGCGCTCGCAATGACGGAGCAAGAGGCCTCACCGCAATTCTCCAACGTGCGTTTTCAACTTGCAGACGCAGCTTCGCAGCCTCGCGGCGCATTTCGCCCGAGTCTTTGCCTGGTCGCTTCACCCTCTTGTCCAAGAGGGCGCAGGGAAGGCCGGGTGCCGGCTGGCACCCGCGGTCCGCTGCGCGAAAATGTAGCGCAAGGAAACCGCACAGCAGCATACAGGTGTAGCCAATCACTCGGCCTTCCCTGCGCGATGGTTGGACGGCTTATGCCGTGCT
>NZ_JBVVOY010000026.1:0-79546 GCF_055807535.1 Bradyrhizobium sp. Kon37
TGCCCGTTGGTCGCTGGATTTTGTCCATGACCAGTTTGCCAATGGGCGCCGGTTCCGGATCCTCAACATCGTCGATGACGTGACCCGGGAATGCCTGGCGGCGATCCCCGATACTTCGATCCCGGGACGGCGGGTGGCGCGCGAGCTGACGGCGTTGATTGGTCGCCGCGGCAAGCCTGGCATGATCGTCTCGGACAACGGCACCGAGTTCACCTGCAACGCCATTCTGACTTGTCAGAGGACAACCAGATTGCCTGGCACTTTATCGCGCCAGGCAAACCGATGCAGAACGGCTTCTGTGAAAGCTTCAACGGCCGGATGCGAGACGAGCTTCTCAACGAAACCCTGTTCTTCGGCCTTGATCACGCCCGAACCAGGATTGCGGCGTGGGCCCATGACTACAATAGCCACCGCCCGCATTCGTCGCTGGGCTATCTGACACCCGCGGCCTATTCCGCCACCTCACCGCAACGTGCGACCGGCTGCGCAACCCCGACCAGCTCCGCCGATCGCACGTTGCTCACCCCGCGCCAAACGGCGTAACATCCGCCGAGACTCTAATCGCCAATGGATGAAAGTTCAGCGGCAGGTCACTGCCTTTAAGGC
This sequence comes from Bradyrhizobium sp. Kon37, assembly GCF_055807535.1. Lineage (NCBI taxonomy): Bacteria > Pseudomonadati > Pseudomonadota > Alphaproteobacteria > Hyphomicrobiales > Nitrobacteraceae > Bradyrhizobium > Bradyrhizobium sp. Kon37. The sequence continues at coordinate 607 of NZ_JBVVOY010000026.1, forward strand.
CGACGATTATGGCGCGCATTATCGACAAATAGAGGATCGCTCGACAACTTGAATGTCTGGCTACGGTGGGGCTACAAGCCGAACGTTGTGGGCGACGCTACGGCAACCTTGGCACGCGGGTCATCGAGCGTGAGCGAGAAGTTTTCGTTGAGCAGTTCATCGCGCCTGCGGTTGGTGAAGCTCCCGATCAAGGCTTTCTGCACGGGTAGCGCGATGTAGGCGGAACGATCATAATTTCTCGAGCTACCGAAAATGTTTGCTGACTAACACCGATGTCGTGAATCTCCCCTCCTGAAAGATCATCCAAGCTCCGAGCAGCGGCGACCCGGCGCGCGTCATGACTAAGAACCTCGAAACTCGTTGAGCCCGGCCAGCCCCCGAACCCAAGATATTCAAGACCCGCGCCAAACGAGGCTGGTCTTTGTGATTATCTATAGCGGTTTGGCCGACGCAAGAAATTGACTACAACATTTGACTAAACTGGCCGCGAAGGACGTTTGACACGATCTGCTCGCCGCAAAATTCGACCTGATGAAGTTTACTCCGGCGAAGCACATTCTGGACACCGCGATGAAGACGGGGAATTGCACACCTGGGGACATGTGATTGAAAGCAGTTCTGGCACTTTCGCCCTCGCCTTCGCAATCCTATGTTCGTTAAATGGACTGCGCCTCACCCTCTTTACAGGCCCGACATCCAATATCGTGCGGTGGCGACTACAAAGTCTGGGCGCCACGTCGCATACCGTCAACGCTAGTAAGAACTGCGAGGGGAGGAATTCAGCAGGCGCATCTAGAGGAACTCGCCAAGTTGCGCCGGTCCATATCAGATACCTTCTGGCCGCAACAATACACAAACCCGTTGAACTCCCTTTCATCGTTCGATTGCTGAACGTGCGCTCCTGAGGCAGCCAAAAATCGATGCAGTCGTTGGCACAGTCGGCAGCGGAGGATCACTCTTTGTAGTTGCTTCCGTATTGCAACGCAAGAACGCGAAACTGCTTCATTGGATACCGGTGCCGATAATGGTGCGAAAGTCCATCGTTTTCATCAACGTACCGGAATGCTTGTTGGCCTATGGAGCGGTGCTGCTCTAATCGTTGCGGATTGGCGTGCCGCTCAGAAGCCCTCGCAGAACGTACTGACTATTCTGCCTGACGACGGCGTTGTAGAGACCATGACCCAAGATGGTTGCAGAACTGGAATGAGGATCTAATTCGGGATTGGGAGGAACCAACAGATATCACTTCTTTGCAAGATATCACTTCTTTGCAAGAGGTATCTGAGGGATGGTGCCGATTTAAATGGGCTCGGCGCAAGTACCAGGATGTAATCGGCAGCGATCCCGCACCTCGACCTGCTGGGTACAACCCTTAGTGTGCCTTCGCGCTTACTTGGACTGAGAGGTGTCGCACGCCATGGCAAACTCCCCCCCTCATATTGCCTCAGATGAGAATGTTGCCGAAGGGGACCCCATTGTTTCCAGATTCGACTTGCCACGAGTCCGAGCAAGCCGCTCGCGAAGCACAGCGCTGTAGCGAGCGAGCGGTTTGAGGTGATTAGGCGGAGGTAGCTGTCAGGGCGCGGACCTCAGGGACGGAGTGTGGGTCGATGCCTAACTTGATCTCTGCTTTGTTGATGAGCTGTCGAGTGGCCTTTGAACGCCAATTCTTCACCAGCAGCTGTGATGTCCCCTTGGGCTCAATCCAGTTTCAAGTTCGTTCTGGTCCTTGTCCCTGGTCAGAACGAACTTCAAACCGGATCAACCCGCGGGCAACGGCAACGCTGATCCTGCTGTGCGAACGTGAGATGGCGCGCAAGGATCGTCGCCGTATCGATATGGCGCTGAAGCTTGCACACTTCCGACGGTGAACGAGCTTGCGGCCTTCGACTTGGAGGCGCAGCCCTGGATTCGGTTCAAAGCAGATCTGCGACCTGCCCGTTGTCACGATGGATCGACAACGTACTGCCGCTCGCGCCGCCCGCGTCAGTAAGACTCAATTGTCGACCGCGCACGAGCGAGCGGCGATCCTGGCCGCAAACACGGTGCTGGTCGCTAGCTTAGCCAGGGTTCATGCGAGCGACGTCTGGACGACAAACTGCCCGCGCTGTCGAAGACAAAGCTGCTGCTCGTCGACGAACTCGGCTCCTGCCGTTGGAGCCCGAGGCGTCGCATCTGTCTTTCCAGCTAGTCAGCCGCCGCTACGAAACCGGCGCCACGCTGATCACGTTAAACCGCAGCGTTGCCGAATGGGCACCGCGTTCGCCGATCCCGTGGTCGCCACTGCGATCCTCGACCGACTCGTGCACCACAGGCACGTGCTGACGTCCGCGGCGACAGCTACCGGGTCCGTGCCAAGCGAAAGATCCGCCTCATCAGGCCCCCCGCCGCTGTCGGCCCCGTGGTCGGCTCGACGCAAGGTAGGCAGTTCCGAATGGCCTTCGGATGCGCAGAATCATTGAACGGATCGCCAGGCAGTTTGGATAGTGTGCATTTCTGTTATGAGCCGGTCCGACTGGCCATGACCTTTATCGCCTGATCCGCTCGCTCGGTTATGAGTGCGCCGTGGTAGCGCGGTCGCCGATCCCGAAGGAGCCCGGTGATCGGGTGAAGGCGAACCACCGGGACGTAGTTTCCCTCGCAGGTTGCTACGAACCGGCGAGCTGACGGCTTTGGCACTCCGATCCCGGCACGGTATACTGCCACAACTGCGCTTAAACTAGGCGGCGGCAAGTGATGGCAGAAGCAGCCCGATCCTCTCAAGATGATTTACTCCTGCTGTGGCGGCCCGTTAGGCAAAGCGAGGACTCTTTGACTTCTTATCCGGGAGACGCGGGCCGCCCGGTGCACGAAGGATTGTCCGTGAAATCAGACCTAAGCAAAATGCGAATCAGAACTAGTTCTACAGATGAAAGTCAGTCGGGCCCGACTTAGGCGATCTGCCTTGTGGCGGTTAATGCCTGCTCGCTTCAATCTCGAAGACCCCAAAACTCCGACGGATAGGAGGTCTCCTAATATATAAGCGCCTTAACCATGGGTGCCGTTTTGGGACGAAAATGGCTGTGTAAAATTTCAGGAATGCTCACGAACTGTGATCGAGAGCTTCTGATAGCTTGGCACGACGTGATGTTCGCCGATGGGAACATCGTTTGCTTCCAGGCAAGCAAGAACATCCTGGTCTGTTTCCTGACCGCGTCATTCGACACCCCAGAATGGACGCACAGTTTACCGTTGCGGTGGCAACATAGGAATGGAAGCAGCGTTCAGCAACGCAGCTCCGTATTCTCCTGCAATTTCCTTAACAAGCTCCGCAGCCCCCATGACCGAGCGCACACCTGACACCGAATGACCGGCACACCAGACATTGTCCCAACGCAGCGGGCCTTCACAAGAGGTCACAGTGCCAGCTCTCTGCTTTGCGCGCGCCTCGGACACTGACTCGTCAACTCTTGAAGGATCGAGACCGGCCGCGACGATTGAGCTCTTCAGCACGTTCGCATTGAGTCCCCAAAATGCGCTGGTTAAGACGATGTCATCAAGCGTGCTATCGAGCAACATCTGCCGATAGGCGGCGCTTGCCATGCTTTCCCAGGTGGCTATGAAGCGAGTACCCATGCAAGCGAGATCGCACCCAAGCATCCGGGCCGCCGCTAGTGAACTGCCATCGGTGATGCCGCCCGCAAGTACAATCGGACCATCAAATATGGCGCGGACTGAGCGAACAAAAGCAAACGGATTGGCCCACCCGGTATGGCCTCCCGCGCCGGCGGCCAGCAAAATCAAGCCGTCCGCACCGGCTTCGATCGCCTTTTCCGCGTGGTGCAGCGAGGCGACGTCGGCAAGCACGAGGCAGCCGATTTCGTGCAAGGGATCAACTGCCGCGGCCGGCGATCCCACGCTCGTAATGGCAATCTCCACCTTGTGACGTACAAGGCAGGCAAGATCATCCTTGAACCGTCTGTGACGGATCATAAGCGTTGGGCAGTGCGGCGCAACAGGGTGATCCAAGTTTGTGAGATCATGTTCAATCCGGACCAGCCAATGATCGAGCTCCTCAACCGATCGGGCGTTGGTGGTGGGAAACGCGCCGACGGCTCCCGAACGGCAGACGGTAGTCACAAGATCCACCCCGGATACCTCGGCCATGGGCGCGATGATCAGGGGTACAGTCAGCCGGGAAGAAAGAGCACCGGGCAGCCTGTCACTTTCGTAACGTGTAGTCACGGCTATCGTCCTTTCAGCTGAAGCGCATTTCGACAGAGAGGTCTTCCGACTTTCCTGCCGCTTTTTTGGGTCAACGTCGCATCGACAGCTAGCACTTGCGACATCGGTGAAGGATGGCTAGCATCACCTAGTGAGAGTCGAGTAAGCGATTGGCGAGTTCGAGACAGACCGGCGTCGATGCGCCAATCGACTGTAAGTCCAGCAGACAAGGCGTTGTTTGTGCCCGCCGGCGACCACAACTTCCGATTTGCATCGCGAAACTCCTGAAGGCCGTTTGAGCAACCTGACGCCTATTTAGTGGCATGCTCATGCAATCCATTCAATTGCCGACCTTGGGAGTTGACTATAGTGCAGATGATAACTCAGTTGCTGGTTGAGCTACACGAGCATCGGGCCGTCGTGGCGCTGGCCTGCAGGATGCCGACATACCGTGCCAGATGCTGAGGGCGACACTCGCCCCTGCGGTCACGCGAGTAGTAGAACATCGTCGTCGGTGGGCACGCGCCTTCTAAAGGCCCGTAAACCCAAGCCGGTCCGTGTCTGCCGCTTCCTTGGCCGGCACCCACACGCTTGTATCACCGCCATGAAGGCGATCGGCCGCCATCACATGCAGGCGCAGCAAGGGATCGTACCAGGGCATGCTCGATAGTGCGATCGACAGCTTAGCGCTTGGCCCACGACTCAGCGGCTCATGCCGCCCACGGCGTTGCGTGCTGAGCCTTCACAATCACGCCGGGAACAGTTCAAGCGGCAGCGCCAACGAGCACCACCCGCTTCCGAGTGACGTGCTCGAGGAAGATCTGTTGGTCGTCACGCTTGCGCATGAATCCTCACCCCCTCTTCATCGTCGCGACGGTCCGTTCCGCCCCGAGCAACGAGTTCCGTAAGCGACTCCTTCAGCGGCAACGTCATCCGGAACAGCGTCACGGCATGCATGTGACGCCGTGAATCACAGCGTAGATCGGGCCCGAGATGCGGTAACCGCAAATTGCTTCAGTCAGCGCACCCTTTCGCCAACTCAGGTCCGGTTCTGCCAGTCAAGCGCCCTTGGCGACGGCATCGGACTATACCCATGAGAATGACGACGCGGTGACAACTTTTAAGCGACCCTGCGCCTGCAAGGCGCCGCGAGCCCCATCGTGTGAACCAGTTTCTCCTAAGGAACATTTTTGCAGGTATGGCAGCATTCACGCGGAGAAGCGAGTCGCTAGGCTGAGGACTTTAGCTGCAGTCGCGCCAATTATCCGCGCGCGGCGATGTATTAGTCGACCTGCAAGCATCGCCGCAAGAGAGTCGGGAGACGATGGGACTAGTAAAACGGTTCAGAAGCTACAGGCGCACGCGCCGAGGAGCGCAGCTCTGTCTTGCCATTCTTGATCACCGTCGTGCCGCGATCAATCACACGGGCCTCGAACGAGATCACATTGCCATCTTTCCAGAGGTCGACCATTATAGTGTCGCCGGGAAAGACGGGCGCCGAGAAGCGCGCCTGATGGCTCATGATCATCGTAGGGTCATACCCGCAGAACGTCTGCAGCACGGCGCGGCAGGTAATGCCGAATGTGCACAGACCATGTAGGATGGGCCGCGCGAAGCCGGCCCGTTTCGCGAAATCGGGATCGGAGTGCAGCGGATTGAGGTCGCCGTTCAGCCTATATAGGAGGGCTTGGTCCGGTCTGGTATCGAACGAGACCAGCACATCTGGCTTGCGTGTGGGGACAAGGTGCGGCTCAGGTCCGCCTTGCGATGGCCCGCCGAACCCGCCGTCGGCACGGGCGAAGGTTGAGTCGGTCAGGGTGGCGACCTTCTCACCATTCTCGTCGGTCCACACAGTCTCGTCGACGACGACTGCGCCCTTTTCTTTGCCTTTGTCATAAGCGTCGATCGTACGAGTCGCGGCCGTAAACGTGCCGAACGACGGCAACGGCTTGTGTTGTTCGATTTTCTGCTCACCATGCACTAGCATCCCTAGATTCAGCTCACTCGTCCGAAGACACGGCCTCTGACTTGGCGGGGGGCCGGAGCGCTGTACGCCGGCTGACGCGAGGACCGTGGCCGCGGTGGGCAAGACCCTGATATCCTTCTCACAGACGAACGGTAATTCGCGCTGGTCCATTGGATCGCGCCCCATGCCGACCCCTAGCGAATACAGCAAGACATCCTTGTGGCTATAGGTAAAAGTGCGTGGGCGTTTTTTTTGTTCCAGGATATCAGGATAATAGATTGGCACTAAAGCTCCTACAGAGGTTTAGGTCTCACTAGGGGTTCGCGTTCTCGTCGGAGACAGCGAGCGTTTCATGATCGTTGGAATGCCGTACAGCGTACCCATTAATTGCGCGCTTCCCTACAGAGTGAGAAACTCGATATGGCGCGGATACAACGCTGCGCAAATGACTGGCGGCGTTGGAATCGCGCTATGTTGCGAAGCTTTGTCTTGCGCCCACCGTTCCTCCATCGGAAATCAGCATTGCTGTTGCCTCGATTCTCATTTTTCGGGCAAATCGTCCAACCAGCAGGCATTCTCGACGTACGCCCGAGAAAAGATCTTGCCGATCTTTTCCGGAGATTTACTTTGATGATATCGCATATACACGCGGCCATCGTCTCCCAAGGCGAGGATCTCGATCTTTCCTGTGTCATGCGACATGATGTATTTGAAGGTCTTATGGATACCGCTGAGACGTTGGTTGATGCCGCGCGTAATCTCCAGTCCGCGGCGTAACGCAACCTGGAAGTGCGATCCGCCCTTCACTGGCCGCCCCTGGAAGAGATAATAAGGGCGAACTCCGATTTGATGACATCTGGTGAAGGTCGCAGCCAAGACCTGCGGATCATCGTTGACTTTCGCAAGAAGCACAGACTGGTTCAGGAATTGCACGTGCTGTGTACCCAAAGAACGGATTCTACGTTCCGCGTCGACCGAGATCTCACCGATGTGATCGAAATGAGTAACGATTGTTGCTGTCTTGCCTGCCTGACTGATCCTTTGAAACAAAGACAGCAGAGCGGGATCGTCAAACCGTCTGGGTTCATAGGCGACCATCTTCGTGCCGAATCGAATGGAATCCAAATGTGCAATCGGCAGCAAATGATCAAGAATCTCATTGAGCTTGGCAGTGCTGAGCACGAACGGGTCGCCTCCCGAGAGCAGCACGTTCGTCATCTCGGGATGCTGGCCAATATATTGCGCAACCTGAGCGAAATCGGATGCAATTTCATCGGACTTCCTTCCGACCATGCGCTTGCGAAAGCAGTAGCGGCAATACGAAGCGCAACGGTCCGTTACCAACAACAACCCGGTCTGAGCGTACTTGTGCTGGAGACCAGGCACCACGGTGTTGGCGTGCTCGCCGCTCGTATCTAAGCTGCCACGAGTCTCGAACTCCTCGATCGACGGCTCCACAACCCGTCTAAGCTGCTCGTAATAACCGCCTTTGGTGATCTGTTCACGATAGAACCTTGTGACTTGATGACGTGTGATGTTGTTGACCTGCAACTCACCCTCGCTAACGGCGCGCATCCCTTCGATGAATTTCATGACCGTTCTTTCTTAGAAGCAGCAAGTAAGCTACGCTTGTCGTTTCTGGTACCTCATTCCCATGAGGGATGAGCTGACTCTTACCCGCAGGACGAGCTAGTCACCTGCGGTACAGCATCGCTAATATCCCGGAAAGCTACCTACTCTGGTGGAGAATATGAGGCGCGATATTGATGAGGCGGTGTTTGGAAACAGCATTAAACGGCAAAGCGTTCCTGAACGGTAGCGCCCCGGTTGCCCGCGCCTTGCGACAGCGTCGCCGCCGGCCCGACAAGTGACCGACTGGTCATCACCTGCAATCTTGGATCAATGTGAGCCGGTCGCGAGTTCAGGATGCAAAGGAGCACGATGATCTCTCATATCAAAATATTTCATATGCGCGGGCGCCATTCGCAGACGGCAAGCGACCTTCACCTCAGCAATGATCAGAGAGCCGAGGTCCTGACTCATTTGGCGACTGTCTTCGCCTCGTATTGGGATTGTTAAGCCGCGGCGGCCTACTCAGCCCGCCTCCGACCATGCCTCCGCGCGATCGCCTATCTAGTCGTTCGTTAAGAAGCCGAATTAAGCGGGACTGGACAGGCAAACGTTTGCGATAGCTGTATCAGGAAGAGGCACAAGAGTTCTCTGAGCCAGGCGAGGATACGGCGGAAGTTGTAGCCCACTGCTGAGAGCACGACGTTGGCGGCGTCGCCGGCGCGGCCTTTGAGGTAGCCGCGGCCAAGGTGACCTTCGGCCTTCAGGTGCCCGATGATGGGCTCGATGGCGGAGCGGCGCCGCAGCTCGCGCTTCATGCCGCCGAACACGCCGCGCTTCTGGCCCGAAATGAAGACGCGACGGGGATTTTGCGTGTCGCGGCCGCGATATCCCTTATCGACGTAGGCCCGCTTGATCGCACAGCCGGTGAGTGCCTCGGTGCGGTCGATGACGTCCCGCAGGGTATGACCATCGTAGGGATTATCGGGCAGCGACCTGGCGTGCAGCACGAACAGGCCACGGGAGCACGATGGAGGCTTTGACACCGAACTCGTAAGGTGCGGCGGCCTTGCCCTTGCCGACGCACTCCACCTCCGGGACATGAAAGGAATCGAGCTTCCAGCCGCGCTGGCGCTGCTGCTGCGAGCGGATTTGCACGGCCCGGCCAAGCGGGAGGGCGAATGCCTCCTCCAGTGCCGGCTGGCCCTCGATCCTGCGGCGGATGTCGCGGATGATCCGGCCGAGCCGGCTGCGCAGAATGCGCAACTGCCCCTGATGCCGCTTGCATTGCTTGGCATGAGCGTAGCGCCCCGCCATCATTGCCGCGGGCCTGGCAATGCGAACATAGGACTGCCGCTAGCCTGACCCCGTGCCTTCTCGCCAGGCGGTTGAGCCCCTTGATCGCCGCGTGCAGCAGCTTGGCATCGGTCGGGAAGGTGATGGCCTTCGGCGCAGCGTGGTGTCGACCGTGACCGCTTGAGGCCCTGGTCGCGTAACGCGCCGGCCTCGTGCGCCACCCGCAGGCTCTCCGCCAGCAGCAGCTCCAACTTGTCTTCGAGCCGCTTGCACCAATGGCTCAGGTCCAAGCGCTCGTGCGGGAAGGCGTGCTGAAAGAACTCTTCGGTGAAGAACTGGAATATGGCTCGTGAACCCAGCGGTCGCAAACGCCCTCATCGGACAGCCCGTAAGTGTGCTTGAGCAACAGCAGGCCGATCATGAACCGGGTCTCGATTCCGGGCCGGCCTTTCTCTCTCTAGAGCGGCGCGACCTCGCCGTCGATCCACCCCGGCGAGCTGAACCAGCTCGTGCTTCATGATCTGGTCCAGCCGTGCCCGGAACACATTGTTCGATCCCGTCGTCCTGTGCTTCTTCGGTCGCATTGGCCCCTCCGATGCACCATAGAATCATGGTCCGCAGCGAAAGGGAATCCACAAACGAAAATTGCAAGGTCTGGGGGCTCAAGCCCCAATCCCTGCAATCTCAAATGCCGCCGCAGCCGGAAAACTGACTCCTGCTCCATCGCTTAGAGCCTTGTTCACGGACGACTATCGACGTTGAGGCATCAAAGGCGCGCGTTCTTGTGGGTGCTCATTTGGCTCTCTCAGTAGAACACAGAAGCTTCGGCGGCCTCGATCTTCGGCTCAGACCAGATGGAAAACCTCCTAAACCTAAGTCATGAAGCAAGTGCGGGCTTCGTGCTGTCACAAGGATCGACGGTGCGCCTCAACTCCTCTCGCGTCATCCACATAAGCCAGTTCTCCTCGGAGACGTTCTCGTCTACCAACTGCAATATGGCCCCACCAGGTTCGCAATGCGGTGGATTGTGGACACCCTTATCCAGGGTCCAGCGCCGTCCAAACCAACATAGGAAGTCAGGGTCCCACATGCCAAGAGTGATCCCAGCTACTATTCCCCCGATACTTTTTGGTATACCTTGTCCTCTAAAGTCGCTGCGGACCCAGAGGTCCCCGTGATAGGCGACCTTACCTGTAATCTTCCTTGCGCTGGGCGCCGTGCAGATGCAACGATCTTCGGGATGTGCTTGCTTTTCAGGTTCACCGTAGAAGAGCTTCAATGATTGAAGATGTTCTCCCAAATTGCTGTGCTGAAGGTTAAACAGCCGAGCAGCCTCAAGATACACAACTTCGTTCTTTTTGTTGTAGCCGATGATCCAGTATCCCTCATGCAAGTCTATTGGAGAGCACTCTGGCCGGAAAACTGGTTGGGTCGGGTGCTTTGTTGCTGTGGCTCGCGTGATCGACACATACTGGTGAAAATCGAATCCTATCGAAAGCCTAATGCCTCGTTCCGCAGCGGCATCGTCATATACTCGAAGATATCGAGCCACTTGCAACAAATTGACTGCACTACTCATTTGCACACCATTTTGCAATCCTGATGGACCACTACAAGCGTGGCAAATCATGGTACTCTGCTGGCGATGAATCGACAGCTACCTACTTTTATAGGAACTCTCGCACCGAAGTTGACACGCCTCAATTCCCTCTTTTTTACAGAACGGGGGCTCCGCGAGCGAGAATAGGTCAGATCCTTGCGTGGCAAGTATGGGACTTACCTGCCTGTTGTTTAGCTCGCGGGAAAACGCAGCACGCGCTGCGGCGCGGCAGTCAGGGCAACTGTGGCTTAGCTTTGACGGGCGCAGCGCTCAGCGATGATGCTCTCAATTTCGCCGGCGAAAGGCACCGCTTGTTCGTAAACTGTTTCCAGCCGCCGCTGGCGTCCCCGCAATACGTCCAGCCCGGTTGGCACTTGATGGCCGCAGCTTGCGGAAGGGCCACGCCGCGGTCTCGGGCCGAACGCTAAAACTGAGCCGCAGGCTACGAAGCGCTTCGTCGCGATTGGCCCAGCCGTGGCGAACGCAACTAGCGGAACGGCATTGTCGCACCGAGCCGTCTTGCCGAACTATGCCATTGGCTCAAACGCAATCGCGTCGTCGGCAGCATTCGACGGGGTGCGCTTCTAGAAGGCGAGATCAAGGGGGCCGAGACCGACATGCTGGGCGAGCCGCGCCGCCAGATCCGTGCGCACGTATAGCCGTGCTTCGGGGACGCGAAGCGGTTTTCGCCGAAAGCCGACGCGAACTCACGTTCGAGAAAATCTGCAGGCATGCTATCGACTTGGCCACTGTCGGCTCGGCGACGGACCGGAAATCTGCTTGGTGCTGCATGAATGGCCCGGCGATCACGTCAACATGACGTCGAACCATCGAAGTGCATTGGTCAACGCTAATATGCGGAGCATCGGAAACGTTTTTATGGATCCACTCACGACGCTATTGAATAGGCCCCCGGCGGGCATGCCGGAGGCCTTCTTGGAGGTAGAACCTAGATTATAAGAGCCGTTAATTTCCTCCTTCGAGTTGCCGTTGCAGAAGTCAGAAGTTTCGCTGAGCGCGCAGCAGAAGCACGAGGCTGTTCTGGTCCTTCAGCTCATACACGGCACCGGGCTTGGCGATACCCGCCTGCAACGGAAGCGTCACGGTGCTTCCGCCCGCATACTTCTGATCGAGCATCATGTACGCGAGTTCGCCCGTGAAGGTCAGGTTCTTAACCGGAGTCCACGACGTCTTCGTGCCAACAACTGCATAGTTGAAGTCGGGATTGCACCCGTCAGCGCCAGTCGAAAGTGCCAGGGTCCTGACGAAAGCTCCGCAGATATAGCCCTTAGCCGTGTTGTTGTAGCGTACTGCTGCCCACGCGCCGAAAACGCCAGTATTCCAGTGAGCGTCCCAGTTGTGAGTATAGCCACCATTGAAGCCATAGGTAGTGGTCAGCTCCTGACCAGCACCCGTGACGAACACGGAGTCAGACACACCAGCAATGCCCGCGCTTTGGTAGGCACCTGCGGTGCCCGCCCCGCCGTACATCGCGAAGGTGCTCGACATGTAGTCATGGAAGTTGTACCGGCTCGCGCCGTACGTATAAACACCCGTCAAGTTGATCGTATCCCCGGGACCGGTCGGAAGATTTTTGATTGACAGGGCCAACTGTCCGGCCCAACCCCACTTATCCCCGGGATGGCCGGTCGTTTCGTCGGCGCCATAATAGGCAGCGTGGTTGTCGTGTGCTGCGACCGACGCCTGAAACAGACCCCAGGCTTGGTCAACACGGACCCTCGCCACGAAATCTGGGGCTCGCGTACCGGCGAAATCGTTGGCACCATATGCACCCGTTGCAAGACCTGCGGCTGTTGCGGCGCTCACATTCCAGAGGTTGGTCTGATAATTGGGCGCTTGATCCTGGGCTGAGAACGAAGCCGTAATTCCCTGACCGAAGTCAGCTGTGTACGAAATCTGATTCACCGGGTCCCAACCCGCGGCTCCCGGCAGCTCAAAGCTTTGCGCCGGATATTCGGCCCAAGGCGTTCTGAACTGCGATTCCGCTCTACCGAATGTAAACCCGGCGAACTGAATAAAGGCGTAGTAGATACCGAGTCCGCCGCCAGCGACCTGAGAAGTGAGCGACGAAGTGTAGGCAGTCGCTCCATTTACGCCTGTTGAGCCGGTTCCGCCGTAGGTACCGGTTCTCCAGGTGAAGGCCAGTTCAGCGAACGTCCGAACCGCGCCGTATTCTGTCGCGGTGCGCGTATCGATTTGCAGATCTTGGCGGCTCTGGGTTTGCAAGTAGTTGGTGAGGCGGTTTTGCGCGCCAGCCACACCATTGACCGCTGCATCAAAATCCGAGTTCGTTCCCACCATGGCATCGGCACGCAGATAGCCGCCGATTCTGAGGCACGTATCCGTACCGGGGATGTAGTAGAATCCCGCGCCATAGAGCGAGCAAATCTTCACATATTCGATTGCCTTCGCCTTGACTGGCAGATCGGCTGCCTGCGCCCCGGCGCCCGCGAACATTGCCGCAGAACCGAGGATGAGACCCTTTGTCAGTTTCATCGATGAAGCTCCTAGTTGAAACATCGTTTCCGTCGTCCAGATCCCGCCGCTACTAGCCTGCCCCCACTGGCTGGCTTGGCGGAACGACTTCGAGGCGCCCCCTCTCCGTCAATCGTCCTATAGCGCCACCAATCAATTGCTTCCATTAATTAATTGAGGTGACTAATATTCGGGCCATCACTGTTGCATTTCGGCAACATTTGACGGATCCACCCGCCGCCGACTGCAAAAAAAAGAACCCCGGGGGGCATCCCAGAGGTTCTTCTTGGAGGTTTCGCATGACCTTTAGCAAAAGAGCCTCGTGGTCTGCGCTATTCATATCCCGCATGAATTGCATTTGTCAATTAATTATTGCATGCCGGGTATGTGGCCTCAAATCGCATCAAGACGGCCGCGCGTATTCCGGGTAATGATCTTGCTCTGTGCCTGTCGGGCGCGAACATGTGACGGAAAGACCAAATGGGCGATAAACATCAATTAGATAAGGCTGTTACGGACTTCGTTTGGAACATCGTTGAGATCCACTCCCAGTTGGAGGAGATACACAAAGGGTGGGCCGAGATGATGGGAATAAGCGAGCCCCAATGGTTGATTTTGATGGCTATCGATGAAATCGACGAAGGACGCGGCGTTTCCGGGATTGCGGTGGCAAATAAGCTCCGCATTCACCCCGCCTTCGTTACGAACCAAACAAAGAAGCTTGAGGAGAAAGGCCTGTTGTCCCGCGTGACCTCCCCCGATGACGCACGATTCCTGCAGATCTCACTGACGGAAACGGCACGGGGGGAAATTGCGAGCCTCTCAAACAAAAGGCTTGCACTCAATCTCACGATGTTCGCGGGACTTGATGAGGCATCGCTCGACTATCTCAATAAACGGCTGGCCTCGATCGCGAAAAATAGCCGTTTGGCCTCTCAGAAACTGAGTATTGGCGTATTGTAGGCTTATTCGACCCCGGCTTGGCCGCCTTCGTGAATTGGTTCTGACAGCTCGCTTCTATCGAGAAGCAGCGGAAGCCGAACGTCAATGAGCTTGCACCAACCAGCTGAATCTTCACATTCGACATGAATCGGCACTGTCGTACTATCCATCTTCCTGACTGACATTGCTGCTCAGGCGTGAGCGGCCCAAGGCACGTGTCGTGCTCTCAACGAGCGGACCTACGCCAAAGTTCGGATCCAAAGATCGGGCCTTGCAGCCGACGTGACATTCTGGTGCTCGGCCGGGCACAAACCTACTCGGCTTTCCGGCGCCTCTTAAGTACCGGAGCGCGATTGTCCCTGCTTTCCGCGTTCACCAATTTGATCACCAAATAGTTGCAGCCAGAATTGAAATCCTGGCGCCTATCGGATCGCCCAGTTGATGCCTCGCAGGCTGAAAACGTCAAGCAATGAGGCCGGCCTCTGGTTCAGCTTCACTCTGCTTCGGGCGATGCATGATTCGCTCGGGGGTCGAAAGCGCATGTGCGATGCGCCAGGGCTCGAAAGCCGTAGCTATTGTTCAGCCAATACGTAAGCGCCACCGAAGGCGATTTGGTTATGGCGCTAGCCGAGGTGCATGAGGGGAAAACTAGGGCGCGGGCGTTCACTGCCGCACCGGTTGAATCGCTGGCATTCGTGCGAACGCGGGATTCGGCTGCATCTTTGAAATAACCTCGCTCGTGAGATCTTCATCGGCTCCTCGCCCTTCGAGAACCTCGTTCGGCGAAACGGTGCGAATTCATTTGATCGCCTGACAGAGAGGAGTAGTCGTTCCTAATTAGAGTTGGTGTTCTGCAGAAGCAGGCTGCGGTGGGGGGCCGCCAGATCATGGTCGCCCGGTTATCGGCGAGTGCTTGTCGTCCTTTGAGTGTCTCAGCATCAGCATGTCCGCAAGCAGAGAAGCTCCGCGTTCGTCCGATTTGAGGCGGAACTTCTGCTTACTGAGCTCCTTTTACGGGGCAATTCAACATGATTGGCACGGTATTCTGCTGAGAAGTAAATCCCATGCTGTCTGGATGCTTGGCCTCTAACGTCTCTTGCGCAGTTGCCGTCTCTTTGGGTGGTCTCGCTTGCGTTTGGTGTCGCTGTCATCTCGCAAAGCTTTAGCCGGAGCTTAGCTCACTATCGGAAGCCAGATAGCTGCAACTGCTCGAGTCCGCCGGCGGCACTGAGCGCTAGATTTGCTGAAAGATGATCGCGTCTATTTGACAAGCCAATACGTAGGAGAGAAATGAATGGCAAAATTCGGCAGTGAGAGCCACCAACAGCAGTCCCATCCGCACGGATGGTCGCTCGAGGGCCGTGTCGCGCTCGTGACCGGAGCGACAGGAGGGCTTGGCAAGGCGATCGTGGCTGAATTGTCCGAACGCGGAGCGGACGTGCACAGTGTCGACATGGCGGGCGATGGTGTCTTTCACGCGGACCTTGCCACTGCGAATGGGAACAGGGATATGATCGCCCATGTAATCAAGGCTGCGGGTCGTCTCGACGTCCTGGTATTGAATGCTGGAGTGCAGTTCATGGCTCCCTTCGATCAGTTTCCCGACGCCGAATGGGATCGCCTTAATGCGCTGATGCTGGACGGGCCATTCCACGCGTTGAAGGCTGCATGGCCGGCTCTGACGAAGGTGCCCGGTGGTCGGGTTGTGGTCACGGCTTCAGTTGCCAGCTACGGCGGTGCACGGCAGAAGGTTGCATATTCTGCCGCCAAACATGGAGTTCTTGGGGTCGTCCGTACCGCTGCGCTGGAAGGCGGTGCGCACGGTCTCACCGTGAACGCCGTCGCGCCAGGCTGGATGGATACCCCACTTATGCGCGGTCAGCTGGAAGCTCAGGCAAAGAATCGCGGCATGAGCACAGAAGAGGTGGTGGCAGCCTTCCGAGCCTCGCAGCCCGGCAACCGTTTTGTTGATGTGCGTGAGGTTGCGGCAACTATTGGCTTTCTTGCGAGCCCTTCTGCCTCGGGAATCAGTGGTGAGTGCATCACGATCGATCTTGCTGCAAGTGCCTAAGTCTGCCGCTGCCACGACCCTCCAACTCCAGTTTCCACGCGCTTGGATGCAGGCGGAACTGTAGTGACGGCCCGGGGCTTTGCGCGAGCACAATATATGCTGCTGAGAAGCAGCATCCGAAAGTACGGCAGTTTGCGCCTGAGAAGAGGTACATGGGGTGGATACAGTCGAGCTGCGCTCGTCGAATCAGGGGCACCAGTGTACTGATGATTGCTCTTCCGCTCGACCTAAAAACCCGCTTCAAACTGTTGGTCGGGCGCGCGCGTCTAAGTGCGCAGCACTGTCTTTCCATTCTTGATAACGGTCGCGCCGCGCTCAATCACACGAGCCTCGAACGAGATCACATTTCGGTCCTGCCAGAGATCGACGGTAATGGTCTCACCGGGGAATACGGGCGCTGAAAAGCGCGCTTGGTGGCTCAGGATCTTGGTGGGATCGTAACCGCAGAATGCCTGCAGTACAGCCCAGCAGGTGATGCCGAATGTGCACTGGCCCTGCAGGATGGGGCGTGGAAAGCCGGCCCGCTTGGCAACGCCAGGATCGGAGTGCAGAGGATTAAGGTCGCCGTTTAAGCGATAGAGCAGCGCTTGGTCCGGCCGGGTATCCAATGGGATCGCCAGGTCTGGTTTGCGGGTTGGAACAAGGTGCGGTTTGGGCGCGCCCTCCGGCGGCCCACCGAAGCCGCCATCCCCCCGCGCGAAGTTTGACCCGGTGAGCGTGGCGACCTTCTCCCCCGTTTCGTCGATCCAAACCGTCTCGTCGACGACCACTGCGCCCTTATCTTTGCCTTTGTCGTAGGCCCCGATCGTGCGGCTGGTGGCCGTGAACGTGCCGAAGGATGGCAGCGGCTTATGTAGCTCGACCTTCTGCTCACCATGCACCAGCATCGGCCAATTCAAGTGGCTGATCCGGAGGCCTGGCTTCTGGTTCGGTGCCGGCTCGGAACTGCCTCCTTTGCCCGACGCCAGCGCTGCGACAGCGGTGGGCAAGACCTTGATATCTTTCTTATAGACGAACGGTAACTCGCGCTCGTCCATTGGGTCGCGCCCCATGCCGATTCCAAGCGCGTACAACACCACGTCCTTGTGGCCATAGGTAAAGATGCGAGGCTCGTTCTTCTGCTCCAGGATGTCAGGATAATAAATCGGCATGAAAATATCCTCAGGAAGTTGGACGCAATAGAGATTGGGGTGCTCTTGCGTTGAGTGAAGCGTTCATGCCCCTCGAAGCGGGAAACGCAACGGTCGGTCGTTTCATGGGAGAAGAGGACTTCAGCGTCGCAGGATAGGTCGGATGTGCCACAGGAGGTGACGTCTCGGAGGCCTCGAGCCAGGGCCGGCTCAAGCCTTCGCCGGGAGCCGCTTCAAGTCCGCCGGGAAGAACACCGAGGACGCGTGTGCGGCCACGTCTTGCGCCGTGTAGTGCCCTTTGGGATGAAACCCCTCAGTCGTCAGCATCTTAACTTCTGCGATCTCTTCCCCCGACACAGCGAGAACCTTGCCCGAATGGTCCGCGGCCAACTGAGAGGCCATAAAGAGTACGCCTGGAGCAACGTTCTCGGGGCTAAGGATAGGATCGGGTTCGCCGTCCCGGACACCAGGAATATCTGCCCACATCCGCGTAATCGCGTTTGGTGCCACGCCCATGACGCGAATGCCGTACTTGCGGCCCTCGGTGGAGAGAACTCGTATCAAGCCGTAGATTCCGGCTTTGGCAGCCCCGTAGTTGGCCTGGCCGAAATTCCCGAACAGTCCTGACGTTGAGGACGTCATAATTATGACGCCTGGCCGACCGTTGTCCCTGAGCCACTTCCAAACTGGCAGCGTGCAGCAATAGGTTCCTTTCAGATGAACCTTAATAATGAGGTCCCAGTCCTCCTCCGAGATCTTTGAAAATGTCCGGTCACGCAAGATGCCTGCATTGCAGATCAGGATGTCGACTTGGCCAAAAGCATCGACCGCGGTCCGGAGGATATTTTCCCCACCGGCGGGAGTGGATACATCGTCGCCATTGGCCACCGCGCGCCCGCCTGCCGCTATGATCTCGGCCGCCACTTTTTGGGCAGCGGCGCTCGTGCCGGAGCCATCCAGCGTGCTGCCAAGGTCGTTGACAATGATGGCCGCCCCCTCTTTAGCGAACAGCTTTGCATAAGCCTCGCCGAGCCCACCGCCAGCTCCGGTAATGATCGCCACCTTGCCTTCCAACAGTCCCATCCCATTCTCCTCAAATGTCTGCATTGTGAGCGCTGAGGCGACGCCGAAGCACGGTTGCTTCGGATCTAACGACGCACGCATTGCGAACTGCGAGTTATCATTCCTTTGCTCAGACGACGAAATTGCCTTCATCGACTGATCCGCAAGGCGCCACCGGTGCGCGTCTCGCTCGTCAGCGCTGAGACACCTCGCAGGTGAATTTGGGTCGTCTCTGCAGATCAGCGGCAATGTCGCGTCACACGTCGCGGGCAGAAACCGCGTCAATGCGTCGCCGGCCTCGCCTCTACGGCAAAGCTTTCGGCACCGATTACGTTTGCTTCTCAGGCGGCTTCATGCGGGCGATTCGCTCGTCGCGCAACTGGGTACGGCGCACCTTGCCTGCTTCGTCGCGCAAAGGCTCCTCAACGAATTCGATGGTGCGGGGACGCTTGTAAGTCACCAGCCTGTCGGCGAGATGCGCCAGCAGCGCGTCGGCGGTTAGCCCCGGTCGAGCCTGAACAATGGCGTGAATGGACGCTCCCAAGTCCTCGTGTGGCATGCCGATCACAGCGCTGGACAACACCAGCGGGTGCTCATCAATCGCCGCCTCGACCTCTGCAGGATAGACGTTAGCGCCACCAACCAGAATCATGTCTGTGCGGCGGTCGGCGAGGTACAGATATTGGTCCGCGTCGAAATAGCCGATGTCGCCGAGGCTTTCCCAACCGCCAGGTAGCGAGCGGGCCGTTGCGCCGCGGTAATGATATGAGGGCTGCGAGCCCTCCCCGCGGCGCATGTAAACTTCACCGATCTCGCCCGGTGGCAGTACATTTCCGTCAGGGCCGAAAACCTTCATTTCACCCACGACTACCCGGCCAACTGAGCCGCGATGATCGAGCCACTCGCGTCCGGTGATAGTCGTCCAAGCTTGGCTCTCGGTGCCGGCATAGAGCTCCATGATAACGTCCGGCCCAAACCAACCGATGAAGGCCTCTTTGAGCCAAGGCGGACAGGGCGCAGCCAAGTGCCAGAGCGTCTTCAGTGACGAGATGTCGTAGCGGGCTCGCACCTCCTCGGGCAGCCGCCAGATCCGGCTCATCATAGTAGGAACCAGATAGATCCAACTCACCCTGCGCCGCTCGATCTCGGCGAGCACACCTTCCGCGTCGAATCGCGGCATGAGCACCAAATGGCCATCGTGAGTTATCGCATCCAAGGCGCACCCGAAGGGGCCGTTGTGGTAGAGCGGTGCAGGAATCAGAGCCGCTTCGCCTGGGCGAAAGCGCCAGCCGCCGGGATCATCAGTCGGCTCGGGCGAGGTGAGGCCGGGCAAGCCGGAGAGAATGAGCTTCGGCCTGCCTGTCGAGCCGCCCGAAGTCGCGGCCTGCTTCACTGGGGCCACACGCGACTCCAGCGGTCGATCATCATCTGACAGCGCGAGCAGGTCGCCGGTCGTGACGCGTCGCCGATTAGTCTCCATACCCGGCAAGGCGATCACCACCGGCGGATCGGCCAGGTCAACAATGGCTTGGAGCTCAGCATTGGGCAATCGGAAGGATACAGGCTGGGGCGACGCGCCCAGCTTCCAGACGCCCCAGCAGGCTTCGACGAAGTCGACACTGTTGGGCAAGCCGATAGTGACCAAATCGCCGAGCTTGACGCCCAGCTTCTGCAGCGCGCGCGCGATTCGGTTCGCCCTGGCCTCCAACTGCCTGCACGTGAGGTTGATCTCGCCACAACTCACCGCCGGCGCGTCGGGCGTAGCTTGGGCGCGGCGATACAACTTCTCGCCCAAGGAGATCATTTGTTCAGCCATTTCCGTCCGACCTCGCCTTCACTCGAGCCGGGTTGCCCGACTAGCATTCGCCCGCTGCCATACCTCGTGAACTAGGACAGACTTAGCTCACGCCTACAGAAGAAAAACGCCAAGTTGAGGTCATGTAGCGCTCACATCAGGCGGCTTTCGTTGTCTGACGCAGAAGCTCACCATCAGAATTAAGGTTGGTGGCGTTTTGGTCGCGACCGATCGGTAACTGAACAGCCGCTGCATAGCTCGAGAGCGAGGCGGTTCAGAACCATTTTATCGCGGCATCGAACGAAGTGGGTCAGCTCGAATCGGAAGCGCCAATTCTGAATTCGCTCAATATGAAGCCCTCTCCTGGTACCGGCGCTTACCTATCTTCCGTCCTGAACGTCGTCGACGCGTACGCAGGTGCCGGTCACGAAGTCGGAGGACGGTGAGACTAGGAACAGCAAGGTGCTGTCGAGTTGCGCTGGGTTGCCGATGCGCGGCCGCGGAAATCCCTTGGTGATGTCGCCCACGCGTTGCAGCATGCCATCCATCATTTCAGACGAGAAGGCACCCGGCGCGATCGCGTTGACATTGATGTTAAATTTCGCCCATTCGACCGCAAGCGCTTCGCTCATGCGCACCACTGCAGCCTTGCTGATCGAATAGAGCGCAGCCCCGTTCCCGCCATAAGAATAGGCCGATGACGACGCGATGTTGACGATGCGGCCGGGACGCTTTGCTGCGATCAATCGGCGCGCAACCTCACAGGACAGCACGTATGGCGCTCGGACATTGGTGTCAAGCACGCGATCAATCAGGTTTATCGACATCCTGGTCGCACGCTGCGCGTCTGGAATACCCGCATTGTTGACTAGGATGGTCACTGGACCGAGCTGGCGCTCTGCTTCCGCGACCACCTTAATCAGTTGATCGGAATCGGTCACATCGAGCTGCAGCGGTATGGCCTTGCCGCCAGCCATGTTAATCTCCGCCGCAATGCTCTCGAGTCTCTCGAGCCGCCGTGCCGTCAACACCACTTGTGCCCCGCATCGTGCGAGTGTCTTTGCAAACCTCACACCAAGACCTGACGATGCTCCGGTGACGAGGGCGGTCTGTCCCCTCAGATCAATAGAAAAGTTCGGCAGGGGAAAATCCATAGCACTCACCTTCTTCAAGACTTCGGGTAATCGGGACCGTCTGCACGCGGACTTGAGTCAGCACTCGATGGCGTCGTCCAGCGTAACGTGAATGTACGCAGCACCATCGAGCAGACAATGGACCGGCGACATTGATGCGCGAACATCGTGATCGGTCACTATTGTGGAGGCCGGCGGGACGGACAAGCTCCGTGCAAACTCCTGACATTTGGCTTCATGCCACTGTAGACTTCTCGCTCACTAGGTCTGAGGGGAGACGGCGAAGACAACGAACGTGCTCGCCGCCATCTCTTTGTTGAGATCTACTTGGCTAGCCACGCCGTAAAGCGTTGGCGGAGTTCATCGCCCTTCTCACTCCAAAAACTTGAGCCAATTCGCAGAGCATTACCCATATGGTTATTCGGAAGGTGAGACTGAACCGCCGGATCGACGAGCGCTATCGTGTCCTTGTTGGTCGGGCCGTAAGCGGTGTTGTTCACGACGCCGGCCTGCGCCTGAGGCGAACTGGCGAATGCGATAAACTTGTATACGTTATCCAAGCGCGGCGTGCCCTTGGGAATTATCCAAGCGTTTCCGTTCAATACCGCGGCGTCCCACATGATCTCAAAGTGCTTGCCGGAGTTCTTGACCGCATCATAGACTCGGCCGTGCCAGGCGTCAGTCATCAGGACCTGACCATCGGCGAGAAGCTGCATCGGCTGTGCCCCGGCCGTCCACCAGACGACGTCCTTTTTGATTGTGTCGAGCTTTTTGAAAGCGCGATCAATCCCCTCCGGCGTGTTGAGCACCTTATAGACGTCTTTTGCCGGCACGCCGTCGGCGATCAACGCCCACTCGACCGGGGCACTCTTATATAATCCCCTCTTGCCGGGAAATTTCTTCAGATCGAAAAAATCGGCAATGGTCTTCGGGCCGTCCTGAAGCTTATCCCTGTCATAGACAACGACGGTGGCAGAGTCGATGACCGGGACGCCACACTCGGTGTAGTCGCCCTCGAACTTGGTCCGATCGAGGCCGAGCCTCTTCCAATCAATGGTCTCGATCGTGCCCTCGGCACACAATTGCTGGATTTGCGATTCGCTGGCGTAGACCACGTCCCAACTCACGGTCTTGGTTTCGACCATGGCGCGGATCTTGGCATTGCTGTAATCGTATTCGGCTTCGTTGATCTTGATCCCGCTCGCCTTTGAGAATGGATCAAAAATGACCTTGCGCAGGACCTGCTGGAAGGACCCGCCGCCGGCAGTGACCGTGAGCTGGTCGTCCGCCAGGGCGGCCGTCGTCGTTGCGAACAAGCCCGCTGTCAGGCCGATGACGGCTAGGCTGCTCGCGATCGTCAGTAACGTTCTCATCGTCTACTCTCTCCCCTCTATGCCACTCCCTGGATGAGGGCAGCGCTGCCGAAGTCCCAGCCGAGCCCTGCTCAAGCAAAGGCTTGGTCG
This sequence comes from Bradyrhizobium sp. Kon37, assembly GCF_055807535.1. Taxonomy (NCBI): domain Bacteria; kingdom Pseudomonadati; phylum Pseudomonadota; class Alphaproteobacteria; order Hyphomicrobiales; family Nitrobacteraceae; genus Bradyrhizobium; species Bradyrhizobium sp. Kon37. The sequence continues at coordinate 23,333 of NZ_JBVVOY010000026.1, forward strand.
TCGCTCATGGCGCATCGAGCGCCCGACAATCCTCAGTTTTCCAGCCGATGGTGATCACCGCGCCGGGCTCGACCTGCACCGTGCCTTCCGAATTCGGCAGCTTGATCACAAAATCGTCGTGACCGCAGACCGAAACCCGGGTGCGCACGTGGTCGCCCAGATAGATCACTTCCGCAACCTGCGCGCTGAAGACATTGGGCAGCGAGCCTGGCGCCGGGTTCAACTTCACCCGCTCGGGCCGCAACGACAGCACCGTCGATCGGCCAACCGCGCCGACATTGACGGCCAGCGCCTGCACGTTGCCGGCGCCCGGAATCTCCACCTCGCAGCTCTCTCCGTTTTTCGCCACGACCTTGCCGTGCAGCCGGTTGTTCTCGCCGATGAACTGGGCGACGAACGCGCTCTGCGGCCGCTCGTAGAGTTCGGCGGGCGCGGCGAGTTGCTGGATGACCCCATCGTTGAACACCGCGATGCGGTCCGACATCGTCAATGCCTCGCTTTGATCATGCGTGACATAGACCACAGTGACGCCGAGATCCTCGTGGATGTGCTTGATCTCGAGTTGCATGTGCTCACGCAATTGCTTGTCCAGCGCGCCGAGCGGTTCGTCCATCAGCACGAGCTTGGGATCGAAGACGAGCGCGCGGGCCAGTGCAACGCGCTGCTGCTGGCCGCCGGATAGCTGGCCAGGCCGACGGCCGCGATACGCACCCAGACGAACCATGTCGAGCGCCCGCTTAATCTTCGCCTCTCGTTCCAGCTTCCCAAGCTTGCGAACCTTCAGTGGGAACGCGAGGTTCTCCTCGACGGTCATATGCGGAAACAGCGCGTAATTCTGGAAGACCATTCCGATGTCGCGCTTGTGGGGCGGCATGTTGCCGATCGAGCGACCCGCCAGGAGGATCGAGCCCTGGGTCGGCGCCTCGAAGCCGGCGAGCATCATGAGGCTCGTTGTCTTGCCAGAGCCGGAAGGCCCCAACATCGTCAGAAACTCACCTCGAGCGATTTCCAGGTTGAGATCCTTAACGACCAGCGTTTCGCCGTCGTACGTCTTCTGAACGCCAGAAAACTCCACAAAGGCATTGTCCGTGCCCGGCATCGCCCCTCTTTCCTCCCCCGCGCGCCCTGACGCTTCCGCCCCCGTGACCATCGAAGAGCAGACCGCGATTCTCTTGACCGACGGTGTGCGCACCGAGGATCGCGGCGACACACCTGCGTCTGGCGCCGGCGGTTGGCTCACAGCGTCGTCACCTTTCGTTCTTAGCTCTGCGATCTATTGGCCAGCAGAGACTTCTTTTATACAAATATGTGTATTGGTTGCCGGCGCTGGTTTTCATCGAAATGGAAGCACAACGGCTAAAAATCATCGCAATTCAGGCCAAGCCAGAGGTTTTCGTCGCCGGCATTGTCGAATGAAGCGTGCTTGACTGATCGCATCGTGTGCAGATCATCGCGCTGTTCCATGAGGAATTGCTCGTCCAGGCTTAGCCGGTGGGCGGCCACCTGTTGGCTGCGCCACTAGGCGCGCAAGTAACCGCTCCTGGACGTTTTCTTTCAGCTCATTCCCGCTATGGCGCAGTGAGGCCGGAGTGTGATCATCGTCTGCACGTTTGATCGGTTTGATCGATACCGTATTGCTTCGATGAGCGGATTTCATCCGCGCACCTTCTATCAGCCGTGAGGTCGTTTGAAGTTTGAACCGGTCGGCGAAGTCAGCATTGGAGCTTCAATTGCTATCCCTAAGAACTGGTGAGCAGGAATTTCACAGAGGGGTCGCTGCGATGCTCTCCAGCAAAGCCATTCCGCTCCGCTCTGAAGCAAGCTCATGCGTTTCCGCCGACGGTGGCCACACCCGCGAAGCTCACGGAGTCCGGCGACTCCCATCGTTGCGGCGACGGCTGCCTATGACCAGAATCGTTGTTTTACCTTGCGGAATTTGCTTGGCGCCAAGGGCGTCGTCTGCATGGGTCGGCCGTAGCCGACCCATTGTCTCACGACCCTTGCGCTTGACTCCTCGCCTGCAGAAAGAGGGCAAAGGTGCTGGGATCTCGCCGAGCGATTTCGATCGGCCCGTACTAACGTACAGCAAACAGAGGAACGGGGGCTTCCGGAGCTGCGCCCTTGAATATCACCTTGACTCTCGTACCTATCGACAGTGTGGCCGGATCTGCGCCGACCACGTTGGTCAACATAATCGGACCCTCGGTGAGCGCTACATAAGCGAGCACGTACGGCTCGTTTCCCATGCGGTTTACAGAAAACGAGTGAATCTCGCCCTCCCCTGGAGACTCCTGCCAATCGATATCGGTCGATAGACAGTGTGGGCAGATTCCTCGGGGATACCAGTGAGTCCTATGGCATTGTTGGCACCGTGGTAGTACGAAGCGGCTTTCGGCGGCTGCATCCCAGAACGGCTTTGTCTCAGGACTATGTGCGATAAAGTCTCTGCCCGTCATTTGCGATTACTCCCGTTCCAGGATGAGCGTGGCGCTGCTGTGGCGCGTCCCCATCAGCCAGCCGGTGCCATGTGCCAGCGCCAGCGCGCAATCCTTGACCTGGACGGCGGGATGGGCCTCGCCTCGCAACTGGCGAACGGCCTCGATCACCTTGGTAATTCCGCCCCGCATCGCTGGATGGTTGCTGCATAGACCACCACCGTCTGTGTTGAAGGGTAGCCCGCCGACGCCGGAGATTAGGTTTCCGTCAGCAACGAACCGGCCGCCTTGGCCCTTTTCGCAGAACCCGAGATCCTCCAATGCGATGAGGACGGTGATGGTGAAGCTATCGTAGATCGAAGCGTAGCGGATATCGCTTGGCTTCACACCGGCCTCGGCAAATGCGACGGCGCCTGACTGCCTGGCCGCTGAAGCGGTAAGCTCGACCGCACCAGCCGATTGTCCCTGGATGCCCTCGCCCGACCCGATCACCTTTACCCGCGGACGCATGAGGCTCTTGGCGATCTCTGGGCGGGTCACCACAACGGCGCCGCCGCCATCCGAGATGACACAACAGTCGAGCCGGTGCAGAGGGTCAGACACCATTGGAGACGCCAGCACGTCCTTAGTGGTGACCACCTTACGTAACATGGCGTGCGGATTGTGCTGTGCATGGTGAGAAGCAGCGACTTTGATCCACGCCAACTGCTCGCTAGTGGTCCCGTACTCATACATGTGACGACGTGCGCACAAGGCATAGATATCCAGCAGGCTTTGCCGTAGCGGCCGTTCCCACAGCAAATCCGGCTGAGTTACGTCGGGTTGGAAGTTGACCGGTGCGCTGCGAGGCCGTCCAGCCAATGTGACCAGAGCCACGTTGCATTTGCCGGCCGCAATAGCTTGGGCGGCATGGGCAATGTGCTGCAACGGAGCGGAACCGCCAATATCGGTGAAGTCACAATGCCGTACCTTAAGATTCAAGAAGTCGACCATTGAGACCGGGCGGAAGCCTGGTTCATCGCCCGCCGAAAAGTAGCCGTCAACGTCGTCTTTGGTCAGACCAGCGTCGTCCAGTGCGCCGGCGGCACATTCGGCGTGAAGCTGCGCGACTGACTTGTCGGGCGCTTTACGCGTGGGATGCTCATATGCACCGACGATATAGGCTTGTTCATCGCGAATCATCGCGTTGCATTCCTTTGTTTGGTGACTGGCCTTGTTGTCGAAATCGTACCCTCGTCCCTGGCGCGTCACTACGCCAGAGAGGCGAAGAGCTTGCCTTGTGCGGCCAGCCGCTTGAGGAGCGATGCCGGCTCAAGCGAGGGATCGTTGGTCTGTTTTGCATGGAACGCGAGCCGGTCGAGGATATGCGTGAGGCCGACCTGGTCAGCCCAATACATCGGTCCGCCCCGGTAGACCGGCCAGCCAAAGCCATAGAGCCACACTACATCGATGTCGCCCGGTCTGGCGGCGATCCCTTCGTCGAGGATGTGCGCGCCCTCATTGACGATCGAGTACATCATGCGCTCGAGGATTTCTTCGTCACTGATGGCTCGACGCCTCCGGCCCAGGCGAATGAGCGTCTGATCGATCAGTCTCTCGACGTCCGGGTCCGGAATTGGCGCGCGAGAGCCGGGCTCATACTTGTACCAGCCCTTGCCGGCCTTCAGGCCAAAGCGGCCAGCCTCGCAAAGGGCATCGGAGATCTCTGATTTGACGCCCCGATCCTTGCGCGAAAGCCAACCAATATCCAAGCCTGCCATATCGCCCATGACGAACGGTCCCATCGGCATGCCGAATTTGGTCAGGACTGCGTCGATCTGATGCGGCAGCGCACCCTCGAACAACAGCTTATCAGCCTGCTTGAAAGCCGGATCGTACATGCGATTGGCGACGAACCCGTGGCAGAGGCCGACGACGACCGGCGCCTTGCCGATCTGGCGGGCAACCGAAACCGCGGTCATCAGCGCGTCCGGTGCGGTTCGAGGTCCGCGCACGATCTCGCACAACTTCATCACATTGGCAGGCGAGAAGAAGTGCATACCAAGCACGTCCTGCGCCCGGTCGGTGACAGAAGCGATCTCGTCGATATCCAGGTAGCTGGTGTTGGAGGCGAGGACCGCGCCCTGTTTGGCGTATTTGTCGAGTTGCGCGAACACCTCTTTCTTGACGGCCATCGTCTCGAACACCGCTTCGATGACAAGGTCCGCATCCTTCACGTTGCTGAGGCCGACCACGGCGTTGATCAAGGCCATGCGTTTGGCGGGAGCGTCCGCGGGGATACTGCCACGCGCAGCCGATGCTTCCCAGGTCCTCTGAATGGTGCCCAAGCCGCGCTTGAGCTGTTCTTCCGTGCTCTCAATTAGAGTCACAGAAACGCCGGCATTGGCGAAGGACATCGCGATGCCGCCTCCCATTGTGCCAGCCCCGACGACCGCCACACGTTCAATCTGTCGAGCTTTCGTCCCTTCGGGAAGCCCGGCCAGCTTGTTGGCAGCACGCTCGGCGAAGAACGCATACCGTTGCGCCTTGGATTGATCGCTTCCGAGCAGCTTGTTGAAGCCCTCGAGCTCCTTTTTGAGCCCTTCTTCGAACGGTAGGTCGATCGCAGCACCGATGGCGTCGGCGGCGGCGAACGGAGCTTCCAGCCCGCGCGCCCGCCTGGTCATGGAGGCAACTGCGTTGGTGAAAATCGAGCGGTCAGCCTTTGTCGCGGCGAGCTTTGAATCATCGTCGCGAAGCTTGCGTATCGGCAGCCGCTCGGCCAGAACCTTGCGGGCGAAGGCTTGCCCGCCGGCCGCTGCAGTTTCCACGATTTCCGCGATCAAGCCACTATTGAGTGCTTCTCGCGCAGTGATCGGATCACCGCCCACAATCATCTTCACCGCAAGCTCTGACCCGACGGCGCGGGGGAGGCGTTGCGTTCCGCCACCGCCAGGCAGGAGGCCCAACTTGACCTCGGGTAAACCGAGTTTGGCGAGTTCGGTCGCGACCCGGAAATGGCAAGCCAATGCAACTTCCAGCCCGCCCCCGAGGGCGTTGCCGTGGATGGCAGCGACCACGGGCTTGGGCGAGTCCTCAATGACCACCATAAACTCGTCCCATGTCGGGGACTGTGGCGGCTTACCAAATTCGGTGATATCCGCCCCCGCTATGAATGTGCGGCCGGCGCATGTCAGAACGATCGCCTTCACCTTCGGATCAGCGATCGCAAGGTTCATGCATCGCAAGATACCGCCACGGACCGCAGCACTTAGCGCATTCACGGGAGGATAATCGACCGTAATAGTGGCGATGACATCATGACGTTCGAGTTTCACGACCTCAGCCATGCGGCAGTACCTCGCGTTGTGTTCCATGTTCTTGGTCACTCATCAGTCCTCCGAGGGATGCGAGCCGTCGGAGGTGATGGTCGGCATCTCCAAACAATGTGTCGATCATCGTGACGCGCTTGAAATAGTGGCCAACGCTGTATTCCATTGTCATGCCGACGCCGCCATGCAACTGAATCGACTGTTGGCCGATCGCTTTCGCTGACTGGCCGATTTGGACCTTCGCCGCGGAGATCGCTCGAGCACGCTCCATCGCATGGTCTTCGGCTGCCATCATCGCGGCGTACATCGCCATGGAGCGCGATTGCTCCAGTTCGACGAACATATCGACGGCACGGTGCTGAAGCACTTGGAACGAACCGATTGTCTTGCCAAACTGCTGGCGCGTCTTCAGATAGTCGAGCGTGATCGATTGCATCTTTGCAAAGCAGCCGACGGCTTCGGCGCAAAGCGCTGCGACCGCCTCGTCGGCAACCCGCAGAATGACGGGAAATGCGCCCGCGGGATCTCCAATCACATCGGCGGGCTCAACGCGCACATTCGCAAGTGTGACTTCGGCCGCGTGCAGACCATCCTGTGTTCGATAGCCGCGGCGCGTGAGGCCATGCGCCTCACCATCGACGAGGAAGAGGCCGATCCCGTCCTCTTCACGCGGCCCTCCAGCCGTTCTCGCCGAGACGATGATCTTGTCGGCCCTATGACCATGGAGAACAAGGCCTTTGGCACCGCTGATCAACCACCCGTCGCGGTCCTTCTTCGCTTGTGTCTCTACGTGGAAGAGGTCGTAGCGCGAATTTGGCTCTGCATACGCGAAGGCCAGTTTTGTCCGCCCTTCTGCAACTGCTGGAACGAGCGTGGCCTTTTGCGCCTCGTTTGCCCCATACCGCAGGACGCCTCCAGCGAGCACTACGGTCGCGAAATAGGGCTCAAGGACCAACGCCTGGCCCAAGCTCTCCATTACGATCATCATCTCGACCGCGCCGCCGCCGAAGCCGCCATGAGCCTCAGAAAACGGCAGAGCCAAAAGCCCAAGTTCGGCATAGCGCGTCCACATGGTCTCGCTGAACCCCGCCTTTTCGTTCTGGTATCCGCGCCGATGGTCGAAACCGTAACTTTCGAGCATCAGGCGCTCAACGCTGTTCTTGAGAAGCCGCTGCTCCTCCGAAAGATCAAAGTCCACTGGTAGAGTCTCCTGAATGCGGGCCGCGACAGCCCCCTTGCACCCGCAGCGAACACGCTCGCGTCTCGCCTCCTCGACCAACAAAGAGCGTCAGAGGCCGAGGATCGCCTTGGCGATGATGTTTTTTTGGATTTCGTCAGAGCCGCCGTAAATTGAGACCTTTCGGACATTGAAATAGGCCGGCGCGATAGCTGTGGCCCAATCCGGACCAATCGGCGGATTGTTATGGGCCTGGATATCCTCGTCTGACCAGTAGGGTTGCGCATAGGGGCCGACGATGTCCATCAGGAGCTGCGCTGTCGCCTGTTGGATCTCCGAGGCCTTGATTTTCAGAATAGCGCTCGCAGGATCCTGGGTGACGCTCTGGCGTTTGGATGCGTTCGCCACCACCCGGAGCTGCGTTATCTCCAATGCCTTTAGGCGAACCTCAAGGGCCGCGACCTTTTCTCGGAAGGCGGTCTGGTCAATTAGCCGCCCGTCTCCGACACGGCACAGAGTGGCAAGCGTCTTGATGCGGCGGACACGCTCTTTCGAAGAGCCAATCGTGGCGATGCTGAATCGCTCATTGCCGAGAAGGAACTTGGCGTAGTCCCAACCCTTGTTTTCCTCACCAACAAGGTTTTCGGCGGGGACGCGCACGTTATCGAAGAAGACTTCGTTGACTTCGTAGCTGCCATCGATCAGCTGGATTGGGCGCACCGTAATTCCTGGCGACTTCATGTCGATCAGGAGGAAGGAGATACCCAATTGTTTCTTAACGTCGGGATTGGTCCTGACCAGGCAGAAAATCCAGTCGGCATATTGGGCGAGAGTGGTCCATATCTTCTGCCCGTTAACTATGTAGTGCTCGCCGTCCCGCACAGCCCGTGTCTTGAGCGAGGCGAGATCCGAGCCCGCGCCAGGCTCTGAGAAGCCCTGGCACCACCAGTCATCTCCGTTTGCAATCCGCGGAAGGTAATACTTCTTTTGCGCGTCAGTGCCGAACGTATAGATCACGGGGCCGACCAAGGACGTACCGAAGTCGGGCAGCCCCCTCGCCGGATGCATCTGCAACTCTTCACCAAAGATATACAGCTGGGCCGGCGTCCAGCCGGTTCCGCCATGTTGTCTGGGCCAGTCAGGCACAGCCCAACCCTTCTTGTGCAGGATGCGTGTGAAAGCGACCATTTCATCTCTGGACAGACGGCGGCCCTCGATAAGTTTGCGGCGAGTCGCCGGGGGAACGCTGTCGCGCAGAAATTGACGCACTTCTTCGCGGAACGCCCGCTCTTCCTTCGTGAACGCGATATCCATTCGATTTGTCCTGAGCGAGAATTCTGTTTAGCCCGTCATTCCGGTGTATTTATTCGAGCGCTAAAGGATGAGCGACCATAGACATAACGATCAATGGGAGCCGCGTGCGGCTCCCAACTCATTTCGGGGTCCGGTATCCACCCAACAAAGTCTCTGCTGCCAGCTCGGCAGTTCGTGGTGCGAAAGGACAGGTAAACCGGACCGATGCACAAAGGCTGCAAAAGGCCGCCTGCCATCGGAGAAATTCTGCAAAATGAGCGTTTTGGTGACTTTGGCCCGACGCTCCACGTTAAACTGGGGACGGGTTAGCCGACGGGCAATTTTTTTGAGCCAACAATCAGCACGCAGGTGGCAACGGCGGTGAACCAGATGCAAACAGAAGAAAACTCGAGGCGTGCTCTAGAGCAGATTATGACCGACACGGTCATAACCGGCTGCGCGGCTAGGAAGTTTCACGCGATGCGGCAGCGTGTCATCGGCAGAATCGAAAGCACGTCGCGTAGCGACGCAGCGTCTCGATGTGCTCGTCCGCGGCAAGCAAGTAGTTGGCTCGACTGCAGCCCAGGGCTCGACGTAGCATCTCGGGCGGAGTTGGCGAGTTAAGCCAGCTCTCGCCATGACTCACCGGCTACGCTGTATCGAAGGACAGCGACATCCGCAGGAGATGGGGCGGCGCAGTACCGCCACCGGAAACCAGAATACTCCGCTCGCAAATCAAGAGGCCGGAGCGCGCACATGACAGGCGACTACCCGCCCGTCAGCCAGGGGAACCAAAGGTGGCACTTCGATCCGGCAACGCTCGAGTACATGCGGGCAGCGTGGATGGAAAGCGCACCCTTTCGGTGGGCTAATCGGACTTGGCACTTCGCCCTCAATGGGCACCTCCCGCCGAACCTGTGTCGGGTCCGGTACTGGGGCCGCCGCAATGAGGGCTTCTGTATAGGGATGGACCGGCTTAGCGAAGAGAGCCTCGCACGGGGCAAGCTCCACGATCCTTCCCAGGTACATGACTGCTACACGACGGCTGATATGCTCAACGACGCTGAGGTCATGTGAGATGAAGATAATGGCGATCCCCAATTCTTGCTGGAGATCCATCAGCAAGTTGAGGATTTGCGCCTGCACCGAGACATCCAGGGCTGATACCGCCTCGTCGGCAACGATGAGAGAAGGCCGGAGCGACAAGGCCCTCGCAATGCCGAGTCGCTGGCGCTGCCCCCCCGACAATTCGGACGGGAGCCTGTGCATCACCTGCGGGGACATCCCAACTTTCCGAAGAAGCTCGGCGGCAAGCGCTTGACGCTGCTTCCGGCTGAGGGTCTCAAAGTTTTCGACAGGTTCGGTGATGATTTGTGCTGCAGTCAGGCGCGGGTTCAAGGATGAGTACGGATCTTGGAACACCATCTGCATCCGGCGCCGCCAAGCCCGAAGCGCGTCCTTCTTGAGATCTGCAATGTCGGTCCCCTCGATCAGCACCCGCCCAACTGTTGGCTCCACTATCCGCATCAGGAGCCGGGCGACCGTGGACTTGCCGCAGCCGGATTCGCCGACGATACAAAGCGTTTCGCCAGCTTCAACGGAAAAGGAAATGTCCTCCACCGCCCTAACGACCGGCCCCCCCCTGCTGAAAAATCCTGTACCCAGCGGGTAGTGCTTCGTCAGACGTTCGACTTTAAGTAGAGGATCACTCATGCGCCCATTACTTCTTCGGCGCGCCAGCAAGCCACGGTATGGCACGAACCGAGGTCGCGCAAGGAGGGTCTCGTCTCGCGGCAAATGTCTGTTGCGAGCGGACAGCGAGGCGCGAAACTGCACCCCACAATCGCCTCGCGAAGGCTCGGGACAATGCCGGGGATTTCTGGAAGGCGGCGCTGTCGACCACGCCGCCGGTCGGGGAGTGAGCGCATAAGTGCCTGAGTGTAGGGATGTGTCGGACGCGCGAACAAATCCGTCACGCTCGCCTGCTCGACGATACGGCCAGCATACATAACAATCGTGCGTTGGCATGTCTCCGCGACAACGCCGAGATCATGGGTGATAAACATGACTGCAGTTCTCGTGCGCTCCTTCAGGTCCATGATCAAGCGCAGGATCTGCGCCTGGATCGTGACGTCAAGCGCGGTGGTCGGTTCGTCAGCGATCAACAGTTCTGGCGAGCAGGCGAGCGCCATCGCGATCATCGCGCGCTGGCGCATGCCTCCAGACATTTCGTGAGGATAATTCTTCGCTCGGCGATCAGGGTCGGCGATGCGAACAAGGCGGAGCATCTCCTCGGCCCTTGCCAACGCAACGGACCGCGAAGCGTTCGCGTGAATCTGCACCGTCTCAGCAATCTGGTGACCGACAGTGTAAACCGGGTTCAGGCTCGTCATTGGCTCCTGGAAAATCATGGCGATCTGATTGCCGCGAATCTTTCGCATCTCCCGGTCTGAGACTTCCAGGAGATCGCGACCGTCGAAGAGGATCTTGCCGCCGACGGTCTTGGCAGTCAGTTTCGGCAGCAGGCGCATAATGGAAAGCGCGGTGACACTCTTTCCGCATCCCGATTCGCCGACTACACCGAGAGTTTCGCCTTTTTTCACCTGGAAACTGATGCCGCCCAGAGCGCGGGTGAGACTTTCTTCGCCGTAAAAGTGGGTCTCAAGCTCTTGCACATCGAGAAGCACATCGTTCTTCGGAGTTTCGCGCGTGAGCATGTCAGTCTCTCCGCCGAGAGCGGGGATCGAACAGGTCGCGCAGGCCATCCCCGAGCAAGTTGACAGCAAGCACTGTCACCGCAAGGGCAATACCGGGGGCGAAGACCGTCAAGGGGGCGATAGGCAGATACAGGCGAGAGCTTGCGATCATATTGCCCCAACTAGGGATGTCAGGCGGAACGCCGACGCCCAAAAAGCTCAGCGCCGCCTCGCTCAAAATTGCGCCAGCGCAGACATTGGCGCTCTGAACCATAAGCGGACTAATAGTACTCGGCAGGATATGGCGCCACAACACCTTAGGCAGGCGCGCACCGCCACACTGAGCGGCCACCACATAAGGACAATCACGAAGACCTAGTACTACGGAACGAACAAGTCGCGCGACCGTCGGGATATAAGGAATCGCAATAGCAACGACAAGGATACCGACGCCAGGTCCCGTCAGAGAAACAAGGGCAATGGCCAAAAGGATTGTCGGGATCGACATCAGGGCGTCCATCATCCGCATCATGACGTTATCGAAGCTATGGCTATAGCCGGCAATGATGCCGACCAACAGACCTATCAGGGCCGCTCCGGCCGTGGACACAACTCCCACCAAGAGCGAAATCCTGGCCCCAAACATCGTTCGCGCAAAAACATCTCTGCCGAGATTGTCCGTTCCCAAGCAAACTTCGGCCGAAGGGGGCTGAAGCAGCTTGAATGCATCTATGGTCGTTGGATCATTGGCGTACAGCGGTGCAGTAAGCCCCATAACGATCATGAGCAACAAGAGGCCGCCCCCGATAATGACCATGGGATGGCGCTTTACCAGCCGAAATAGCCGAGACATTCGAGACTGCGTCGTCGCTACGGCGTCAGTCGATGCGGAGAGAACGGACATGGTCAGTACCGGATGCGGGGGTCGATTAGAGTATAGGCGAGGTCAACCACCAGATTGATGACCACGTAGAGACCCGACACGAGGATCAGTACGCCTTGTATGACGGGATAGTCCCGATTATCGATCGCATCGATGACTAAGCGACCGACGCCGGGCAGGTTGAACACTGTTTCAATAACGACGACACCACCAATGAGATAGGCGAAACTCATGCCGATCACTGTGAGGATCGGCGCACTCGCGTTCTTTAACGCGTGATGAAAAAGTATGGAATAAGTCGAGGCGCCCTTAGCGGCGGCGGTGCGCATGTAGTCTTCTAGTAGAACTTCCAGCATGCTCGCTCGCGTGATCCGGGCAATGAAGGCAATGTAAGGTAAACCCAATGCCACGGTCGGCAGGATCAAGTGCGAGAACCAGGGTCGGAGGCCATCCTCTATCGATACATAGCCCTGGACTGGCAGCCAACGTGTTTGGACCGCAAAAAAGTATACGAGGCAATAACCAACGACAAACACCGGAACGGAATAGGCAAACGTTGAAAACGCTGTCAGCATGCGATCAAGAACGCCGCCTCCACTCCACGCAGCAAAGATGCCGAAAGAAATCCCAACTCCGACCGAAAGGCTCATCGTGAGGATCGCGAGCGAAAGAGTCGGCTCGAGCCGTTGCGAGATAACCTTGAGAACCGGCAGCCCAGCAAAAATCGAATTGCCGAAATTGCCACTGATGATATCTAATGCCCAATGGAAGAACTGGGCCGGCAATTGCTCCTTCAGGCCCAACTGTTCCCGGATGCTGTCAACCATCTGTTGCGTGGCCATCGGGCCGGCGATCATGGCCGCGGCGTCGCCGGGGGCCAGCCTGAGGAGCAGAAACACGAAAATGCCGACCATCCCCATGACGGCGATCATTGAGATTAATCTGCGAAGGATATAAACGCCCACAACTGCCTCAGGATTTCTGCATGTTCCACATCGGAGTCAGTGCCGGCGCTCCGATGATACCAGTGAGCGTTTTGCGGCGTGCCGTAAGTGAGTTAATCTGACCCAGGAAAACTTGGCCAACAGAATCCCAATAAACTTGCTGCATCTTACGGGCCATCGCCCTGCGATCCTCGAGCGTTTCGAGATCCGGCCATTTGGCCCGAAGAGCCTCATATTCGTCGCTTGTTGGCCAACCGTACCACCCGTTTTCGCCATTTAGGGCTAGCCACGCTGAATTTGATGGTCGGCCGAAGCTAGCATCACTGGAGTACGTTATGAACATACTCCAGCCACCATCTTCGACGCGACCTCTTTTATCCCGGCGCGCGATAAGTCCGGCCCAGTCGCTTGGCGCGAGTTCGACGTTGATCCCGATCTTTCGCAGCGTGGCGGCCAAAAGTTGCGACGCGTTGGTAACAGCCGCCCAGTCCGTCGGTTGAAGGATGACGAGTTTTTCGCCCGCATAACCGGCCTTCTGGAAAAGCTGCTTGGCTTTTTCAGGATCGCCGCCCTTTTTGTGCCATCCTGTGTTGACGTCATTGACATACGGCGTGTTGGTTCCAAACAATGAGGTCACGACGTGGTTATATTTTGGATTTCGATTCATAACATTCAGGAACGCTTCCTGATCGATCAGGTGAAGCATCGCCTGGCGCGCATAAGCGTTGCTGAATGGGGCCTGCAAACAGTTCATACGCAAAACATAGTCATCACCTGACTTGTGGAGATCTTCCACTACAAGGTTAGGATCGTTCTCGAGCATTGAGAGAACTTCGGCTGGCGGCGAATCCAGGAAATCGACCTCGCCCGCTTGCAAAGCAGCAGCCGCTGTTTGTGCATTTTTCATGATTTCGCAGATAATGCGATCGACCTTTGCGACTTTTCCGCCGGCGAGCCCGTCAGCCTTCTCCCGACGTGGGACATACTGTTCGTTGCGGTCGTAAACCAGGCTCGCGCCGGGCTTGAAGAGCCTCTCGTTGAACTTAAACGGCCCAGATCCGATATGCGTGGTCACGGGCTGAGAGGGAGGACGATCCGCGTCCTGCTCGCGCATGACGAACAGGGGAGACTGGGAATTCCCCAACTGGTCGATTAACTGCCCCAGCGGCTCGTTAAGCGTGATCCTGAAAGAATTCTCGTCTTTCTTCGAGATATCCTTCGCCCGCTCCCGAACCGACTGCGCGCCGGATAGCTGAAGCCAACGACGGATCGAGGCGACACAGTCCGCTGCTGTGACATGGGTGCCGTCATGCCAGGCCAACCCATCGCGCAACTCGAACGTATAAGTCTTCTTGTCGTCGGAAACGCTCCACTTACTGACCATTTGCGGCTGCGGCGCAAATTGGGAGTCAAGGGCGAACAGCATATCGTAGATCGCCAGAGCATGATTCATGGTAGGAATAGCGGTCGTGGAGTACGGATCGAAGATCGTAATATTTCCCGTCGCCATGCGCACCGTCCGGGCGGCTGACTGGGCCGTCTGCGCCCGGAGCCTCAACGGCATCAATCCAGCCGCCATGGCCGCCATGCTTCCTTTCACAAGAGTTCGCCGAGTAATGCTCATTTTACTTCTGGCCCTTTGGTTTCGAGGATGGATTGATCGACCCTTGCGGAGCTTGATAGCGAGTTCGCGGGAAGAGACTTACGGCGCCTTTGCGCGCAGGTCATAAGGCGATACATTTGGCGGAATCGGGCAACGATATTCGCGGCCACCGGTGCGCTCCTTCAGCTCTGCTTTTGCCCGGGCTATGATGGCCGGATTTCTCAGACAATCGGCGGCCGTGGTCGCCATAGACTTCGCAGCCAAAACCATGCCCTTATGAGCCGCAGGCAAATTTCCCTGTGTAACGAGCTGCCAGGTGTGGAGTGGCGTGCCTATTGCGAAGCAGGCTGTGTAACATTGTGCAGTCGGCACAATCCAACTTACGTCTCCGACGTCGGTCGAGCCCATCGAGACGCCCTCGTGCGCGGGCATTGGGAGCAGCGCATCGTGGAGCACCCGTTCCTTGAGCGTAACATAATGCAGCCCGACACTTGCCTTCACGTCGTCGTTCGTCAGGGCCGCCTTTCTTATCTCCCGCGCAAAGGTATAGTCGGCGTGGTCGAAGTCGGGTGGGCCGAGCCGGCGCATGTTTTCGTACATGACTTCTTGCAGCACCACGTTTGGCAGAACGTTCGAGCAACCACCGGTGATCTGTACCGTCACGGAAGTGTCGGTCATCAGCGCGGCGCCCTTAGCAATGTTCTTCACGCGCTCGAAAAGTCGCTCAGCGTCCGGCAGGTGCGGTGAACGGACTGAATAGATTGATTCCGCATAGGCCTGAACTACGTTAGGCGCATCGCCTCCCGTGTCGGTGACAGCATAGTGCACCCGCGCCTCGGAGGGCATGTGCTCGCGCATGTAGTTCACGCCCACATTCATCAGTTCCACCGCATCAAGTGCGGAACGGCCGACATGAGGAGAAGCCGCGGCGTGCGACGCGCGGCCCTTAAAGCGAAAGTAAGCTCCAACAGTCGCGAGCGTCGACTGAGTGGACACCCCGTTAACGTCCGCCGGATGCCATGAAAAGGCGACATCGATGCCATCAAAAACGCCGGCGCGCGCCATGTAGGTTTTACCTCCGCCGGCCTCCTCCGCCGGGCAGCCGTAATAGCGTACTGTGCCCGCTATACCTTCGGCCGAAAGCGCATCCTTTATCGCGACAGCCGCCAGGGCTGCACCGGAACCAAGAAGGTTGTGCCCGCAGCCATGGCCAGGAGCCCCTTTCATTGTTGGCTGGTGCTCGGTTAGGCCCGATACTTGTGCAAGGCCGGGCAGCGCATCGAACTCACCAAGGATTCCGACGATCGGACCGCCGCTACCATATTCGGCCACGAAGGCCGTAGCGATACCACCAATTTCTTTGGTGATGCGAAAGCCCTCACGCTCGAGCATTGTGATCTGCTCCGCTGACGAGCGCCATTCCTCGAAAGCAAGTTCTGGCATTGTCCAGATACGGTCGCTCAGGGCACAGTAATCGGAAGCCTTTGCGTTCACGCAACGGACGATTTCGTCGAGGCTAAGGGCATCATTTTGCACGACTACACCTTTTCTTGTGGTGGCAAGTCCATCCGCTTGCAGGGGCCAATCAAAGGGGCTGGTCATCATTCGGGTGCTGAAGCTCGAGGCGGCCCGTGACCTATGATCGCACCCGATCGGGAATCGATTGCTCGGCGTGAAAACGCATGGGCGTAGTCTGAAGGGACCTCACTCCACTTGCCAGGATAATGATCGTGGTTCGCAACGATTAGAGAATCTGAAAATTGTTTCCCCGCACGAACATTCCTCAAGATCGTCGTCACATCGTTTCCCTTCAACTGTTGGAGGATAGCTGTGGCGCCGTGATCAAAACCTGCTTTTAGGCGGTCCCGCGAACAGTAAAACTGCGCGGAACACCTATCCGCAGCCTCCTCGCGGCGCGCCGCGGGCCGGAGAAAAACTGTTCATGATGTTCGAAAGCCATGGGGGAGCCCTTCACAGCCTGGCTCACGGAACTTGAACCAGGAAGCGTGCCACGTGAGCGCTGCCCGAAGGGTGTCCACAACCGACTGTGTGCAGATCTTCCTTGAAGTCGCCAAGGCGGCGGAAACGACGTGATCGCCGGCTCGCATCAACCCTGAGATCCGGCAGCGGGAGCGTATCCATCCGGTGAAGCTTTCAATTTCCCACAAATTCTCCTCCGACCAGGGCGCCTAACGCGATGTCGGTGAGGCGCGACAGCCCGCGCCACATGACCGTATTGCCCCGGGGGCGGATCGCTGGCACGGGCAAGATAACCGCCGAGCCGAGCGATCTTGATGAGATAGTGCGAAAGCGTCTTTGTCGCTTTTTGTTTGTCGTTGACGAGGCGATCGAGTACGCCCGATTTGGGTCGCGTCAACGCGAGGGTTGGTCGCGCGTCTGGAGCGGAACGGTTGAGCACGTCATCCAGAAGACCCGCCAACTCAGGATGCAAAAGAGCGAGATCAGGTTCATCAGACGCTGGGCGGTCCTAAGCTTCGGCTGCTCGGCTTTGCAGCCTGATTTGAGTATCTTGTGGAACACCTCGATCTTCCATCGCAAAGCATACCATTCGAGCTTCTCAATGGCGTCGGTGCGGGAGCTAACAGGCAGATCTGTGATCAGCTTCCACTCGATTTTCTTTCTGTTCTTCGGCGTCACGCGCTCTTCGGCATGGATCACCATCAAGGTCAGCGCCGGGCAGCGCTTCTGCTTTCCGATCGGTGGCAAGAGGCGAATCTTGCGATATCTGATCTCGAGGACGGTTTCATCGGGATCACCGTTGTTGTTTCTGAGGTCGATGCAATGCAGTCCTTTGACGGCGACCTCGTCCATCCCGGATCGCCCAGCAGCTCCGTGGATTGACGGACATTGTCCAGCCACCGAATGCTCTCCTTCTTCTCGATGGGAACACGCGTCGGATTGATCTTCTCCTTAAGCGCGGCGGTCCCCCTGAATTTCTTCCGGGTCCAAAATTTGCCGGCCGTCAGTCCGAGCGGCAGACCTTCGGTCGTCACCGCCCGGCTCGAGTGCATCAGGATGCCGCAAACCGTGTGCGATCTCAGGCGGCCCGCCTTGTCCCGGCCGCTGTTTATGCTCTTGGTGATCCCGATCGCGTCTGAGTTCTCTCTTTGATAGCTGAACTCGGTCGTGTCATGGAGCACTTGAACAGGACCGTCAGTGGCAATCGTGCGCTCACGCGTCGATTGAAAGTGGCAGGCCAGAATGTCCGCCTCACTGACCCGGTCTTTGCAGAAAAAACCGGTACGCAGCCTTGGTGTTGGGCCCCGTCCTGGCACACCAGCGGAATACTTTCGCCCATGGCCGAGTGCGCAATGAGATCGCTGGTCTCGTGTCCACGTCGGAGCCGGCTCGTCCTCATCGACGAATGTTGGGCATCGACCAACATGGCGCGAGCAACGGGCCGTCGTTTTTACGCGATCTTGTGGCGCTCGAAGAAGGGGGGGATCGTGCCACAGCCAAAGGAATGGCCTTGTTTGCTAAAAGATCACGCAATTCCTCGATCGTGAGATCTGGCGTGCTCTTGAGCAGATCCATCATTGTCGCCTGATGAGCGTCAATCCGATGAGACTTGCGATCGCCGCCTCGGGCTCGCGGCTCAGCATCACCTTGTTCTCGCTCGCGTGTGCGCCAGTGGCTCACCCTGGCAGGCCTTCCTCCAAACCGGTTCGCGGGCCGCTGACCGGAATACCGTCCGCAATGCCGCGCCCGCGGGCCTCTTGTCCCGGCGGTTTAGTTGGAATCACCGAAGGCGACAGATTGCGGACGGTCATGTCTTCGATTCATGCGGCGGCGAAGAGGGCTCAAATCGGCCATCTCGATACTCCTGTCTGAGGGGATGGGCTCCAACACCCACATCCTCTCAGCCAGGAGGCGATCTACGCCACCTTACCCTCACGCCGCGGCAGCTGCTTCGTACAATCCCCAAACGATTCAGTCTGATGGGCTAACGCTCTAGAGCCTTATGATTCCAACTCCTTTCTCGATAGCGATGTGGGTCCCGTACGGTTCAGAAAGCATTTGGAGACGCTCGAGAATGGCTTTGCTGTGCGGGAGCGAGGGAATAGACGGCACACCTCGATCTGCAAATCGTTTCGTGAAGTTCAACTCGATGGGAAAAAGCCGGATTTCTTTGATCTGATTCTCTACGAATCGACTCACCGCTACAACGCTTTCGAAAAACACGGCGTCCCGAAACTCGCCCATCGCCGCTGCTATTACGTCGGGAACGGTGTGCTTGCTTGGATCACAACCATGGTGCTCGAAATAGTCTGCGCCTTCGACGGGGTTCAGATTGTCAAAGAGGAAATTCCCTAAGCTATAGAAAATCGGTCTCCCTTTGTAGATCTCTATGCCTCGCAGGATATGTGGTCCGTGGCCAATGATCGCATCGGCTCCGAAATCAATTGCTTGGTGCGAAAATGCTTGGGCGTAGTTTGCAGGGACCTCACTCCAGTTCCCTGGATAATGATCGTGGTTTGCGACAACCAAAAAGTCTGAAGATTGCTTGCCCTCACGAACGTTCTTCAAGATCCTCTTCACGTCGTGAGCGTTAGGCTCAAAGCTATAGCCTGGTCGGTCTCCGGCGCGGTAGGTGGTGCCAGCCAGTAGGACGTGATCTGGGTTTTCGTTGACCTGTCCTGCGTCGGGCAGCGATTTGCTGATCTGTCGCAGGATTTGCAGCATATCTGGCGGCACTACAACACTTCGCGTTAGGCGAAGTGCGTTTAGGCCTGGGCGGCCCGGCGCCTGACCCGCTGCATCGGCAGCCCGGCAGGCCGGAGGAAAGGTCGTAGTCAACGAGATCAGGCCAACACGGCCGCGTCGGGTCTCCAAGAAGCTTGGGGCTCCGGCCTGAGCCAAATTTTCACCTACACCGGCATGAGCAACGCCGACGAGGTCGAGCATCTCTGTTGTTTCCCGCATACCTTCGATCCCCCAGTCGCAGGTATGGTTGTTCGCACGTGCCATAAGATTGAAACCTATGGCCTTCAAGTCAGGGGCCACGGCGGGTGTTGAGACGTGATAGGCGTCCCCGTTTACGATGGGATGCCCCTTTGAGGTCTTCAGGTCTGTTATACTTGTCTCAAGATTTCCAAAGGCGACGTCAGCGTCCTGCAAGGATTTGCTGACAGGACTAAAGGTGCACGACTGAACAACGGTGTGAGGCCGTCTCATCATGACGTCGCCGACCGCAGCGAGGGTGAAGCCATCGATCACATTCGTTTGGATAGAACCGAAGGAATCGAACTCGGCGTCGGATTTTGAGGAGCCGGTGGGCGACGGTTCGGATTCTGTGTTCACTTTGATCCCCTTGCGCTTAAAGAGGCGGGATAGCAGTTATCCCAACCCGATTTCCCCGACAAAATAGCTGAGGTTTGTTACGAAAAACGGCGTATTGCGACCGCCACATACAGTAAACTGGCGCAGAAATCGCAACGCGAGCAGCATTCTGAACTGTAACATGCGCTTGCCCATGGTCCGCAGACGGCGAACCGATTGCTTACAGAGCGCGTCCATGTCTGTCTGCAGCCCGATCGAGCTCCTTCAGCAGATGACCCGAGAGGATCAGCTTGGGGCAACCGGTCGATCCCACACGGAGGTCAGGGTACCGCCACAACGACAGGCGTGCCATGGTTGGATGGGGCAGACGGGTCTTCGATAGTGGCCGAAGTCCGTCAATACCTGATAACGCGATCACACTGATGGGTCGGCTAGCTCAATGATCGGTGTGGAACTCCGAAATCGGTAGTTGAAAGGAAGCGGGTTGCGGCGTCGCGCCCGGCTTCAACACTGTCCAGCGGGCCTCGATGAAGTCGTCTCCGCTGGGCAGTTCGATAGTGATCAGCTCGCAAGCCGGATCAAGGTTTGCAGCGCGCGCAATTCGAGGAATCATGCCTTCAGCCACTTCCGAGCGCCCTCGCCTTCATTGGACCGAGCTGCTGGATGGAACACTCGCCTGCGATAAATCCCCCCAAGCTGAGGGAGCTAACGCTTCCTGGCAGAGGAATGTCGTCAGCTTCTACTGGAGCTGCGCGTGGATCAGACGCGCTTCTTCATTCGGCGCAGATGCCTATCGTGGTTGTGTTCCGCACAACGCGCAATTCCGTTGGCGTTTGGCCATGAGCCGGCATCGTTTCCAGAGTCGAAGTCCATTCGAGCTGAATTTGACCGATGTGTCTGGAGGTCCATTTAGACCATGGTAGTCATAGCTCTGGTGGGCATCGACGCTTGCGGTTTCGTTCTCCAACCGTCGAAAAGCGGATCGATTGCCGGTTGTTCGGCCGCGGGGCGTTTCGAGTCACCTTCCCGCTTCGATATTGATGTGATCCTGAATTAGAGCTCGCGAATCCCGCGCAGGCGTTCGGAGCGCCGCCGCAACAGCTCGACAGTGATCAGCACGGCGATAGAGAACAGGATCAGCACCGTGGCAGCAGCAATGATGGTAGGGCTAATCTCCTCGCGGATGCCGGAGAACATGACCCTTGGCAAGGTGCGTTGCTCCGGACCGGCAACAAAAAGAGCGACCACAACCTCATCGAATGAGGTGAGAAAGGCGAAGAGCCCTCCAGAGATCATGCCGGGAAGTATGAGGGGCATTGTAACTTTGAAGAACGCAGTGGACGGCGGCGCACCGAGCCCTGCGGCTGCGCGGGTCAGGGAGTGGTCGAAGCCCGCCAGCGTTGCCGTCACGGTGATGATGACGAAGGGCGTAGCCAGCGTAGTGTGCGCCAGGATCAGTGCAGCAAAGGTGTTGAGCAGGCCGACATCGGCGTAGAAAAAATACACGCCGACCGCGGTAATCACGACTGGTACTATGATGGGCGAGATCAGCACACTCATCACCGCCGTGCGCCAGGGGAAATGCGGTCGGCTGAGCCCGAGCGCCGCTAACGTGCCTAGAACCGTCGACAGAATCGTCACGGCGACGGCGATAAAAATCGAATTGTGAAGTGCGCCCTGCCATCGGACGGTCAGGAAGAACTCCTCATACCATCGCAGGGACAACCCCGCCATTGGATAGGTGAAGAAGGGTACGGAATTGAATGAGAGCGGGATGACGACGAGGATCGGCGCAATCAGAAAGAACAGTACTGCCCCGCAGAGCAGCCGGTGGACGTAGTACCAAACCGTTTCTAAAGGAGTGGCATAGGCGGAGGCGGCCATCGTTCTCACCCCATCTTGACGCGGTCGACCCCGACCAGCTTGCTGAAGGAACAGTAGAGAAGCAACGTCGTAGTGAGCAGAATGGTGCCAAGCGCAGACGCCATGCCCCAGTTAAGTTCCTCATTTGTGTAGTGGGCTACAAAAGAGCTAACCATTTGGTCAGCTGCCCCCCCGACGAGCGCCGGGGTTATGTAATAACCGAGGCACAGGATGAAGGTCATCAGGCATCCGGCGGCAATGCCCGGCAGGGTTAGAGGGAAGTAGACCCTCCAAAACGCGTAGAACGGTCCAGCGCCGAGCGAGCGAGCGGCGCGGACATAGCTCGGCGATACCGTTCGCATAACGCTGTAGATCGGCAGGAGAGTTATCGGCAGCTGGATATGGGTCATCGCCACGACAGTCCCAATCCTATTGTAGATGAGCTCTACCGGTTGGGAGATGGCATGCAGCGCCATCAAGGTATCGTTGACAATGCCGTGCTGTTGCAGCAGCACGACCCAGGCCGTGGTCCGTATCAGCACTGATGTCCAGAACGGCAGCACGACTAAGATCATCAGAAGATTGCTGGACTTGCGCGGTAATGTCGCCAGGAGAAAGGCCAAAGGAAAGCCGAGCAGCAGGGTTATTGCGGTTACGGCGCTGCTGATGCCTAGCGTACGCAAGAAGACGTCCCGAAAGATCCTGTTTTCCGGCGGTGAGGCGACAATTTGGCTGTTTGGGCCATACTCGAAATCGACAGAACGCAGCAGGTAGTAGCCAGTGTAGGCCGACGTTCCACGCTTTAGTAGGCTCCAGACGTCATGCCGGCCCCAGAGCGGACTGATTTTGATCAATGCCTCTTGGTAGGGACCAGCGGGAATCAAGCTCGCTTTGCGCGCGCTAGATATCACCTCGCTGAGAGACCCGGGCAGCTCGTAGTTAATGCGCTTGCCTATAGTGGCCGCCGTTTTCCGGGTCCAAGACTCTTTGAGGTCACCAGCCAGTGCGGCATACACAGGCTCGCCCGGCAGGTCCTTGCCATCCCATCCTCTTAGCGCCGTCATTGTCCGCGGCGCCAGAGTCAAGAGTGTATCATCGTGGATGGCGTTGAACAGCATCCGGCCAATCGGAAGAACGAAGGCGACCAGAATGAACAGCAGCAGCGGAAGGACGAGAACGAGAGCCTTCAACTTCTGCCGGCGCTCGATGCGCCGAAGCTTGAGACGCAGAGGTATGCCTTCGAAGGTACCGCCAATTTGGATGGCCGTCGTCGACATTGACTATTCCTTGACTTGTCTGCGCTGGTGCCGCGAGGAGAGGGAAGCGCTCCTCGCGGCAGTTTCTTTCTGCTACGGCTTTACTTCGCGAGCCAAGCGTTAAAGCGCTGGCGTAGTTCATCGCCCTTCTCACTCCAAAAGCTTAAATTGCTCGGGAGAGCACTACCCGAGTGATCATTCGGAATGTTGGGACGGACGGCAGGATCGATGAGTGCGAGGGCATCGCTGTTGCCCGGCCCCTGGCTAGTATAGCTAGCTAGGTCGGCTTGCGTCTGGGCCGAACCGGCTAAAGCAACAAACTTGTAGGCGTTGTCCAGCCGTGGCGTACCTTTTGGAATCACCCAAGCGTTTCCGTTCGTTACGGCGCCGTCCCACACCATCTCGAAATGCTTGCCGGAGTTCTTGACCGCATCATAGATTCGGGTATTCCAAGCATCGGTCATGACCACCTGGCCATCGGCGAGAAGCTGGATCGGCTGGGCGCCGGACGTCCACCAGACGATGTCCTTCTTGATGGTGTCGAGCTTTTTGAATGCCCGATCGATTCCCTGCGGGGTGTTGAGTACCTTGTAGACGTCGCCGATAGGCACTCCGTCTGCGATAAGAGCCCATTCAACTGTGACCTGGGGAGTCTTAGGTAGTCCCCTCTTGCCAGGGAATTTATTCAGGTCGAAAAAATCGGCGATGGTCTTCGGGCCGTTCGGAAGCTTGTCTCTGTCGTAGGTAACGACAGAGGCGGCGATGCCGGCAGGAACTCCACAGTCGCTATATTCGCCGCCCTCGAACTTAGTCCGGTCGAGGCCAAGCTTCTTCCAGTCGATAGTCTCAATTAGACCCTCCGCACACATCTGCCGGGTGCCCGAGTCGCCGGCGTAAACCACATCCCAGCTCACGGTTTTGGTCTCGACCATGGCGCGGATCTTGCCGAGAGTGTAGTCGTACTCAGCTTCAGTGATCTTGGTCCCGCTCGCCTTTGAGAACGGCTCGAAAATGACCTTGCGCAGGACCTGCTGGAAGGACCCGCCGCCAGCAGTGACCGTGAGCTGGTCGTCCGCAAGGGCGGCCGTCGTCGCTGCGAACATGCCCGCTGTCAAGCCGATGACGGCCAGGCTGCTCGCGATCGTTAGTGACGTTCTCATCGTGCACTCTCCCCCTCTATGCCGCCCCCTTAGTGAGGGCAGCGCTGCCGAAGTCCAGCCGAGCCCCACGTGGGCCCTTGGTCGTCCGTCATGACGCATCGAGCGCCCGACAATCCTCAGTTTTCCAGCCGATCGTGATCACCGCGCCGGGCTCGACCTGCACCGTGCCTTCCGAATTCGGCAGCTTGATCACAAAGTCGTCGTGACCGCAGACCGAAACCCGGGTACGTACGTGGTCGCCCAGATAAATCACTTCCGAAACCTGCGCGCTGAAGGCATTGGGCAGCGAGCCTGGCGCCGGATTCAACTTCACACGCTCTGGCCGCAGCGACAGCACCGTCGACCTGCCAACCCCGCCGACATTGACGGCCAGCGCTTGCACCTTGCCGGCGCCCGGTATCTCCACCTGGCAGGTCGCGCCATGCAACGCTACCACCTTGCCGTGGAGGCGGTTGTTCTCACCGATGAACTGGGCGACGAAAGCGTTCTGCGGCCGCTCGTAGAGTTCGGCGGGCGCCGCGAGTTGCTGGATGACCCCGTCGTTGAACACGGCGATGCGGTCCGACATCGTCAACGCCTCGCCCTGATCGTGCGTGACATAGACCACAGTGACGCCGAGATCCTCGTGGATGTGCTTGATCTCGAGTTGCATGTGCTCGCGCAATTGCTTGTCCAGTGCGCCGAGCGGCTCGTCCATCAGCACTAGCGTGGGATCGAAGACGAGCGCGCGGGCCAGTGCAACGCGCTGCTGCTGGCCGCCGGAAAGCTGGCCAGGCCGACGGCCGCGATACGCACCCAGACGAACCATGTCGAGCGCCCGCTTAATCTTCGCCTCTCGTTCCAGCTTCCCAAGCTTGCGAACCTTCAGTGGGAACGCGAGGTTCTCCTCGACGGTCATATGCGGAAACAGCGCGTAATTCTGGAAGACCATTCCGATGTCGCGCTTGTGGGGCGGCATGTTGCCGATCGAGCGACCCGCCAGGAGGATCGAGCCCTGGGTCGGCGCCTCGAAGCCGGCGAGCATCATGAGGCTCGTTGTCTTGCCAGAGCCGGAAGGCCCCAACATCGTCAGAAACTCACCTCGAGCGATTTCCAGGTTGAGATCCTTAACGACCAGCGTTTCGCCGTCGTACGTCTTCTGAACGCCAGAAAACTCCACAAAGGCATTGTCCGTGCCCGGCATCGCCCCTCTTTCCTCCCCCGCGCGCACTAGCGCTTCCGCCCCCGCGCCCATAGAAGAGCAGACCGCGATCTTCTTGACCGACGCCGTACGCGCCCAGGATCGCGGCGACACCTGTGTACTAGGCGCCTGCGGTTGGCTCACTGTTCCAGCTCCCTGGTCTTGACCTCCGTGACCTAGCGGCCAAGAAAGGCTTCTCTTTCAGGAAAATATGTATCCGCTGACAGCGCTGGATTCAGCCGATTTGGACCGCCGCATGGCCGCAATTGTGCGTTGAACCGAACAATTCTGACTCTTTGGAGCGCTTCACTCAAAAAACTGGTTTAACCGGCGCACCGGTCATGACTAAGGCGCAAACACTCATCGTCACGCGGCCTCACACTCAGAGGCGACTTCTTGCGCGCGAAAAGATGATCTTAGCGCTAGTCGAGGTTCTTCGTCGGATGCTACCAAGCGACTCGAATTGCTCTCTGCGCGTCAGGCGCGTTCAGCTTGGAAGGTCGGCTCGCAATCCAGCAGCCTAATTTCCAGGACAAGGATGGTGCACCCTTGCCCGTTTTCGGCAATACACTGGTGCAGTTGATCACAGTCAAATCAGCCGTTCCAAGTCACTGCCTCAACCCAATGTAGTTGCGGATCGTGCGACCAAAGCCGGGCTTTAGGATCATGCTTAGCTTTGTTCGTTCTTCAGTTGCTCGGTGCGCCTGCGGATCAAGTGCGCGATGGCGAGCAGCAACGCTGTCAGAATTATCGTGAGCGTCGATACGGCCGCGATCGTGGGATTGAGCTGAAAGCGCAGATCATCCCACATGCGCCGCGGCAGCGTGACAGCGCCAGAACCAGACAAGAACAGCGCTATGATCACCTCATCGAAGGAGGTGATGAACGCGAACAGCGCGCCGACGAGGACGCCCGGCCGGATCAGGGGCAAAGTTACTTGCCACAAGGTCGCACCAGGTGTCGCGCCTAGGCTCAAAGCCGCATGCTCAAGCTTGGGATCAATTGCAGCGAGGCTGGCGCTGACGCTAGTTACGACAAACGGCACGGCCAAGCACGTATGCGCCAGCACGATGCCCATCGGCGAGCCGACCAGCCCGTAGCGGGAGAAAGCGTAGTATACACCGATCGCGATGACTATTCCCGGCACAACCAGCGGTGAAAGAACGAGTGCGGTTGTGAATATGCGTATAGGTCTTGGCAGGCGAACGATGCCGATCGCAGCAAGCGTTCCGAGCGTGGTCGAAAGCGCCACGACAGCTGCCGCCACCCAGAGGCTAAGCCAAGTTGCGTCAAGCCAATCAGAATCCCCGAAATACGCCTTATACCACCTGAAGCCGAAAGCCGGTGGCGGGAAGGTGAGATACGCCGCCGAGGAGAAGGAGAGCACGAACACCACAACAATCGGAAGAGCAAGGAAGAGCAGGATGAGCGCAACGATCAACGGCGGCACGAAGCGGACAGCACTCATCACTTGCTTGTCCTAAAGGTGTTGCCAACGCCTGGCAGGAGTTGCGCAATGGCGACTAGGCCGAGCGCGACCGCCAGCAACAATGTGGAAAGAGTGGCGGCGTAACCCCAGTGGAGTTGATCGACTTCCTGAGCAATCAGCATCGAGAGCGTAATATCACGAGAGCCGCCCACCATGGCCGGGGTAATGTAGAACCCGAGCGCCAGCACAAAGACCAGCAGCATTCCGGCCGCAGCACCTGGCATCGACAAGGGAAACGTCACTTGCCGGAAGGTGCCCCAGGGTGTGGCGCCGAGACCAGAGGAAGCCAGCGCCAGCGAGGGATCAATCTGCCGCAGCGCATTGGCAATCGGCAGGATCATATAGGGTAACAAAATGTGAACCATTGCGATCTCCGTCGCAAGCGTCGTGTTGAGCAGCCGGAGCGGCTGTTCGATTATACCGAGCGCCATCAGCGCCTCGTTGATCATGCCGTGACGGCCGAGCAACACCATCCAGGCGTAGGTCCGCACCAGCACCGAGGTCCAAAATGGCAGCAGGACCACAATCAGGATCAAGGGCGCGGTTGATCGGGCGAGAGAGAGAGCAAGCGCCACTGGATACGCCAACATCAGGGTGGCGAGCGTCACGATTAAGGACGTGCTGAGCGTGATCCAGAGAACCTTGAGGAAAACGACGTCACCTGGCAACGCTGCATAGTGGTCCAGCGACCATTTCGGATCGTTAAGACTGCGCAGCAGCATGGACACGACCGGAATGGCGTAGAACACGGCCATGTAGAGGAGGAGCGGCGCTGCGAACAGCAGCGGAGTGAGCCATGGTATGTCGCGCCTCCACCTGCTCCACTCCCATCGGCCACCTAAGATGCGCATGGATGGCGTCATGCTCGAGTCAGACATTGGACAACCCTATACGATGATCGTGTCCGCGACCGACCAAGCAATCTCCACGCGATCACCAACGTCGCGGCGGCGGACCGTGGCACTGGAAACTTCCTTGAGCACCATGGCGGCCCCGTTCTCAGTCTTCAGTAGGTACCGGCAACGCTCACCGGCAAACACCGACTCGGTCACCGTAACAGCGATGCGGTTGATCGCATCGGACTCGGCAAGCTGTTCGGCGAAGCGCAGCCGCTCCGGACGGGTTGCCAACGTAATCTCCGCGCCGATTTCCAGACGCTGTGAGGTCGCGGCTCGCAGCAGCACGCCCCCGCACTCCGCAACGACCATGTCATTTTCCAGACCGCGCACAACCGCAGGAAGAAAATTGGACTCACCGATGAAGCTAGCCACGAATCGATTGCAGGGCCGGTCATAGAGATCCTCCGGCCGTCCGACCTGCGCGACCTTCCCGTCGTTCATCACGACGATGCGGTCCGACATGGTGAGCGCCTCTTCTTGATCGTGAGTCACATAGATGAATGTGATGCCGAGTTCTGCGTGCAGCCGGCGCATCTCAAGCTGAAGATTCTCCCGCAATTGCTTGTCGAGCGCCCCCAATGGTTCGTCCATCAACAATAGACGCGGCTTAAAGACCAGAGCACGCGCCACTGCCACGCGTTGCTGCTGCCCTCCGGAAAGCTGGCGCGGATAGCGCCCGCCATAGCCGGGCAGATGCATGAGTTCAAGCGCCTCCGCCACCAGGCGTGCCCGCTCTACTTTCGGAACACGACGCTGTTTCAGGGGAAAGGCGATGTTCTCGGCCACGGTCAGGTGTGGAAAGAGGGCGTAGTTTTGAAACACCATGCCGATGTTGCGTCGATAAGGCGGGGTATCGACTACCGATACACCGTCAATGGCAATATCGCCCTTGCTGGGCGCCTGGAAGCCCGCGATCATCATGAGCGTCGTCGTCTTGCCTGAACCGCTGGGCCCCAACAACGTGAGGAATTCGCCGGATTGAATATCAAGCGATACTCCGGCCACAGCTGCGACTCCACCGTAACTCCTCTCCAAGTCACTGAGCGACACCGAAGCCCCGCGAAGACAACCATCGCCCTTAGGCAGAGCCGAAGGGCCCGACGCTTCGTTCATAAGATCCCTCTGGGGTAGCCTTAGAGCACTACTTGACGACGACAACGAACTTCTCCAAGGGCTATTGAATCTCATTGGCGGTTGCCTCGCGATTCTCCGGCCACTCTTCACATTGATGGGACACAACGCTTTTCGATCCAGGCGCAGCTGGCAATATCGCTACCCGTCCCGGCGCGACGTCCACTTGGGAAGCGAGAGGGACCCGTGACTGCAGATGCGGGTGTGGCCGTTGGCGCCGCCGCTTTGCGTTGGCAATGAGCCCGGGTAAGCTACGCAGCTCTTCCCTCCAAGCGGCAGTTCAACTTAAGCTCGATGCAGCGCAGGGCTGGAACCGGGAAAGAAGGCATCAGCCTAACAGCCATTTGTTGAACTTGGTGACAGCCATTTCTTGATTGGCAATCCACCAATCGTAGTTGTACGAGATCAGCTTTTTCTTGATCTCAGGCGCGCTTGGCAGTAGGGCGGTTCGCTCTGGCGGGATATACTTAAAGGCATCTTCATTAACCGGGCCATATGGTATGGAGAGCGCGAAACGCGCCTGCGGAATTGCCATAGTTGAATAGGCCACGAACTTCATGGCATTGGCCTTGTTCCTGGCTCCCTTAGGAACCCCCCAACCGTCACGCCGAGCCACGCCCTGATTCCAGCAAATAGTTGCCGGCACGCCTTGCTCCTGCAATGCCGCCATCCGGCCGTTCCAGACCGTGGTCATGACGACCTCGCGATCGGTCAACATCTGCGGCGGCTGAGCACCGGTAGTCCACCACTTCGTCACGCTCTTTCTAATCTTTTCGTAGCTGGCCAGAGCCTTGTCGACATCGAGCGGATAGAGCTTGTCAGCGGGTACGCCGGCCGCCATTAGAGCGAACTCCAACTCCGGATGCTCAGAGCCGATGCCGTATAAGGCGCGGCTGCCAGGAAATTTTCTGACGTCCCAGAAATCGGCCCAGCTTGTAGGCGCGGCCCCGTTGAATGCATCGTTGCGGTAGGCCATCACGCTGGCCCAGACCAACATTTCCAGCCCATACTCGGATCGGTATTCTTTGCCGACACCATCGTCGACGAGGGAGTAGTCGATCCTCTCAAAGTAATCGCCGGACTTCATCAGGTTCATGATGGAGCCGTTGCTGAGCTGTACGATGTCCCATTCGACGTTGCCGGTCTCAACCATGGCCTTGACTTTGGCCTGGTCGGCGCCGGGAAGGGCGCGCACCTTTATCCCGGTCAGCTTCTCGAACGGCTCGAAATAAGCCTTCTGCTCCGCCTGCTGCAATGCGCCACCCCAAGTGGCGATGCGCACTTCGCCCGAACCCTTGAGGATCTCGGGGACGGCGCTCTGCTCTGGCCAAGCCGATTGTGCACCCGCCCATCGGCTGACGAAAGGTGCCGCGAGCCCGGCCGTGATCAGACTGACGGCGCGGCGGCGATTAATGATCGGCACAGGACGTTCATCCATACTAAGGCCTCCTTTCTCTCACGGTACAGCTTCCGTTGAAGTGTGTAATATCGATTGCACCAATGACCGCAGTATTGGGCTCAAGCATCCCAAGCGGTGCCGGTCGCGTTTAGGGCACTTGTTCGCGTGATGAAGAACCAGATAACGTGCGGATCGTAGAGGAGCCCGACGCATAAAAGCGGTAAAGCTCGTCCATGAAGGCGGAAATTCCTGCGAATGAAGCGCCTTCCCGCGGTTTTGACGTCGGCCCATCCCACCGTTTCTGGATCACTTGCAGCGTGTCGCAGAACGAATCATGGCCGCTCGGACGCACTGGCTCTGCCACGCAACTCGCGGAGCTTCGATCGAACTGACCGCCTGCACACGGCTTATGAATAAATCCGCCAGAGGACCACCTTGGATTCCTCGGGCGCGTCTCTGCCTTTCAGCCGCTTTTCATTGCTCCGAGATGAGTTCGTCCGCACCTCTCCATCAGGAGAGGCGGCGCAAAGGGCGGTCAGTGGCGAAACGCCTATGTGCGTTTTCCAGGTTAAGGATAATTCTCGCCCCCCAAGAAAAGAGGCGAGCTGATGTCGGTTTGGATTTCATTACTGCACCCGCCACGCCAGCCATCGATCGCCGAGGTGCTCGAGATTCGTCTTGCCGTCAGGGCGCGTGACGGCAAGCCAACCGGAATCCTCGTGCACCACCTTCGACGAATTCTCTGGATTGACGCTCAGCAGCGCAACGAGATCAGAAGGCAAATGCTTGAGCTGATTTGTATTTGGGCCAGGGTACCCTGTTCCTAACGTAAAGCCCGCGGCAATTCTGGCTCGGTTGACGAAAGCGACCAGCTTCTGTGCGTTTTCACTGTTCGGACCACCTTTCAGCACTGACCAATACGTGTAATTGACGTATGCACCGTCCCAAACCATCTTAATTGGTGCACCTTGACGGATTGCACTGATCGCCCGACCGTCGAAGTTGCTTGTCATTACGAGCTCGCGATTGAGAAGCAGCTGATTTGGTTCGCCAGCCGCCGTCCACCATTTCGCTATGTGCGGCTTGAGTTCATCAAGCTTCTTTAGCGCCCTGTCGATCTTCTCGTCGGTCAGCGGCCAGACGTCTGATTTTGGCACCCCATCGGCTTGTAAAGCGATGACGATGGCGTTTTTTGCCGCTGAGGGCAGGCCGCCAAGGCCACGCGGCCCCGGAAAAGCGTTGACATTCCAGAAATCCGTCCAGCTCTTTGGACCATTATCTCCAAACACCCGTTTGTCGTAAGTGATCAAGTTGGCCGATGCGATGTCCGGAACTGCATTCTTGAGACGGACCGACTGGGGTATGCCCTCGAGGGATTCGGCGTCCCAAAGGCTGTAGTCAATCGGTAGGAACATGCCCGCTGCGTCCATGGTGGGAAAAATGGATCCTTGTATAAAGGCAGTATCCCAATCAACACGCCCCGCCTGGTTCATCGCCTTGACTTGAGGCTCGGCCAGATCGCCGATCACATCGACTACCTTGATTCCAGTTGCCTGGGTAAAGGGCTCGTAGACGTATTTGCGAACGCCTTGGGTAAACGCGCCACCCGTTGAATACGCCACTACCTGGCCGGTACCGACGAGCTTCTCCTGGGCAAAGGCGCTCGTGGATCGCGCGACTGCGGGAATGGCTAAGGCCGCAGCAGCGGCCCGCAAAACATTCCGGCGGCTTGGGTCAGATTGTCCATTTCTATCATTGTCTGAATCGTTCATGACTTCCCCTCTCGGTTTTTGCACCGACACGGCAGTGGCTGCGAGCGGCTCACGTGAGTGAACGTGTGCCCGGCGAGCGCGCCGGAAAATCGGCAGACAGCATGGAGCAAAAGGCGGCAAAATGAGCTATTTGCAGCCGCTGCGAAATATTGGCCAATAAGCAAGCCGCAATGGGCCGTACCGGCGCGTTGCAGCCAGGACAGCCACAACAGCTGCCGTCCAGCGGAAAGAGCTGGTGCAGCCAGTCCCACACTGAACGCCCGTGAGAAAACTGAGGCCGAGTATGTGCTCATTGCGCTTGTTACCCCAATGTCCTTTCGCCTGAAGCCAATCTAACGTGGGCGTAAGACCGGGGTCCCGTTCGATCCGCGGGGACAGTATGGACAATTTAAGATGAAACGCCGCGTTGATCCGCCTTCGATGCTGGAATTCTGCGCTCGCGCTGCCGTTTGCAGGATTCAAATGCAAAAGGCGACGAGACCGCCAATTGCATCAGCAGCGCGGCCGTCAGGCCGCCCTTCCCGGAGGTGTTGCACGGCGCGCCCCATAAGTTCATGGGCAGACAAGAAGCGTCGGGGCCGCTTCGCTCAGCGACCCTGGTCACCCACCTCGACTTGCCACGTCATAGCAACGTAGCCTGCTTCGCCACATCGACCAGCAAATGCGGTGCTGCATGTCGCCCAAGAGTTGCAACGGAGTTGCAAATGCCCTCTTCCCGTGTCTTGACGAGGAAGTCACGAATCTCGCGACCCCGAAGAAATGAAGTGTTGGCAACTCAGCGGATCACCGACCGCCGAACCTGCTGGTGCCACGATGGTTTTGCTTAGCCTGCTGGATGCATGTGTGGCCGGCTAGATTGGCCGCGACGACACACGCGCGGCCGATCCGTCCAGCTGCCCACCTAGTGACTACAATCGAGGCGGGAGTTGTCGTCACGCCTTCTTCCGGTAAGCCCAGCAATCGATTTCGACGAGAGCACCATTCCACAACTCATGCACCGCCATAGTCATCCGAGCCGGCGGATTATCGTCCGACGAGGAGGGGAACACTTTTGTGTATTCCGCGTGCATGGCCCCGTAATCGCTCCACTTCACCAAATAAACGGTTGCCTTGACAATGTCTGCGGCGTTGAGCCCATTCGCCTCAACGATCTGCAGTAAATTCTTTAGTGCCTGCCGGGTCTGTGCAGCAACTTGCGCTGCCCGGTCACCGGCGGCGGTGACGAGCCCTCCCGGCGCCGTACCCAATTGGCCCGCCACATTCAACAAATCGCCAGCCCAACGGGCTGGGCTACAAGGAATCTGCTTGCTCATTTTTGTTCGTACCTTTCGTGAGTGCTCGACATTCGACATGCGAAAAACCGAGAGGAGCTGATCAACTTCCAGGAATTGCTATTCCGAACGTCGCGCGGATTTTCACCTACCTTTCATCGCCATCGTGTCATTTCGAACGCACATCCGTGTTTTGAGCAGCTTAACGACGCAGTGCCGCAAAAGTGCCCTGACACCGCGTCACTACTGCACCTCGCCTGCGCCAACTGTCAGCGGTGCGCCACCAACTCTACAGATGCAGTGTCTTTTGGCCTTGCTAGTAACTACGACACTACGACGCGCAACCAGCGGCCGAACTCGCCGTCGTGCGGGGGACAGAAAGATTGCAAAAGCAATGATTGCTGACACTATTGACGCGGCTGCGTCCCGCGTGGGCGATTGCGTTTGTTAGTCGAGAGCATCGAGGCGGCGCGGCGCTGAGTTCGAACGCGCCGCACGCGCGATAAAGACGGCGCATGCCGGGCACCGCAGTCCCAGCCTCTGCCCGCTGCTCTGACTATGAGATTGAGCGATCAGTGCGCGGCTCCGCCACCTGCTCCCAGACGCGGAAGAAGTTGCCGCCCATCACCTTTCCGACTTCCTCAACCGAGTAGCCCTCACCCAACAAGCCATTGGCGATGGCGCGAAAGTTCGCGTCTTCACCGAACTCGACCATGTATTCCGGTTGCGAGGTACGTCCTACCTCGCGGATAAGGTCGCTGCCGATACCGAAGTGATCAATGCCCACGAGCCGCCTGATGTGATTGCAGTGGCGCATGAGGTCGCTCAAGCGAGGCATCCACTCTCGGACGAGAATGATGCCGATGACGCCGCCGTTAGCGGCGATAGCCCGGATCTCTTCGTCCGTGAGGAAGCGATCGAAGCCAATCTGTTCTTGCCCATTGTAGAGGCTCTGAACGCCAGTGTGGCTGCATATCACGGGGTGCGAAGAGAGCGCGAGGGTGTCCATGATCGTCTCGGTATTGGCATGCGCCAGGTCGATGACGATCCCAAGCTCATTGCACGCGCGAACGACCTCACGCCCAAAAGGCGTCAGGCCTCCGGGTGAGTAAGGAAAGGTCTGGACGTGCCCGACTTCGTTCGCGCGCATATGGACCAATTGCAGGAGGCGCAAGCCGCGGCGATGGAACTCATGCAAGTTGTCCATGAGCCCTTCCAGGCTGTCCGCCCCCTCGAGAGCCGGCAGCAACGCAAGCTTCCCTTCACGCTTGGCCGCTCGCACGGCTGCCGGGCTTTCCGCCAGGACAGCGTCGCCGTCCTTGATTGTCTTCAGGATCGCCGACAGGCGATCAAGGTCGAGTGCAAAAGGCTCCCCGCGCTTTGGACGGTACCGGCCGCGAAAGGCCGCTCCGGATCCGGGCGGGTATTGGCCGGATTCATCGCGCTTCACGCAGCTATATGTCGCGTCGCCGACGAGGCTGCAGACGACAAGGTCCATGAGACTCGAGCGATATCGATCGAGTTCGTCGGACGCGATGCGCGGCACACCGGGCCAGCAGAAGCCGCTCGGATGGGCATGTATGTCGACGAATACTGTCTGCTGATGGATCTGTTCGAGTCGATCCGGGCGACTTGCGTCATCCATATTTGCCTCCGTCATGCGCGCGAGCGCTCTATTAAAGAATTGTACCGAACGTGGCGTATGCTCGCTTTAGCATCCGAGGCGAAACACCAGGAGGGACGCGCCCAAGCCTGGATACCGGAATGAGATGCTCTCGAACAGCGACAGATAAGAACGCAGGAAGCCTAGGCTGCCGTCGTGAACCTGCCCCTCGCCGAGATCACTGGACCCGCCATGCCAGCCAGCGTTCCCCGATGTGTTCTAGATTGGTCTTGCCATCAGGGCGCTTGGCGGCAACCCACGCCGAATCCTCGTGGAGCACCTTCGAGGCATTCTCCGGATTGATGCTGAGCAGCGGAACGAGATCAGAAGGCAAATGCTTCAGCTGATTTGTATTTGGTCCGGGGTACCCGGTACCCAGGGTAAAGCCCGCAGCAACAGCGGCTCGATTCAGGAAGGCAATCAGCTTCTGCGCGTTTTCGGAGTTCGGTCCACCCTTCAGCACGACCCCATACGTGTAACTCACGTATGCGCCATC
The DNA here is from genome assembly GCF_055807535.1 of Bradyrhizobium sp. Kon37. NCBI lineage: Bacteria > Pseudomonadati > Pseudomonadota > Alphaproteobacteria > Hyphomicrobiales > Nitrobacteraceae > Bradyrhizobium > Bradyrhizobium sp. Kon37. The sequence goes on from NZ_JBVVOY010000026.1 coordinate 58,555, forward strand.
CCAAGCCATCTGAACGGGTGCCCCTTGACGAATTGAGCTGATGGTTCGACCGTCGAAGCAACTTGTCATTACGACTTCTCGGTTGATCAGCAACTGATTTGGCTCGCTGCCCGCTGTCCACCACTTCGCGACGTGCGGCTTGATTTCGTCGAGCTTCTTGAGCGCCCTATCGATCTTGTCATCGGTCAGCGGCCAGACGTCCGATTTCGCAACCCCATCGGCCAGCAGGGCGATCACCATGTCGATTCTTGCGGTTGCTGCCAGGCCCGTGAGACCACGCGGACCCGCGAAAGCTTTGACATTCCAGAAGTCAGCCCAGTTTCTTGGCCCATGATCCCCAAGCGCCCGCTTATCGTAAACGAGCAACTGCGCCGATGCGAACACCGGGACCGCCGTCTTGAGACGGACCGATTCGGGTGTCCCCTCTAGGGATTCAGAATCCCACAGGCTGTAGTCGATGGGTACGAACATGCCAGCGTCGTCCATGGGGGGAAAAACGGCCGCTTGCAAGAAAGCCGTGTCCCAATCGACCCGCCCCGCCTGGTTCATCGCCTTGACCTGAGGGTCGGAAACATCAGCAATCACGTCGATCACCTTGATCCCGGTTGCTTCCGCAAACGGGTCGTAGACGTATTTGCGAATTCCCTGAGTAAAAAGACCGCCATATGAGAATGCGACGACTTGGCCGGAACCGGCGAGCTTATCCTTGGCAAAGGCAGGCGTGGATTGGCGATGGCCGGAACAGCCATAGACGCGGCTGCAGCCCGCAGAATGTCCCGGCGATCGAATTTCAGACTTTTCATCGGGAGCCGAATTTATGCTCCTCGACTGCCCTTGCGACTCTGGACGTTTGTTGTCCATGACGATGTGCTCCCTTCGCCGGCATAACTTCGGGCGTAAAACTGATGCACATTAGGCGAAATGGTGGATGAATAACTGCATCGATTCTGCTTTGGTGCGGCAGTTCTGCGCGCCGGCGCTTTCTCTTGCCGGATACGAAAGATGGTCCCCTCGCGGCCGATCAAACGCACAAAGCAATGGGGTACGCGCCCTACAGATCCTCAGAGGGTCATTCTCATTGCAAGGGGCACGACATACGGCGGCTCATAGTGCCTCCCCGCCGTGATGATCGCCGCCAGATTAAAGTCGATCTTGCAGGCGATCTATCCAACGCGGGGCAGGAACATGGTGGCAGCGACGTCATTGTTCGAGGCAAGGGCCCCTTTACGAGCCGAGCAGACTGGCCAGCCTCTTACCGGATCAATTGTGGTCTTAGTCGATCTGACACGGTCCATTCGTCGCGCGATGCGCTCGGCCGATCTGCTCGCCGAAAGCAGCCTGGAGCTTTGTTGATATCTTTGAAAATCTCTGGATGCGTTGTGGCGAGCGCCATGTGCCAGCAATCAAGGCGTCGAGCACGCAGGCTAACGCGACCGCTCCGGCTGAATTTGCTGCGACTGCAGCATGCACCCGCCCTGCGAAGATTGTAACGGACGACTCGCGTTTCCAGCGGCCTCAGATCCGGCATGGCACAAGCCATGCCGGATCTAGTAGGTTCAGCCGCGCTTCTTGAGACCAAGAATTGCCCGCGCCTCAGCGGGTGTGGCGACGCTGGCGCCCATGCGCTCGATAATCCCAACCGCATTTTCGACGAGTTCGGCGTTGGAGGCGAGGACGCCACGTCGAAGATAAATGTTATCCTCTAGTCCTACTCTGACGTGGCCGCCCATGGTGACCAGCTGTCCGACCATTCGCATTTCGTCCGGGCCGCAGCCGAATCCACCCCAGACGGCGCCCGGAGGGAGAATCTCTCGCATCGCCTGGAGAGCGATCGGAACGCCCGGCGCACCATAGCCCGTGCTGAGACAGAACTGGAAAAGAGGCGGCGCCTCGATCAGCTGTTCTGATATGAGCCTCTTGGCCGTTTCAATATGGCCGAGATCGAAGCATTCAAGCTCGGGTTTGACGCCGGCTTCTCGCATAAGCTTGGCAAGCTCACGCAGATCCGACATGCGCGCGACGAAAATGCGTTCCCCGAAAGCCATCGTGCCGCAATCCAAGCTGCTGATCTCTGGCTGAAGTTTGACGGCGTGAAGACAGCGCCCTAAGGGGGTTTTAAGGGTACTTGTTTCGCCAATCTTTGGCGGCTCGATGGAATCGAGCACGAGCTCGCCATCCATTCCGCTGGTCAAGTTGATGATGACGTCAGTCGATGCATCACGAAGCTTCTTGACGACCTGTTCATAGAGGTCGAACCGGTTCGATGGCGCTCCGGTGTCTGGGTCGCGGACATGAATGTGGACGACCGCGGCCCCGGCCTTCGCTGCGTCCAGCGCCGCATCCGCGATTTGCGAAGGCGTGATCGGAATCTTGGGATGTTTCGCAACGACGGCAGAATTGCCGCCGGTCACGGCACACGTGATGATAACTTTCTCTGACATTTGAAAACTCCTGTGTTGATACTCTTCCATGCGATCAGTGGGGCGCCGGCCCAACTATGCGAGGTTTTCTGCCGGTAGTGGCTTATCCTGACGGCGCCTGTGCCCCGCAAAAAGCGTCCATCGATGGGTGTGATCGCTTCAGACGCCGTGTGTCGACAGTCCGGCCCGGCGCTGCGCTAGGAGTACCTCGATCACCATCTTGTCGCGGGCCGCCGCAAGTTCGGTCCGGCTGCGGTCAGCGGACATGGCGCGGCACCCTTCCTCCATAGCCCGGATGAATTCAGGCGTGAACTCCGGCGGTTTAACGTGAGACAGAGAGGGCTCGCTGCCCTGGTAGAAGCGCTCGAAATAGGCGCCGATACCGGCGGGATTTCCCATGTTGCGCACCATGCAGGGGCCAATTGCGCTCCAGCGTGGGGCGAGACCATGCACAACTGCGGCATCGATCTGCTGGGGTGTTGCATGGCCCTCAGCAACCAGGTGCATTGCCTCCCGCTCCAGCGCCGCCTGCAGATGGTTGGCGATGAAGCCAGGGATCTCGTGATCCATGCGAACAACGATTTTCCCAATTGACTGATAGAATGCCTCAGCAGCGGCGAGCGCCGCCTTGCTGGTGTGCGCTGCGCCGGCGACCTCAACCAGCGGAATGAGATAAGGGGGGTTGAACGGGTGTCCGATGACGACGCGCGGCGATCGCGAGCCTTCTGCCTGTAGGTCGGCGATGGTGAACCCGGAGGTGGATGTGGCGATGACCGCATGGGCAGGCACCAGCGGTTCGATCTCCGCATAGAGTTTTCGTTTTAGCTCCAGCCGTTCGGGAGCACTCTCTTGTACGAAATCGGCGGCAGTCACCGCCTCCGCCGCTGTCTTCGCCCAGGCCAGACTGCCGCGATCCTCGGCACGCGCGCCGAGGCGCTCCTGGGTCGGCCAAGCCGTCTTGAGCAGTTCATCGAGGCGATCTTTGGCGTCTGGCGCCGGATCCCACACGAGGACGTCGAGCCCACGCGCCAGAAAGTGCGCAACGAATCCGCCGCCAATGATTCCCGTACCAATGCACGCAACTTGGCGAATCTGACCTGGCCCACGAAAAGCGCTCATAGCTTTGGCCTCGTCCCGGTTGAGCTTGCCAATTTGATAAATTGTCATTAATTGTTCCTTCTCTCGCATCGGGAGTTTACGCTGGGTCGCGCCGCTGGATGAAATCCATCGGACTTTCACGTGATTAGATGGTTCGAAACATCGCGTTGGCCGGCCCGCACTATCTGCCCTTCCAAACGGGGGCGCGCTTTTCGGCAAAGGCCCGAGCACCTTCAAGGCTGTCCTCCGACCCATAGAGTACGTCGACGGTCGCAAGCTGACGGCGTGTCAACCGGTTCATAGCGTCCTGAAATGAGAGCGATTCAGAGACACGCGCCGCTTCTTTGATCGCCGCAAAGACCAAGGGCGGCCCGTTGGCGAGCAGGCGTGCGACCTCCCAGACCCGTTCTTCGAGTTTTTCCTTCGGAAGCACCTCGTTCACCAAACCCCAGCGATGCGCCTCAGCAACATACATCCAGCGCCCGGTGAAGAGAAGCTCCATTGCAATGTGATAGGGCAGGCGTCTCGGCAGCCTGACCGATGCTGCATCCGCCAACGTTCCTGCGCGGATCTCCGGCAGCGCAAAGGAGGAATGATCTGAGGCGTAGATCAGGTCGCAGGAAAGCGCCAACTCGAAGCCGCCACCCACCGCCATACCATTGACGCAGGCGATCACAGGTTTGTTGAGGCCGCGCAGTTCCTGCAGTCCGCCGAATCCGCCGATGCCCCAGTCGCCATCGGCCGTCTCGCCCTCCGACCTCGCCTTCAGGTCCATCCCGGCGCAAAAGAACTTGTTACCGGCGGTCTTGAGAACGGCGACGCGCAAATCCGGATTGTCGCGAAACGCCTTGAAGGTTTCGCCCATCAGCCGCGACGTCTTGGGATTGATTGCGTTAGCCTTGGGCCGGTCCATGGTAACTTCGAGAATTGCGCCTTCGCGATGGATCCTGATCGCTTCAGACATTCTTGTCTTCTCCGTATACAAGCAACGCATCCGCGATCCAGGCCCCCTTGCCTTCGGCACAAACGATCAGCGGGTTGATATCGAGTTCCTCGATCTCGGCATTCTGCTGCACGAAGGCAGCGATGCCCGCTATGGCCCCGATTGCCGCTGTCACGTCGGCCCTGGGCCGCCCCCGGTACCCTTCGAGCAATGGGTAAAGCTTAAGGCCGCGCAACGCTGCCTCGATGTTACTGTCTTTTGCCGGAAGCATCAGAGTGGCACTATCGCGCAAAAGCTCGACCAACACGCCGCCTGAGCCCAACGTCATCACCGCGCCGAAGATTGGATCGCGAGTGAATCCGACGATGAGCTCGGCGACACCATCGCGCACCATGCGTTCAACATAAAGCTCTTTGGCTAGAGGCAGCAGATCACGTGCCGCGTTGTTGATGGCTTCAGCGTCCCTGAGGTTGAGTCGCACGGCTCCGACCTCAGATTTGTGGCTGACACCGAGCGCCTTCAGCGCCACTGGGAAACCAAGCGCGTGGGATGAGGTCACCGCCTCGGCTGCGCTGGCGGCGCGCATGCCTTCAGGCACTGGCAGTCCGGCCTGGATCAGCCGCGCCTTCGCCGCTGCTTCATCGAGCGCAATACGGCCGACTGCGCGTGTGCCAGAACCGGCAGTGTTGACCGGTTGTGTCTCTGGCTGACGCCAAGCAGAGCCAATGAAAGCGGCCGATTGGGCCGCATCCAATGCTTCCGCAACGCCGAACAGTGGTGTGATCCCCCGCGCCATCAGTTCTAACGCGTAGTCTTCAGGCATGTTCTCGTGCAGCGAGGTGACGATTGCTCCATTCGCCTTGTTGCTCTTCAGCGCGGCTTCGAATGCGCGCACGATGGTCCAATAAGGAGCAGCGTTCGAACAGCGGTCGGGGCGCTGGAAGTCGAGCACCGCCATATTGAGATCGAAGCCGCCCGACACCATTGCAGTGAAGGTCGTTGTCAACGCCGGCTCGTTGTTCCAGGTGAATGTGTTGTAGTCGAGAGGGTTGGCCACCGCCACCAGGGGACTGAGCGTTGATCGAACACGTGCGCGGTGTTCCTCAGTGAGGCCAGGGAAGCGCACGACGCGACCTTCCGCGGTGTCGGCGATTATTGAAGCTTCGCCCCCGGAGTAACTCATCGACGATAGTCGATATCCCGGCAATGGTCCGGTGACATGCAACAGTTTTAGCGTCTCAATGAAAGTGGGAAGGGAATCGACCCGGGCGATTCCGAGCCGTTTCAGGAACGCACCGGATGCAGCGTCGGAACCAGCAAGCGAAGCCGTATGCGAGATTGTCGCCTGCCGGGCCTGCTCGGAATGGCCAGCCTTCATAGCGATGATCGGCTTTCTCAACTCTCGCGCGCGTGCCGCCAGTCTTTCGAAACCGGCCACTGAGTCGAAGCCTTCGATGTGCAGGCCAAGTGCGGTCACGCGCGTATCCTCGATGAGGCCGTGCGCAATTTCGGAAAGCCCGGTCTGCGCCTGATTGCCAGCTGTCATCAGAAAGGCAATGGGCAAACCGCGCTTTTGCATCGTCATGCTGATGGCGATGCTGGAGGACTGCGTGATGATGGCGACGCCAAGTCCACCCTCGGCAAGTCGGACTCCACCATGCTGGTCTGGCCATAAAAGCGCGCCGTCGGCGTAATTGATCAAGCCATAGCAGTTGGGGCCGATGATCGGCATTTGGCCGGCGGCGGCGACCAGTTCGGCCTGCAGCCTCTCGCCGTCTGCGTCATCGGCTTTCGTCTCAAGAAAACCGGCGGCAAAACAAACAGCACCTCCGGCATTCCGCTCAGCCAGCGCCCTGATCACCTCTATGGTGAGGTGCCGGTTGACGCCGACCCAAGCAGCATCCGGCGATCCGGGTAGCTCGGCCACGGAACGGTAGGCTTTCCGGTCGGCAACCTCGTCTTTGGTGGGGTGGACTGGCCAGATCTCTCCAGCAAAACCCATCTTGATCGATTGCGCGACGACAGTGGCTGCCTGCTTACCACCAAACACGGCGATCGATTTAGGCCGCAGAAGACGCTCGAGCTTGCTCATCGATCAGCCCCGTTGCGCGGCATCGCCAGCGAAATGAGCTTGAGGCATTTTCGGTCCTCCTCCCAATTGTGCTCGATGCGGAGCGGCGCAGCCCGCCCGACCGGAAGGTGTGACGACGCAGACGCGAGAGCTAAAGATGACATTCGAATTCGACCGAGCTTGTTCTTCAATTGACCTGCCCCTTAATGAGCCCTCCAAGGCCGGCAAGCCGCTTCAGGTGATGGTCGGCATCGCCAAAAAGCATGTCGAGCATGGTCACATGCTTGAAATAGTGGCCGATGCTGTACTCCATGGTCATTCCAATGCCACCATGGAGCTGGATCGATTCATGGCCGATTGCCTTCGCAGATCGGCCGATCTGGACCTTCGCCGCGGAAACGGCACGCTCGCGCTCGATGGCGTCATCCTCACCCGCCATCATCGCGGCATACATGGCCATCGAGCGCGACTGCTCCAATTCGACAAACATGTCGACGGCACGATGCTGCAGCACCTGGAAACTACCGATCTTCTTGCCGAACTGCTCACGGGCTTTCAGGTAGTCGAGCGTGATCTGCTGCATTGTTTCAAAACAGCCGACAGCTTCCGCGCAGAGCGCTGCGACCGCCTCGTCCGCCACCCGGGTGATGATTGGAAACGCGCCTTCTGGATCCCCAATGACATCAACATTCTTGATGCGTACATTCTCGAGGATGATTTCGGCCGCACGCAGACCATCCTGTGTCGGATAGCCACGGCGGCTAATGCCCGGCGCGTCGGCGTCAACAATGAAGAGGCCGATCCCATTCCTCTCGCGTGTATCTCCGGAAGTGCGCGCAGAGACGACGATCTTATCGGCAGTATCGCCGTGCAGGACGAGGCACTTTGTGCCATTCAGTATCCATTCGCCGCCGTCTTTTTTCGCCTGCGTCTCGACGTCGAACAGATCGTAGCGCGATTGCGGCTCGGCATATGCGAAGGCGAGCTTCAATCGGCCTTCCGCGATACCGGGGATCAGGTCGGCCTTTTGTGCTTCGCTCCCCCCAAGCCGAAGTAGCCCGCCGGCAAGGACAACCGTTGCGAGATAAGGCTCGAGGATCAGCGACTTCCCGAACGCCTCCATCGCAATCATCGTCTCGACGGCGCCGCCGTCGAAGCCGCCATGATGGTCAGAAAATGGCAATGCAAGCAGCCCGATTTCTGCGTACCGTGCCCACATTGCGTCACTATAGCCTTTTGCGTCCGTCTGATAAGTGCGGCGCTTCTCAAAGCCGTAGCTGTCGGCCAACAGTCGCTCTACGCTGTTTTTGAGGAGCTGTTGTTCCTCCGATAGGTCAAAGTTCATGATCAAAAATCTCCTGAATGAGGGGCGCCTCGCCAATCTCGTTCGAGCATCACAGACCGAGGATTGCTTTTGCGATGATGTTTTTCTGGATTTCTCTGGAGCCCGAATAGATTGACGCCGCGCGGCTGTAGAAGTAGCCGGGCGCGATCGTTGCAGCCCAGTCGGGGCCAATCGGCGGCTCGTTACCTTCGAGTTGGTCTTCGGACAGATAAGGAAGCGTGTAAGGACCGGCCACGTCCATCAGTAACTCCGCAATCGCCTGCTCGATTTCGGCGCCCTTGAGCTTTAGGATGGAGCTTGCAGGATCCTGCGCACTCTTCTGCTGCCTCGAGGCGTTCGCTAATACCCGAAGCTGCGTCATTTCGAGCGCCTTCAGCTGGACTTCGAGGGCGGCGATCTTCTCGCGAAACGAGCCTTGGTCTATGATCGGCTCCCCGCCGGCGCAGGACCGTGCGGCAAGCTTCTTGATGCGACCGATGCTTTCCTTTGAAGAGGTTACGCCGGCATCCGAAAACCGCTCGTTGGCGAGAAGAAACTTAGCGTAGTCCCAGCCCTTGTTCTCTTCGCCGACCAAGTTCTCGATCGGAACACGAACATTGTCGAAGAAAATTTCGTTGACTTCGTGACCACCGCTGATCAGCTCGATAGGGCGCACTGTCACACCAGGGGTCTTCACATCGACCAGGAGAAAAGAGATACCCTGCTGTTTCTTCGCTTCGGGATTTGTCCTCACCAAGCAGAAGATCCAATCAGCGTATTGCGCCCAGGTCGTCCAGGTCTTCTGACCGTTGACGATATAGTGGTTGCCGTCACGTACTGCCCGCGTTCTGAGCGAGGCAAGGTCTGAGCCGGCGCCTGGCTCTGAGAAACCTTGACACCACCAGTCCTCAGCGTTGGCGATACGCGGCAGGTAGTACTTCTTCTGGGCCTCATTGCCGAAGGTGTAGATTACGGGACCGACCAGAGACTCGCCGTAGCCAAACTGTGTCCAGCCGGGAAACGCCCGCACCTCCTCTGTGAAGATGTAATATTGAACCGGGGTCCAGCCCGCCCCCCCGTACTCCTTTGGCCAGGTGGGCACGCCCTTCTTGTAGAGGACGCGCACCCCGGCGGCCTTTTCGTCTTTCGACAGCTTTCGCCCTTCAGCCAACTTGCGCCGCAACCTCGGCGGCATGTTGTCTCGCAAGAGCTGACGTATCTCTTCGCGGAAAGCCCGCTCGTCATCTGTGAACGCGATATCCATCGATTTCTTTCGGTTAGCAATTCCAGCTTCTATCTCAACGCTGCCGGATGCTGGCGCCGACGCGCTCGGGACGAGGCAACTTGGCGTGCCGTTCGGCGAGTTCTAGCAACCGCTCGCGAACCTTACCCCGCACGGGCGCGCTACGCCGGCTGCTGGCGTCGACATGAATCAGCATCTGTTCCGCCATCGCAACCGGCTTGTCGTCCGCCTCACGGGTAAGAACGTGAAAGACATGAAGGCGCTTGTCCTGTGCACCGAGCACCTGCGTGAGAACCTGGGCACGGTCGCCGGCGCGCAACTCCCCCAGGTGGAATAAGTGGGTCTCGACCGTGTAGAAAGCACCGCACTTTGACCGGTACTCGCTGTCTACGCCGACATAACGTTCCAGAGTGCCTGTGGCTTCACTGAAGAGCTGGAGGTAACGGCTCTCATTGACGTGTCCGTTACTGTCGAGCCAGTCAGAGGGCATTTGGGCCGGCGGCATCCGCAGTGGTCCGCAGCCATCGTCGATTTGGAAGTTGGCCTCCCGTAGGCCTTGCTCCCAAAGGGCAACCGTCTCGCCCGCGCCATAGCCCTGTGAACGCAGTCCCTGAAGAAGGGCCACGTAGCAGTCATCGCGTTTCTGTTCGATCTCGAGGCCGCTAAGCTTCTCACCTCGATCGTCTGCTTGCTTGGCAAGCTTGTCGAGGAAAGCGTCCGTGAGCTCTGGCACCTTAGTGAGCTTCGACCACGGCCGCTTCAGCATGGGCCCCCATTGCTGCATGAAGCGGCGCATGCCGCCTCCGCCGCCTGCAATGCGGAAGGGGCCCACAATCGCCCGGCGCAGCCCGAAGGAGTAGCGGATAGCGTCATCGACCTCCTGCACCGTGGCTAGATCATCGTGCACCAGCCAGAGCGCCTCGCGCCACATTGCCTCCTGGAGCCGGTTTGCGATGAAGCCGTCTACCTCTTTGCGCACCACGAGCGGGTGCATTCCGACTCCCCGGTAGATCTCCGCCGCCCGCTCCAGCGCCTCGGGTGCCGTTCTCTCTCCACCACACAGTTCGACCAGCGGCAGCATGTAGACTGGATTGAAGGGGTGTGCGACAAGAAAACGCTCCGGCCGATCCATCTCAACCTGCAGCAAGGACGGGCGAAGACCTGAGGTGGACGAGCAGATCAGCGTCTCCGGCGCGGCCGCTCGGCTGGCAGCCCCGAGGAGTTGCTGCTTGAGATCCAACCGCTCCGGCGCCGACTCCTGCACGAGATCGGCGCCCCGCACCGCCTCGGCAATCGAATCCTCAACCGACAGACGCCCCTCAGGTGGCAGCGCGACTCGCGTCAATCGCCGATATGCCCGCCGCGCGTTCTCCAACTGCTGCTGTACGCGCTCCAGTGCACCAAGCGCGGGATCGTGTAGCCGCACGTCTATCCCGTTAAGAACAAAGCGCGCAGCCCAGCCGCCACCGATCAAGCCGCCCCCTAACAGTCCGACTGTTCGCAGCCGCCTCTCAGACATGAGTCTTCACCTCACGACGGACGCAGAGCGCCGCCTTTTTGCGCACGCAGCTCGGGCTCGGCCCAAGACACCCTGCACCGCCCAGTCGCCCAATCCGGCATTGGTCGCCAGCCGCGCCTGTGCTGACGGACATGGATGCGCACAGCGGTGGCGCCAGCCCGAGCCGTGTTGATGCCGACTCTGTTCTCTGCTCCTGCGTCAGCGGCGGATGCGGACTCCAATCGACCGCAAACCTACCTCCCGCAACCGCACAGGTGATGACTGCCTCCGAAACCATTCCACCCTCTACCGCCGCTGAATCATTCAGCTTGAACACGGGCAGCGACAAGTTTTGTCTGCGGGATGTGTACTTCGCCCCGCGATCTTGTTTTGATCGATAAAGTCAGATGACAGGCAGAAATCCTGCGTATCTTCGGTAACCTACGAAGTTATTGCCGCGCCGCTCTCAGTTTGATGCCAGGAGACCACCCAAGCGGGACAGGTCGGGGAGAGCGGGCGGGCCATCTTAACAACGGGATCGCCGAAGCCGAGGATTGAACCAGCGCGAGCAGGTGAGCAAATTCTCTGATATTTGGCTGCGTATTCTGCCGCAACCACTCTCACTCGATGGTGCTCATCGGCCGGCGGAGAGAGCACAAAAAAAGAGCCACTCCCGAAGGAGTGGCCCGCAGTATTGGGGAGGAACTCCCCACGCGAGACCCTCTGAGATCAAGCCGCAGCCTGATCAATAGGCGAAATGAAGAGCGAGCACTCGCCGGAAATTGTCCAGTCAGTACCCTCGCGTCAGGTCGATTACATTTTGCAATGGCTTCTTATCGATAAACCGTTGCAGGTTAGCGGCGAATATCTCGAACAGGCGCGCGGAATAGTCGCTCGGATACCCGGAGATGTGGGGGGCGACGAGTACATTAGGCATCGTCCAGAGCGGACTGTTGGCCGGGAGCGGCTCCTGCTCGAACACATCGAGAAGAGCCCCCGCTATGGTGCCTGCTCGCAACTCCTCCACGAGCTCGCTCTCCGCAACCACCGCCCCTCGAGCAATGTTAACCAGAAAGGCACTGCGCCGCATTAGACGAAGCTGTTCACGGCCAATTAGCCTGGTCGTTTCGGGAACGAGAGGAACAGCAAGCACAACGAAGTCGGAGAGTTGCAAAAGCTCTGCAAGGCCATTGGGCGGGAGGAGCCTGTCGACGCCCTCCACTGGCGCGCTGACATCGCGCTTCGTGCCGAGCACTGTCATCCCCGCACCTTTGCCGCGGCGGGCGATGGCAGCTCCGATCGAGCCGAGGCCGACCACGCCGAGCGTCTTCTGCGAAATCGGCGGCACCGGACGTGTGTACCATTCCTTGCGAGACTGCTCCTGCATGAAGCGGGGGAAGTCCCAGTGCATCATGCCAATGCCCGTCATGACAAAATCCGCGATGGAATCACCATGGACGCCGCGAGCATTGGTGACGATGAGATCGCGGATACGGTTGCAAGTCGGCAGAATCGCGTCGATGCCCGCCGAGGTCGACTGGAACCAGCGTAGCCGACGGGCCTTGTCCAGGACCTGGGGAGGAAAATCAATCCCGGAGCCAACAATGATATCAGCATCCGCCACCTGGGATTCCAGCGACGCAGTATCTTTGGCGCTCAAGACGCGCACGGTCGGAAAGCGCTCATGGACGCGGCGCGCAACTTCGGACCCATGGACCAAGACGGTGACAGCATCGATGCCGGAAGATGTGGACGATGTCATCACCGGCTCATCCTTGTTACTCGAGTAAACCGAAACGACTTTTGAGCACCAGTGCGCCCTGTGCTTCCCTTAACCGCACAGGTGATGAACACCTCGGAAGTCAATGCACCTTCTCCCGTCGTTGGAAGCCCGGCCTGTCCCCGACCGGGGCTTAGCTATTAAGGCTATCCCGCAGCTTGTATTCTGCTGAGGGAACGGAATTTGACCGATGTGGTCTGTTACAAGCCGAAATCCTGCGCATGCGTGGCACAAGATGAAGCTTTTCTAGCTACGGCCACGCGCGCTAGGGGGGCTCGCCAGATGAGCAGCGCGCGATCGGGGCCATCGGGTACATTGAGATAACCAGTTGCCCCATGGGTGTTGGCAGGACGACCTCTCTTCTACAGCCATCGGCCTTAGTTGAGCCCAAATCCCAGAGGGCAAGGTCAGGTGATCAGCCTGGCCGCTTTGCTCTTCCCGGTGAACTCCACCCGCTCTCATTCTGCGGCTCTCCATCGCGTAGGAATGCATGAGCGGGGCAAGGCCTCTGCTGGCGACCTGTATCCGTGCCTTCCAAAGCAGCGTTCGCCCTCCATGCCGGAGCGAAGCACGCGCGCCAGACCGGCCATAGCATTCGCCGCCGCAGTGCGCCAAGGCTGCCCCATGGCACTCGGCCACCTCCAGTTCCGGGGATGGTCTTGTTGGTGATCTCGTCATATGGGCATGTCCGGTCCTCACCGGTGCTGCGCCAGAGGATCATGTCTGGACATCGCGGATCTCCGGACGGGCGCCACGAGCCTCTCTCGCGGCCTGTAACGCGTCACGGCCAACCGCGCGACACTCTGACGCTCAGCCTCTAAGTGAGAATGTGAATCTGCGAGTGGGCTTGGCCCTTCGTGCGATTCTTCATGGGAGTTGGCATTGAGGTGCCACGGCCGCAGGCCCGACCATGCGGGCGGCAAGGTCGCCCCAGCAGAAAAGGGCACCTGCAGGAGCGTGAGCAAAGCGACCCCGAAGCCGGCACGCGTGGCCGAGTACAGCGACGAGACCGGTTACCTTTTCGGATAAAATAGCCGGGCAAATGCACCAGCATCCCCCCTCTACCTACGAATGTGCAGTAGGAACCTGTACGAATCTGAAATATGTGTAAGTTTTTGGGGGGAATTATAGCGATGACCGGCTTGTCATTCGAAATCCTTATTGATGACGCCCTTGCCGGCATCACTTCCGTGTCTCAGCTCACCACTTTGGTCAACAAGCGCGTGCTTAGTTTAATTAACGACTTCGAAGACACCGAGTGGCGGTATCTCAAATTCCAGAGTTACCTCTGGGACAATATAGCTGAAACCGCATTGTCCCAAAGAGAGCGATCCGCACTTGTGGATCAGAGTCACAGCAGCCTCATAGCAGCGGCTCAGAACCTCAGATTGACTGACAAGGACGAGGTGGGTCAGGGAAGCGAAATAGCCGAAGTGTTCTTGTATGGCCTAATGCGCCATCGTTTTGGCGCTCTGCCTGTCGTTCCGAAGATATTTTACAAACAGAATGTTCAGGACAACGCCAAGGGAGCAGACAGCGTACACATTGTAGTGAAGGGCGACGACTTCACACTGTGGTTCGGCGAAGCGAAATTCTACAACTCCATAGCTGATGCTCGGCTCGATGCAGTCGTGACCTCCGTCTTGAACTCACTATCGACCGATAAGCTGAAGAAAGAAAACGCGATCATCACCAGCGTCTCGGACCTGGATGGACTGCCGATCCCCGCACGCCTTCGAGAGAAGATCAAAGCCGCTTTGAGCAACCGCGAGTCGATCGACAAGCTGAAGGCGAAGATTCATATACCGATCCTTCTATTACACGAATGCCTCACGACGGCCGCTGCCAGCGAGTTATCGGAGACCTACAAGACGGAGTTGGCCGCCTTTCACAAGGAACGCGCTGAATCTTACTTTTCAAAGCAGCTCGCAAAATCCAGCTCAGTTCACAAATACGATGATCTCAACTTCCACATCATACTCTTTCCGGTTCCAAGCAAGAAGAAGATCGTTGACGCGTTTGTCCACGCCGTCGCCTTCTACAAAGGACAGAAATGATGGAAATTTTTGAGACCTGTCAGGAGATTAACGGGCTGCTATCGATCCAGAATGAGCTGGCTGCCAGAAATCTGTTGATACAGCTGCTGGCAGACTTGGATCGGGCCAAGACGCCCTACCCGCAGTTGGTGAACCAGATGATCCGCGCGACGGGCCTGTTTCCCTACCTGCAGCTTGAGAACGCGTCGTGGGACCAGAAATACGTACATCACGCATTCGAGGTTGACGTTGGCCGCCGATTGGCAACCCTACACCGAGAGCAATCCTCTGTCCTTGCCAGACTTCTGAACGGGAGGAGCGTCGCGGTAAGCGCCCCAACGAGCTTCGGAAAGAGCTTTATCATTGACGCGTTTATAGCCGCGAAGCATCCGGACACGGTGGTGATCATCGTTCCGACAATTGCGCTCATGGACGAAACACGAAGGCGACTGTTCAAGAAATTCTCCGAACACTACACGATCATAACGGCACCGGATACGCGGCTCGGACCTAAGAACATCCTCATCTTTCCGCAGGAGCGCGCCTTCGGATACCTGGCGTCCCTTAAAACCATCGACCTTCTCGTCGTAGATGAATTCTACAAGGCGAGCCAAGAGCACGATCCCGAGCGCGCCTCCTCTCTGGTAAAAGCGATCTTGAAACTTTCGAAGAAGGCAAGCCAGCGATACTACCTTGCACCGAACATCAAGAAACTCAACGATAATGCGTTCACGCGCGACATGGAGTTTGTTGAACTCCTCAATTTCAATACCGTGTACTTGAATATCCAAGAACCGTACAAGGAATTTGGAGGAGACGCCGCCAAAAAGGGCGCGAAGTTGATTGAGCTGATTTCTCCGGGCGATGAAAAAACACTCGTCTACGCTGGTACTTACGGTGAAATCCGAAAAATTGCCGACCTTGTCATCAAGAACCTGCCAGCCGTAGATCGGATATACACCTCAGCGTTCGCCAAGTGGCTGAGGGAAAATTACGAAGAAGACTGGCTCTTGGCCGATCTGGTCGAGCGGGCCGTCGGAGTTCACAATGGCAGCATGCACAGGTGCCTGAGCCAGCTGCAGATCAGGCTGTTTGAGTATGAGGACGGCTTTGACAGCATTGTCTCCACGTCTTCTATCATTGAGGGCGTCAACACTTCTGCTCAGAATGTGATCGTATGGCGCAGTAAGCTTGGCAGCACCAACCTCAAGGATTTTACATACAAGAATATTATTGGCCGCGGCGGGCGCATGTTCAAGTACTTCGTCGGCAACATCTTTCTGTTAGATGCGCCGCCAAAATCGGAAGATGCCCAACTCGAAATCTCGTTCCCAGATAAGATGCTGGGAACTCTCGACGAAGATGGCGATGCAGACCAGCTGACAGATCGTCAAATTGAAAGGATCGTCGAGTACAGAACCCAAATGTCCGACATCATTGGCGAGGAACAATTCGCACGTCTCAAGAAGGACAATGTTCTGCAGGACAGCGACGCAGACTTTCTGCTGCGCTTGGCAAACGATATGAGAGACGCTCCAGATGATTGGAGGGGCTTCGGCTATCTCAACTCATCAAATCCTGCCCAGTGGGACTCCATGCTGTATAAAGTGCTCAGGCTCAAACCCAGCGGTTGGGATACAGCATGGTCTAACGTGGTGAATGTGACCAAGGAGATTGCGCACAATTGGCGTGATGATTTGTCCCAGATTATTTCGACCTTGAGGCGAAACGGTATTAGCATAGAGGAGTTCTTCAAGCTGGAGAGGACTGTAACATTTAAGTTGTCTGCTCTCCTCGGCGACACAAATGAGCTTCATAAGATCATCGTGAACCCTGCTGTTGATATCTCAGGATTCGTAGGCAGGATGAGCCGCGCGTTCCTTCCTAGTGCAGTCTACCATCTTGAGGAATACGGCCTACCGCGCATGATATCGAAGAAGATCCATGCGGCCGGTCTCATCAATTTTGAAGATCCTGACATGGATCTCCTCAGGGCACTCGACCGATTCAAGTTTTTGGGGATTAACGCCGTACTGGCGATCAAATCTCTAGGACCTTTTGATCGCTACGTTGTGCGCTTCTTTTTCGATGGGATTACTCCTGACGAGTACCAGACACCGGATGACGCTTGATAGCATGGTGTGCTCAAGGGACGCCGATTACACCCCAGGCGGCACCACGCGATCCCACCAATGGCAGTTCATCCCTAGAGCGGGCGCGAAGATTGGAGATCTCGACGTCGATCGTCGTTGCCCCTTGCGCGCCTACTCAGCCCAACTGTTTTCTCCGACGCGTTGGCGCCCTGGACGGCAAACTCTGAATGCACAAGCACTTCTTATGAGAAGCGAAGAGCAACCCGAAGAAATGTTGCATCGTTTTTGATGGTGATCCGCAGCTTCCTCGATCGAATCACGGCGATCGAGGCGAGGAGGGGGTTCTCGATCTCGATCTGCCATCCTTGACGAAGATGCTTGATACGGTGACGTCGCATGGCGTCCGGCTGGCCGCGACCAGCGCCATGCCATATGTCCGTCGAATTACGTTGAACTACCCAGGGCCGCAGGTCCGACCAGGCGATGCGCCAGGGGCGCATCGCCGCGACGGAAAATGGCACCCGGAGAGCGTGAGCATAGCGGCCTGAAGGGGCACGCGGGTCCGAGTGCAGCGACAAGACCGGTTCAATAGCGGCACCCGGGAACGGGGCAGTGATAGCGATCGCCGCAGGCGAGCCCCTTTTCCGAGTGCCCCCCGGCGAGGAGCTCCGCATCCCTTTGCGCGAGGGATCGACACCGCCCGGCTGAGACGCAAAGCTGCTCGGTTCAACGAGAGCCCGGTGCGGCGGCCGCCGCACGCGCTCTGGCCGAGCAACTCCACCAAAACTTGAATCAGCGGACCTAGATTTCCTCGCGCGCATGCGTCTGCGCGTCATAGATCCTGATCTGAAGCATGGGAAAACGCTTCTTCAGTTCTTCGCCACCTGCCCTGGCGCCGTCTCTGGTTGCAAATTCAGCTTTGAACCGGCCGTCCACTTCAAGCGTGTAACCAGAGACCGGCAATTCACGGGTGGCTGCAACCATTTCATTCCCATTGTGCAGTGAGGTGACTGGGAATGATGGGTAGCGTGAGTCGCCCAAACCGCGCCAGAGCCACCGGGGCAAATGCGGTGATAAACAATTGCCTTGTGGGTTGGCGCCTTGCTGCGATGACAACAAGGATGGGCATTTCCATCATCTGAACAGGCGGACGGCTTTCCACTTGCGCGGATGGATGCACGATAGAGCCACGGGTCGACGTAGCTGCCTTTCCGGAGGCCCTGGCCGGTGCGCTCAGCCTCGCGCTGAGCTTCGCGATACCTGCCCTTCGAGTATAGGGGCCAATCCAACGCAAGGCCGTTGCGTACAAGCCATTCACCGAGATCCTACCCGCGACCGAGCAGGTCGCCACCGTGCGGCCATATGGGTCGAGGCTGACTGGAACACAATTGACGGGACGGCGGGCAATGAAGGCGTCAAGGTCGTTCGCGGCCTGCGGACCACATCGATACTGTAAGCTGTCCTCGCCGCGGCACAGCTGGCCGCTCTTCGGTGCATCGACGCCCCAAAGCCGGATGCGCACGCCATGCATTTCCAGGGTGTCGCCGTCGATCACGCTGGCCTGTCCGACAAAAATCGTCGGCCAGCGCCACACTCGACAGAATGGCGAGAGTCAACGCGACAGAGGTTCGACGCATCCCCTTGACCTTGTAGCTATCGCAAATCTCGCGGACTGGATGACAAATAGCTATTCGGTATCCGAAAGCGTGGGTTGCCACAAAGCGCGATTGCTGTAGTTCTCGATCGAGGATTGTCGCCCGATTCTCCATTCCTTATAGTTCCGCGCATCGTGAGCACTGCAGAGCCCATTCCCGCAAACGCCCCGGTTCCCGTTATATTCGCGCGCGACGCGAATACGGCAGCGCTTGCTCCGATCGCACGACCTGCCGTCGCGGTGATACCACAACACAGTACCTGGAATGATTTCACCTACTATTTCACCGCGCGCCTTCTGGTGCTGCTGCCGCAACAACAGCCCGTACCGTTCGATATGCATTTTATGGTTTCTGGGTTCGATCGAACTGACGACTTCTTCAAGCAACTGCTTCTTCACCAACCTTGGGTGCCAATCGAGCTTGCGAATGCGAGCTACGTTGGCATTCTCGATAGCATTGAGTCATACGGCTCGCTGATTGAATTGCTTGGCTTCGCGCGCGCTATGACGTCACTGCGATTGCTCGGTGACGCGGTCGTTCTTCGGACAGAGGGCACGGATACCGCACGTCTGGCGCTTTTCGACACAGACCGATTTCACCTGGGCGCGCTAAGGGCCAGCTCGAACTATGTCGCGTTCCGCCACGGGCGTCGCTATTTGCGACCCGAACCGCAAGCTCCAGTCCCTGATGCGGCGACAAGCTTCCACATGGCGACGAACCTGCTTGCGGCCGACAATCCCTATGACATCAATTTCGACTTTCGATCGGACGAACTTAATCGTGATCGTGTCGCGGTCCTCATCGGACGAAACGGAACCGGCAAGACCCAGCTTTTGCTAAGCCTCATCCATTCGCAACGATCTCCCCAAGTCGGCGAGCCAGCAGTCTCGACCGCTTTCGAAACCGCCCCAACGTTCAGCCGATTGATGGTCTTTTCATCTGTGGCGTCGGACTCCTACCCACGATCGATCCCGCCTTGGGAAGGCGTCGACTATCAGTATTTTTCGATGATTGCCAATACGGACACCGGGGCCGATGCATCGACCGGCGCATTGATCGATTGCTTGCGCGATCACAGGCAGTTTGAGCCTTTCTCCCAAGGTATGCCATTTAGCGGACCGAGTCGGCTGAACATGCTGGAAAGGTCGCTAGCCCCCCTGTCCTTTTCAAAGACGATCCACCTGCCTCTCAGGGATCAATCGGAGCCTCACGATCTGTTCGACGTGAGAACCTGGCAGGGTAGAGCCTATTTTCCCCTGTTCAGATCGCTGAACGAGCAGCGTCAACTGCAGTTGGTTCGCATGGTCGACTGGTCCAGGTCGCCGGTGACGTTCGGTCTGGGCGAAGCGCCCCGTACACTCAGCAGCGGAGAGCAAGCGATGCTGAGGTTTGCGGCCCAGGCCGTTGGGTCGATCGAACAAGGCAGTATGCTGTTGTTCGACGAACCGGAAACGCACCTCCACCCAAATTATGTTTCGGACTTCATGTCGATCCTGCACACGCTGCTGGCCGCGACGAGATCCGTGGCAATTATCGTGACACATTCTGCTTATATCGTAAGGGAAGTCCCTCGGCAGCGTGTCCGAATATTATCACTGAAAGAGAGAGCGATTTCGATCGATCAACCTAGGCTCCAGACGTTCGGAGCGAGCATTGACAGCATTTCCCAGTTTGTATTCGGCGATAGCGACATCTCCCACGGTTACCAGGACTTGCTGGTAGATTGGGTCAATCGTCTCGGCCCCGAAGTGACGATCGAGCGCATTGTTCAGGAGCACGGCGAGAGGTTGAATCCAGAAACACTCTCTTATGTGGCCCACCTCCTTCGCATGCGACAGCAATGATAGCGCTAACCGCTCCATCGTCTGCGGAGGACGATGCTTACCTCAACAAGATCTGTGCGGAGCCGGCCTGGGCTAATTACCTTGGCCTGTGGGCATCATGTTATCAGGCCTATCGAGTACATGGCGGCAATCCGTGGTCGATCGTTGGCTCGAAATTCCCGGCGGCAATGGGCACGGTTCAGCAGAGGCTTTACGAGAACCGAAAGAGTGTGACTCGCTTCAAGAACCTGCGCAGCCAGCAGGTCGCCAGCTGTCCGATGTGTGGGTCTTCGGTCACGGGCGCCCTGGACCACTTTCTGCCAAAGGAAACGTTTCCTGAGTTTTCGGTCATGGCGGCGAACCTCGTTCCGGCCTGCACGAGCTGCAACTCATCGGTCAAGGGCAGCACCTATAAAGGTGAAAGCCCGGAGGAGTGGCTCATTCATCCTTACTTCGACACGCTGGCCAACTCCGACCTCTGGGAGATACGGATCATCCAACCGTATCCGGCGGCCCGATTTGAAGCTATTCCCAGCTCTCACCATGCACCGTCCGTGCAAAAGCGTATCGCTTTTCATTTGAAGTATGTGCTCGGTGATCAGTTTCAGCGCGCCTGTACGAACGCTTGGGCGACGCTACCACAACATATGCGCAACATGGGACCCACGGCTGGCCTCATTTCTGTCGCCGATATCCATGCAGAGCTCATCAAGCTCGTGAGCTATCATTATATCACGACGGGACGAAACGCCTGGTTAGCTGCGTTCCACCGCGGACTGCTGGGGGACTTGCCGGCTCAGGCATTCGTTGCGGCACAAGCGACGACACTTACGAAGTTGGTTCTCTGAGCCTCATTGACCACACCTGTGCTCCCTGGGGGAATAAAGGGATACTCGGCTGCCTGTCAGTTGGCGCTATTGCCGGATGAACTGTAAGCGTCGCTCTGAGGCCCATTTGATTGGTGCTTGACGTCTATTTTGAACGCGTGGTGCGCCGGCGCGGCTTCCA